>DYJA01000014.1:0-80342 GCA_020723345.1 Candidatus Aquidulcis sp. | reverse complement strand
GCCGTTCGCGACGATTGCGATCGTGTTGAGCACCAGTCCCAGCGTGAGCAGCGGCATGCCGGGAATGCGAAAGTTGTACGCGAGCGCGACGAGCAGAATCGTTCGCGACAAGATGTACGCGTAGCGGGTGAGTGGCGCGGTGTCAGGTATACTGCGCCAAAAATCGGAAAAGATCAAAACTTGGATAAGGAATCCGATCAGGATAATGCCGCGCCAACGGAGATTGAGATCGGCGAAGCGGGCGAGGTTGCCGCCGCGCAGCAGCGCGACGCCGATGGAGATTGCCAGCACGATCAAGAGGAACATAGACTCTGCCTTTTATCTTGACGCGCGTGATGGGGGAATTGCTGCCGCTCCTGGTGTGGGCAGATTCCTTTGCAGAACTGCGACAAATGCTTGAACTAGGCGCGGGTCAAACTGCGTGCCGCTGTTTTTTTCGAGTTGCGCGATTGCTTCGTCCTGCGTAAGCGCGCGGCGATAGGGACGGTCTTCCGTCATTGCTTGGTAGGAGTCGGCGACGCAAATGATGCGCGCTCCCAATGGAATATCTTCGCCGTGCAGATGATCGGGATAACCTTTGCCGTCGTAGCGTTCGTGGTGATGGCGGACCAAGACCGCGCCCTTGTCGAAGAGCGGAAACTTGGCGAGAAGCGTTCCGCCGATAGCCGCGTGTTGCTCGGCATTCTTTCGTTCGTTGGGGTTGAGCAATTTGGGGTTGAACAGAATATCGTCCGGCATTCCAACCTTGCCCAAATCATGAAGCAGCGCGGCGGACGCGATCGCTTCGACCTCGTCCTGCGACAGATCAAGCGCTTTGGCGATTGCCCTGGCGTAATTGGAGACGCGCTCAGAGTGATCGTGCGTATGATGATCGCGTTCGTCGACAACTCGAATGAGCGCGCGGAGGGCATCGTGTGTCTGATTCCGCAGAATATTCGCGGTCCTGTACGCATCGCGCACGAAAAATAGCGGAATAGCCGCCAGAATGATAGTCGCAGGGCTGTAGCGCCACAGCACGGCAAAAAAAATGCCGAGTGTGAACAGACTTGCCTCGTGCCAAATCATGACGCGCGTGTTTTGCGCCACGACGTACCGCAGCGGCAGATTCGCGGCAAAACTGATCACCAAGCAGAGCAGCGCGATGTTGAGCAAAAAAGCCGTCGCCGCAGCAGATACAATGGCGAGAACATTTCCAACTGAGCCAAAATAACTCTCGCGCGGATTATTCAGAGCGCTGTACACCCATGCTGCGACTGCCCAGGTTAGTGTCATTTGCGCGGTGTTGAAGAGTTTTTTGTACCAGACTCGCTGGACAGGGATCTCGCCAGCAAGTGTTCCCCAAAATACGCTGATAATCGCAACTGGCATAGGATAGAGGAGCACGACAGCGAACTTGATGGCATTGGCGATTGATGCTGCCATGTGTACTCCAACGTGGCTAATGCTCAGAATGTCAAGAACAGCAACTGTTCCACCAAATACAAGGATAGCGCCCCAATAATCCCAATGATCGCCTATTTCGGGGAAAGAAAAGAAAACCGCGCCTGCCATCAGCGCGGCGAGGAGAAAAATATAGATACGTGCTTTCCATGGAAGCGAACTCATCTACGACATCCACTGATTACTAAATATGTGCCTATCAAATCCCTCTGTTGATGTGCGGAGTGCCGGCGAACTTGTGGAGACTTTAATCCAAGGTTATTCCCAAAGACCGTCCGCGCCAATTGCCAGAAGCATACTCGCGATGGTTGCCAGGGTCAACAATGCTCCTACGATGCGCCACTTCACTAGGATTCACATCCTTTCGTCGAGGAATTTGATCGCAGCGGGTGCGATCAGGTTTCCCCTTCGCTTCGCTCTTGCTCGCGCAGGTTCGCCGGCCTCAATTCCTATTCTAGCACATTCACGTTCACAATGCAAGCATTTTTTCTTTCCATTTTTGGTCAAAATTGCGTTCTAAACATCTTGCCCGGTTTCGCGCGGCGCTTGCGCCGTGAGATTGTAAATTCGACGATTCAGCGCGTCCAGGGTTGCCCGCGCCGCCGACTCCGCCGGTCGCGTTCCCACAAAGGACGCTCCGACGAATGTCTCCTCGCGATCCTCGATTGACGACGTCAAGACGACAAGCACGATTTCGCGCACGCCGAGCCGCAGCGCGGTTACGTCGTCGAGCCGCATGTCGACGCTTTTGCCGAGCAGTTTCTCGAGCGCATTGATCGTGGCGGTGGCAGACGCCCGAAAGATCATCGGGTTATCGATTTTTTCGCGCGCCTCGCCGACGGCGATTTTACTCGCTCCCCGTATTTCGACGCGAATCCTTCGTTCGTTTCCGAGGTTGTCTTCGACGATCTCGCGGATTTCTGGGCGCGCCAGCGGAAGCCGGAGCAATTTCTCATCCGGCAAAAGCACCATGCTGATCTTGCGATAGTCCACTTTGACGCGGTGTTTCACGAACAGCAGCGTCTCGACATCGCGGACGATTTGCTTGGGCTTGCGCGCCAGCGAGGCGACGATGTGAATCTCGCTCACATCGCGATTCTGATCGAGGATGACGCACGCGGCATGAACGCCTCGTATCTGAGCGACCGTTAGTTCAAGATCGGCAGCCGATGGCTTGGTTGGAGTTGTGGAAAAAGATGCGGTAGTCAAAGTACCCCTCCTGGTGATATTTACCCCTCCGGTATGTGGAAGGATTTCATCGCCAGTATACAACAGGGGTACTCACGAA
The DNA here is from genome assembly GCA_020723345.1 of Candidatus Aquidulcis sp. Taxonomy (GTDB): domain Bacteria; phylum Chloroflexota; class Anaerolineae; order UBA4142; family UBA4142; genus VGOB01. The sequence goes on along the minus strand of DYJA01000014.1, from coordinate 77,614 downwards.
ATACTCACGGAAAAAACGACGGCTGGTTCAACCCCATCGGCACTCGCACGCCTGCGCGCTGTGCAAATTCGATTGCGGCGGGGTACCCGGCGTCGACGTGCCGAATTACGCCCGTGCCGGGATCACTCGTCAATACGCGTTGCAAGCGCTTTGCCGCTGTGGGCGTGCCGTCCGCGACGATCACTTGTCCCGCGTGAATCGAATAGCCGATGCCGACGCCGCCGCCGTGATGAATCGAAACCCAGGTCGCGCCGTTGACCGCGTTGATCAGCGCGTTGAGCAGGGGCCAGTCCGCGATTGCATCCGAGCCGTCGCGCATGCCTTCCGTCTCGCGGCGCGGCGACGCGACGGAACCCGCGTCCAAATGATCGCGTCCGATGACGATAGGCGCGCTCACCTCGCCGCGCGCGACGAGTTCATTAAAACGCAAACCCGCGCGCGCGCGTTCGCCGTAGCCGAGCCAGCAGATGCGCGCCGGGAGCCCTTGAAACGCGACGCGCTTTTGCGCTATCCGAATCCACCGCGCGAGATGTTCGTTCTCGGGGAACAGTTCCAAAATCGCTTCGTCGGTGCGGTACAGATCTTGCGGATCGCCGGAAAGCGCGACCCAGCGAAAGGGTCCTTTGCCTTCGCAAAAAAGCGGGCGAATGTACGCCGGCACAAAGCCGGGATAATCGAACGCGTTCTGCACGCCCGCGTCGAACGCGCGCTGGCGCAAATTGTTGCCGTAATCAAACACAATCGCGCCGCGCGTTTGGAAATCGAGCATCGCCTGCACATGCTTTGCCATCGCTTGCATGGATCGCTGCTGATATTCCGCGCTGTTCGCAATTCGCAATTCGCTTGCCTCTGCGAGCGGCATCTCCGGCACGTACGACAACGGATCGTGCGCCGGCGTTTGATCGGTGACGACATCGGGCACGACGCCGCGCGCGACGAGTTCAGGCAGCACGTCCGCCGCGTTGCCGATGAGTCCAATCGAGCGCGCCGCTTGTTTCTTGATCGCATCTTCGACGCGCGTCATCGCGTCTTCGAGGTTGTCGGTCAGTTCGTCGAGGTAGCGCGTTTCGAGGCGGCGTTTGGCGCGCGCGGGATCCACTTCGACGACGAGCGCGACGCCTTCGTTCATCGTCACCGCGAGCGGCTGCGCGCCGCCCATTCCGCCGAGTCCCGCCGTCAACACGAATTTGCCTTTGAGCGATGGCCAACCCTGTTGTTGCGCGAGCGACGCGAGTGTTTCGTACGTGCCTTGCAAAATTCCTTGCGTGCCGATGTAAATCCAACTCCCGGCGGTCATCTGCCCGTACATGATCAAGCCGTCGCGTTCCCACTTGTCGAAATTTTCTTGCGTTGCCCACGCGGGGACGATGTTCGAATTTGCGATCAGCACGCGCGGCGCGTCGGGATGCGATTTGAAAATGCCGACGGGTTTGCCCGATTGCACGAGCAGCGTTTCGTCGTTCTCCAGTTCTTTGAGCGATCTCACAATCGCGTCATAACACTCCCAATTACGCGCGGCGCGCCCGCGTCCGCCGTAGATGATCAGTTCGTCGGGCTTTTCCGCCACGTCGGGATCGAGATTGTTCATCAACATTCGCATTGGCGCTTCGGTGAGCCACGATTTGCAGGTAATTTGGGTGCCGCGCGGCGCGCGGACTGTACGGGCGGTAGACATTCTCGTCATCTCCTTTCGCGTTCACGAGCGATTATAGTCTCGCACGCGGAGGGTGTCAAAGTCAAGCGCGATTTCGCAGGTGACGCTCCGCAAGCCTCCTTCGACTTCGTTGCACTCCGCTCAGGATGCTTGCTCCGCTTTTTGCCCCCAAACTGAACGACATCCAATCCCGGCTCGAAATTGACGCCAGCCAAGTTTGTGCTACAATCCAGCCATCCACTTTTTGATCGTCTGAGGCGTTCGTATTATTCGGAAGCAGGCGTCGCGCGTGTTCTGTTTCTGCGAAAGGTCAGCGACATGATCGGACGACGATTGTTCCAATGCTCTGCCGTAGGCGTCATCGCGATTTTGTTCGTGACGATGGCGCTTGTGCGCGTACCGGCGCTGGCGCATCCCCCGCTGGACGCGACTCTTGTTCCCGCCGACTTGAAGGATCCCGTTGTGCTCAACAAAGGCGCGTGCGCGATGGATCCGCGCAACCTTGTGACCAACGGTTCGATGGGTCCCAATTATCACAACGCCAAGTACGGGATCGTCGTGGACAGTTGGGAGCCGGTGATCTTTAGCGGCGCGAACGCGCCGGACTATCGGTGGGTGGACAACGAGCAATCGCCGGGCGATATCGGCGGCTCGCAACAGATTTACTATTCCCAGACTTTTGACGCCGGGCTTTACCAAACGGTACGCAATCTCACGCCGGGCGTTTATTATTGGTTCCGCGTCGGTTATTTCGTCGCCGCGAAATCTACCGACGGACCGAACGTTGATACGGAAACGATCATTCGACAAGTCGGCGTCGATCCGACCGGCGGCACCGATCCCAATTCAAAAAATATTATCTGGAATCCGCCGCTCGCGCCGTACAAACGCGTCGCGCTCAATCACCCGAATATGATTTTGCTATTCCCGGCGCGCGCGGACAAAGCGACGTTTTACATTCGCGCGATTGCAAACGACGCGACCATCGGCGAGAATCGCGTTTGGATCGACGCGATCTGTATGGAGCCGCGTTCGCAAATGCCGACCGCCGTCCCGCCGGATTCGACCTTGACGGCGACGCCGACGCGCACTGCGCCGCCCACGAGTACGTCGACTCCTTCTGCGACGCCGACCGCGACGCGAACCTCCACGCCGACGCCGACCAACACGGCGACGCCAACCGCGACGAGTACGCCTTCGCCTACATTCACCGTGACGCCGACTCCCACACCATCGATTCCATTCGTCGGTGGCGCGGGCGGTTTGAGCATCATCGTCAACCTTGGATTTTTGATCGTCGGCATCTTGATTGGAGTTGGTGGAACACTCGCCGTCCAGAATTTGACGCGCGTCGCGATGCGCGCGCCTGCCGCACCCGAAACACTTCAGGTTAGTCCGCTCAGATCAATCAAGCCAATCGTGTGGATTGGGTTGGGCGTGGGCGTAATTATTTTACTTGGATTGTGCGTTGCTCTCGCAAGTTTGTGGGGATTGGCGCAAACCGCGCTCGCGCCGACCGCGACAGCCACGCCAACTAAGACGGCTACCGCGACGGCGACATTCACGCCCATCATTCCCTCTGCTACGTTGACGCTCACCGCATCGCCGAGCGCGACCGCGACGGCTTCGCGCACGATGACCACCGCGCCGACGGAGACCAAGCCGGTCGGGGCATTGACGATCACGATCACGCCGACCGCGGCGATCACTTTGACGGTTGCGCCCAGAACGGTTGCCGCGCCGACAAATACAATCGCGCCAACCAGGACGATTACTTCAACCGTCGCTCCAACCAAATCGACGTTCAACATTTTGCCGATTCTTTCGCGCGTGACGGATCGTCCTGCCGCGCAACACGCCGATCTCAATCTCGCGCTGCGCGGTTATGCGGCGACCCAGAGCGCGGCGCGCTTGATCGATCTGGAAGGCGGCGCCGATCCGGGCGCGCCGCGCCTGCTCGATCTGTTTGCCGACCGCCGCGCGCCGACGATCAAAGCGGTGTACCGCGTGAACGATTGGGACTGGGGCTGCAACTGTCGCGCCGCGCCGATTGCCGATCCCGAAGTGACCCTGCTTGGCGTCGTCGTTGCGCCCGGCGAAGCGATTCGCGTTCCCGTGGCGGGTTCGGATATCGGTGGCGGCAATCAAGTCATGGTGCTGTACGCCGAGGCGGAACGAATCACTTTGGTTTACACGCGCAACGACAATGTATCGACCGGTTATGCGATCCATGTCGAAGATATCATCGTCGCGCCTGAGTTGCTCGCGCTCTATCAACAATTGAATGACGCGGGGCGCGCCAACTTACCGGCGCTGCGCGCCGGGCAACCTTTCGCGCAGGCGCGTGGCAGTGAAATCAAAATAGCGATTCGAGATGCGGGCGCGTTTATGGATCCGCGCAGTCGCAAGGATTGGTGGCAGGGCATATAGAACGCGTTGTCGGCGAGACCTTCTGGGTTAGCAAAACCTAGAAGGTTTTTTTATTGCCCCTTGACAAGGTGTGGTATAATTGTACTAGTTCGATTAGTACAATGTAGAAAGGCGGGCAATGGAGATTCGAATTGATCCCGACAGCGCGGTGCCGATCTATCTCCAGATTGCGCACGCGGTCAAACATCAGGTTGCGACGGGACGCTTGACGCCCGGCGCGCAATTGCCGACCGTGCGCGAATTAGCGACGCTGCTGCGCGTCAATCCCAACACCATCGCGCGGGCGTACGATCAACTGGACGCCGACAGCGTGATCACGACGCAGCAAGGGCGCGGCACGTACGTGCGCGAGCGACCTGACGGCGCGCACCTGACGCGCGTGCGGCAAGAGCAATTGAAGGCGCTGACGGATAGCGTCATTGGCAAAGCGTTGAGTATGGGCTATACGGTTGACGAAGTGCGCGACGCGTTCGACGCGCAGTTGACGCGTTGGGCGCGACAGAAAAAATCGTAGGAGGAATTTCGATGAGAGACAAATTGTTCAAGAGCAAATCGTTGGAGGAATCGAAACAGACAAATCCGGTTGCCGGTACGTTGTTTGTGGTGGTGGTGTTGCTGGGAATTTTATTGAGCGCAGTGACCGATCAGTTCGCAAGCGATCGCGTGCCGGCGTGGTTCATCGTTTCGTTTCTGCCGGGTTGCTCCATTCTGTTCGCGCTCAAGATTGCGAATCAGTGGGAAAAGGCAATCGTCTTGCGCTTTGGCAAGTTCAGTCGGCTGGCGGGACCCGGCTTGTTCTGGATCGTGCCGGTGGCGGAAACGATTCCATCCTGGATCGATCAACGCGTGATGGTGACGCCGTTCAAAGCCGAACGCACCTTGACGCGCGATACGGTGCCGGTCGACGTGGACGCGGTGTTGTTCTGGGTCGTGTGGGACGCGCAAAAAGCCGCGCTCGAAGTCGCCAGCTACACGGACGCGATCGCGTGGGCGGCGCAGACCGCGCTGCGCGATATCATCGGCAAGATGATGCTCGCCGATATTTTGATCGGGCGCGAAAAGATCGACGCGGAACTGCAAAAGATCATCGATCAGCGCACGACGCCGTGGGGCGTGACGGTGCAATCGGTCGAGATTCGCGACATCGTGATTCCGCAAATGCTCGAAGACGCGATGAGTCGCCAGGCGCAAGCCGAACGCGAACGTCAGGCGCGCGTGATCCTCGGTGAATCGGAAAAACAGATCGCCGCGAGTTTTGCCGAAGCGGCGCAGCAGTACGCCAACAATCCGACGGCGCTGCATTTGCGCGCGATGAACATGCTTTTTGAAGGGCTAAAGGAAAAAGGCGCGCTTGTGATTGTGCCGAGCAGCGCAGTGGATACGATGAACCTGGGCGGGTTGGCTGGATTGACCTCGCTTGCGAAGAATGTCGAGACCACGCCAAAATCAAGTTGAGGGAGCAAAAATGGCTGAACAAGCGCAGTGGGAATATCGCGTCCGTACCATCGGGAACAGTATTTTGGGGGCGAAAGACGAGCAGATCGAAGCGACACTAAATGAATGGGGCGAAGAGGGCTGGGAAGCGATTAATGTCTACACGCCCGAGGGCAGCAGCAAAGTGACGATTGTCGCGAGACGACCTTTGACTGCCGCAACGCGTCGGCGTCGTTCGATGCCAGGTTTTGCCGAAAGGGGATAATGGCGATGTTGTATTTTGGATTGGGAATTGGCGCATTGCTTTTTATCGCGGGACTCGCGACGTATTTTCTCGCGCCGCGCGTCGGACCGAATCCGATTTTCGGCGTGCGCGTCGGCTATTCGTATGCGAACCGCGAAGTGTGGGACAAGTCGAATCGTTTTGGCGGCGCGCTCCTCGCGCTCGTGGGCGTCGGTACGGCGATGCTGGGCGTACTTTTACAGTGGCTCGGCGTCGCGCCGCGCGATGGCATCAGCATCTTGACGATTGCGATGTTCCTCGCGATCCTTGGCGCGACAGCGTGGATGTTTGTGTACGCGCGCGGTTTGGCGCAAAGCGCGCCGATTGCGCGCGAAATCGCGCCGGTGAAATTCCGCTGGGTGTACCTCGCGCCGGTGCTCGTGACGTTCGCGCTGCTCGTCGCGCTCGCGGCGTACTGGTATCCGCAATTGCCCACTGAGCGCGTCGCGACGCATTTCAACATCGCCGAGCAGCCCGATGGTTGGCAAGCGCGCGATGAATTTCTGCTGATGTTTCTCGGCATTGCCGCGCTCGTCGCCGTGCTCGACGTGATCGCGGTGATCGTCGCGACGCGCGAGCCGTTGATCGCGTTTGGTCGCTGGGGCGCGCATTGGCGGATCGATCCCGAGCGCGGGTTGATCTACGCCGGAATCGCGTTCGCAGCGACAAATTTGATTTTCATCGCGGCGTTGTGGGACATCGGCTGGTTCAATACGCGCGGGGTACACGCATTCCCACTGTCGGCGTTCTTTTGGATTCTGATTCCGTTCATCGCTCTGTTAGTGGGCTTGTTTTTCGCGCTCGCGCGGCGCGACAAGTAGCCGACGAATCAGAAACCCGTTTTCTTGCGGAAAACGGGTTTCTGCTTTATGATACCGACGACGATGATCCTGACACCAATCATTCCGGGTTTGTGCCTTGTTCCCGCCGAAAACGACGGGCGATTTCCTTTCGCGCACAGTTTCCTGATCGAAGGGACAACGCGCGCGTTGATCGATACGGGTTGCGGTGAGAGCGTGATTGACGCGTTGCGGCGCGAACGCAAAATTGATCTCGTGATCGCGTCGCACAGCCACCCTGATCACACCGCGCTCAACTGGAAATTCGAGGGTACGCCGATTTACGCGCCGCAGTATGCCGCCGACACGTTCGGCAATTTCGAATCGCTGGGCGAACGTTTTGCGGGATGCGAACTTGCCGGCGAATGGCGCGCGTACGTCCGCGCGGCGATGAATTTCAGGACGGCGTTGGCGACGCAGACCTTTGCCGACGGTCACATTTTCGATTTCGGCAAAATCAAACTCACGGCGATTCACACGCCGGGACATACGGTCGATCATATGTGTTTGTTCGAGCCGCCGCACGGCGCTCTGCTTTCGTTCGACCTTGATCTGTCGTCGTTCGGACCATGGTACGGGCATGCGGAATCGGATATTGCCGCGTTTGAAAATTCGATACGCAAAGTGATGTCACTCGATCCGCGCGTGATCGTGTCGAGTCACAAGGGCATTATCACAGACGACATTCCCACGCGTCTGCAACGTTATCTCGACGTGATTGCCGCGCGCGATCAAATTTTGCTCGATTGTTTGCCGCGCGTCCAAACGCTCGACGACTTGATAGATCTGTCGCCGTTTTATCGCGGGTATCCGTACGCGCCGACGATCATGCGCTATTGGGAAGCACAGATGATTCGGAAACATCTCGATCGGCTGGGCGTAGATTTGCCGCAAAGGAGCCAATGAAGCAATGACCGAAGGACCGCCAGAATCACTAAACATGCCGCCTGAATTTCTGCGCGCAGAGGTTACCCAAGACGAAAAACCACCGGAAACGCAGCAAGTGGCGGTTCACCACGCGACGCCGCCCGAAACGTTGAGCGGATCGGTTACCCAAGACAAACACTGGAAGACGTGGTTCGTGCGCGACGGGCGACTGCGGTCGGGCTGGCGCGTGTTGTTGTACGCCATCGGCGCGCGCCTCGCGCAGATTATTGCGGCAATTGCTTTTGGCTTGGTCATCGGCGCGATTGTGTTCGTCGCGTGGTCGGCAGCGGGTTGGACGCCGGAGCAAGTGCTGGGACGCTTGATCGAAGAGTTGTCCACCGTCGCGACTTTTTCGCCGTTCGCGTTTGGTTTCCGATTGTGGGAGACGTGTTCGCTGCTCGTGATCGTGTTTGCGTTCCGGCGTTTCATCGACCGGCGTTCATTCCGCGCGCTCGGCTTTCAAATGACGCGCGGCTGGTGGCAAGAGGCGCTCGCGGGATTTGGATTCACCATCGTCGCGTGGGGCGCGATTTTCGTTCTGTCACTTGCTTTTGGCGCGGCGACGATTACGGGGTTTGCCTGGGAGCGCGGAGATTGGCTGGCGGTTTTGGGCGCGCTCGTGAATGGTTTGCTCTTCAACGTCTTGATCGGAATCGCGGAGGAGACCGACGCGCGCGGCTACATTTTGCAAAACCTCGCCGAAGGAATTCGTTTTGTCCCGGCAGTGATCGTTTCGTCGGCGTACTTTGCCGTGCTACACTTGTTGAATCCCGGCGCGGGATGGACTTCGACCGTCGGCATTTTCTTTGCGGGCATTTTGCTCGCGTTGGGGTACTATGTGACGCGGCGCTTGTGGTTTTCGATTGGGATGCACGCAGCGTGGAATTTCGCCGAAGGACCGCTGTTCGGTTTTCCGGTGAGTGGAATTGATATGGGCGGTTTGTTCGATTTGAACATCACGGGACCCGATTGGTTGATCGGCGGCGCGTTCGGTCCCGAAGCAGGCGCGCTGGCAATCGCAGTCGAAATCGCGATGATTGTGGCGTTGTGGATGTGGTCGCAACGAACCAAGCGCGAAATGCAAAGCGCAGAGGAGAATCTTGATGGACAACCAAACGCGGCATGAATTCAAAACGCGATCGGGTATCTGCGCGATCGCGCCGGAGCAAATCACATTCACGCGTCCAGATCCAGGAACGCGGCGCGGTTCTTCGCGCGCGTCGTTGCTGTACGTCGCGGCGGCGAGTTTGATGTTTGGTTTCGGTATTTATCTTTTCTTGCGGGGCGACACGCTGATGGCGCTGATTCTGATCATGGCTGGGTTGGCGTTTCCGTGGCTCACACCCCGGAATGAATCTGCTTCCGGCGCGCCGAACATTCCGCGCCAAGCGATTCGCCAAGTGGAGGCGCACGCGCCGCGCCCGCCGATCACGCGCGGTTATTTTGTAGTCTCGTACGAAGCGGACGGGAAATCGCGCGAACAAACCATCGTCGTGGCGGGCGGCGCGGACGAGTACGCGCGCGCGGTGGACGCGTTGCGCGCAGCCGGTTTATTGGAAACGTGAACGGCAAGATTTGTGTGGTGACCGGTGCGACTTTGGGCATCGGCGCGGAGACGGCGCGGCAATTAGCGCAGCGCGGCGCGACGGTGATCGTGATCGGACGCAGCGCGGCAAAAAGCGCGATGACGGTCGCGCGGATGCGACAGCAAACCGGCAACGCGGCGGTCGAATACATGCTCGCTGATTTGTCGGCGCAGCAAGATGTTCGACGGCTCGCGCAGGAATTCAAACGCAAATATCGGCGGCTCGATGTGCTGATCAACAACGCGGGTATTGTACAGATGGCACGTCGTGAAAGCGTGGACGGCATCGAAATGACGCTCGCGGTCAATCATCTCGCGCCTTTTCTGCTGACCAATTTGTTGCTCGACGTGTTGACGGCGAGCGCGCCCGCGCGCATCGTCAATGTCTCGTCCGCGTTGCACGCGCAAGGCGAAATCGATTTCGACGATTTGCAGATGAAGCGCGGTTACAATGGTTTGTCGGCGTACAGCAATTCGAAATTAACGAACGTTTTGTTTACGTACGAACTCGCGCGACGGCTTGCGGGCACTCAGATCACTGTCAACGCGTTGCACCCCGGCGGAGTCCGGACGAACTTGATCGCGCGGAATGGCGGCGTGTTCAAATGGATCGTGCAGCCGCTATTCAATTTGCAAGCGATCAGCGCGGAGCAGGGCGCGCAGACGAGCGTTTATCTCGCGTCGTCGCCCGAAGTGGAAGGCGTGACCGGCAAATATTTCGCGCGCTGCAAACCGCGCGCGTCGTCGCCCGCGTCGTACGATGAGCAAGCGCCGAAGCGATTGTGGCGGATGAGTGAAGAGATGACGCGGCTAAACGAAGGATGAAGGCGAGGGTGGAGCCATGATTCGTCCGGAAGCAACATTTTGCGGCGACTATTGCGGCAAATGCCCGAACTATCCAATCGAGTGTGCTGGCTGCATTCCTGCCTTGCATGCCGATTGCCACTTTGTGAAATGTTGTTTGGAAAAGCAAATCGAACATTGTGGATTGTGCGATCACTTTCCTTGTCAGAAGTTGATCGAATTCGTACCCGATGACCGCCCCGGATGTTTCCCGGGCTATCATGTAGAAAACCTACGCTTGCGCGCATCTACTGGAACAGATTCTTGGCTAGCATCGCAGCGAAGCCGATGGAGATAGTATGACTGTCAGGAAGCAACTGATAGGAGTCGATCCTTGCGGAGGTTCGCAACCTTCAAGGTTGGAGGGCAACTCTTGAACATTTTCGTCACTGGCGCGACCGGTTTCATCGGCAGTCATCTCGTCCCGATCTTGATCAAGCGCGGTCACCGCGTTACTTGTCTCGTGCGCGATCCGGCGCGCGCGGATGTCAAGTTGCAGGGCGCGACACTTGTTCAAGGTGACATCACCGACCGCGCATCTTTGCGTGCGGCGATGCGCGGCGCGGAGCGAGTGTTTCATCTCGCCGCGTGGTACACGGTCGGCGTGATCGACAAACGAAAAATGCGCGCGATCAACGTCGAAGGAACACGCAACGTGTTGGAGGTTGCTCTCGAACTTGGCGCGGAGAAAATCGTCTACACGAGTACTGCCGGAGTGTTCGGCAATACGCGCGGCAAGATCGTGGATGAGACGTACCGCGTGGATGTTGCGGAACTTTCGTCGGAGTACGAGCGTACCAAATGGCAAGCGCATTACGCGGTCGCCGTGCCGCTGCAACGCGAAGGCGCGCCAATCGTCATCGTTCATCCCGGGATCGTGGTCGGTCCTGGCGACACGAGTCCGCTCGTGCGGCTATACGATTTCTATCTGCGACGCACGCCGATGATGTTTGGCGCGCGCAGCGGCGGATCGTGGGCGCACGTGAACGATATTGCCGAAGGACACGCGTTGGCGATGGAGCGCGGACGCGTCGGCGAAGCGTACATCATCGCGGGACCGTCGTTCACGTACCGCGACGCGATGCTCCAGTGGCAAGCGATCACCGGAATCCCCGCGCCGCGCGTTTGGCTGCCGGGCTGGTTTGCGGCGACGTTCGCGCAACTGATGGCAGTCGCGGAACGCGTCGGCGTGCGTTCGACGTTTTCGTCAGAAGCGCTGCGTTCGCTTGCCGATTCAACTTGGTTCGTCAGCGCGGAAAAAGCAAAACGCGAATTGGGCTGGCAACCCTGTCCAATCGAATTGGCATTCCGGGAAACACTTGATTACGAAATGACGCGACGCAAATCGCACAAGTAACGCGCGCGAGGTTATTCGGAGATTCGCATGGCGCATCACACAATCAAGAGTGGCTATCGCGAATTGGCGGAGCGGCTCAATCGCTTTCCGCAAGGCGCGCCGCCGACGGAATTGCTCTTCCGCATTTTGGAAATGTTGTTCGGCGAACGCGAAGCCGAACTCGTCGCGCAAATTCCGATCAAGCCGTTTACCGCGCGGCAAGCGGCGACGATTTGGAAAACGAACGAAGCGAACGCGCGGAACGTACTCGACGCGTTGGCTAGTCGCGCGATTCTACTCGACATGGAAAATCCGAACGGCGGGATGACGTACGTCTTGCCGCCGCCGATGGCGGGCTTTTTCGAATTTTCGATGATGCGCGTGCGCGGCGACATCGATCAAAAAGCGTTGGCGGAATTGTTCTACCAGTACCTCAACGGCGAAGAAGAATTTATCCGCGCGCTTTTTGCGAACGGCGAAACGCAACTGGGCCGCGTGTTCGTCCACGAGCCGCTGCTTTCTGCCGACAACGCGCTGCGCGTTCTCGATTACGAACGCGCGACGAACGTGATCGAAACCGCGACCGCGATAGGAATCGGCGTGTGCTATTGTCGTCACAAGATGCAGCACGTCGGGCGCGATTGCGCCGCGCCAAAAGATATTTGCATGACGTTCAACGGAACCGCCGCGTCGCTCATCCGACACGGCTACGCGCGCGCAGTCGACAAATCCGAGGGAATGGATTTGCTCGCGCAAGCGTACGCGAACAATCTCGTGCAGTTTGGCGAGAACGTGCGCGCGAGCGTGAATTTCATTTGCAATTGCTGCGGCTGTTGCTGTGAGGCGATGATTGCCGCGCGCAAGTTTGGGATGCTGAACCCGGTTCACACGACGAATTTCCTGCCGCGCGTCGAACTCGACCAATGTAACGGATGTGGCAAGTGCGCGAACGTCTGCCCGGTCGAAGCGATGACGCTCGTTTCCGCAAATGATCCACATCACCGCGCCAAACACAAAGCGAAACTCGACGCGACGATCTGTCTCGGCTGCGGCGTCTGCGCGCGTGTGTGCCCGACGCGCGGCATCGCGCTCGAATCGCGTGCGACGCGCGTGATCACGCCGGTCAATTCCACCGCGCGCATTGTGATGATGGCAATCGAGCGCGGCAATTTGCAGGATTTGATTTTCGACAACCGCGCGCAGTTCAGTCATCGCGCGCTGGCGGCGATTCTCGGCGTCATTCTGCGCGCGCCGCCGGTCAAGCGCGCGCTCGCGAGCCAGCAAATGAAATCGCGCTATCTCGAAACGATTCTCGCACGGGTGCCGGTAGCATGAATTTACGCGATCAGCGAATCTTGATCACCGGCGCGAACGGTTTCATCGGCAGACGATTGGCAGAGCGATTACGCGCGGAAGAAGGCGCAGTCGTTCGGGGACTCGTACGCGACGCATCACGCATCACGCATCACGTTTCCGAAATCGCGATCGGTGATGTTGTTGATGTTGATGCGGTTCGCCGCGCGGTGGATGGTTGCGCCGTCGTCATTCACTGCGCGGCGATGCAAAGCGGGCGCGCGCGTCTGGACGATTATCGCCGCGTGAATGTTGGCGGGACGTTGAATTTGCTCGGCGCGGCGCGTGAAGCGAACGTCGCGCGGTTCATTCACCTCAGCACGATCAACGCGCACGGCGTGCCGCCGCCGCGCGACGCGCACGCGGATTCGCCATTGGGTTGGGGCGCGAGTAGGGGCGCAATTAATTGCGTCCCTACGGGCGATTTCTATTCCGCCAGCAAAGCGGAAGGCGAACGTGCGGCGTGGCAATTCGCGCGCGCGAATAAAATTGCCTTGACCGTGATCCGACCCGCGTGTACGTACGGACCTCGCTCGAACGCGTGGACGCTGACGCCGCTCCGGCGCGTCAAGTGCGGTCGTCCCGTTTTGATCGGCGGCAGCGACGGAATTTGCAACGCGGTGTACATCGACAACTTGGTTGACTTGATTTTGCTTGCGCTGAAGAACGACGCGGCAATTGGTCAGGCATTTGTCGGCGCGGAAGGACGCGGCGTGACGTGGCGCGAATTTTACGGCGCGTACGCGCGCATGCTCGGCGGCAGGCGATTGTTTGGAATGCCGCGCGTGGTCGCGCTCGCGCTGACGCTGCCGTTCGAAATGCTCGCGCGCGTCGACGGTTTTCCGCCGCGCGTCGCGCGTTCGAGCGTCGAATTTTATTCGCACCGCGTCGTCTTCGACATCGAAAAATCGAAACGGTTGCTCGGCTACGCGCCGCGCGTGTCGTTTGAAGAGGGAATGCGACGGACTGAGGAGTGGTTGCGCGCCGAGGGAATTATCGCGACTGGATAGCGTGGATTATGGGTGTGAGCCAGCGTATTCGATCCAGACAACGGATTGCCCCTTGTCCACCCAATACTGAATGCGGTCGGAAAAAGTGACATCGTACTGCAAAAGCCCTTTGAGCTTGCCTTTGAGTTTTTTCACTTTGCCTGGCACACGCAATTCGGGAGTGGTTTGCAAAAAGCGCAAGATTTCTGCCACACCTTGTGGATTACGAGCAGTGAGATCTTGCCAGCCCTTTACGGCGCGCTTGCGAAGCATCACCCGAAATTTGTTAGCCATTGGCGCGGTCGACCGGAATATAGTCGTCTGGATTGCCGCGCGTTTGCCATGTATTCAACAAATCGGGATTGCGCTGCGCTTCGGCAGTTGCTTGCCAATCCTCAATGAGTTCGTCCATGTTTTGCCATTGACCACTCGACGCGCAGCGCGCAAGCGTTTCGATGTACTCTTGGACGAAGTTTTCCTGGTCGGTGGAGTCAAGGTCTTTCAGCCAGGGGAAAACGACGCTTTCAGATGGAGGGCGATGCAGTCCAAGGATTTCGAGGAAGAATTGGCTTGCCAGTTGCGCGTGGTGCGCCGCTTGCGTACCGGCGGCGACGATCGCTCGTGGGGCAAGGACGAGATCCGCCACCTTGCCTTGGGCAATCGTCAATCCACCGCGCTTGCGCGCGCGTGCCAGCCAATATCGTTGACGACGTTTCAAGTCTTCAACAGGAACAACTTCGTCGCTAAACACGGTTTTCATTTCCATTCTCCTTGGAGAGCCGCGAATGCTCATTCGGACTGTTTGCATTGTAAAATGGCTTGCATAGATTGTCAAGAACTTGATGCCGATTAGCAAATGCTAAAAGATAAATCGAAAATCATAAATCGAAAATCAGAGATTCCCCTCATTGTTCTCGTGAACGACGACGGCGTCGAATCGCCGGGACTGCACGCGTTGGCAGAGGCGCTGCGGGACTTGGGCGAATTGTTGATCGTCGCGCCGCGCGATCAGCAGACTTCGATGGGACGTTCGTTCAGCGGCGGCGGCGCGGCTGAACCGGTCGAGTATCGCGTGGACGGCAAGCGCGTGCGCGCGTTCGCGGTTGCCGCGTCGCCGGCGATGGCGGTGCGGTACGCGGTGTTGGTGTGCGCGGAACGTCGACCGGCGTTGATTGTTTCGGGAATCAATTATGGCGAGAATGTTGGTAACGGCGTGACGATTTCGGGGACGATTGGCGCAGCACTGGAGGCGGCGAGTATGGGTTTCCCGTCGCTGGCGGTCTCGCGCGTCGTACACACGAAATATCATTTCACGCACAGCGACGAAATTGATTTTACGATCGCAGGACATTTCGCGAAAAAATTTGCGCGGCGAATTCTCGAACGCGGAATGCCGCGCGGTGCGGACGTCGTCAACGTGAATGTGCCGGAGAATGCGCGCGAGACGACGTCGTGGCGTTGGACGCGCGTCTCGCGGAAAAACTATTATCGTTCGGTGATTACGCAGACACCGCGCGGCAAGTCGCTCGATACGTACGAATTGTGCCTCGATCCCGAAACGCCGGAACTCGATTCAGATGTGCGCGCGGTGATGATCGATCACGTCGTTTCAGTTTCGCTGTTGGCGCTTGATTTGACGGCGCGCGTGACGGAGCAGGAAAAAGCGCGGTGGGGAAGATAGCGAATGGCTAATCGCGTATGGCAAATAGTTGTAACTTGAATGGACTTGGTGCGTAGATAAGATTGACGTGACTAGATTGTCGCGCGTGATGCCCGAAGAGGCGCAAGTCGCGCAATCGCGAGAAAAATAATCGCGGCGATGATTCCTGAGAGCGCGGTGAGGGGCCACAACGCAATCGGCGCGAGGTGATCGCTGATCAAGCCGCCGATGATCGGACCGACGCCGAAACCGACGCTCCACGTCAGTCCCAACATACCCATGTACCGACCGCGCAGATCGGCGGGCGCGAGATCGGCGGTAACGGCGGTGGAGGTTGGCACGAGAATCATTTCGCCGAACGTAAACACGACCATCGCCGCGATGAAATGTGGGAACGCGCTGCCGAGCGCGATCCCGCCGACGCCGAGCGCGTACAGCAGCGCGCCCATGGCGGTGAGAACAAGGCGCGGTATTTCTCGCGTAACGCGCGTGATCGGCAGTTGCAGCAAGACAACCATTCCGGCGTTCGTCGTCATCACCCAGCCGAAATAGGTTTCGCCCAAGCCAAATTGATCTTTCATGTACACCGGCAGAACTGCCATCATTTGCGCGGCAAGAATCGTACAACAGATTGCGCCCGCGCAAAAGGCGACAAAGCGCGTGTCGCGCAAAACAGTTATCAGGTTGCCGGGCGCGGCGGCAGTCGCGTGATGCGGCGGCGCGTTCGGCTTGGTTTCGCGCATCAAGAGCGCCGTGATCAGAAAATAGGTGAACGTCGCGCTTGCGCTGCACAGAAACGAGATCAAGTACGATTGCGCGGCGAGAAAGCCGCCAATCGCGGGGCCGATCGCGATGCCCAGGTTCGCGACGACGCGGATCAAGCCGTACGCTTGCGGTCGTCTGTCCGATCCGACCAGGTCGGCGATCATCGCGTCGCGCGCGGGTTGGTACAGCGCGTTGACAAAACCCGTCACGCTGACGACGATAGCGGCGAGGGCGAACGAATCGGCAAGCCCGAACAGCGTGAGCATTGCCGCGTTACTCGCCAGACTGAAAACCATCAAGCGTTTGCGTCCAAAGCGATCCGCGAACGCGCCGCCGACGATTTGCCCGACGAGCGCGCTGACCGACCAGAACATCAAGATCACGCCGACATAGGTGATCGAGACGTTGAGGCGCTGGCGCAAGTACAGCGTGATAAAGGGGAAAACCATCCCGCTGCCGGTCGAATTGATCAGCGTGCCACCGAAAATGATCCAGAATTGACGCGGAAATTCCGCGCGGAGAGTGGAGAAGCGTTGCATAGTGATTCCGCAGAAAAACGATGCGACTATACTTGATGTCCAATGGTTTGTCAAACAAATGGATTTATGATTTGTTTTCCCGAGAAGTGCAATTCTGAAATCAGAAATCATAAATCCTAAATCAGAAATGGGGGCAGAATGGATTACGGAAAAATTTTGGTGCGCTCGTTCGAGATTACGCGCAAGTATCGCGCGCTGTGGCTGTTCGGTGTTCTGCTCGCGCTGTTTGGCGGCAGCGGGAGCGGCAGTTTCAATTTCCCAAGCAGTGGCGGTAGCGGCGGTCGCGGCGCCGGTCGCGGCGATTTTCCGACGATGCCAACGCTTTCGTCGGAAACGTGGCAACTGATCACGATCTTGATCGCCGCGGTCGTCTGCTTTGCGCTCGTTTGGCTTGTGCTTTCGATCATCTTGCGTTTTGTCAGCCGCGCCGCGCTGATCGGATTGGTACAGGAGTTGGAAGCGCACGAAAAGACGCCGACGGTTCGACGCGGGTTCAGCATCGGCGCGGAACATTTCTGGCGATTGCTCGGCATCGCGCTGGCGATCAACATTCCATTGATGCTCTTTTCGTTCGCGGTGATTTTGCTTGCCGCGCTGCCGTTGATCTTGGCGTTGATGCCGCTCATCAGCGCCGGTCGCACCGCGCCGAGTGAATTGATCGCCGTCGCGGTGGCGGGGAGCATCGGCTCGATTGCGTTGATTTGTTGCGCGGCGCTGGTTTTGATTGTGATCGGTTTCGTGATTCACCCGTTCTACGAATTCATCGTGCGAACGTGTGTCGTCAAAAAGAGCGGTGTGATGGATTCGATCCGCGAGGGGTACCGCATCGTCCGCGCGAACCTGGGCAACGTCGCCGTGCTGTACATTCTTGCGATCGGGATCGGCATCGGTTTTGGTTTGCTGATGATTCCGATTGTGTTGATCTTGATCGCGATCCCAGCCGGCGTGGCAATCCTCATCTACTGGCTGGCGAATTCGATCGCGGGCGCGATTGTCGCGGGTGCTGTTCTTGGAATTCCGGCGCTGTTGCTCCTGTTGTTCATCAGCGGATTGTATCAGACCTTTCAATCCGCGTATTGGACGGAAGGGTATCTCGCGGCGACGGCAACTCCGTCACCGACCACAACAATCGTTCCTACGACGACAGTGTAGTACGGATAGGAAGGATAGTATGAATGGCTGAGTACGCGATTCAAGTCGAGGATTTACGCAAGGTTTACGGCGATGTGATCGCGGTCGACCAATTGGATTTCCAAGTGGGTCGCGGCGAAATATTCGGAATGTTGGGTCCCAATGGCGCGGGCAAGACGACGACGATCCGCGTTTTGATGGACATTCTCAAAGCCGATGCCGGTACCGTGCGCGTGTTAGGCGGCGCGCCCGGCGCGGCGCGCGAGCGCGTCGGTTATTTGCCGGAAGAGCGCGGGTTGTATCGCGGTTTGCGCTTGGACGAGACGCTGGTGTACTTGGGACGACTGAAAGGAATGTCGGTGGCGTCTGCGCGCAAACGCGCGGCGGCGCTGCTCGAACAGGTTGGGCTTGCGGAATGGTCGCGCAAAAAAGCGCAAGATTTGTCGCGCGGGATGCATCAGAAATTGCAGATCGTCGCGAGCATCATTCACGATCCTGCCCTTGTAATTCTGGACGAACCATTTCAAGGACTCGATCCGGTCAACAGCGAGGTCGTCAAAGACCTGATTCGCGACTTGCGCGCGCACGGCAAGACGATTGTGCTCTCCGCGCATGAGATGAGCCGGGTCGAGGCGTTGTGCGAACGCATTCTGCTGATTCATCACGGACGCGCGGTGCTGTACGGCGCGCTTGCGGACATCAAGAAACAATTCGCGCCGAACGCGATTGAGATCGCGCCGCCGCTCGATTGGCAGGGTTGGGCGGAGGTGGCGCGCGTCGAGGCGCGCGATCGCAAGCAAGTTGTGTACTTGCAGCCGCATATCGCGCCGCGCGATTTCCTGAAAAGAATCCTGGAGCAAGGGTTGTTCGTTGAGCAATTCGCGCTGGCGACGATGCCTTTGGAGCAGATCTTCGTCACGGTGGTGAAGGGAGAATAGGATGCGTCTCGACAAGATTGCCACGATTGCGTGGCACGAGTACGTCGTCAACGTTCGCCGCATCGGGTTCATTTTCGTGACGTTGTTGTTTCCCGCGCTCGGATTGCTCGGACTCATCGCCGCTGGATTCTTTTCGGGACAAATGTTGAGTCTGGCGCGCAGTCAATTCGTGCCGCCCGCCAAGCCCGCCGGGATCGTCGACGATTCGCGTTTGTTCACGCCCATCGCGTCGGTGTTTGCCAAAGGTTTCGTCGCGTTCGACGATGAAGAATCGGCAAAGCGCGCGCTGTTGGCGGAAAAAATTCGCGCGTACTATGTGATCGCCAGCGATTATTTGGCGACGGGCCAAGTCACTGCGTACACGGAGAATATTATCAGCGGTTCCGCGTCAACCGAATCGGGCGATCTACGTACTTTCTTGGTGAACGGATTGTTGACGGGCAAGGTAAACGATGCAACGCTGACGCGCGCGACCAATCCCATCAAACTCGATTTGGTGACGCTCGACTCAAAAGGCAATCGGCAAGGCGGCGGCAGTTTCTCATTCATCGCGGGATTCGTCGCGCCGTACATTTTTTCGATTTTGCTTTTCGTTTCCGTATTCGCCGCATCCGGTTATCTCTTGCGCTCCGTGAGTGAAGAAAAGGAATCGCGCGTCATCGAGATCATTCTATCATCGGTCTCACCGACGGAATTGCTGGCGGGCAAGGTGATCGGATTGGGCGCGCTCGGTTTGACCCAGGTTATCGTGTGGCTGGGATCGGGATTTTTGTTGAGCGGCGGGATCGGCGCGCTTGTCGCGGGCGCGGTCGTTTTGCTCAATCCGGGTTCGTTCGTCGTCGCCGCGCTCTATTTTCTGCTCGGCTATTTGCTCTACGGCTCGCTGATGGCGGCGGCTGGTTCGCTCGGCACGAGTATGCGCGAGAGTCAACAGATCGCCGGGCTGTTTACTTTTTGCGCGGTCATTCCTTGGTTCTTCTATGGTGTTCTGCTCGCCAATCCGAACGCGTTGCTGCCGCGCGTGCTGAGTTTCTTTCCGCTCACTGCGCCGACGATGATGATGCTGCGTCTGCCGATGTCCGAAGTGCCGCTGATCGATATTATCGGCAGTCTCGTCGTTTTGCTGATTTCTATTCCGATTGCGTTGTGGGCAGGCGCGCGCGTTTTTCGAATGGGCTTGCTGATGTACGGCAAACGCCCCGCTGTCAAGGAAATCTGGCGCGCGCTGCGAAACGCGTAACTGATGTTAGGCGCTGTCATTTCGAGCGAAGGGAAAAATCTCAGGATTTGCGAGGGATTTCTCCTCGCTCCGCTCGTCGAAATGACATCACTGCGTATGGTGTGCGCGTAACTTGTAACCATTTGAGATCTCCCCCGTATATTGTAGCGAGAGGACAATGTTGGAAGAGCAGTCGCTCGTGCCGCGCGCGCAACGCGGCGATCAAAATGCCTTTGCTCAACTCGTCGAAATGTACCAGATGCCCGTGTACAATCTGGCGTATCGCATGTTGGGCAATGCCAACGATGCCGAAGACGCGGCGCAGGAAACTTTTCTGCGCGCGTATTCGCAATTGAAAACATTCCGGGTCGATCAGAAATTCGCGACATGGCTACTTTCGATTGCCGCGCATCACTGCATCGATCGCCTGCGCCGCCGCAAGTTCCTGTGGCTGTCGCTCGAAGACGACGCGCTCGACGAGTCGTTGGCGAGCGACGCGCCCGAGCCAGCCAACGAGGCGCTGCGGCATGAGAGCGCGCAAGAAATCGCGGGTGCGCTGGAACGACTGTCCCCGGCGTATCGCTTGGTCGTCGTGCTCAAGTACTGGCACGAGCAGTCGGTCGAAGAGATCGCGCAGACGACCGGCGATTCGGTGGGCGCGGTCAAGGTGAAACTCCACCGCGCGCGGCGCGCGTTGGCGCGTGCAATGACCGCCGACGGACGACCGCCGACAGCCGCGGCGGTCAACGGTCTGCGGTCAGCGGTCAAGCGAGGAGTGAGTTTGTGATGGAGAACCAAGATCGCTTTGTGATGATTTCACCCGCGCCGGGCTTTACGACGCGCGTGATGACGCGCCTCGCCGAACGCGAACGCGTGCGCGCGCGGCGGCGAGCATTGATCGGATCCGCTTTGCTCGTCGGCGCGGCAATCGCCGTCATTCTGTTCGTCGCGTTTGAACTCGCGTCAGTAGGTTGGTTGCTCATCACGAATCCGCAAGTGATCATCACTTTGCCCAGTGCGGTTGGAGTGATCGCGTTTTGGGTGAACAAAGTGATCGAGGCGTTCTGGATCGCCGCGAACGCGATTGCGAATAATCTCGATCCGACGCCGGTGGCGCTGGGCGCGGTGATGATCTTCGCTTTGACGATGCTTTGGGTGCGCGTGGTGACTGGCTCGTTCCAATTGTCGCTCTCCACAAATCACGTGGGAGGTCTACGAAAATGAAACGTTTACTTGGAGTTGGAATCGCGCTGGTGTTGCTCGTGTTGCTGGCGACGCCTGTGTTCGCGGATGATTCGCGCGATCGCATTTGCTTTGGCGACGATTTGGTGCTGCGTGCGGATGAAACGGCGGACAGTGTAGTGCTCTTCGGCTGCGGCGCGTTGATTCAGAACGGCGCGCGCGTTCGCAAAGATGTCGTATCGTTTGGCGGACAAGTGGTGATCGAACAAGGCGCGCGCGTTGAAGACGATGTTGTCGTCTTTGGCGGCGATGCGCGTTTCGTGAGTCGTCGTTCCACTACGGAGAACGTCGACCAATCGCTGGCGCAAGTGCAAACCGGCAGCGTACGCATCGCGGGACAGGTGGATCGCGACGTCGTCGTGTTCGGCGGCAACGTGATTCTCGAACCGACGGCGGTGATCGGGCGCGATGTAACCGTCATCGGCGGGACGGTCGACAAGAAAGAAGGCGCGGTCGTGCGCGGCAAAACGGAGCGAGTGACTGATCCCAAAGACCCGCGCTTTCAGTGGCGCTCGGGGTCTCCGTTCCTTCTGCCATTCCGCTACGGCGATTGGTCGTTCTTCAACGGTTGGAGTTTTTGGGATAGCGCGTTCGGTTGGTTTTTCAAGAACCTGGTCAATACGCTTGCGCTTGCCGCGCTGGGCGCGCTGATCCTGGTGTTCTTGCCGACGCAGTTGAACCAGGTCGCGCAGGTCGCGCAAAAATCCGCCGCGCCGAGTTTGGGTGTCGGTTGCTTGACCTGGCTCGTCGTGCCGCCGCTGATCGTTCTCTTCGTCATCACTTGTCTCGGCATTCCGCTTTCGCTCGTGCTGGGAGTTGCGTTTGTCGCCGCGATTGTGTTGGGCTGGATCGCGATCAGCGTCATCATCGGCGAGCGATTGTTGAACGCGTTCAAGGCGAAGAACATTGTGCCGATTCTTTCGATGATCGTCGGCGTCATCGCGCTGTGGCTCGTCACTTCGGTGCCGGTAGTGGGCTGGGTTGTGTGGCTGTTCATCGCGACGCTGGCGGTCGGCGCGGTTGTGCTGACGCGTTTCGGAACGCGACCGTATCCGCCAACTGCGCTCGCACCTGTCGCGCCGACGCCGCCGGTTGCGCCGAGCGCGCCTGCGGCGTCAAACGATCCGGGCGTGGATATCTAGATGAGAGACCTGGAAGGTTTTCAAAACCTTCCAGGTCTTTTTCGTTATTTGACCTCTCTGACGATTGTTGTATTATGTGTCCGGGAGGAACTATGTCTCGACGGAATTGGCTCGTCGTCGGATTTGTTCTCGCGTTGCTCGTCGGCGGTTTGTGGCTGATTGGTGTGTTGCGCAACGTGAATCTCGCCGCGCAACGCGCGCTTGCTACGCCGACGGCGGCAGCGGCTGCCGAATCACTCGTTACGGCGAAGGGCAATATCGTTCCGAATCAATTCGCGTGGTTGTCGTTTGGCGTGGGCGGGACGGTTGCTCGCGTCGCCGCGAAAGAAAACGACAAGATCAGGTCCGGCAATGAGATCGCGCGGCTGGACACGCGCGATTTGGAATTGCAGGCGCAGAACGCGCAAGACGCGCTGGCGGTGGCGGTGTCGACACTGACTCAGGCGAGGACGCCCGCGCGCTCCGAAGAAATCGGCGCGGCGGAGGCGAACCTGCGGACCGCGGAGGCGAATTACGCGAAGGTAAAAAGCGGCGTCAGCGGACCCGATCTGCAAATCGCGCTGGCGAATTTGGCTAAAGCCCAAGCCGTGGTCGCGCAAGCCCAAGCCGCGTACGATCGGATCGGCGGCGCGAGCAATCCCGAAATCGGAATGACGCCGCAGGCGCTCGCGCTGCAACAAGCGACGCTCGATTATCAGATCGCGAAAGCGAATTACGAATTAAAAATCAAGGTGGACGCAGCGACGCTGGCGGCAGCGGAAGCCCAAGTCGTCAACGCGCAAGCCGCGCTCAGCGCGAAGAAGAACGGCGCGCGCCCCGCCGATCTCGCGGTCTTGGACGCGCGCGTCAAGCAGGCGCAGACGGCGTTGGAGCAGGCGCAAGCCGCGCTCGCCAAAGCCGTTCTCGTCGCGCCGTTCGACGGGACGTTGACGAATCTCCGGCTGCGTCAAGGCGAAAGCGTAAGCGCGGGCGCTGTCATCGCAACCGTTGCCGACATTACGCGTTGGCGCGTCGAAACGATTGATTTGGATGAATGGAGCGCGGCGCGCGTCAAGGTGGGGCAAACCGCCAAGGTGACGGTGAACGCGTTGGCAAACAAAGTGTTGCTCGGCAAAGTGACGAACATTGCGTCGCAAGCCGTCACGCTTTCGACGGGCGAGGTTTCGTACGTCGTAACGATTTTGCTCGATCCGACGGACGCCGAACTGCGTTGGGGCATGACGGTGAAGGTGGAATTCCAGAAGCAGTGAACAATCCAGTATTCAGTATTCAGTATTCAGTATTCAGTACGCGATCTGAACACTGAAAACTGAATACTGAAAACTGTCTACTTGATGTACGCGAGTGCCTCGCCTTTTTCCTCGTTCATCACGACGTGAAGATGACGACCGCGCGCGGCTGTCGGCACATGAATTACTTTGATGTACTCGGCGTACTCCGCGTCCTGCGGCAACAGCGTCTCGAACACGTTCGGCGCATCGTGGAAAAACGCGCGATTGAAGACCGTGCCGGGGTCCGCCGGGAAGAGCGGCAGTGGATAAATGCGCGTCTCGACCAAATCCTGGAAAAAGTGCGTGCCGTACGAAACATCCGGAATGCCTTCGCCGCGCGGCAGCGCGATTTCGACCAAGACGCGCGTATTGTTGATGTCGGCGTACGTGATCGGCAAACCCAGGTCGGGGTTCGAACTGCCCCAGCGCCCCGGTCCCATCAGGATAAACGTTTTCCCCTCCAAGCGTTGATTGAGTCGCCCCACAATCCGCGCGAGTTCCAGTTTCGTAATGGAGGGAGCGGACTGGCTGTATTTTTCGGGATTGACGTACACGATGTACTCGATGTCCGACACGACGCCTTGTTGCACCAGCCGCTTTGCCGAGAAAATCTTGTTGACCGGCAGAATGTTCTGCGGGATTTCCACGCGCTGCCCGGCTTCATACTGCGTCTGCGGTCGGCATTGCAAAAGGTGAACGACGATGCGCGGCTGCTTGGAATCCTCGGTGATAATGTCGGCGGTGAATTCGATGTCCACCGCGGATTTGTACGTCGTCTCCAAGCGTTTGAGGATCGCTTTCATCGTTGGCACGAGCGGCGTTTTCTTCAGCACGCCGTCGAACGTGAGTACGAGCCGGTCGGGCGGGACGAGTTGGGGATCGGAGAAGAGCGGCTGGAGGTAATCGTCCTTGTCTTCCGACGCGAGGTACGGCAGCGCGGGATCATCCAGCGGCAGAATTTCCGCGATCGGACGCGTGACGAGCGCGTTATCCTCCAGATCGATCACATCGGCATAGCGTTGCGAGTGACGTTTCATTTCGTACGCGTTCGGCTCGGGGCGCAAGTGCGGATGGCTGAGCGCGACCATGCGCGGAAAATCGTTGCCGACGCGTTCGACCGCGCGTGTGCCCAAGCCCCACACCAGACGCAAGAATCCGTCTTCGCGGCGAATCTGCGGATTCCAGCGGAACGGATTGCGACTGAACCCAACGCCCGCAAGCGTCGGATATAAAAATCGTCCGTGATGATCGCCTTGCACTTCTTGAATCAGGATCGCCATGCGCTCGTCGTAATCAACCAAGCCCATGCGTTGCCGGTACGCGAGCGCGTCGGGATTGATCACACTCGCGTAGATGCGCTTGACGGCGGTCGCCAATTCTTCCAGATTCTCTTCGATGGAACCTTGATTCGGCAAAAAGAAACTATCGTACTTGCCCGCGAAGGTCGTGCCGAAAGAATCTTCGAGCAAACTCGACGAGCGGACGATCAGCGCGCAATTGCCGATTTCCGCGAGGAGTTCGTACAAGCGCTCCATCATGTAATCGGGCAGCCGCGCGTCGAGATATTGCTGGACGATGCCGGGGTACTCGGATTCGATCTCGGCGCGCGGTTTGTATTTTTGATCCACCGAAAAAAGCAAATTGTTCTGGACGTTGAATTCGTACAGCCCGTTCGCGCCGATATAGTGCGAACTCGGCATGATGATGTCGTTCGGATCGAGTCCCTCCGCGACGGCGTGCGCCTGCATGATTTTCCACGCGAGCCACATGCCCGCCGCCTTGCCGCCGATTTTTCCCTCGCCGATGCGATGTTTGCGAATTTCGCGAATGTCCGCCACCGTGAAATAATCTTTCGCCACGCGGACGAACGCTAACTGATCGCTGATGAGCGCCTTGAGCAGCACGACGATCATTTCTTCGTAGTGGTGTTTGACCTGAGCGCGCTCGGCTTCCGGCAAATGTTCGTATTGTTCGCCTTGCGCGAGCACCATATCAATCGGCGCGAGTTCGGGATGGAAAGACAAGATCACTTTTTGATTTGGGTTGCGCTGCGCGACGGCGGCTTGCACGATGTCCTTGAACAAATCGTGCGGCAGGTTGTAAGCAAAATAAAAATCGGTCAACGTATCGCGCACTTGCTGCGTCCGGCGTTCCCATATTTCAGGCGGCTCTTGATTGAGCGGATCCACCAACCCTTCGATCTCTTGCGACCGGCGCGCTTTGGCGTGTACTTCATCTTCGAACGCGTCGCGCGTAATGACGCCGCGCGCGAACAACTCTTCGCGCATCCGGGCGCGGATACCGGGCGCGAGGATCGGATATTGACTCAGTTCGAGAAAGAGCGTCAGGATTCTGGATTTGATTTGGGGTTCCGTGGGCATCAGAGCGTCTCCGTGGATTGGGCTGGGGTTGGCACGATCAAGATCTTGTCGATCCGTTTGTCGTCCATGTCCACCACCTCAAAACGCCTTCCGCGCCAATCGAAATAGTCGCCTGGCACGGGGATGCGACCCAAGCGGTTTAACACAAACCCTCCGATCGTTTGAAACCGGACTTGTTCCTCACCGGGCAATTTGTCGAGCTTCAACGCCGTTTTGGCTTCGTCGAGCGGCAAAATTCCATCGAGCAACCACGAGCCATCGGCGCGTTGCACGGCGGAGGGAAGCGCGGGCGCGCCGGCGAGCGGCACGGGTCCGACGAGCACATTCAAAATATCGTTCAGGGCAACCAAACCTTGAATGTCGCCGTATTCGTCGATGGCGAGCGCGATGTGGGTGCCGGATTCTTTGAACATTTCCAGAACGCGCAGCGCGCGCGCGCTTTCGGGCACGAATAACGGCGGGCGGGACAGGGCGCCCCAGTCAATCCTTTGACACGCCAGACTGACTGCCAGCAGATCCTTGACGTGGACGACGCCGACCGGATTTGCCAAGCCGCCGCGACAAACGACGAAATACGAATGATGGCTCGACGTGATTTTGCGCTGGTTTTCCTCAAGCGAGTCTTCCAGATCGACCCAGACGATCTCCGGACGCGGCGTCATCAGCGCGCTCACCCGGCGATCTCCCAATCGAAATACTTGCTCGATAATGTTTTGTTCGGCGGCGTCGAACATTCCCGCTTGCGTTCCTTGCCGAATCAGGAGATTGATCTCCTCCTCGGTCATCGGCGATTGATCCGTGTCTTTGATGCCGAGTGGTTTCAGTACGATCTCCGTCGCGTAACTGAGCAAACGAATGACCGGCGCGGCGATGGTCGCCAGCATCCGCATCGGTACCGCGACGCGCGCGGCGATGCGTTCCGGATTGTGCAGCGCGATCCGTTTCGGCACGATTTCGCCGATGACGAGCGAAAGAAACGTGATGCTCAAAACGACAATGCCGAGTCCGATCATGTCGCTGTACGGCGCGAGAAACGGTACGGCGCGTACCAGCGCGGCGAGTTTCGTCGCGATAGTCGCGCCGCCGAACGCGCCCGCCAAAATGCCGACAAGCGTGATGCCAATTTGAACAGTCGAAAGAAAACGATTAGGCGCGTTCGCCAATTCGAGCGCGGCGCGCGCGTTGGCGTCTCCGGCGCGTGCGCGTTGTTCCAGCCGCACCTTGCGCGCCGAAACGACCGCAAGTTCCGCCATCGCAAATACGCCATTGATCACCGTCAGCAAAATCACCAGCAGAATTTCGATTGTCAGATCAAACATTTTTATGGTCGGGTTACCAGGATTTGTTCGATTTTGGGTCCATCCATTTTGGTCATTGTCAATTTCACACCGTCGACGTGGAGAGATTCGCCTTCTTTGGGAATGTGGCGCAGCGCGTACAGCACCAGCCCCGCAATCGTCGTGTACTCGGCGCTCTCGGGTAGGTGAATGTTCAAGCGCTCGTTCGCTTCCTCGACGCGCAAGAGCGCGTCAATCTGCGTGGTGTGCGCGTCAATCGTTTGCATCAGCGGCGACTCGTGCGCGAGTTCGTCCTGTAACCTGCCGACGATTTCTTCGAGCAGGTTCTCTATCGTGAGCAGACCGGCGGTGCCGCCAAATTCGTCGATGACGATAGCGATCTGGATTTTCTGCGATTGCATTTCCGCGAACAGCGCGCCGATGTGTTTCGATTCGGGAACGAACAGCGCGGGGCGCGCGAGCGTGCGGACGGTTTGATCGAGCGCGCGCGCGCCTTGCGACGAAACCGCGCGCAAGACATCTTTGATCGAAATGAAACCGGTGATGTTGTCGATGCTGTTCGCGTAAATCGGAAAGCGCGAATGGCTGGTTTCGCTGAAGGTTTGCAAAAAGTCGGCGATCGTGGTATTCTCTTCAATCGTGAGCATGTCCGGGCGCGGAACCATTACATCGCGTACCAGTTTGTCGTCGAATTCGAAAACGTTGTGGAGCATCGCGCGTTCGTGCGGCTCCAATTCGCCCGAATCCGTGCTCGCGCTCACCAACATCTTGAGTTCTTCGACCGAATGAACGAGTTGATGTCCCGTCGGTCGGCGCAAGCCGATGAGTTTGAGCAAGCCGTTGCCCGTGCCATTCAAAAGCCAGATCGCGGGACGGAAAAGGTTCTCGAATAAAATCGTCGGGCGCGCCACTCTGAGCGCGGTTTGTTCCGGATACGCCAGCGCAACGGATTTGGGCGCGAGTTCGCCGATGACGACGTGCAGAAACGTAATCAACGCGAACGCGACCGCGCTTGCCGCGACGATGTGCGCGCTCGGACCAGCCCATTGCGTCGGTAGAATTTTGAAGACCGGCTCGATCAGATGCGCGAGCGCGGGTTCGGCGATCCAACCCAATCCCAGACTGGCAATCGTGATGCCGAGTTGCGTCGCGGCAATAAACCGATCCGGATCGTGGATGACGCGCTTGACCACCGCCGCCGTCTGATTACCTCTGGCAATGAGTTCTTCGATCCGCGTGCGACGGACGCTGACCAACGCAAACTCGGCGGCAACGAAAAAACCATTCATGAATAGCAACGCGGCAACGGCGGCAAGTTGTCCCAGCAGTGGAACGATTTCGGAATTCATTGCAAAGACTCCTTGTCGCAATTATAACACGAAAGGCGGTTAAGCCGTCAATCAGGCAATCGGTCGACTAGTCGACCAGTTGCCTGATTACTGATCGCCTGATTGACTGATTACTGCTTGCCTATGACCATTGCAACTGCCCCGGGCAAAATAATTCTTTTCGGCGAGCACGCCGTCGTCTACGCGCGTCCGGCGATTGCCGTGCCGGTGTTTCAAGTGCGCGCGGAAGCGACGATTGAGGCGCGCGCGGATTTACGTGTTGTGATCGACGCGGTCGATCTCGCGCGCGTGTACGATTTGAGCGACGCACCCGCCGACGATCCAATCGCGACGATCATTCGAGCGACCTGCGCGCGGCTGAACGTCGCGCCGCAAAATTTTTCCGTGCGAATCCATTCGACGATTCCGATGGCGAGTGGAATGGGCAGCGGCGCGGCGGTGTCTGTTGCCATCGCGCGCGCGTTGGCAAAATATTTCGACGTCACACTGAGCGCAGTCGAAGTGTCCGCGCTCGTCTTTGAAACCGAGAAATTGCATCACGGCACGCCAAGCGGAATCGACAATACCGTGATCGCGTTCGAGCAGCCCGTGTACTTTGTGCGCGGTCAGCCGATTGAATCATTTCGTGTTGCGCGTCCGTTCACGCTGGCGATTGCCGATACCGGCGTCGCCGCGCCGACGAAAATCGCGGTTGGCGATGTGCGCCGCGCGCGGGAAGCCGACCGCGCGCGCTACGAATCGCTCTTCGATCAAATCGGCGCGGTTGCGCGCGACGCGCGCCGCGCGATTGAGCGGGGTGACGTGGACGCGCTCGGCGGGCTGATGAACGCGAATCAAATGTTGTTGCGCGAGATCGGCGTGTCATCGCCAGAAATCGAAACGCTCGCGAGCGCGGCATTGCGCGCGGGCGCGCGCGGCGCGAAACTTTCGGGGGCAGGGCGCGGCGGCAACGTGATCGCGCTCGTGGACGAGGTTACACAAGACAACATTGCGCGCGCGCTGTTGGACGCGGGCGCGCGGCGCGTGGTTGTGTCGCAGGTGTCAACGAATGAGGAACGAATAAACGAATGTTGAGTGAAACTGAATTCTACGACCGGCTTGCGGATTTTTTCGACGTGATGACCGATTGGCAAAGTCGCCTCGCGGTCGAATTGCCGTTTCTCGAAGCAACATTCGCGCGTCACAACGTCCAATCGGTGCTCGACTGCGCGTGCGGAACGGGCGGTCACGCGATTGCGCTCGCCCAGCGCGGCTATCGCGTCACCGGCAGCGACATCAGCGC
Source organism: Candidatus Aquidulcis sp. (assembly GCA_020723345.1). GTDB lineage: Bacteria > Chloroflexota > Anaerolineae > UBA4142 > UBA4142 > VGOB01. The sequence continues at coordinate 47,724 of DYJA01000014.1, read as the reverse complement.
GCAGATGATCGCGCGCGCACAAGCAAACGCGCAACGCGCGGGCGTGACGATTCCCTTCGCCGTCGCGCGCTTTCAGGATTTGTATGCGACGTTCAACGCGCCGTTCGACGCGGTGTTGTGCTTGGGCAATTCGTTTCCGCATGTTTTGACGGACACTGCCGCGCTCGAAAGCGTATTGAATATGCGCGGTTGTTTGCGCTCGGGCGGTGTGTTGATTCTGCACAACTTGAATTACGACAAACGCTGGAAGGACAAGCCGCGCTGGTTCGCGGTGAATGCAGGCACGCTCGACGAACGCGAAACGCTCGTGTGGCGGTTCGCGGATTACGACGAACCGTCGGGCTTGATTACGTTCAACATCGCGCTGTTCACCAAGAACGAAAACGGTGTTTGGTCAGTAGATGTGCAGAGCACGCAACAGAGACCGTACCGGCAAGACGAAATTGAGTTGCTATTGCGTCGGAATGGATTTCGCGAATTTGCGTTCTATGGCAGTTTGCAAGGCGAGCCGTTCGACGCGGAGACATCGGCGGATCTGGTGATTGTCGCGACGGCGTGACCGAATCCACCTGGCGTTTGCTGGTGATTGCGCGCATCTCGTTGTGGAGCGGGCAGCCTGCCCGCTGACTAGCCGCCGACGAGCCATCGGCGCCACATGTGTACAATCACCAGGGCGTTTGCAATCATCAAGTAAAACGGATTTGATGATGGAGTCGTGAGAGAAGTTCTCAAACAGATTGTTGGCGAGAAGTGGGACGAGTGAGTGGTATGACCCGAAGGAACAAATCCTTCGAGTCTTTTTTTCGGCGAGGGAATTCAAGATTACCATGACATCTTCCTTTACGCGGCACCAACGCGACAACTTGCGCGTGCTGGTTGCCAATTCCTTTTTGCGCGGGACGCACAACAGCGTCTATAACGTCATCTTTCAGCCGTTCGCGTTGTCGCTCGGCGCGTCGATGACGACGGTCGGTCTGCTCAGCAGTATCGGCGGGATGAATGGATTTTTCACGACGCTCGCGCAATCATTGGGCGGCTGGCTGGCGGATCGGATCGGGCGCAAGCCGTTCATGGTGACGGCGAGTCTGTTCGGCGTGATCGCGTACGCGCTGTTGGCGATGGCTGGCGCGCTGCACATCTGGCTGCTTGTGCTTGGTGGAATTGTTTTGTTCGGATTGTCGTCGCTTTCGCGTCCCGCGATTTCGTCGATCACGGCAGAGTCGGCGCAAGCCGGACAACACGGCAGCGCGTTCAGCGTGACGATGGTCGCGTGGTTGGTGCCGGGGATCGTCGCGCCGACGCTCGGCGGCTGGGTGACCGATCGCGTGGGCTACGTCGGCATCTTTCCGCTTTTGCTCGCGTTCGAAGCCGCGTCGCTGATCCTCATCTGGCGATTGCTGCGCGAAACACATTCGACGCGCGAACCGATTCGCTGGGGCGATTTTGCGCGCGCGTTCGCGCGTTCGCTTGTGCCGCCCAAGGGCTTGCGCGCGTTTTTCATCGCGATCGCCGCCGATTCGTTTGCGTGGTCGCTCGGCTGGATGCTGCTCAGCGGGATGTTGGTCAAAACGTACAATTTCTCCGTCGAGCAACTTGGGATCATGGCGAGCGTGATGTCGTTGTCGTGGGCGGTGATGCAAATGCCGATTGGTCGCTACGTGGACTCGCACGGCTTGAAAGCGATCATGATTTTTTCCGAGTTCCTCGGCATCCCGTTGATGCTGATCGGGATCACGCAAACGAATTTCGAAATCTTCATCGCGGCGCAAGTGTTGTTCGCGCTGACGGCGGCGACCTGGGTGCCAGTGGTCAACACGTACCTCACGCGCGCGGTGCCTGCCGCGACGCGCAGCGAAGCGTTCGGGCGGCTGAACATGTTTCGCGGCTTGATCGCATTTCCCGCGTCGTGGTTTGGCGGCTTGTTGTTCGATTGGGGCGGCATTCGCGCGCCGCTGACCGGGAATCTCATCGGCAGTTGCGTGGTCATCGCGATTCTGATTCTGTTTGTGCGCGAGCCGGGGAACGTGATGCGTGAAGCGTGACTTGCCCATCGGTTACGCGGCGGAGACGCCGGAGATCAAACCGCGCCGCGCGCTGGAGGATCTGGTACACAGGGCGGATTGAATCCGCAGGAACTCTGGGGAATTTGGAAAGGGCGAGGAATTATTTTTTTGCTTTGAGCGAGAACATCAGCGGAATTTGCGGAAAGCGTTCCGGCAAGCGCCACCAGCCCGCCGTGTCCTGTTCCATAAACGGAAACATTTGCCACGCGTTGAAATTGTACTCGCACAGTTCTTCGATGTGTAGCCCCGCTGCGATCAGCGCGTTGATCACGTCGCCGAGCGAGTGCGTCCATTCGTACTCGGCGCCGTGAATGTCCGCGGCGCGGTCGGCGTACGAGCCGTGCGCTTCGTACTTGCCAGGTTCGGGAGAGTGAAAGTACGGATAGCGCACGCGCAAATCGTCCGGGTTTTCGTCATCGAAGATGTACGCGGTGGGATGTCCTTCCGCGATGAAAAAGAGTCCGCCGGGTTTGAGAAAGTGTGCGATGACGCGCGCCCACGCGTTCAAGTCGGGCAGCCACGGCAAAACCCCGTGCGACGTGAACACGATGTCGAATTCGCCGGACAACGCGTGCGGCAAATCGTAAATGTTCGCGCACACAAAATTCGCATCAAGCCCGACCTCTTGCGCGAGCGTGCGCGCCGCGCTGATCGCCGCATCCGAAAAATCCGCGCCCGTGACGCGCGCGCCGAGCCGCGCCCAGCACAGCGTGTCGAGTCCAAAGTGGCACTGCAAGTGCAACAGCGATTTGCCGCGCGCATCGCCCACGCCTTCGCGTACAATCGCATCCAGCCGATTATCGCCGCGCTTGAATCCTTCGACATCGTAGAATTTCGATTTGACGTGAACGCGCGTCCACGCGTTCCAGAGTTCGCGGTTGGATTTCAGGTATTCGTTCATTCCGTTTGTTTCACAAAGAACACGAAGGACACGAAGCAGATCAAGAATCCTTCGTGATCTTCGTGTCCTTCGTGGAAAAGATTTTCGGTATGAGGGTGTTATTGTTCGTCTTCGTCTTTCGGTTTCGGCGGCGCTTCCGCCACGATGTAGAGCGGGCGATTTTTGACTTCATCGTAAATGCGTCCCAGGTACTCGCCGATGATGCCGAGGAAAATTAGTTGCACGCCGCCGAGGAAAAGCACCGAGATGAGCGTCGTCGCCTGACCGCCGAAAAATTCGCGTCCGAACTCGACCCGCAACACCGCCACAACCGGAATCGCCAGGAGCGCGATCCCGGAAATCCACAGCCCGATCGTCGTCGCGAGTTGGAGCGGCACGTACGAAAAGCCGGTGATCGCATCGGTCGCGAATTTGATCATGCGCTTCAACGGATACTGCGTCGCGCCCGCGTAGCGCTCTTGACGTTCGTACTGGACGCCTGTTTGTTTAAAGCCAACCCAGACCGACAAGCCGCGCATGAATCGATGATGCTCGCGGAATTGGCGCATCGCGAGGACAACTTGACGATCGACCAAACGAAAATCGCCGGTGTCTGCTGGAATATCAATCGAGGCGAGGCGGCGGATCAGGCGGTAGAAAAACGCGGCGGTGAACAACTTGAAAAAAGTTTCGCCGAGTCGTTTGGCGCGCTGCGCGAATACGACCTGAAAACCCTCTTTCCATTTTGCGACGAGCGCGGGGATCACTTCGGGTGGGTCTTGCAAATCCGAGTCGATGATGACGACGGCGTCGCCTTCCGCGTAATCGATGCCCGCGCTGATCGCGATCTGATGCCCAAAGTTGCGCGAAAAGACAATGCACTTGACGCGCGGATCCTGCGCGCGCAATTCGCGCCCGATCTCGGGCGAGCGGTCGCGGCTGCCGTCGAACACGAGCAGCAATTCGCACGCGCCGTCGAGTTGATCCATCACCGCGCGCGTGCGGCGATAAAATTCGGGCAGCGTTTCTTCTTCGTTGAAAACGGGCGCGACGATTGAGTAGCGTGGTCTGGTCATAGGTCACCGATTCTATTTCAAAATGTAATACGTCCCCTTCTTGTCGCCCATTTTAATCAGCGCGTCCTTTTCCACCAAATCGGCGAGATCGCGGCGAATCGTTTCTTCGCTCACGTCCGGGAACAGATCGCGAAAATCGCGGTTGGTGACGCGCTGGTTCTTGGCGATGAAATCGAGCGCGGAAAGTTGACGATCGTTCAAATCCAGTTTGCGCCATTTCGACTTTTCGGTTTCGGCAGTCACGAGTTTTTCGCCGGGACCCCGCAGAGTCACTTTGAAACCGTTCGTCGTTTCCGCAAAACGCGGCGCGGACAAGCCCCACTCGCGCATCTGGCGAATCATCCGGTCGATCCCGTACCCCAGACGTTCGATGAAACCGAGATCGGCGAGCACCTGCGCGATCACTTCATTCCGCGAAAAGCGTTCGTCCACGATGTTTTCGACTGTGACGTGACCGGGCAAACGTCCGGGGCTGTACACCTCGATCCGATCGCTGAACATCAAGACGCGAATCTCGTCGCCGCGAATCGCGTAATCGCGGTGCGCGACCGCGTTGACGATGGCTTCGCGCACGGCGGGCAGCGGGTACTCGGCGCGGTCGGCGCGCTGGAACGCGTCGATGCGCGATCCTTTGCGCATGTTCGCGGTCAGCCACGTTTCGGCGCGGCGAATTTGTTCCGGCAGCGGACCGCGCACGACCTCGCGCATAAACTCGTCTTCCATCTGTTTGCCGGAATACCGCGCGAGCAAAATTTCCGCGCTCGGAAACGCGCGCTGCGGCTCGCGCCCCAAAAGCAAATAACCTGAAATCGTCGGTCGCCACGCGCTGCCGTCTTTGGCGAGACAACCGCGCCGCGCAAGTAGATCGATCACCGCGTCTTTTTTGTGCAGCGCGTCGCCCAAGAATAGCCCGGCGTATTTTTGCACGAGCGCGTCGTCGAGATCGTCGAGCGTCGCGCCGGGCGCGGGGAGCGCTTCAAAGTTCGCTTCGCCGCGTTCGCGCAAAAGTTGGCGCAGTTGGCGCGGACCGAGCGCAACTGTCTTTTTGCCTGAGCGCGCGAGATATTTTCCGCGCAGACCGTACGCGTGCGGCAGTCCGGGCGAAACTTGGATCACCAGAATTTCTTTCTCCTCAATCGCCGCGCTTTCCGGGCGCGACAAGATCAGCGGCGGTTCGCAGCGCAGCCCGGCGGCGAGTGCTTTGTCAATCGCGGCGTCGACGTCGCGAATGCCGCGCACCGCGCCGCTGCTCGCGTCGACGCCGAAAAGCACAATGCCGCCGTTCGTATTCGCGAACGCGGCAAGTGTTTCGGCAAGATGGTTAAGCGAGACGCTCTCCACTTCGAACGTGAGCGTTTCGTTTTGTCCTTGGCGGTAGAGGGCGAGGATTTCGTCAGAGTTCATGGAGATTGGTTGTAGGACAAATTTGCAAATTTGTCCTACGCGAGACCGAGCGCGTACAAAATCGGCAGCAACCCTTCGCGCGTGGGGCGCGGCGTCGGTCCCGGAGTGTTGCTGGGAAAGACGATAGGACTTGCTTCAAAGCCGATCAGAATTCCGCACGCGAACGCGCAGCACGCCGCGAGAATCAGCACAGCGATCATGATAATCATTCGCCCAGCCACGGGACGTGACGGCTCGCCGATCGGTTGTGGTTCGTAGCCGTAGCCCGCCGGCTGCGAGTACGCGTACGGCGCGGCTTGCTCTTGACCGATGGGCGCGCCGGGCGGCGTGGCGGGCTGCGCCGCGCTGACATCCGAACCGCAGTTGCCGCAGAAACGTTGGTTGTCCGGAACCGGATGATGGCAATTAGGACAGTTGACCAAGGGGACTCCTTTGGGGATTTTCGATTTTGGATTTTCGATTTATGATTGTGTCGTTTTGTAAAAGACTCGTTTAGTGTGCGGGACGATTGACACGGATGAGCGGTTTAGAACTATGTTCGTGCTCTTGAATCGCGGAATGGATTCGATATGCCAATGCAACAAAGTCTGGGTCAAGTGTGCAAGCAATGATGCCACAGTGATCGCGTTTTTGATTATCGAGTCGAACGAAATGTTTGCGATTGATGGTCAAGAGCATTCGTTTTTCGGCGCAAGCGAACGCCAATACTTTTTCGTCAGGAACTGACTGACCGGCTTGCCCAGTTTCTTGAATTGTCAAGACATCATGCCCCAATCGGCGCAATTCTTCGACCACCGGAAGCGGGAAATTTTCGTTCGAGTACAATCGCGCCATCACGCTTCCTCGTTTTCGCGGATCTGCTGTTCGATCTCGCCGTGATGAGAGCGATAATATGCCCAGGCATTTGCCAAATCTTCGGCATTGATGGTTGGATAGGCGCGCAGTATGTCTGCTTCACTGATGCCGAGTTGTTTGGATTGCACCAAGACCCAAACCGGAATGCGCGTGCGTACGATCCGTGGTTCGCCGCCGCAGACATCTGCTGTACTTTCGATCCCGGGAAAAGCATCACCCAGGTCTCGGACAACCCACTGAAGTAATTGGGCTTTTTCCGCGCGTGTCAACGCGGTTAGTAATTTTTCGGCTTCCTGAATCGTACTCATTTGTCTTTCCTATGTCACTCTTTGTGCGATCTGTATGCTGAGAACCTATAGCACACCGATCACGCCAACGCGCCACGCGAACAGGTATTTATCGGAATCCGCCTACCATGGACATCATGAGCATGGTGAGCAAGCATATTAGCACACATACTAAAAAGAAAACCAACAGACTGAGAGATATGCCTAGTATCGCGAAAGCCTTCTTTGTATTTTTCTCGATAATCCCAATGATGCCAAATGCAATAGCAATCATATTCGCGAAAAAGGCAACGATAACAGCCCAGCCTAGAACTGTAGCGAGAATTGAGTTTTGGGGCAATCCGCCCTGTTGTAGTGCAATTGCCAATCCATAGAGAGAAATTGGTCAGCAGGGAAAATACGAAAGATGCAATTCCCCAGCGTGACTGTTTAGGTTGTGCCGTGTAGGGAATGGGCGCATACATCTCTTTTTCTCCAATCTTTGAATTAGCGATGCTCCTTGCTTTTTGTAAAAGGCTGTCACAAAATAGCGGCACATCATGCTGGCTTCAAGGCAACATTAGAACTCCGTCTCACGCGTAGCAGCGTAACTAATATTACAGCGCAAAGTTGAGTCGCACCTGCGTTCTATGCAAGATGTAGTGGTCAGCGATAGATTTTGGGCGCAACCTGTGGCTCGTTTCTGAACCGACTCTGTGCTTGGAACGTCCGTTCAGTGGAACATTGCGCTGTAATACTAAGGCAAGCGAGAATATCCTCTTTGGTCAAATATGGAAAATCGGCAAGGATTTCTTGTGGCGTCATTCCAGAGGCGAGATAGTCGAGCACATCGTACACCGTAATTCGCATGCCCCGGATACACGGCTTGCCTCCGCGCTTGCCTGGTTCCAACGTGATCCGATCTTGATAATTCATTATTTGCCTCCCCGCTTCGCCTGCATACCGCGCGAAAGCGCGACTGGCAAAACCTGATCCATCCGCTCGACGTACACGAATTGCATTTCGCGCTGGACTTTTTTCGGAATGTCCACCATGTCTTTTTTGTTTTTCTTTGGAATGAGCATCGTCTTCAAACCGGCGCGATGCGCGGCAAGCACTTTGTCGCGCAAGCCGCCGATGGGCAAGACGCGCCCGCGCAGCGTGATTTCGCCGGTCATCGCGACGTCGCGATGGACGGCGCGGCGCGAGAGCGCGCTGATCAGCGCGGTCGCAATCGTGATCCCCGCCGACGGACCGTCCTTCGGGATCGCGCCTTCGGGGACGTGAATGTGAATATCGAGTTTGTCGAAATTTACTTTGAGTCCCAGTTCGCGCGAGTGCGTACGCGCGTACGACAGCGCGGCTTGCGCGGATTCCTGCATCACGTCGCCGAGTTGTCCGGTGAGCATCAAGCCGCCTTTGCCGCGCATCAGCGTTACTTCGACCGCCATCGTGTCGCCGCCGGCGTCAGAGACCGCGACGCCGGTCGCCACGCCGATTTCGTCCTTTTCTTCTTTCACGCCGTACGTGAATTTCGTCGGACCCAGATATTTGAACAACGCTTCGCCCGTGACGCTTGCCGGGGCGCGCTTGCCTTCCGCGACCGTGCGCGCGACTTTGCGGCAAATGTTCGCAATCTCGCGTTCGAGATTGCGGACACCGGCTTCGTAGGTGTACTCGCGAATCAAACCGCGCACCGCCTCATCCGAAAATTTAGGCGTTTCTTTGAGTCCGTGCTCTTCTTTTTGGCGTGGCACCAGAAATTGTCGGGCAATCGCGACTTTTTCTTCTTCGATGTAACCGGGAAACTCGATGACTTCCATGCGGTCGCGCAGCGCGGGTGGAATCGGTTCGAGAATGTTCGCGGTCGTAATGAACATGACTTTGGATAGATCGTACGCCACGTCGAGATAGTGATCGCTGAACGCGTGATTCTGTTCCGGGTCGAGCACTTCGAGCAGCGCCGCGCTCGGATCGCCGCGAAAGTCCATGCCGATCTTGTCCACTTCGTCGAGCATAAAGATCGGATTGATCGTCCCGGCGCGTTTCATCGTTTGGAGGATGCGCCCCGGCAGCGCGCCGATGTACGTGCGGCGATGCCCGCGGATTTCCGCTTCGTCGTGGATGCCGCCGAGCGAGACGCGCACGAACGTGCGCCCCAATGCCTGCGCGATCGAGCGCCCCATCGAAGTCTTGCCGGTGCCGGGCGGTCCGACGAAACACAAAATCGGCGAGCGCATTTTTTCGGCGGCGAGTTTGCGGACGGCGATGTATTCGAGGATGCGCTCTTTCGCTTTCTTCAAGCCGTAATGTTGTTCGTCCAAAAGTTTCGCGGCGGCGGGAATATCGAGATTGTCGGTCGTCGCTTTGACCCAGGGCAGCGCGATCAGCCAGTCGAGGTACGTGCGAATGATCGCGGTTTCGGGCGCGGCGCTTGGCATTTGCGTGAGGCGTCCCAGCTCGTGCTCCGCTTTGTCGCGCGCTTCTTTCGACATACCGGCTTGCGTGATTTTCTCGCGCAGTTCGTTCGTCTCGCGCGTTTGCGCGTCCGTCTCGCCGAGTTCGTGCTGGATCACTTTGATCTGTTCGCGCAAATAATATTCGCGCTGGGTCTTGTCGACTTCTTCTTGGACCTGGGTGTGAATCTTGCTCTGCAATTCCAGCACGTCGAGTTCTTTGGCGAGCGCGACGGAAACTTTTTGCAGCCGCGTAATCGGGTCGAGCGTGTCGAGCAAGTCCTGGCGTTTTTCAATCGGCAGGTTCAGCGTCGAGCCGACGAGATCGGCGAGCGCGCCGGACGTATCGGAATTCATCGCCGCGATGTACGCATCGTCCGGCAAATTGGGTGTGAGGTGGACCGCTTTTTCGAACAGCGCGAGGACCGCGCGCATCAGCGCTTCGGTTTCCAGCGTCTTGTCGCGCGGATCGACAATCGGCATCACGCGCGCGCGCAGGTACGGTTCGAGCTGGGTGATCTCGACTAATCGTACGCGCGCTTCGCCTTGCGCGATCACAGACGACGTGCCGTCCGGCATCCGCAACATTCGTCCGAGTGAAACTTCGGTGCCGATGGAAAATAAATCTTCAAAGTACGGATCCTGGATTTCGGGATCGCGCTGAAGAAAGACGACGACGCGTTGATTGTTCGCGTTGGCAGTCTCGATGGCGCGCACCGAACGATCGCGTCCGACGATGAGCGGACTCATCAAATGCGGAAAGATCACCGTATCGCGCACCGGGACCAGCGCGTACTCCGGCAGATTGGCTATTTCGTTCGAGATGACTTGGATTTTCTTTTCGCCGTTCTTGCGAGGCATTGGCAACTCCTTGAATTCGGGCACAATAATAACACAAGGGGGGAGGTGTGTCAAAAGATAGTCGGGCATTGACATTGCCCCGTCACTCGTGTACAATCCTGGCGCTTGAAACCAACAAGCGATGAGCGCATCTAAACCAATGATGGTTTGGAAGCAATTTCCTCTGGAGGATTGATGAAATGATCCTGCAAGACAAGATGACCGAGATTTTGCCGGCGTGGCGCGAGCGGGCGCGCAAACTTGTCAAGGAACAAGGCAACGTCAGGGTCAACGATTTCACAATTGATCAAGTGTTTGGCGGGATGCGCGATGTCGAGGTACTCGTCACCGATATTTCGTACGTCGATCCCGCGACCGGGATTCGTTTGCGCGGGTACACGATTCCCGAAGTTTTGGAGAAACTGCCGAAGGCGAAAAGCGCGACGATGCCGTACGTCGGCGGGCTGTACTATTTGCTCTTGACCGGCGAATTGCCGACGACCGAGCAGGCATTGGCGGTCGAAGCGGAATGGAAAGCGCGCGCGGCGATACCCGCTCACGTCGAAAATGTTTTGCGCGCGATGCCGGATGAAACGCATCCGATGACGCTGTTCTCGCAAGGTGTTTTGGCGTTACAAACCGAATCGCAATTTGTCAAGCGGTACAGCGCGGGAATGAAGAAGGACGAATATTGGATCGCCGCGCTGGAAGACAGCCTGAATTTGATCGCCAAGCTGCCCGTGCTTGCCGCGATGATTTATTGCCGCAAGTACAGCAAGTGTGAAGTGGGACGCGCCGATCCCGGTTTGGACTGGGCAGGCAATTTCGCGCACGAACTGGGCGTCGCAAATAAAGAGTACGAAGACCTCACGCGCTTGTACATGATCATCCATTCCGATCACGAGAGCGGGAATGTGAGCGCGCACGCGGTTCACCTCGTCGGCTCGGCGCTGTCCGATGTGTATCTCGCGTTCGCGGCGGGCATGAATGGCTTGGCGGGACCGCTGCACGGTCTTGCAAATCAAGAGTGTCTTGGCTGGCTGTTGAGTGTTTACAAAAAATTCAACGGCGTGCCGACGAAGGAACAACTCGAACAGTTCGCGAACGAAACGCTCGCAGCCGGCAAAGTGATTCCGGGGTACGGTCACGCGGTACTTCGCACACCTGATCCGCGCTTTATCGCGCAGTACGAATTTGGCAAAAAGTATTTTCCGAACGACGAACTCTTCCAACTTGCCGATCTCGTTTATCAAGTTCTGCCGGGTGTGCTCAAGGCGCAAGGCAAAGCGAAGAATCCGTGGCCCAATGTGGACGCGATCAGCGGCGCGTTGCAGTATCACTACGGCGTGCGCGAATTTGATTTTTACACGGTGTTGTTCGGCGTCAGCCGCGCGCTCGGCGTGACCGCGAATCTGATCTGGGCGCGCGCGCTCGGTCAGCCGATTGAGCGTCCCAAGTCGATGACGATGGCGATGCTTGAGGAAATTGCAAATACAAAGGGGTAGAATTGAGCGACAAAATTTTGTACGGCGGTCAGGCGGTCATCGAAGGCGTGATGATGCGCGGACGTCGGTATGTGGCGTGCGCGGTGCGCGATCCGCAAGGGAACATCGTCTCGACGAGTGAGCCGCTTTCTCCGGCGATTTATACGAGCCGCTGGTCGAAAATTCCCTTCTTGCGCGCGATGACGATCTTGTGGGATACGCTGGTGCTCGGCACCAAAATGCTGATGTACTCGGCGAATATCGCGGTCGAAGAAGAAGTCAAAAAGGAAGCGGCAAAGAACCCCGCGATGACGAACGCGGCGCAGCCGGATAACGCAAGCGCGACGCCTAGCGCGATCCCGGTAGGCGTCGCGCTCGGTACGGTGCTCATCGCGCTCGCATTCGGGATCGGGTTGTTTTTTGTGTCGCCGCTCGTGCTGGTGAATTTTGCCGATCCGTACTTGACGGCAACCTTCGCGAGCGCGGACGTAGCATCGCTCGCGAGTAATATTCTCGAAGGATTGATTCGGCTCGCGTTGTTCCTTGCGTACATTTATCTGATCGGGCTGATGCCGGATGTGCGGCGCGTCTTTGCGTATCACGGCGCGGAGCACAAAACGATTGCCGCGGACGAGGCGGGCGTCGCGCTCGTGCCGGAGACGATTCACCAGTACAGCAAAGAGCACCCGCGCTGCGGCACCGGCTTTTTGCTCGTCGTCGTCGTCGTTTCGATTTTTGTGTTCGCGCTGCTCGGGCGTCCGCCAATCGAGTGGCGGATTATTTCGCGCATCGTGTTGGTGCCGGTCGTCGCCGCGTTGAGTTACGAACTGATCAAGTTCAGCGCGGCGCACAAAAATATTTCATTGCTGAATTATCTTGTCGTTCAGCCCAGTCTCGCGCTCCAATCGTTGACAACGCGCGAGCCGGACGCCAAGATGATCGAGGTCGCAGTTGCCGCGCTGCAAAAGGTCAAAGCGGCGGAAGGAAATAGCAGTGCATAAGAAAATTACGGTGGTCGGCGCGGGTTTTGTCGGCGCGACAACCGCGCAACGCATAGCGGAACGGAATTACGCGGATGTGCTGCTTGCCGATGTGACGGAATTCGTCGCGGAAGGCAAGGCGTTGGATTTGCTCGAAACGGGACCGATTCTCGGATACGACGTAAATGTCAGCGGCGTCACGATCAAGGATGGCGCGGGCTACGAAAAGATCGCGAATTCGGACATTGTCGTGATGACCGCCGGCATCACGCGCAAGCCCGGCATGAGCCGCGACGATCTGATTCTCACGAACATGCAAATCGTCGGCGGGTGGGCGGAGCAAATCGCCAAGCACGCGCCGAACGCCATGGTCATCGTCGTGACGAATCCGGTCGACGCGATGACGCAATTGATGTGGCACGTCACCCAGTTTCCGAAACATCGCGTTATCGGTCAAGCCGGTGTGCTCGACAGCGCGCGCTTTCGCACGTTCGTCGCGCAAGAACTCGGCGTGTCGGTGCAAAACGTGGACGCGTACGTCCTCGGCGCGCACGGCGATCAAATGGTGCCGCTGCCGCGCTACACGACGGTCGCGGGTGTGCCGATCACCGAATTGCTGCCGAAAGAAAAGATCGACGCGCTGGTCAAGCGGACGCGCGACGGCGGCGCAGAAGTGGTGAACCTGCTCAAGACCGGTTCGGCATTCTTCGCGCCCAGCGCGGCGGTCCTCGATATGGTCGATGCGATCATGTTCGACAAGAAAAAGATTCTGCCGTGCATCGCGTATCTGGACGGCGAGTACGGGATCAAAGGTGTCTTTGCCGGAGTGCCGGTGCGATTGGGCGCGCGGGGAGTTGAAGAGATCGTCAAGTTCAATCTCAACGCGGAAGAATTGGCGGCGCTGCAAAAATCGGGCGAAGCGGTGCGTGCGTTGAACAAGGTGATGGGGATTTGAAAATTCGAAATTCGTAATTCGAAATTCCAAGTGTGAGTTTTGAATTACGAATTTTGAATTATGAATTGAGGAAGGAATGTCAGAAATCAAAGAAGCGCATCTCGACAACGGTCTGATGGTTCTGCTCAAGCCCGTCCGCACCGCGCCCGTCGCGACATGTTGGGTGTGGTATCGCGTCGGTTCACGCAACGAAGTGCCGGGCATCACCGGGATTTCGCACTGGGTCGAGCACATGATGTTCAAGGGCACGCCGTCGCTCGACAAAGGCGAAATCATGCGCGTGATCAATCGGAATGGCGGCGTGGACAACGCGTTTACTTCGAGCGATTACACCGCGTACTTTGAATTGCTGCCGAGCGATCGGATCGATCTCGCGTTGCGGATCGAATCGGATCGGATGGTGAACGCGCTATTCGCGCCGGAAGAAGTGGCGAGCGAGCGCACGGTGATCATTTCCGAGCGCGAGGGCGCAGAGAACGAACCGCGCTTTTGGCTCGGCGAAGAAATCCAAGCCGCCGCATTCAAAGTCCATCCGTACCACCACGACACGATTGGCTGGAAGACCGATCTGGAAACGATGACGCGCGACGATTTGTACGCGCATTACAAAACGTACTACGCGCCGAACAACGCGGTGATCGTCGCGGCAGGCGATTTCGATGCCGACGAGATGCTCGCGAAAATACAAAACGCGTTTGGCGCGCTGCCGCGCGGCAAAGACGCGCCGCCGGTGAAAACCGTCGAGCCGCCGCAAGAAGGGGAGCGACGCGTCTTTTTGCGGCGTCCCGGTCCCGCGGCGTACTTTCACGCGGCGTACCACGCGCCGCAAGCCACTGACCCGGATTATTTTCCGGTCTTTGTCCTCGTCGGCGTTTTGTCCGGCGTGGGCGGAATGAGTTTCTCCGGGCATGGCAGCCCCGGTCGTTCGTCGCGATTGTACCGCGCGCTCGTCGAAACCGGACTCGCGGTGGACGTGGACAGCAGTTTTCGCGCGACACTTGATCCCGGCACACTGGACGTTGCCGCCACTGTCCGCCCCGGCGTCGCCAGCGAAAAAGTCGAGCGCGCGATTTTTGTGGAACTGGAAAAGATCGCGACGACGCGTGTGACTGAGCAAGAACTCGCCAAAGTGATCAAACAAGCCCGGTCGCAATTCGTGTACGCGATGGATGGCGTGATGAACGTCGGCGGCTGGCTGGGGCAGTTGGAAGTGGTCGCGTCCTACAAGATGTACGAATCGTTTCTCGACAACCTGACGAAGGTAACGCGGGAGGATGTGCTGCGCGTTGCCGCGAAATATCTCGGCGAAACGAATCGCACCGTCGGCTGGTTTATTCCGACGAATGGCGGCGCGGCAAAACCGCGCGCGCGGAAATAAAGGAGCCGCTCATGAATACGACGCTGCCGATTACTCCCGAAACCGTCACGCGCGTTACGCTCGATAACGGATTGACCGTGCTGGTCAAAGATAATCCGAACAATCCTTCGATCACGTTGCGCGGACGAATGCGCGCGGGCGGCTTGTTCGATTCTGCCAAGGTGAACGGTCTCGCGCACTTTGCGACGGCGGCGCTGCAACGCGGCACGCGCAAGCGCACGTTTCAAAAATTGAACGAAGAACTCGACCGCTTTGGAATGTCGTTCGGCATTGGCGCGGGCACCGAGACGATTGGCTTTAGCGGCAAATCGCTCGTTGAGGATTTTGATCGCCTCCTCGATGTAGCGGCGGACGTGGTGATCCATCCGGTTTTCCCGCGTGCCGAGACCGAAAAACTGCGCGCGGAAATTCTCGCCGATCTCAAGGAAGCCGATCAAGATACCCAGCACGTCGCGTATCGCGAGTTTCGCAAATTGTGTTATCCGGTGACGCATCCGTACCATCGTTTGTCCGACGGCACTCCCGCGACCGTCAAGCGGATGACGTTCGATCAACTGCGCGCTTTTCACGCGCGCTATTTTCGCCCGGACGTCACGACCATCGTCGTGGTTGGTGATGTGCGCGCAGAACAAGCTATCGCCAAGATCGAGCGCGCGTTCGGCAAATGGCGCGCGCGCGGCAAGCCGGAGCCGTACGTCATTCCGGATCCGTCTCCGCTTGATGGAATCACGCGCAAGATTATGCCGCTGGACGGCAAGACTCAGGCAGACATCGTGCTGGGTTTTCCCGGTTTGCGCCGTAATGATCCAGACTATTACGCGTTGTCGGTCGGCGATTTGATTTTTGGACGCTTGGGTTTGTTCGGGCGACTGGGCGCGAGCGTGCGCGATCAACAAGGGTTGGCGTACTATGTGATGAGCGGAATCGAGGCGGGGCTGGGCGCGGGACCCTGGAGCGTGCGCGCGGGCGTCAATCCCAAGAATGTCGAGCGCGCGATTGACGGCGTTGTCGCCGAAATCAGGCGACTCGCCTCCGCGCCAGTTACCCAAGACGAATTCAACGAGGCGCGCGATTTCATCACCGGTTCGCTCGCGCTGCGCCTGGAAACGAACGATGGCGTCGCTGGAACTCTGGGCGAGATTGAACTCTTCGGTCTGGGGTTGGATTATTTGCAGCGATACCCCAATATCATTCGCGCGATCACGCCGGAGCAGATTCTTGCCGCCACGCGCAAGTACGCGCAGGCGGAGCATTACGCGCTGGCGATTGCGGGACCGGTGAACAGCGAACAGTAGGCAGTATTCAGTATTCAGTGTTCAGTCTGAAAACCGGATACTGAACACTGAATACTGCTGGAGGGAAACATGGCTGAACCCAAAAAGCGCGCGCCGCGCCGAAAAAAACAACCGACCGAATTCGCGCGCGCGCGCGTCGAACTGCAAAATGAAGGCGTCAACGATGTGTCCGCGCGCGAGGTGGTGATTCGATCCGGCGGCGCGCGCGACATCAAAGCGGAAACGGTCACGCTGACGCAAGGCGGCGCAAACACGATTGACGCCAAGACGTTCACGCTCAATCAAGGCGGCGTGTTGCAAGCGAGCGCGACATTGGTGAACGTCAAGCAAGGTGGCATTCTCAACGCCGAAGCGGAAGAGATTCAGGTGGAGCAAGGCGGCGTCTTGATCGCGCAAGCCGAGAATGTCGAACTTGAATCGGGCGGCGCGCTGGCGATCATGGGGACGAAGATCAACGTCAAGGCGGGCGGCGCGCAGTGGATGCTCGCGCGCGAATCGATTCAGGTTCAACAAGGCGGCGCGCTGGTGATGGCGGCGCCGCGCATCGAAATCGAAAACGGCGGCGCGGTTTTTCTCATCGCGCGAGAGGTACGCGGCAACATCCGCGTCATGTTCGATCGGCGCGCCGCGCTCGTCTTTGGGATCGCGGCGGGCGTCGTGATCGGATTGCTCGGATTGAGACGGCGGAGGTAGATCAACGGCGGGCGGTCGTCTTCGCCGCACGTTGCGGAGTTGCCAACGCGTTGCGTGCCGAGACAACCGGGAGCGCACGCGATAGGGTCACGTTGATAAGTTGATTTAAGCTGACGTTCTCTTGCCGGGCGCGCTCGACCAACGCGTGATGCAGTGAACGCGGCACGCGCACCAGGAAACGCCCGCTCAACTCTTCTGTTTGAGGACGCGGCTCCGGAATTGGCGCGCGATCGGCAAGCGCGCTCTTGAGCCACGCGCGCTCCGCGTCCCGGATCATTTTGAGCGCTTGTTCTGGCGTGTCGCCTTCCGTCATGCACCCCGGCAATTCCACAATCTTGGCAAACCATGTGTTATCGGCGTTGCGTTTGAGTTGAACGGTATAGTCAAGGTTGAGATAGTATTCAAGATTTTTTTTCATCGTTCACTCCTACGAGCAGTTTCAAAACCTCACGCACATAGTGTTCCTTGACGTGTGGGCGATGATAGGGCACAGTGATGCGGATTGCGCCGCGTGTGTAAACGTAATGACTGGATCCGCCGCGCGGCTGACGGACGGCAAAGCCGTAATCCCGCAGCAGTCTGTCGAGATCGGTAAAACGCACATGTTTTGGATTTTGCGCGATCTTGTCTCTGAGTTTGTCTTGCCGCGCCATGTTGAGATGATACCATATCTGGTATCGCGCGTCAAATTGGTAGAAATTTGACATCGAATCGGACTTGAGTAAAATCCATCTGAAAGCCAGAGAGGGCGTCTTCGCTCCTTCTGGTTTTTTTTCACACCGCGACGTGTGATGCGGATGCCGCGAGGCATCGAATCTCAAATCACTTTTCAGGAGGAAAAATGTCTCTCAACGATTCGCAAAAGCATGTCTTGGAGCAGGCGAAAGCCGACGGTGTGCAGTTCGTCAGTCTGCAATTGACGGATGTGGTCGGCGCGATCAAAAACATCACGATTCCGCTCAACAAACTCGCGGAAAC
The DNA here is from genome assembly GCA_020723345.1 of Candidatus Aquidulcis sp. Lineage (GTDB taxonomy): Bacteria > Chloroflexota > Anaerolineae > UBA4142 > UBA4142 > VGOB01. The sequence continues at coordinate 30,121 of DYJA01000014.1, read as the reverse complement.
GCTCGAACACGGCATTTGGTTCGACGGCTCGTCGGTGCAGGGTTTTACGCGCATCTACGAAAGCGACATGTTCATGCTGCCCGACGTGAGCACGTATCGCGTGCTGCCGTGGACGGAAGGCGATCATCGGCTCGCGCGCATCATTTGCGACGCGTACACGCCGGATGGCGAGCCGTTCGGCGGCGATCCGCGCGGCGTGCTCAAGCGACAAATCAAGCGCGCCGAAGCGATGGGTTTTCGTTACACGACCAGTTCCGAGCCGGAGTTTTTCCTCTTTCGCCGCCAAGATGGTGCGGAACCCGTCCCGCACGATGTCGCCGGTTATTTCGATTTTTCGCCGCGCGATCTGGCGTCCGAAGTCCGGCAAGACATCATCCTCGCGCTCGAAGCGTTGGGGATCGAAGTGGAGCGCGGGCATCATGAAGTCGCGATCGGTCAGCACGAGATCAATTTCCGCTACGCCGACGCGTTGACGAGCGCGGACGCGCTGATGACTTTTAAGTACACGGTCAAAGCCGTCGCGCAGTCGCACGATTTGTACGCGACCTTCATGCCCAAGCCGATTGCCGGAATCAACGGCAGCGGTATGCACACGCACCAGAGTTTGTTCGATTCGAAAGGCGAGACGAATTTATTCTACGATCCAAAAGACGACTATCATCTGTCGCCGCTCGCGTACAACTTTTTGGCTGGACAACTCGCGCACGCGCGCGGACTCGCCGCGATTGTCGCGCCGACGGTCAACTCGTACAAACGCTTGGTGCCGGGCTTTGAAGCGCCCGTCTATGTTTGCTGGGGACAGATCAATCGCTCGGCGTTAATGCGGATTCCGCGCTATTCCAAAGGTCGCGAGAAATCGACGCGCATGGAATTGCGCTGCCCCGATCCGAGCAGCAATCCGTACCTTGTGCTCGCGGTGATGCTCGCCGCCGGGCTTGACGGCGTCGAGCGCAAATTGAAAGCGCCGCCGCCCATCGAAGAGAGCGCGTACGAATTGACCGAAGAGGCGTTGCGCGAACGCAGCATCGGCGTGCTGCCCGGCTCGCTCGACGAAGCGCTGCAAGAATTGGAACACGATTCGGTGGTGTGCGGCGCGCTCGGCGAACACGCCTACAAAGGATTCGTCCGCGCCAAGCGTCGCGAGTGGGACGATTATCGTTTGCAAGTGACGCCGTGGGAACGCACCCGGTATTTTGAAGTTGTCTAGTGACCAGAAACCCGTTTTCCTTGCGAAAACGGGTTTCTTATTTTCGGGAAACGCGGTATAATTGAAAGCAGCACGATACATTCGAAGAGGTTATCGCATGGCGAAAATTGAAATTTCCGACAAAGTCTATGAGCAAGTCACGGCGTTCAAACCCGTGATCGAATCTATTCTCGACGTATCTTTGGAATTCGACCGCTATGTCGAACTCTTGTTGCGCCTCACGCCCGATCTCATCCTGAGTGAGGTGTTGGTGCGCGCCGATCCACCTGCGTTGATTCGCGCCATCGAAGAATTGGCGCAGCGAAATCCCAAGCCAGTGTACACGTACCTTGCCGAAGAATTTCGCGGCGGGCAAACGATGGTTGAAGCAGAGAAAAAAGCCGACGTAAAAAAGCGTTTCGGTATCCGGATCCCAGAGGAATACAAGCGATGAAATCGCTCACCGAATATCTGTGGATGAACACGCCGACCGAGCGCGCGATGGTCAACATCACACCGCAGGTCGAAGAACTTGTTCGCAAGAGCGGCGTGCGCGACGGGCTCCTTTTGTGTAACGCAATGCACATCACCGCCAGCGTCTTTATCAACGACGACGAATCCGGCTTGCATCGCGACTTTGATCGCTGGCTGGAGAAACTCGCGCCGCACGAGCCGATTTCGCAGTACGCGCACAACAACACCGGCGAAGACAACGCGGACGCGCACCTGAAACGCACGATCATGGGTCGCGAAGTTGTTGTCGCGATTACAAACGGCAAGTTGGATTTTGGACCTTGGGAGCAAATCTTTTACGGCGAATTCGATGGACGCCGACGCAAGCGCGTGTTGATCAAAATCATCGGTGAATAGAAATGATCGTGCCAGAGCAACGCGAGTGGCTTGTCAAAGCCGAACAGAGTTTGCGCGGCGCGGAAAGCGAATTCGCGAATCAACGCTACGACAACGCGGCGAATCGCGCGTACTACGCGTGCTTTCACGCCGCAATCGCCGCGTTGATTGACGCGGGCGTCTTGACCGTGGAAGGAGGCAAAACTCCGAGCCATGCTTTCGTTCAATCAGCATTCGCGCGCGAATTGATTCATCGACGCAAGAGTGTCCCGTCCGAGTTGACTTCAACTTTGCTTGACTTGCTTTTCCTGCGCCAGCAAGCCGACTATTCTTCGATCCCGTTGAATGATGTACGGGTCAAACGGGCGTTGGATAAGGCAAAGATGCTTGTTGGAATTGTGCGACGACAAAGCGGAGGAAAAAAATGGGATTGAGAGAAGCGCAACCGGCAATCGCCGAACTCAAGCGACAAATTCAGAAGCGATACCCAGGGATTGAAATAAAGAGAGGTCCCGGTTTTGAAGGTGGTCCGGAAGATATCTATCTTTATCCCTACGCGCCGGAAAAAGACATGGACGATATCATCGAAATGTCCAGCCCGCGTGTCTTGAAAATCTTACTCAAGACCGGTATTCTCGTTCACGTCATTCCCCTCCGCCCCGGCACAATGACTTGGCTTTGGGACAACGCGAAGAAACGCAAAACGCGGCGACCGGCGCGCGCGCTCGCTGAATCGCGCGCGACGTACAAAGTTAGCCAACACGAGATTTCTCGGCGCACAAAGCGCGCCTCGAAATGACAGACTATAAATGAACAAGGAGAAAGTCAATGGCGACTGACATCGTTTTACTGGAAGGAGTTCGAACCGGGTTTGGCGCGTTCGGCGGAAGTTTGAAAGAGCAGAGCGCGACCGATCTCGGCGCGATTGCCGCAAAGGGCGCGCTCGAACGCGCGCAAGTGGACCCGGCGTGGATCGATCACACCGTTTTGGGCAACGTCGTGCAGACAAGCCCGGACGCGATTTATCTCGCGCGTCACGTCGGCTTGAAATCCGGCGTGCCGATTGACAAGCCCGCGGTAACGGTCAATCGTTTGTGCGGCTCGGGGCAGGAAGCGATCGTGATGGGCGCGCGTATGCTCATTAGCGGCGAAGCCGATTTCGTGCTGACGGGCGGCACCGAATCGATGAGCCAAGCGCCGCACGTCGTCCGCGGCGCACGCTGGGGCATCGGCTTTGGCGCGAGCGCGCCGTTCGAAGACATGTTGTGGACCGCGCTGATCGATTCGTACACCGGCTTGCCGATGGCGATCACCGCGGAAAACCTCGCGGAGCAGTGTCACATCACGCGCGAAGAGCAAGATCGTTTCGCGCTGCGCGATCAGCAATTTGCGAAGCAGGCATGGGATGCCGGGCGAATGAAAGACGAAATCGTGCCGGTGCCGCTGAAGGATCGCAAAGGGAACGTGACGATGTTCGCGAAGGATGAAGCGATCCGTCCTGACGCGACAATCGAAGGATTGGCGCGGCTTCCGGCGCGATTCAAAAAAGAAGGGGGCACAGTCACAGCAGGCAACGCGTCCGGGATCGTCGATGGCGCGGCGGCGGTTGTCGTCACAACGCTGGCGAACGCGCAAGCGCGCGGTTTGAAACCGTTGGGGCGATTGGTATCGTGGGGCGTCGCCGGAGTCGATCCGAAGATCATGGGGATTGGTCCGGTGCCCGCGATCAAAATCGCGCTGAAGAAAGCCGGACTGTCGCTCGAGCAAATGGATCTGATCGAGATCAACGAAGCGTTCGCGGCGCAAGTTCTCGCGTGCGTGAAGGAACTCGGCATCGACATGGAAAAATTCAACGTCAACGGCGGCGCGATCGCGATCGGTCATCCGCTCGGCGCGACGGGCGCGTGGCTCACGCTGCGTCTGCTGTACGAATTGCGGCGGCGCGGCAAGCGGTACGGCATCGCATCAATGTGCATCGGTGGCGGACAAGGAATTGCCGCGGTGGTTGAAGCGTTGTAGAAAAAAACGGAAGGGCGCAATTCAATTGCGCCCTTCCGTTTTTTATCGCACCGTGATTCGCGTAGACAGTGGCTGACGTTGCGTCTGCTGTACGAATTGCGGCGACGCGGCAAGCGGTACGGCATCGCATCGATGTGCATCGGTGGCGGACAAGGGATCGCGGCGGTGGTTGAAGCGTTGTAGAAAAAAACGTAAGGGCGCAATTCAATTGCGCCCTTACGTTTTTTATCGCACCGTGATTCGCGTAGACAATTGAATATAATCGCCAACCGCTTGATTGTTTTCATTGAAAGCAGGCAAGCGCGCGCCGGTCGCCGCGTCATACATTCCAATTTGAATTGAGTACTCGCCCGGCGGCGCGTCGCGCGGAACCGAAATGTCGTACACGTCGACGAGATATTCGCCTTTGACCCAGGTCGTCGTCGGATACGCGCCTACGCCGGGAATTTGATCGCCTTGCGCGCGTGTGGCGCCGTTCGCGTCGACAACGTGAACGAAAACGGTGTACGATGTTTCGCGCGTCGCGAGCGCCTGCCAATACAAAACGACTCGAACCGCGCGTTGATCCGTCTGAACATCGTAGCCGATCAATCGCGCGATGTCGTCAAACCGCGCGTCGAATTTGTTCGACGGCGCCGGCGCGCCGAAATAGTGCGCGCGTCCTTGCGCGATGATGGATCCGATCTCACGCGCCGACGTGCGCGCACCGGTCGTCGCATCAACCAGCGCGACGACGATGCGATACTCGCCGTCGGGCGCGTCGCCGCGCAACGTGATCGTTTGTGGATCGCGCGCGATTGCGCCGGGCTGCCAGCGCGTCGTCGGGTAGATGCCGCGCGCGGGCGCGGCTTGCGTCGTCGCGAAAACGTTGCCGCGCGCATCCTGGATTTGCAGGACAACCGCGTACTCTCTGTCGAGCGCGCGCGTCGTTTGCCAAAACAGCGCGATCGGCGCGGGCATGCCGGGGCGAATCGTCGGCGGCGCGTCGTAGCCGACAAGCCGGATACCGTTGTTGAAATCAATTTGCGTGCGATGCGGCAGCGCGGCATGATTGGGTTGCGCGGGCGCGACAACTTGGATTGTCGCCAGCGACGCGCTTGCTTGCGTTGTATCTTTGACGCGCAATCGCGACCCGTCGTTGGCGCGGTACGCGGTCACGCGCAGATCGTACTCGCCGGGTGGCGTGCCAAGCGGAATCGCCAAGCCGATGCGTTGCAAATCGCGCGCGATCTCGCGGTCGCTCTGCGCCCACGTATTTCCATTTTTGTCGAGCAAGCGGAAACTCGCGTTGGTGGGCGCGCGCGTTGCGCCGACGAATCGAATTCGTACGATGTCTTGTCCGGCGGCGACGGGTTCGCGCGATATTCCAATGTCGCCGAGTGTCGTATTGTCCTCGAACACGATGTTGCGCGGCGCGCGCGGCAGCGGCGGATCGTCCCCAAACGCAAACAATTCGAGCCGCGTCGTGCCGTACCAATTATCAACGACCGAGTACGCGTGTTCGCGCAAATATTTGTCGAGCGCATCTTCGAGCAAGCGTCCCTGGGTTTGCAGCGCGGGCAGCCAGACGCGCGCGTTCCGATCGCGGTACGCGTCGAGCGCGCGTTGCATCTGCGCGGGATTCTTGATCCACGCGTCGTTCGGCGTTTCGACAATGCTGAGCGCCGCGCCGCGATAGTACGTTTCGAGATAACCGATTTGCCACGGATAGATCGCGAGGAAAGTATCGCCGGGTCGCGCGAGCGTCCGCATTTCGGCGATGAGCGGGCGGTAATCGTCTTTGGGATAGCGCGGAATGTGGTAGAAATCGGCAAGCGAAAACGCAGAGATCATCGCGGCGACGATCACGGCAAGCGCGCCAAAAATCGCGCGACGCTCCCACAGCGCGTTGACGCCGAGTGCGGTCAGCAAATAGAAAGCGGGCGCGGCAAATAACAGCAATCGTTCGCCGTGAACGGGGTGGAACGGGTAGAACAGGTTGACGAGGTAGCCGAGCGCGAGGGGGACGCAGGCAGACAGGTAGACAAGTAGACAAGTAGACAAGTGGATGGGCGACTTGTTTCCTTGTCTACGTGTTTCCTTGCCTACTTGGATACTGCCTATTACCGCCAACGCAATCATCGCGACACTCGCCCATGCGAGCCACGTGAACGCGGTCAAGTGTCCGACGGAAAACGCGGCGAGATGCTGCGCGATAAATGTGATCGGATCGAGCGGCGAATATTTTTCAATCGCGATTTTTGAGGTTACATAAGCGTACAGTTTGGGTCCCGCGTAAATGATCCAGGGCAGATAGAGCAGCGCGATGGCGCACCACGCGCCGAGCCAGTGCGCGAACGGATTGTTCCACAGCGCGCGCAAATCGAATTTGAGCGACGCGCGGATCAGCGGTGCGAGTCGCGCGCGATAGACGATCAAAACGTAAAGTACTTGGAACGCGACGATGAACGCGGCGTAGTACTGTGTGTACAGCGCGGCAGTCGTCACGAGAATGTACGCGCCTGCGATGAGGGTACTCGCGCGCGTACCGGCTGGCATTTGCAGTACTCGCGCGAAAAGGTACACGGATGCGAGTCCAAGCAGCGTCACGAGTCCGTACATCCGCACTTCCTGCGAATAATAAATGTGGAATGGCGAGAGCGCGAGCAAGAGCGCGGCGAGAAACGCGACGCGGTGACCCCCACCCCAACCCTCCCCCGTTTTTGACAGGGGAGGGCGTAATTCACGCGCGAGCGCGTACAGCAACGGAATTGTCGCGACGGCGATGACGGCGGAGAGCAGCCGCGCGGCAATGTCGCTTTTGCCCGCGACGATCATCCAGAGTTGCAAAAGCGCGTAGTAAAGCGGTGGATGAATGTCTACGGCGGTACGTTCGAGCATCGTCGCAAAATCGCGTGTCGCGAAGAAAATGCTATAGCCCTCGTCCCACCAGAGCGGCTGAAAATCGAGGCGGAACACGCGCAGCGCGAACGCGAAGAACGTGATGCTTGCGAGCAGGAGGTACGAATGCCAGTGTTTCATGTCGTCGCAAAAAGAAAGAGCCGAGCGCGTGGCTCGGCTTGGTGATTATGGCGAAGTCCAATCGAGATAAAAACGACCGCCACTGGATTCGAATTGGATTGAAACGTTGTCGGAAAGCGGTGTTAGATCGTTGGCACCACGCGTAATGCGAACGATATAGGGCTGGTTCATTCGTCCTGCCGTCACATCGAGTTGATAATTGAAAAGATTTTTTTCTTCGCGACAGTTGACGCCCCATTCCAAATTCATCTGCTCTTTGTTCAGCGAATCCATCTGGGCGATCATTTTGCCGGTGCTGTCCAGCGCGACGACGTGAATCCCACCCGCATAGTCATTGTTCTGTTTGATGCGCCCTTTGATTTCATAGACGCCATCGTTCTGAGAACACAATCCTTGCGAACCTATGTTATCGGTGGCGCGCCGCCAGGAAAATTGCGGTTTGGGGACGGCGGTTGGTACCACCGGTGCTTTGGTGGCGGGGCGCAGCGTCGGGCGCGGAGTCAGGGTCGGAGATGCCGGGGTGGTCGGCGTGACTTCGGGTGTGGGCGAACTTTCAGGCGTGGCGGTCGCGCGCGGCGTAAACGTGGGGCGCGGGGTTCGGGTGGGTGTCGCCGTCCCGGGATCGAGAAAAGCGGTGAAGGTCCCCGTATCGCACGCGAGCAAAGCTGCAACGACGATGAGAATCGCGCCAACGATCAAAACGCGTTTTCGTTCCAACTGGACAACTCCTTTCCGAGCATCGAGCGTCATTATACTCTGGACGCAAATTCTTGGCAAATGGTGTCAACGAATCTGAACGAATAAACGAATCGGCGCTGAGTTGACGCGCGTAGAGGTATTGCGTTGTCCGGGAATTTATGCTAAGATACCGGCGTCGTTCTAGAAAGGAATGGCGAACGATGGCGAAAATCCAGCCGGAGTTAAAGTCGAAACTTGAAAGCGCGCCGGACGCGGTAGTCAATTTGATCGTTCGATTGAACGACGCGCCGGACGCGCGGCTTGCGGATGTGCGCGCGCTTGGGTTGACCGTGCGCCACACGTACTCTCTCGTCCCAGGTATGGCGATTCAAGGTACGGCGGCGGCGTCTTTGACGCTGGTGGACAAGCCCTGGGTTCTATCGGTCGAAGAAGATAAACCGGTGCATACGATGTAGTAAGGGCGAAGCATTTGCAAGTGGATGAGAAAAGTATCGTCCGATTTCTGCAAATGCTTCGCCCTTGCCTTTTGGAGGAGCAAATGCCAAACCCAACCAAGATTCATCCGAACCTCGTCGAGCGAATGCAAGTTCAGGCGCGCGCGCTTGCCGCGCCGGAGCCGCTGCGCGTCATCGTTCAGTATCGCGCCGGCGCGGTCGGCGTAGCGGGAGTGATCGACGGGTTGATCGCGACGCATCGGACGTACCGCCTGATTGCCGCGAGCGCGCACAGCGCGCTGCCGAACGCGATCAACATGTTGAGTGATCGCGACGAAGTCGAAATGATCTGGTACGACGAGCCGGTCCACACGATGCTCGACGCGTCGGTACCGTTGATTGGGGTGCCGCAAGTTTGGGCGGCGAGCATTACCGGCAAGGACATCAAAGTCGCGATTGTGGACACGGGCATCGATCCGAATCATCCCGATTTCGCGAATCGCATCGCGCAGATGAAGGATTTCACCGGGCAAGGTCCCGCCGACAATCATGGACACGGAACGCACGTCGCGGGAATCGTCGGCGGCACGGGCGCGGGGAGCGACGGCAAGTATCGCGGCGTCGCGCCGGAATGTTTATTCTACGCTGCCAAAGTTTTGCGCGGCGATGGCTCCGGTAGCACAAGCGATGTGATGGCGGGCGTCGAATGGGCGGTGCAGCAGGGCGCGCAAGTGATCAACCTGTCGCTTGGCAGCGATGGCGCGTGCGACGGCACCGACGCGCTGTCGGTTTTGTGCGACACGGCGACCGGCAAAGGCGTCGTGATGTGTATCGCGGCGGGCAACGCGGGACCGGGCGCGTCCACGGTCGGATCGCCGGGCTGCGCGAAAATGGTCATCACGATCGGCGCGACGACGAAATCCGATTCCGTCGCGAGTTTTTCATCGCGCGGACCGACGAGCGACGGGCGCGTCAAGCCCGACGTCTGTTTCCCCGGCGCGAGCATCGTCGCGTGTCGCGCCTCCGGTACGTCGATGGGGACGCCGGTCAATCAGTTGTACACGAGCGCGTCCGGCACGTCGATGGCGACGCCGCACGCGGCGGGAACGTGCGCGCTGTTGTTGCAAGCCAAGCCCGGATTATCGCCGCAGCAAATCAAAGATTTGTTGATGAACACCGCGAAAAACCTGGGTTTGGATGCAAACACACAAGGCAAAGGGCGCGCGCAGGCGTATGCCGCGTACCAAGCCGCACTGGGGCAGGAGCCGCAGCCGCCAACGCCGACGCCACCACCGCCGGGACCGGGCTGTTGGGAAACGATCAAGCAGGTATTGGGCGGGCGATAGCAATTTTGCAAAAATCCCAAGTTGCTGTTATACTATGGGTAGATAGAGTAATCCTCTCCGCAACCGGCGCACGTCGATGTGCGATTTGGATTATTCCGTTTCACCGGTTCGTTCACAACTCAAGCGCGTCATCGTGGGCGCGACCGCGCGTCTCTATGTAGACGATTCGGAGATGCGCGATCACGCTTGCACTATCAGATGATCGTTTGATGAATGGCTGGCGCGACGGGGTAAAATACCTCTTTTCGTTCAAAGGAGATAGTATGGCAAGCGTCACGTATGAAAGTGTGACCAAGCAGTTCGGCGATGTCAAGGCGGTCAACGATCTGAACCTTGACATCAAGGACAAGGAATTTCTTGTCCTCGTCGGTCCTTCCGGTTGCGGCAAGACGACGGCATTGCGTCTCTTGGCGGGCTTGGAAGAAATTTCAGCCGGGAACATCCGGATTGGCGACCGCGTCGTCAACGATGTTGCGCCGAAAGATCGCGACATTGCGATGGTGTTCCAGTCGTACGCGTTGTACCCCCACATGAGCGTGTACGACAACATGGCGTTCGGTCTGCGCCTCCGCAAAACGCCCAAGACCGAAATCGACCGTCGCGTCAAGGAAGCGGCGAGCATTCTCGGCATCGGCGAATTGTTGCAGCGCAAGCCGAAGCAACTCTCCGGCGGTCAACGCCAGCGCGTCGCGCTCGGTCGCGCGATTGTCCGCGAGCCGAAAGTGTTCTTGATGGACGAGCCGCTGTCCAACCTCGACGCGAAACTGCGCGTGCAGACGCGCACCGAAATCTCCAAACTGCACCAACGTTTGGAAACGACGTTCATCTACGTCACGCACGATCAAACCGAAGCGATGACGATGGGCACGCGCATCGCGGTGATGAACTTTGGCGTGTTGCAGCAACTCGACACGCCGCAGCGATTGTACGATCTGCCCGCCAACAAGTTTGTCGCCGGGTTTATCGGCTCGCCCGCGATGAACTTTTTCAACGCCAAAGTCACGGGTTCGCGCGAAGATTTGAAGATCGACGCCGCAAGTTTCCAGATTCCCGCGCCCGCTGATCGCCGCGAGAAATTGGCGCAGTACATCGGCAGAGACGTCACGCTGGGCATTCGTCCCGAAGACATTCATGACCGCGATTACATCCCCGGTCAAATGAACACGTCGGTGATTGGCGCGCAGGTGGACGTGATGGAGCCGATGGGGAGTGAGATTTACCTGTTCTTGTTGAGCGGCAAACATTCCTTCATCGCGCGCGTCGATCCGCGCAGCCAAGGTCGCCCGGGCAAAAAATTGGACGTGGCAATTAACCTTGAGCACATCCACGTTTTCGACAAGGAGACTGAGCAGGCAATTTGCTAAAACAAAAGGACTCTTGAACGAAGTCCAGCAGGTACACAGGTGCGTACTCCTGTGTACCTGTTTCTGTATTAGGTAGGGCAAATTTGGAAATTTGCCCAACGAGGAGTAGATGGAAATTCGTCCCGGCGCTTTAGCCGATCTCAATACGTGCATGACGTTGGACACGTCGTTCGAGACGGAATATGTTTGGCAGATGGAAGAACGCGCGGGCAATGGAGATATCGCGGTCGGCTTGCATCTCACGCGTCTGCCGCGTCTGATGAAAGTGACCGGCGTGATTTCGCCGGATGACATGTCGCGTAATTTTATGAACGGCGGCACTTTGTTGGTGGCGGAAGAGGACGGCAAGATTTGTGGATACGCGGACCTGACTGTTAGTGAATGGAATCAGGCGGCGATGATCAATAATCTCGCGGTGGCGTTCGCGTTCCGACGGCAAGGGATTGGCTCGCGTTTGTTGCGCGCGGCGCTCGCCTGGGGACGCCAAAACAAATTACGCGTCGCGCTGCTCGACACGTCGACCAAGGCGCATCCCGCGATTTGTCTTTATCAAAAGCACGGCTTTAGTTTTTGTGGTTTCAACGATCAACTCTATCCGAACCGCGATATCGCGCTCTTCTTCGCGCTGAGTTTGCGCTGAAATGTCACTTGTCATTTCGAGCGGAGCGAGAAATCCCGACGCTGTGGTGACGAGATTTCTCGTCGCAAAAAGTGCTCCTCGAAATGACAGGACGAGGTATCATTATGGCAAAACGAATTGGCTTGCTGACCGGCGGCGGCGATGCGCCGGGACAAAACATGTGTTTGAAATCGCTTGTGTACGGCGCGCTCGATCAAGGATACGAAGTCATCGGGATTCGTAAAGGATGGGAAGGTTTGCTCGATTACGATCCGGACGATCCTTCCACCCACGGCGAAAACACGATGCCGCTGACCAAACTGCGCGTGCGCGATATCGATCGCATGGCGGGCGCGTTCTTGCATTCGAGCCGCATCGATCCGCGCGCGTGCGCGCCGGACTGTATTCCAAATTTCCTGCGCGCGCGCCAGCAAGGCGACCAGCCGGTCGACTTGACCGATCAGGTCAAGCGCGCGGCAAGCGCGATTGGACTGGACGCGCTGATCGTGCTGGGGGATCGCGGCGCGTTGGATTACGCCGCGCATTTGAACAAGGCAGGCGTGCCGGTGATCGGCATTCCCAAAACGGTTCACAACGACGTGAACGGCAGCGATTACGCGCTCGGCTTTTCGACCGCGCTCGCGCGCGGCGTGCGTTTCGTGCAAGAGATGCGCGCGATGGCTGGCTCGCGCGAAGAAGTCGCCGTGATCGAAGTGCTGGGTCGCACGACCGGCTTGACGACGATGCTCATTTCGTTCTTGGCGGGCGCGGATCGGACGCTCGTCCCGGAAGTCCCGTTCGATCCGGAGCGGCTGGTGGCATTGCTGCTCGAAGACAAGCGGCGCAACCCGGCAAATTATGCGATTCTCGTGATGAGCGAGGCGTCCGCGCTCGATCCGGATAAGGTGTCAAAGTACTTGCCCGAATTGTCGCGCTTGGCGAATTCGCGCTTGTTAGCCGAAGCGGTGCAGCATGGCGGACAGGGGCTGACCCCGGACTCGATTGTTTTCGAATTGGTGCAAGACCTGGGTTCGCGCGTGGGCGGCAGCGGCGCGGTGGTGACTGAGATCCTTGAAAACATCGCGCGCGCGCGCATGTTATTCCAACCGCTTTCGTACTTGATTCGCACCGGCGAACCGGACGGACAGGACTTGCTGGGCGCGATGAATTTCGCGATGCTCGCGCTGCGCCTGTTCGCGCAAGGCAAGACCGGAAGACTCGCCGCGTATCGCCAAAGCGAAAATTACGTGGATGTGCCGCTGGAAATTGTGACTGCGCCGGCGGGCAATGTCAACGTGGCTGATTTCTACGACGCGGCGGAGTATTGCGCCAAGCCGGAGATTATTTGGGCGGCGCGCGTGTAAAGGATGAAGGATGAATCCTGATTGCTCAACTTTGCATCCTTCATCCTTCATCCTTCTGCCTTCGGAGGAAAGAATATGTCCGATCCAAAGAATGGACAGCCGATAGTCGAGATTCGCAACGTCGTCAAAAGTTTTCCGGTGGGCGGCGCGACGATCACGATTCTCAAAGGCGTGTCGTTCCAAGTCAAAGCCGGAGAATTTGTTTCGATTGTCGGTCCTTCGGGCAACGGCAAATCGACATTGTTGAATATGATCACTGGCATCGACCGTCCGACAAGCGGCGAAATCATCGTCACCGGCAAGCAAGTTCACAAAATGAGCGAAGATAGTTTGGCGGCGTGGCGCGGCGAGAACGTCGGAATCATTTTTCAATTCTTTCAAATGCTGCCCGCGTTGAGCATTCTGCAAAACGTGATCCTGCCGATGGACTTGGCGGGCAAATACTCGCCGCCAGAACGGCGCGAGCGCGCACTCCATTTGCTCGAAATCGTCGGCATGGCGGATCAGGCGCACAAACTCCCCGCGATGGTTTCAGGCGGACAGCAGCAGCGCGCGGCGATTGCGCGCGCGCTCGCGAACGATCCACCGTTGCTCATCGGCGACGAGCCGACCGGCAATCTCGATTCGCGCACATCGCACGACGTGTTCGATCTATTCACGAACGTCGTCAGTCAGGGCAAGACGATGTTGATGGTCACGCACGACAAGGAACTCGCGCGCCGCGTGCCGCGCGTCGTCGAAATTCTCGACGGCAAGATCACGCGTGACGAATTCGTCGGCAGACCGAGTTGGGCGGGCTACTAAAGCAGTATTCAGTATGCAGTGTTCAGTTTTCAGCGGACTGAATACTGACTACTGAACACTGAACACTGGTCTCACATGAGCGTCATTTGGGCTAAAGTTTGGTTCGATCTCTGGCACATGAAATCGCGCACCGCGCTGGTCGTTTTGAGCATCGCGTCGGGCGTATTTGCCATTGGCGCGATGTTTGGCATGTCCGATCAAATGCTCTCGACGATGGACGCCGCGCATCGGGTGGTCATGCCGGCGCATATCAACATGGCGTTGAACACATTCATTGACCGCGACACCGCGCGCGCAGTGAGAAACGTGCCCGGCGTCGAAGATGTTCAGCCGATCAGCCAAATGCCGGTGCGTTACAAGGTTCGCGCGGAGGACCCTTGGAAGAATGGCATCGTTTATATCCTCGACGATTATGACCATCAGACGTACGAACTGATCGAATTGAAGGAAGGTCGGTGGCCCCAGCGCGACGATATTGGGATCGAGCGGCAAGCCGCGCAATTCCTGAACAAGAATGTCGGCGATCACATCATCTTCAAAATCGGTAACATGGCGCGCGCGCTGCCGATTTCGGGAAAGATTCGCCATCCCTTCGTCCCGCCACCCGTGTTTTTTGAACTTTTATTTTTCTTCATGGATTCCCAGGGCGCAGAACGCCTGAACGTTCCTGAGAACAAATTCAACGTGCTGCTCCTGCGGGTAACGCCCTACAGCGAAGACCATGCGAAAGAAGTGGCGACGCTGATCAAAGAGCGCTTCGCCAAGATCGGGATTGGCGTCGTCACGACGCAATATGCGGACCCCGAAAAACATTGGGGACGGACATTTATGGAAGCATTCACCGTCGTCCTCCAAGTCCTCGCGGTTGTCTCGTTGTTCATGAGCGTGATCCTCGTCTACAACACGCTGAGCGCGCTCATCACGCAACAGACGAATCAAATCGGCATCCTCAAGGCGATTGGCGGCGGCTCGCGCACCATCTTCAAGATTTACCTATCCACGGTCTTGATCTATGGGCTGCTCGCGTTATTGATCGCGGTCCCGCTGGGCGCGCTCCTCGCATTCGGTGTGACGCAGACGTTCTTGGATTGGTTCAACATCGATTACAAGGAATTCCAGGTGTCGGAGACCGCGATCGTGCTGCAAATTTTCGCGGCGCTCGGCGTACCGCTGCTTGCCGCGATCATTCCGGTCGCGCAAGGCGCGGCGGTCACTGTCCGGCAGGCAATCGCGAGTTACGGTTTGGGCGGCGATTTTGGTTCAAGCCGCGTCGATCGGGTGATCGAACAAATCGGTCAACGCTTTTTGCCGTCACACTATGCAACCGCGTTGGGGAATTTGTTTCGACGTAAGGGACGCCTGGCGCTGACTTTGGTGGTGTTGATCACCGCGGGCACGATGTTCTTGATGGTGCAGTCGCTGTCCTCTTCGATTGACGCCACGCTGGAAAAAATTTATGCGACGCGGAAATACGACATCACGATCCAATTTTCGGGGATTCAGCGGATTGATCGCGCGGTCGAGATGGCGCAACTGGTTCAAGGGATCGAGAAATCCGAAGTGCATTTTACGCATTCGGCGAATCTGATCGTCGGCGGCAAGCGCGTGAAGGAAGCCGGATTCGGCGGGACGGTGGAGGGCGTGCCGGCAGGGAGCGATATCTTCAAGCCGTTCATGCTGGAAGGATCCTGGCTGCGTCCGAGCGACGATCGCGCCATCGTGATTACGAAAGACTTGGCGAACAAAAGCAAGGTCAAGGTGGGCGATACGGTGACGCTCGACCTCGGCGAGCTGGGCAAGGACGATTGGCAGATCGTCGGGATTTACGATCCCGTGTTTGCGGGTGGTTTCAATCCCGACATTATCTACGCGCCGCAAGAGGCGCTATTCGATTCGACGAAACGCTATTTTCGCGGTGATACGATGTACGTCCGCGCGCGTCAACGCGATGAACCATTTGTGAGCAAAATCAACACAGAGTTGAAGGATCTGTACGAAGGGCGCGGCATCAAGGTCGTGCTCAGCCAAACGGAGCCGGAGGTCAAGCGGACGAACGAGTTTCAATTCTCCATTACGACCAATTTCCTGCTGCTGCTCGCGGTGATCATCGCGATTGTCGGCGGGATCGCGTTGATGGGCGCGCTTTCGATCAGCGTCGTCGAGCGGACGAAAGAGATCGGCGTGCTGCGCGCGGTTGGCGCGCGTACGCCGACGATCCTGGGGATGTTCGTGATGGAAGGTGTCTTGCAAGGCGTGATCAGTTGGCTGATCGCGGTGCCGATCTCGTTCTTGATCGCGCAGCCGATGGCGTCCGCGCTCGGCAAGGTCATGTTCAACGCGGATTTAAGTTTTCGATACAATTATGCCGCCGTCGGAGTGTGGCTGGTGATCATCCTCGTGATCTCGACGCTGGCTTCCATTCTGCCCGCGCGTAGTGCGACGCGCATCAGCGTGCGCGATAGTTTGGCGTACGCGTAAAATGTGTAGAGGCGCAATTGAATTGCGCCCCTACACATTTTCAGGAGAGAAAATGAAACGTTATCGGATCGAGATGGAGATTTTTGAAGGCAAAGCCGGTGAGCGCAAGAAGGAGGGCGACGAGATTGTTTTGCCCGATTTTTCCAAAGAGGGAATTTGCGCCTGGATGCGCCACGGGGATGGACAACAAAGTTATCAAGTCGGGCAACGCTTTCGGTGGCCCGAAGACAATGGCAAAATGTGCCAATGGCTGTTGGCTAGCGCAGACGGTTTTATCAAAGGGCTGCGATTCGGCGCAACTCTGCCGTGGACATACAAAGGCACGCCGTACGAAAAAGCGATCGACCCGGACGGCGTCACAACTGAATTTGTGCGCTGCCCCGATCCGGCGTCTTGCGTCGTGGTCAAACTCATCCGCACGGTCGTCGACGACTAGCGTTTGCTCCACGCGCAATAAATCAGAACGCGACACACTTGTCAAGTGTGTCGCGTTTTTCAATCCTTGCAAAGGTGTCGAACCTCCGCAAGGATTCCTTACCCAACAATCGCCCGCAACACATCCGGCTTGTTCGTGATGATCCCATCTACGCCGAGTGCGATCAGGCGTTTCATTTCTTCCGGCGCGTCCACGGTCCACGTATTGATTTTGTACCCCTTGCCGCGCGCCCACGCGACGAATTCGCGCGTGATCATCGAAAAGTGTGGGTGCATCGCCGTCGGGTGCGCGAGCGGGCGCAGCCACGCGCGGCGCAAATAGATCGGCAGGTTCGGGCGATAGAGCAAGCCGCGCGGAATGCGCGGTTCGAGTTGGTACATCCGGCGGAGCGCGAGTGGATTGAACGACGAAACCATCACGCGGTCGAGCGCGCCGCTGGTTTCGATTGCCGCAAGCGTCGCCGCTTCGACGCCGTCGGTTTGCAGCGCGAAATTCTTCAGTTCGATGTTGACGGTGCCGCGCGGCGCGACTGCGCGCAAAACTTGTTCGAGCGTTGGGATTTTTTCGCCGCGATATTTGTCGAACTTGTTGCTCGCGTCCAACTCCTTCACTTGTGCGAGCGTCTTTTGGTTGACCGCGCCGCGACCGTTCGTCGTGCGATCAACCGTGTCGTCGTGCAGGACGACCGGCATGCCGTCTTGCGTCAGCGACACGTCAAGTTCGATTCCATCCGCGCCCATTTCCAGCGCAAGGTTGAACGCGGCAAGCGTGTTTTCTGGCGCGTACGCGCTCGCGCCGCGATGGGCAATGATGAGAGGTTTCATAGTAACGTCAACGCGCGCATCCTTCGCCCTTCGGCTTTCCTCAGGGTCGCTCAGGATGCGCGTCAACGCGAGTACTTTAGACATTATCGGAAATAAACCCAATCCAGAATTTGGACACAGATTAACACTGATTAACACTGATCTCTAGGTTTTCAATCTGTGTGCATCTGTGTTTATCAGTGTCCAAAATTATTGCCGATAAAGTCTTTTGATATTCGTTGGAATTGCGGACTGTCTGGAACGTGGTCATCTTTGTCTCACAGTGACAAGCCAGGTGAGAGCCATTTTCCCAGGAACACTCTTACGCTCCCAAGTATATCCCGCAAGCACAAAAAGTCAAAATCAAGACGCGCACGGGCGCAGTTTTGGCGTGCGGCGAGTCCAACTGGCGAAGCAGGTTTTCAATTCGATGGTGTCTCTGAAAATTTTGACCAGATTTTGACCTGCGAAGCATAGAACAAAGACTCTCGACCGATATGCTCGTAGTTGGAAATGGATATATTCATATTTCCGTATATAAAGAACTGCGAGAAAACTCGATGGACAAGAAACTCGTTCAAGAAATCAATCACCTCCACGCCGAAATTTGCGGCGGGCTGTCGGATCCGAAACGCATCACGATTTTGTACGCGCTCGCGGAAGGTCCCAAGAACGTCATGGAAATCGGCGATGTTTTAGAATTGCCGCAGCCGACGGTATCGCGGCATCTGAAAATTTTGCGCGAGCGCGGCATGGTCGTGCCCGAACGGCGCGGCGCGAACATTATCTACGCGCTCAGCGACAAGCGGATCATCCGCGCGCTCGATTTGCTGCGTGAGGTGCTCGCCGATCACTTGTCGCAGCGGAGCGCGCTGGCAGAAGCAATCGCGTAGGACAAATTTGTAAATTTGTCCAACAAGAATAAGGAAATCAAAATTCAAAGGAGAATCGAAATGGCAACAGACAACAAACTTTCGATGGTTGTGTTCAGCGGCGACATGGACAAGGTGATGGCAGCGTTCATCATCGCGACCGGCGCGGCGGCGTCGGGCATGGACGTGACAATGTTCTTTACGTTCTGGGGACTCAAAGCGATCCAAAAAGATTCGTCGCTCACCGGCAAGGGCTTGTTCGGTCGGATGCTCGGCGTGATGAATCGCGGCGGCATCGACACGATTGGTCCATCGCGTTTCAATTTCGGCGGGATGGGTCGCTGGATGATGAAGACGATGATGAAGCAAAAGAACGTCGCGTCGCTGCACGAACTGCGCGACATGGCAGTCGAGCTGGGCGTCAAGATTATGCCGTGCCAGATGAGCATGGACGTGCTCGAAATCGGTACAGACAAAATGCTGCCCGCCGCCACCGCGCCCGTCGGCGTCGCCGCGTTCATCGAAGAAGCGAGTCATTCCAAAGCGACGTTGTTCATCTAAATGCGATTCGTGTTGCGTGTTGCGTGATGCGTAGAACGGAACACGGAACACGCACCACGCCTCTCAAGAGAAAAATACAACGAGGAGTAGTAACAATGGCTGACCAAGTGAAACCCGATCAAGTGCTCGATCTCAAGGGCTTGTTGTGCCCGATGCCCGTCGTCAAACTTTCGATGGCGGTCAAGAAAATGCAAGCGGGACAAACGATCGAAGGCATCGCGACCGACCCCGGCGTGATGGCGGACATTCCCGCGTGGGCGCGCACGACCGGCAACGAATTGCTCGCGATTGAGCAGCAAGGGAAAGAGTATCACTTTCTGGTCAAGAAGATCGCATAGGGCGTGATGCGTGATGCGTGATACGTGATCACACACATCACACATCACGCATCACGTATCACGAATCACGTTCGATCCGAGGTACAAAAATGATTCAACTTGTAACCGGCGCGCTCGCGTTGGTCGCGCTGGTGTTTTCGGTGAGTGTGTTTGCGTCGCGCTGGGCGCAGATGCAGAAACTCGCGTTCGCAAAGGATCGTTCAATTCCAAAAGATTCGGCGGCGAAAGGCATTCTATACGCGTTTACGCTCGGCATGGCGCCGTGGGCGAAGGAGAGCACGCGCATTCACGCGATCGCGTACCTGCGCGGCATCGCGTTTCACATCGGCATTTTCGCAGGACTCGCCGCGCTGCTCGCTAGTCCCTGGTTCGACGTGCTCGCGTTTGAAATTCGCGTCGCAGTTGCCGCGTTGACCGCGCTGGGCGCGGTGACGGGCGTCGCGGGCGGCGTGATGCGCGTCGTCGAACACAATCTCAAAGCGATCAGCACGCGCGACGATCACGCGTCGGTCTGGCTCGTTTCGATTTTCCTCACCGCGATGACCGCCGCGCTCGTTTCGTCCGCGTTCGTACCCGCGATGTGGCTCGTCGCGGCGGCGATGCTGGCGTACGCGCCGTTCGGCAAAATTCGGCATTGCATCTACTTTTACTTCGGACGATTGTTCTTCGGAATTCACATCGGGCGGCGCGGCGTGGTGAGCGGCTTGTTCGAACACGCGCTGCGCTTTGAGCGTAGTCGAAGGGTCTGCGCGGAGGTGAAACGTGGCTGATAACGCAACGGTCAAGACCGCGCTCCAGGTTCTGGAGAAGCAGATCAATCGCCCGTTGATGGCGGCGCTGGAGGTGTGTGCGCGCTGCGGCGTCTGCGCGGAAGCGTGCCACTATTACGTCGCCGATCCGTCGGTCGAACACATGCCCGCGTATCGCGCGGAAGAATTGCGCAAGGTGTATCGCCGCGAGCACGATTTCTTCGGCAAGCATTTTCCAAACTGGGTCAACGCCAAAGGACTTGACGAAGCGACGCTTGAAAAAATGGCGGAGATGGCATTCACCGAATGTACGCTCTGTCGTCGCTGCACGTTCAATTGTCCGATGGGTGTGGACACGCCGCTGATGATGCGCGCGATTCGCGCGATGGCGACCGCGACCGACAAAGCGCCCGAAATTTTGGTGATGCTCGCGGACGCGGCAATCGAAAAAGGCAAAGACCCCAGCATTTTCAAAGACTTGTTCGTGCAGCAAGTCGGCGAAATGGAAAAAGATTTGCAAGCGATGGTCGGCGACGAACGCGCGCGGATCACGGTCGAGCGTCAAGGCGCGCGCGTGTTGTACGTCGCGCTCGCGGGCGCGCACACGATTCTGCCGCCTGCCGCGATTTTCTGGGCGGCGAAAGAGGACTGGACGCTTTCGATTTATGAAGCCGCGAACTATGGCGTCTTTCTTGGCGACACCGCGCGCGCGAAAACAATCGCGCAGCGAATCATCGATGAAGCGAAATCGCTCGGCGTGCAAGAAGTCGTCGTCGCCGAGTGCGGGCACGCGTGCGCGTCGCTCGTCTGGGACGCGCCAAATTGGTACGCGGAGGATTTGCCATTCCGCGTCCGCTCGCTCGTCGAACTGATGGCGGAGTACGTCGAGCAAGGTCGGATCAATCTTGATCCGAACGCGATTCAAGAAGTCGTCACGTACCACGATTCATGCAATCTGGCGCGCACGAGCGGCATTTACCGCGAGCCGCGCACGATCTTGAACGCGATCGCGCCGAACTTTCGCGAAATGACGCCGCACGGTTTGGAGAATTATTGTTGCGGCGGCGGCGGCGGCTTGGTCGCGCTGCCGGAGTACGAGGAAAAGCGGATGGCGATGGGCAAGCCCAAAGTCGAACAGATCAAACGCACGGGCGCGCGCACCGTCGTCGCGGCGTGCGAAAACTGTCGCCTGCAACTCGGCGATTTGAACGCGCACTACGAACTCAACGTCCAAATCACCGCGCTCGCCGATCTCGTCGTGAAGGCGATGAGATTGTCGGGAACGCCGGTGGATGTCGGAGAGGATGCGGTGCCGATGATACTGCCAAAAGCAGCGACGGTACCGGTAGAGTAAAGCAAAGACCCGAAGGGTTGCAACCCTTCGGGTCTCTTCTATGTGCGCGAGCCAAGTGAAGAAAGAGGGCTTTTCTTTTCTCGCGAATTCAGATACAATCCTGCTATGTGCAGAAACATCCGCAAACTCCGGCAACCCGACCGCGCGCCGACTGACGCAGAATCGCACGACGCCGCGTTGCAATTCGTCCGCAAGGTGAGCGGCTATCGCGTTCCATCGCGCGCCAACCAAGCCGCGTTCGAGCGTGCCGTTGCAGATATTAGCGTCGCGACGCGCGCGCTGCTCAATAATCTCGCGAAGAAATAGATCAGCCGCTTCCGGGTTTGGGCAAGGTGGCTTTCACCACGGCGTACTATCAACGTTACGCCGCGCAATTGCGTGACCGCGCCGAACGATTGAAAAAAACGTGCGCGCATCGCGAATGGACGGCGCACGAGGTCAGTCAAGCGTTGTGGTCGGCGCCGGGTGGAAAAGTAGCATCCTGAGCGGAATCGGAGCGAAGCGGAGATGGAGTCGAAGGATGCGGCGAATTGGAAGACGCCTTGCCGGGGGCGCATCCTTCGACTACGCAGTGCAAATCACTGCTCCGCTCAGGATGCTTTCATCTCCTCCAGCAGCAGCACCAAACTCGAATTGTCCATCTCCCCGCGACCTGACTCCACCATCGCGGTCATCATTTCGCGTACCTTCGTCGCGACTGGGACAGGCGCACCATACTCTTTGGCGGCGGACAGTACGATGTCCAAATCTTTGCGATGCAGCGCCATCCGAAACCCAGGTTTGAAATTGCGATCCAGCATCCGCTGTCCGTGAAATTCCAACATTCGACTGTACGCCGCGCCGCCCAGCAACGCTTGCCGCACTTTGACCGGGTCAACGCCCGCTTTTGCGGCAAACGTCAACGCTTCGGCAACCGCTTCGATGTTGATCGACGTGATGATCTGATTTGCGGCTTTGGTGATTTGTCCCGCGCCGCTATCGCCGATATGCGTGATCGTTTTGCCCAGTTTCTGGAAAAGTGGCAGCGCGCGCTTGAAGGCGGCTTCTGTGCCGCCGACCATGATCGTCAGCGTCGCATTCGCCGCGCCGATGTCGCCGCCGCTCACCGGCGCGTCGAGAAAATCGCAGCCGCGCGCTTGCGCGTCGCGCGCGAGTTTGCGCGCGGTCACCGGCGAAATTGTGCTCATGTCGACGATGAGTGTGCCGGGACGCGCGTTTTCCAAGATGCCATCCTTGCCCGCGACGACCAGATCGACATCAGGCGAATCGGGCAGCATGGTGATGACGATGTCGTTGTGCTGCGCGATTTCTTTTAGCGTGTCGCGCCACGCGCCGCCTGCCGCGATCAAGTCTTCAACTTTGGCGCGCGTGCGCGTCAGAAGATTGAGCGTATAGCCCGCTTTCATCAAATTGCGCGCCATCGGTTTGCCCATCGCGCCGAGACCGATAAAGCCGATGCGTTCCATTATTTCTGCACCTCCAAATTCTGCCGATACCACTCGATCATTTGCTGAATCGCTTCGCGATGTGGCGTCGGGGTGAATCCGAACGCGCGCGTGAATTTGCTCCCATCCATCACAAACGGCGCTTCGAATTGGTACAGTTCTTCCAGTGCTTCGCGCACCATCGGGTTGAACAGCGCGACGAGGCGCATGATCGAGCGAGTGTATACGCCAAACTTGGGCGGCAATCCGGCTTGCGCGAAAAGCATTTGCAGGTATTGTCGACCGGTCAACGGTTCGGCGGTCGGGATGTGCCACACGTGTCCCAATGCTTCGTCGCGTTCGGCGAGCACGATCAGCCCGCGCGCGAAATCAGGCAGAAACGACAACGAGTGCGGCGCGTCGAGATTCCCGATCCACATTGCTTTTTGACCGGCGAGCATCGGACGAACCACGAGATCGCCCGCAATCGCATTCGCATTGCGTCCGTAGAAATCCGACGCGCGACCGATTGCCGCGCGTACTTTGCCCGCGCGGTGCGCGGCGAGCAAAGCGTTCGCAAGTTGTCCGCGCAACTTGCCCTTGGGACCTGTCGCGCGGTACGGCGTTTCTTCGGTCAGCGGCGTGTCTGGTTTGCCGTAGGCGTACAGGTTGTCGGCGTAAATCAGTTTGGCGTTCGCGTTCGACGCGCCTTCGAGCAAGTTGTTCATCAGCGGCGTCAGTTTCGCTTGCCATTCTGGATATGGCACATTGACACAGTGATAGACCACGCTCGCGCCCGCGCACGCCGCACGAACGCTCGCGCGATCCAGCGCATCACCTTTGACAATTTCAACTCCGGCGGGAACATCGATGCGACCACTCCGATTGACCGCGCGCACGCGCTTGCCGCGCGTCGCAAGTTCGCGCGCGACGGCGTTGCCTGCGCCGCCGCTTGCGCCGAAGATGACGTATAGTTCGTCGTTCATGTGACCTCCAAAATCGCCGGACGTTCGATGGTCTGTCCGTCCACGGTGACGCGAATGGTTTGCTCGCCGGGAATCGCGGAAATTACTTCGTTACTCTTTTCGCCGACGAGAAGCGTGTCTTCTGATTTCGTGCCGGTGACGGACGGATTCCACGCGTACGTCTGACCGACGGCGACGACATCATTTGAATTGGGGTTGCCAAGGTACTCGCGCGGTTCGTACCCCGCCGCGCCGCCTTGATGATGCAAATGCCATTCGTCGGCGAAACCGGTCGCCGCGTACTCGTTCACCGCGCGCTGAAAAACCGCACTCAATTTTTTGCCCGGACGCGTCGCGGCGTTGAAGATCGCGTCGATCCGCGCGCATGCGTCCATCGTGCGCCGAATTTCATCCGGCAGTTTGCCGAAATAAACGAGCCGCGTGATCGAACAGACCAAGCCCGCCGCGCGTCCGCACAGCACGAGCATCGCGTACTTGGCGAGTTGCTTTGGCGTCGGCAGCGGATGGCGGTACGCGAAGATGCGTTCGTCGGTCGCGATCAGATTGACGATGGGCTGCACGCCGCGCGCCTGCGCTTCCGCGCCGAGCCGCGCCGCGATTTCCAATTCGGTTTGACCGGGGCGCACCGCGCGAATCGCGATGTTCATCGCCTCCGCGCACGACTTGCCGAGCGCGCGCACGCGCGTGCCTTCTTCCGGCGTGAGGTTTGCGCGCAGACGCGCCATTTCGTTCGAGAGATCGGTCGCGTTCGGCGCGGGAAAATCGGAACCGTGTCGCAAGCCGCGTGTCAAATCGGCAATCGCCGGGTTTGCGTCGTGCCAGGACGCCGCGCGAAATTCCCAGCCCTGCGCGGCGAGTCGCTCTTCGTTTGCCAAGCGCGGGGCTTCGATGTTGGTCGTGATGACATAGCGCGCGTTCGGCGTGATGAGGAGCGACGCCGCGCCGGTGGTGGACGCGGTGTTGACGTACGCCGCCGCGCCGCACGTCGCCCACGCGAAACTGCTGGCGCGTTGCAACCAGAGCGCGTCGAGATTTTTTTCGGCGAGCAACGCGCGGATCCGTTCTTGTTTCAGGTCGAATTCTTTCATCGAAATGACTCCTAGTTCAGACAAGCCAATTCCCAGATTGCCCACGAAGGACACGAATTAACACGAAGAATTTTTCTTCGCGACCTTTGTGGACAATAGGTTTTGCTCTCAACATGCTGGATCGAGGCATGAGGATTATAGCCCAACCCCTGCGAATAGCAAAAAAGCGAACAGTCGAATCGTTCTTGAGAGACCACGGGGATTTTGCCAGATGTCGCCTTTTGCCTTACAATATCGCAGGACGACTGGATGATTTCAGACATGAGGAGGTGTGCGATGTTATCACGCGTGCGCGTTTTGATCGGACTCTTTTTTGCGCTGGCTGTGTTCGCGCTCGTCGCGTGCAGCAGCACGACGCCGAAAGGCGCGCTCGGCGCGCCGACGGATTTGCGTCCGTTGTTGCCCGCCGATGTTCGCGCGCGCGCGCCGGTGAATGACGATTTCAAGCGGTACCAAACCGCGCAGACCCAAGTTAATGTGGGCGATCCGCCAGCCGTCGTCGCGATGACGTGGAAATATTTCAAAGACGGACAGCGCTCGTACTTGCTCGACGTGGCATTTCAAGTGATCACACCGGTCGAGGGCGTCACGTTGGAGACAGCGGTGGACAATTCACCAATTTACGTCGGATCGGTTGAAGCGCTGCGCGTTGTGATCACGTGGTCGCGTCCGTCGCTGCTGGGGACGCAATCCGGATCCACGAGTGGGATGATTCTGGCGGACGGCAGGTGGGAGTTGGCGCGCTGAGTGCGTTGTCGCGCGTTGATCTTCGCCCCAATTCGTGGATTGTTCCGCCCAATGTTCGCGCGGCGACGCGAAAAATGCGCACGCCGCGGTGATCAAGCGCGCTCGAGCCGTCGAGGAGTTGGGCGCATGGAGGGTGTTTTACGCGTGGAGAGCCGATGGTCGCCTTTATACTTTTTGCAACCCCCTGATCGTCGCGGTATTTGCCGTGAAAAAGTCTATGAACGCGCTGGTCGCTTTTGAAAAATGTTTCCCCTTGCGCCAGACGAGACTCAGATAGCGTTGCAATGGAACGCCGGATAGTTGCAGCGCTTTCAGGCGATTCGTTTCCACTTCTTTCATGATCGCACAACGGGAAACAATCGAAATCCCCAAACCCACTTCAACCGCTTTTTTTATGCCTTCGACATTCCCCAGTTCCATCGTGACATTGAGTTTGATCCCTTTCGTTTCTAGAAACCGAATGCCACTTTCCAACGTCGCGGAACCGATGGCAGGAACGATGAAGGGTTGCTTTGCCAGTTCGGCGGGCGTGATCATTTTCCGCTTTGCCCACGCGTGTTCTTTCGGTGTTATCACGACGAGTTCATCTTGAGCGAATGGTTTGACGATCAGCCGATCGTCGATCATTGGCGCGCCTTCGCCAATGATTCCCAGGTCAAGCCGATTTGCCAAGACCTGTTCGACGATATGCCGGGCGTAATCGATTTCCAGCGTCAGGTCGATCGGCGGATATTTCTTTTTAAAGCGGCCGAGAATTTCGGGTAAGAGATAGATCCCTACGACGATGCTTGCGCCGAGTCGAATTTTGCCGCGCCCCAGTCCCTCCAAATCTTCGAATGCCTGTTGCAGGGCTTGGACATGTCCCAGAATTTCTTCCGCGCCCGTCAGCATGATCTGACCGGCTTCGGTCAACGCAACCGTCTTGCCAATCCGGTCGAAGAGCTTAACCCGAAATTCTTTTTCCAGCGCGACGATTTGCGCGCTGACGGCAGGTTGAGTCAGATGGAGTTTCTCGGCGGCGCGAGTAAAACTCTGCAATTGGGCGGCAGCGCGAAAGGTCCGAAGTTGATCGAGGGTCACGGCATTCCTTTTCTATCCATAAGTTATTGATTATGATAATCACACAAAAGATTGATTACCGTTATGGTTTTTTTGCCTTATAATACAAATCAAGCGAAGAGTCAAATCTACCGAGTGGTTGCGGCAAGCACGACGCAGTGGATGCCAAGTCAGCGCAGATGGTTACGAAAGCCCTCTCCTCGACCGATGCCGGAGGCGTCGGAAAACGGAGAGGTTTTTTGTTGCGCGAAAAAATCTGATCGGATTGGGGAGGCGTAATGGCAAAAGAAATCGAAAGGAAATTTTTGGTCAAGGGGGACGCGTGGCGCGCGCTTGCCAAAGGGACGCAGTACCGGCAAGGTTACCTGAACAGTGTCAAGGAACGCACGGTGCGGATCCGCACAGTCGGCGACAAGGCGTTCCTCACGATCAAAGGTCTCACCGTCGGCGCGACGCGTTCCGAGTACGAGTACGAAATTCCGATGGCGGATTGTAACGCGATGCTGGACACCTTGGCGGAAAAGCCGATCATCGAAAAGAAGCGGTACAAGATTCCGTACGAAGGACTGACGTGGGAGATTGACGAGTTCTTCGGCGAGAATCAGGGTTTGATCGTCGCGGAGGTCGAACTTCAAAGCGAAGATCAGCAATTCAAAAAGCCCGATTGGGTTGGCGCCGAAGTCACCGGCGATCCGCGCTACTTTAACGCGAACCTGATCAGCCATCCGTACACCAAGTGGGCACAGGGAGGATGAAATGTCGGATGTGTTTGCCAAAAACGTAGCCACTTCGGCGGAACAAGCCGCTCAGATCGTGCCGCGCGCGGAGTTTCGCGTCTTTGGGCAAGGCGTGATCGAGATCGTCAAGTCCAAGATGTGGAACGGCAAAACCGTTTTGTTCCAAGCACGCAAGATGCCGGCGGAAACGTATTTCCTCTCGCGCAACACAAGCGAGGCGAACGTCAAAGTGCGCGAGGGTTTGCTCGACATCAAGACCAAGGTGGGCGAAACGCCGGAAGGGTACGAAATCTTCCAACCGCGCGGCAAGTTTCAATTTCCTGTGAAAAAGGAAGAACTCGCAACGATTTTATCTCATCTGAAAGTGGAAATGCCGCTGAACAAGGACACGTACGCGTTCGACGAATTCGTTGCGATGGCGCGCCAGCATCCTGATTTGACGCCGGTCATCATCGAAAAGATGCGTTATGGTTTTACCATCGAAGGAATCATTTGCGAGTACGCGCAAGTGTATTTCAATGGCGCGATGGTCGAATCGGCGTGTTGCGAGAGCGAGAATTACCCCGGGATGCGCCAGGTGATCGAAGGGTTGGGGATCGCCGCGCTGCCCAACACCAATTACATCAAAGCGGCAAAACGTGTGGTCGGGATGGAATAAGCCCGAGCCGCTTTCAAAATCTTTTTGATTCAAGGAGGAATCCATGTCAGCAGTACCCGCGACCAAACCAGCATTTGATGTGCTGGACATGCGGAACTATGCGCTCGAAAAATTGCCTGAACTCCCTGCGGGGATTTGGGCGCAGCGGCTCAAGTTGATCGGCGTACCCCTCGCCGTGCTAGTGTTTTTGTTCTTCCACTTGCACTGGTGCGGACCGATCGGCATTTTTGATGCCCAGACTAAAATCAAACCTGCCACGTTGCTCTATTCCGCGACGGGTCTCTTCCTGGCTTCGCTGATTCTCTGGATCACCGAAGCGCTCCCCAATTATCTTACCTCGTTGGTTGTCATCGTCGTGACCGTCCTGACGGGCTTGATGACATATCAGAACGCCTTCGCGCAACTCGGTCAACCGGTGATGATTTTGAACATTGCCAGTTTCGTCATGGCGAGCGCGCTCGTTGTGACCGGGTTGGCGAAACGCTTGACGCTTACCTTGGTTCTAAAAAGCGGTCTTTCGCTCGACAAGATGTTCATCGTGTTCATCATATTGAACATCATCCTTGGCGCGTTCATCAGCGCGACTTCCGCCAAGACTGCGATCATGCTTCCGGTCTTCATGGTCATCGCCGCGACCTACGGCGCGACCGGCGGCACCAAGCGCAATGGTGTGGGCAGAAATATGGTTCTGCAGAATTTGTTGTACAACAATGTGGGCGCTAGCGCCTTCCTGACCGGTTCTGCCGCCAACCTGCTCGCCGCGCAACAACTTGAGAAAGCCGGCGCCCGCGTCCTGTATGGCGACTGGTTGATGGCGTTGCTCCCGCTGGCAGTGATTCAGTGTCTCATCGGCTGGTGGACCGGCACGCGCTGGCTCTTGCCGATCAAAGAAGAAGACAAGGTCCCCAAGCTTGATGGCGGCATCCCACGCTTGAAAGAAGAACTGGCAAAATTGGGCCCCATCTCAAAAACCGAAATTCGCGCCGGGATTGTTTTTCTGATTGTGCTCGGGTTGTGGGCGACCGATAGCATTCACGGCATTCGCGCCGAAGTGGTTGCTCTGACCGGCGCGTGTGTGGTGTTGATGCCAGCCGTGATGGGCTTGCCGCGTCTCGGCGTCATCAAGTGGGACGATGCGGATATTCCGTGGCACATGTTGATCTTCTCTTGGGGCGCGTATGTGCTGGGCGCGTTTGTGGATAGCACGAACATCGTCGGCTTGACGATGGACGCGCTCTTCAAAACTTGGGGGATCACGGCGGCTACGCCCAAGGTGCTTGTCTTTGGCGTGATGGCGGCGCTCTTTGGGTACACTACCCTGGTCAGCGAAAGCAAAACCGCACGCACCCTGATCATGTTCCCAATCATCATTGCCACTGCGAAGTCGTTCGGCTGGGATCTCATCGGGTTCGCCTTGCCGATGGCGTTCATGATCAACCAGGTGTACGTGCTGTACTACAACTCCAAACCCGCCAACATCAGTTATCTCACCAATCAGTACTCGATGTGGGAATCGTTCAAATTCGGTATCGTGCAATTGACGCTCGCCGTGTTCCTGCTCATCCTCTGGGCGCAATATGTGATGCCGTTGATGGGATTCAAGAGCGCGCTCTGGTAAACCCAATCAAGAAACCCGTTTCCTTTCGAGGGAACGGGTTTCTGCCAAAGGAGATTTCGAAATGTTCAAATGGAAATTGTTTCTCGTTCTTGCATTGCTCGCGGTGATCGTGAGCGCATGCGCGCCTGCGCCAACGGCAACTCCAATTCCGCCAACCGCCGCGCCCAAACCAACCGCGGTTCCGCCCACCGCCCGTTCCACCCACCGCAGTTCCCCCGACGGCAGCACCCAAGCCAACGGACGCGCCGAAGCCGACTGACGCGCCAAAGCCAACGCCGGCGCCGGTGGCATCCAAACTTGCCGAAAAATTCCAGCAGCCGGATCAGACGGTCGAGTATCACTTTATGATTCAGGTCGCCGATCTCAAAGAAGCCGATCTCGGCTTCGAGACGGGCGAATTCGACATCAAACCGCCCGCATTGACCATCGTGAAACTGTGGGAGTTTATCGAAAAGGTTCTTTGGTTTTGAGTGGGGTCAGGGGCCACACTCGACCAGAACCCGCAGCC
>DYJA01000013.1 GCA_020723345.1 Candidatus Aquidulcis sp. | reverse complement strand
GATTATTCAGTTAACCAAGGATTTCTGAGTCTCCGGAGTTTCCGAGAGAACTCAATAGAGTGGGAGGTAGGAATAAATGGTATACCAAGTCAATCAAAAAGGAAACAGAACAAATCGAAAAACAAGCCGAGCGAATCGAAAACGCGCCTTGTCCGCAGGACACCGCATTTTGATTTCCATACGGCGTATTCTGATTCTTGTATTGATAGTGGATTCTTGCAAACTTATATTGATAGGCGCCCAGCAGTCCCCCGATGTCGCAACGAAAGTTGTCTCTGCACTGGTTGACTTGGCTCCGTACATTCTTCGCGCGGTGAAATGAGATGGCAAAGTTTTTCATCGCTATCAAGTTGCACGCAATTCCCCGCCATGCTATAATCGGCGCAGAGGTGGATGGACTATGAATACTCAAGTGACCGTCACACTCCCAAGCGAACTGTATGAACATGCCAAGCGTTGGGCAACGCTGACCCGTCGTGATCTCTCCGAGACGCTCGCGGATGCGCTCGCGCTCGTCCTGAATCCAATGTCCACGACGCCCGCGCTGGAAAAGCCAATCGCGACGCTTTCTGATCGTCAAGTGCTCGCGCTATGTCACGCGCAACTCAAGCCAAGCCAAGGGCGGCGCTTGACCGAGTTGCTGAGCAAACAACGCGAAGGGACGTTGAGCGAAAAGGGACGCCGCGAACTGCTCGGCTTGATGCAGACCTACAATCAACTTTGGATTCGCCAATCCGAAGCGTTGGCAGAGGCAGTGCGCCGCGGATTACGCAAGCCACTTGAACCATGACGCCGATCATTGTGGCTCTGCGCGAACGCGTGCGCGCTCAGGCGCGCAATCGCTGCGGCTATTGTCTCACCCGCCAAGAGTACGTACCCTGGGCGCTGGAAGTCGAACACATTGTTCCCCAATCCAAAGGCGGATCGGACGACGAAGAAAATCTCTGGCTTGCTTGTCGCTCCTGCAACCTGTTCAAAAGCGACCAGACCCACGGACTTGACCCAGTGACGGGGCGGGTAGTTCGCATATTCAACCCGCGCAGCCAGGTGTGGAAACGACACTTTGGCTGGAGCGCGAACGGCGAACTGATCATCGGATTGACCGCTTGCGGACGCGCCACTGTCGTTGCGCTCAACCTGAACAACTTGGTTGCGGTGACTGTCCGCCGCAACTGGATTTCGGCGGGTTGGCATCCGCCAGAGGATTAGCGCGAGACAAATGAAACCGCTGACGTTACTCGATACGATCATCACGACAACCGATTTTCCCGAAGAGCAAGTCTTGGCAGGCGATCTCGGCACGATTGTCGAAATCTACACGCGCCCGCAACTCGCCTACGAAGTCGAGTTCGTCAATCCAGATGGGACAACGCGCGCCTTGCTGACCTTGACGCCCGATCAGGTGCGTCAACTCCGCGCCAATGACGTAATTGCGACGCGTGCGCTTGCGCTGGCGGCATAAAGACGCGCGGTTTGTTTGTGGCTTGATGCGCTCCGCGGAAATGCGGGGCGCATTTTTGATCAGTTGCACGCAATTCCCCGCCATGCTATAATCGGCGCAGAGGTGGATGGCGCAAGATGGAATTGACCTTTGAATGGGACGAAGAAAAAGCCCAACATGAAGAAGGAAACTAGACCAGCAACCACGGAACACGATGACATGCGCCCCGAATATGATTTCAAAAACATGAAGGGCGGCGTACGCGGCAAGCATTACAAAGCATACCGCGCAGGACACACGGTCAAGATCCACAAAACCAATGGGACGACCACCGTGCAACACTTTACCCTCGAAGAAGGCGCGGTGTTGTTGGAGCCAGATGTGCGCGAGTATTTTCCCGATTCGGAGACGGTGAACCAGACCTTGCGCGCTTTGATTTCACTGCTGCCCAAGAAACACGCGACAAAAGCGAGACCATAACCGCGCGTCTTTTTGGCGCGGCGGGTTGGCATCCACCAAAAGATTAATCCGGCTGGATGAAAAATAATTACAAATCCAGACCCGAAGTAGGGGCGGGGTCACCCCGTCCCTACTTCGGGTCTTTATCGAGACACAAATGAAAATAGATTTACACGTACATTCCAGCGAGCGCTCCGATTGCGGCAAAGCGACCGAGGAAGCGCAAATCCGCGCAGCGATTGCCGCCGGACTCGACGCGCTCGCGTTCACCGATCACTGGCGATTCGTTCCGCTGGCGCGACTGCAGCGCCTGAACGATCAATACGCACCGTTCAAAATTTTCAGCGGCATCGAAGTGACAGCCGACGGCGAAGATTTCATCGTCGTCGGCGTCCGCGACGCCGCGCTCGAAAAGTCGGGATATTCGTATGCCGAATTGCACGCGCGCGTCCGCGCGCACGACGGCTTTATCGCGCTCGCGCACCCTTTTCGATTCCACTCCGAAATCCGCGCCGACATCGAGCGTTTCAAGCCCGACGCCATCGAGGTTCGTTCGCCGCACACGCCCGAACGCGAAGAAGCGCGCATCCGCGAAATCGCGGCGCGCTTGAATATTCCGATGCTCTGCGACTCCGACGCGCACACGACGGATCCAATCGGCAAGTACTACAACGTGGTGGGAAACGGCGTTGTGGACGAACGCGAGTTGATCGCGCTGTTGCGAGATGGGCACGCCGCCGAATCAATTCGGCGTCTAACGTAGGTGAAAATCCGATAAATCGGATTGGCTGATCGCGCCCAACACGTTTCAACGTGTTTCCACCTTGTTGAACCGTCGTTTTGAAACGACGACGAGCCGCACGGAGGAAGCGTTGAGATGAACGCACTGAATTTACTCGATACGATTATCGCCACAACCGACTTTCCGCAAGACCAAGTCTTGGCAGGCGATCTCGGCACGATTGTCGAAATCTACACGCGCCCGCACCTTGCCTACGAAGTTGAGTTCGTCAATCCAGACGGCACTACGCGCGCGTTGCTGACTTTGACACCTGATCAAGCGCGTCAACTTG
The DNA here is from genome assembly GCA_020723345.1 of Candidatus Aquidulcis sp. Lineage (GTDB taxonomy): Bacteria > Chloroflexota > Anaerolineae > UBA4142 > UBA4142 > VGOB01. The sequence continues at coordinate 99,321 of DYJA01000013.1, read as the reverse complement.
GCGCCAATGACATAATTACAACGCGTGTGCTTGCGCTGGCGGCATAAGGAGCGTGGCTAATCTTTGAGAAACCCGTTTTCTCCTCGGGGAAAACGGGTTTCTGATTTTCCGCTTGCCAATCCCTGCGTTTGATGCTATGATGCGCCCCGTTTGGAGGAACGATGGCTTACCGCGACCTGCGCGAATTTCTCGCGCGCCTCGAAAAAAATAACCAACTGAAACGCATCAGCGCGCCCGTCAGCCAAGATTTGGAAATCACCGAAATCGCCGACCGCGTGATGAAAGGGACAACGAATAATAACGTTGCGTTGTTATTCGAAAATGTGCGCGGGCACGCTTCGCGGATGCCCGTCGTCATCGGCTTGTTCGGCACGGAAGAACGAATGGCGTGGGCGCTCGGCGTGGAACGACTCGACGATCTCAATACAAAGTTGTCCGAGTTCATTTCGATGGACATGCCGCGCGGCTTGATCGAAAAAGCGCAGCGCGGTCTCGAAATGCTGAACGGCTTGCGCCACACCGAACCGCGCATCGTCAGTCGCGGCGCGTGCCAGGAAATCGTACAAGAAAAAATCGCGCTGTCGGCGTTGCCGATTATTCAGTGCTGGCCCCACGACGCCGGTCAATACATCACGTTGCCGTCGGTGTTCAGCCGCGATCCGAAAACGGGCAAGCGCAACGTCGGAATGTACCGCCTCCAAGTTCTCGACGAGCAAACGCTCGGCATGCACTGGCAGCGGCACAAGGGCGGCGCGGAACATCAGCGCGTCGCGCGCGACCTCGGCGCGGAAAAAATTCCCGTCGCGGTTTCGCTCGGCGGCGATCCCGCAATCATTTGGGCTGGCTCCGCGCCGCTGCCAAACGACATTGACGAGATGATGCTCGCGGGCTGGCTGCGCGGCAAATCGGTTGAGTTGGTCAAATGCGTTTCGCAGCCGCTCGAAGTGCCTGCCGACGCGGAAATCGTGATCGAGGGCTATGTCGATCCGCGTGAACAAAAACTGGAAGGACCGTTCGGCGATCACACCGGCTATTATTCGAACGCGGATTATTATCCCGTGATGCGCGTCACCGCGATCACGCATCGCCGCGACGCGATCTATCCCGCCACGATCGTCGGCAAGCCGCCGATGGAAGACGCGTGGATGGGCAAGGCGACCGAGCGCTTGTTCTTGCCGCTGATCAAAATGTTCCAGAGCGAAGTCATTGACATCAACATGCCGCCCGAAGGCGCATTCCACAATCTCGTCATCGTCAGCATCAAAAAACGCTACCCCGGTCAACCGCGCAAAGTGATGTACGGCTTGTGGGGCATGGGACTGATGATGCTGACGAAAACGATCATCGTCGTGGACGCGGACGTAAACGCACACGATTTGTCGCAAGTCGCGTTCGAGGTGCTGGCGAATTACGATCCGCTGCGCGATGTGCAAATCGTTTCGGGTCCGACCGACGATCTCGATCACGCGTCGCTCGAAAAAAATTTCGGCGGCAAGATGGGCATCGACGCGACGCGCAAGACGGAGCGCGATCCGGGTCCGCATCAGAAATGGCCCCAAGAGATTGAGATGGCGGCGGAGGTGAAGGCGTTGGTGAGCGCGCGATGGCAAGAGTACGGGTTTAAGAAGGGATAGGAGGGGATAAGAAGGCAGGAGAAGGCAGAGCAGATAAAAAAGGCGGAGAAGGCGCACGCTGCTCAGACCTATTTGCCCTCTCGCCCTTGATGCCTTCTCCGCCCTCTCCGCCTTCTGCTGCCCTCTTCACCCTTCTCGGTTTTGCAATGAAACAACTGCGCGTTCTGCTCGACAACATCAAATTCGAACACACGATCTTCGCGCTGCCGTTCGCGTACCTGGGAATGGCGCTTGCCGCACGCGGGTTGCCGACGCTGGAGCAGTTCATTTGGATCACGATTGCGATGGCGTCCGCGCGCACGCTCGCGATGTCGCTCAATCGCCTGATTGATCGCGAACTCGACGCGCGCAATCCGCGCACGATGAATCGCCCCTTGCCGCGCGGCACGATTTCGGCGCGCGCGGTTATCGCGATTTCTGTCGCGGCGTTCGCGCTTTTCGAAATCGCGGCGTGGCAGTTGAACGCGCTGTGCTTTGCGCTTTCGCCGCTTGCGTTGATTTTTCTTGTCGGCTATCATTACACTAAACGATTTACGTGGCTGTCGCACTGGGTTCTCGGTTTTACCGATGGCATCGCAGCGGCGGGCGGCTGGGTCGCGGTGCGCGCGTCGTTCGATCCGCTCGCGCTGCTGCTGTGGTTCGCCGTGACGCTGTGGATCGGCGGGTTCGATTTGATCTACGCGTGTCAGGACATCGAGATTGATCGGCGCGAAGGTTTGCAATCGGTGCCCGCGCGTTTTGGGATCGCGACTGCGCTGGCGCTCGCGCGTGTCAATCATGCAATCACGGTAATCGCGCTCGCCGCTGTCGGCATCGTCGCGCAACTTGGCTTCGCGTTTTGGATCGGGCTCGTCGTCGTCGCGCTTTTGCTCGCGTACGAAAACGCCATCGTCAAGCCGGACGATCTCTCGCGCTTGAATCTTGCGTTCTTCAACGTCAACGGGTATATTAGCGTTATCGTGTTTGTGAGCGCGCTGTTCGGAATTTGGTTTCACGCGTAGGACAAATTTAGAAATTTGTCCAACACGGAGGCGCAATGCGTTACGGACTAAACTTGCCCAACGGCGGCGCGTGGGGCGATGCGCGCACGCTCGGCGAACTCGCGCGGCTCGCGGAGGAATCGGGTTGGGACGGCGTCTTTCTCGAAGATTACATCGTTTGGCAAGGACACCAAGACGTTCCGACTTTCGATCCCTGGATCGCGCTCGCGGCGATGGCAACGCAAACGATGCGCGTTCGTCTCGGTACGACGATCTCGCCATTGACGCGACGACGTCCCTGGAGAGTCGCGCGCGAAACCGTCACGCTCGATCATTTGTCGAATGGGCGTTTGATTCTGGGCGTCGGTTTGGGTGACACCGATCACGATGTCGCGAGTTTCGGAGCGTTCGGCGAAGTGACGGACGCCAAAGCGCGCGGCAAAATGCTCGACGAGGCGCTCGACGTGCTCGTCGGTTTGTGGCGCGGCGAGCCGTTCAGTTATCGCGGCGAGTACTATCGGGTGAACAAAGTAACGCTTTTGCCGCGTCCCGTGCAAACGCCGCGCATCCCAATCTGGGTCGGCGGCGGATTTCCGCTCCAAGGTCCGACGCAGCGCGCGCTGCGCTGGGATGGTAGTTGCATGTACAAACAGCCAGGCGCAACCGCGTGGGAAGATTGGACACCCGACGACGTGCGCGCGTTGAAAGCAATGGCAATTCGTCAGCGCGGCGCGTCGACGCCGTTCGACATCGCGTTGGGCGGGCGGCAGCGCGGCGACGATTGGGAGAAAGAGCGCGCGCTGATTCGCTCGCTCGCAGACGCGGGCGCGACGTGGTGGGTCGAGTACATCGAGCAAGATCGCTGCGATCTCGATGCCGCGCGCGTGTGCATCGCGCGCGGACCGCTGCGGATTGAATGATTGGAATTTTCGATTTTCGATTGTCGATTGTCGATTCAATCTCGCCCAATCGAAAATCGCAAATCCAAAATCGAAAATTGGGAGGAAAAAATGTTTTCGCGTCGAATAATTCTACTCGCGTCCTTGGTCGTTCTTCTCGCCGCGTGCGCCGCGCCGGCGACGCCAACCCTGCCGCCGCCGGTGCTGATGCGGATCGGCGTGCTGCCGATCACCGATGTCGTCCCGTTTTACGTCGCGGAGCAACAAGGATACTTTTTGAAGCAGGGCTTGAACATCGAACTCGTGCCTGCCGCGAGCGCCGCCGAGCGCGATCAAATGATGCTCACCGAGCAAATCGATGGACAGTTGAACGATCTCGTTTCGACGGTGCTGTTCAACGCCAAATCGCCCAAGATTAAAATCGTCCGCATCGCGCGCACGGCGTTCCCGAACGCGCCACAGTACTGGATTCTCACCGCCAAAGACAGCGCGATCAAAACCGCAACGGATTTAAGGGGCAAAGACATCGCGATTTCGCAAAACTCGGTGATTGAGTACATCACGCAGCGCATGCTGGAACGCGAAGGTCTGGCAACTGCCGACATCAAAACGACGAGCGTCCCCGCGATTCCAACGCGACTCCAATTGCTCCAGCAGAACCAAGTCGCCGCCGCAACACTGCCCGATCCGTTCGCGTCGCTCGCGATTTTGCAGGGCGCGCGCGTCGTCGTGGATGACACCAAGTATCCCGAATATTCGATGAGCGTCATCAGTTTTCGCGTCGATGTGTTGAGCAAGCGCGCGAGCGATGTGAAAAAATTTCTCATGGCGTACGATCAAGCGCTCACCGATATTCGCAGCAAGCCCGATCAATTCCGCAACGTCTTGATCGAAAAAGGGCGCGTGCCCGATCAGTTGAAAGACAAGTATCAATTCCCGCCCTTTCCCAATCCTGGGATTCCATCGCAAACACAATGGGACGACGTCGTCAAGTGGGCGTTGGATCGCAAGTTGATCACCGCGCCGGTGACGTACGAGTCATCGGTGGACGCGGGATTCATAAAATAGTAATCAGGCGATCAGGCAATCGGTCAATCAGTCGCAAACTCATCACAGATTGCCTGATTGCCTGATTGCCTGGTTGCCCGATTGCCTGATTTCCAAACATCGTGATAGACCTTCACGCTCTCACCTTCACTTTTCCCAACCAGCCCGCGGCGCTGTTCGAGGCGTTCGATTGGCGCGTCGAGCGCGGCGAGTTTTGGTCGGTGATCGGCGCGTCGGGTTGCGGCAAATCGACGCTGTTGCATTTGATTGTCGGCGTGCGCGCGGCAAGCGCGGGAACGATCACCGTCAACGGCGAGAGCGTGCCGCGCAAAAAAAATCGCGGCAAGACCGGACTCGTGCTGCAAGAGTACGGCTTGCTGCCGTGGGCGACGGTGCGCGAGAACGTGGAACTGGGTTTGCGAATTCGCGGGTTCTATGGACAAAACGACCGCAGACGACAGACCGCAGACGGCAGACCGCATCCTGAGCGGAGTCTTGAGCGAAGCGTAGCGGAGTCGAAGGATACGGCGGTCGGCGGTCGGCAGTCGGCGGTCGAATTCTGGCTTGAACGATTCGGTGTCGCGTCGCTCGCGAACAAATATCCCGCGCAGATTTCGGGCGGACAGCGCCAGCGCGTCGCGATTGCGCGCACGCTCGTGCTGGAGCCCGACGTGTTGTTGATGGATGAGCCGTTCAGCGCGCTCGACGCGCCGACGCGCGAAGACTTGGAGCAACTCACACTCGATCTGCAAAACGAAACTGGGACAACGACAGTGTTCGTCACACACAACATCGAGGAAGCGGTTTTCCTGGGGCGGAAAATTTTGGTGCTCGGCGCGCCGCCGCATCATTCGCCGCCACGCGTCGTGGAGAACGCGGGCGCGGGGCGCGCGGCGTATCGCGATGAGGCGGCGTTCGCGGAGCAGACGCGGAGGCTGCGGGAAATATTGAAGGGAGAGTGAGCAGTATTCAGTATTCAGTGTTCAGTAATAGTGTGCAGACTGAATACTGGATACTGAATACTGAAAACTAGAATGAGGCAACGTGACATCCTCCTCGCCGCGCTCGCGCTTTTCGTCGTGTGGGAAATCGCCGCGCTGATGCTGAATCGCGATATTCTGCCCGCGCCGACCGACGTACTTGTCGCGCTCGTCGTCCAAGCGCCCCGCGGACTCGGTTGGCATTTCGTCGTGAGCGCGTGGCGCGTCGTCGCGAGTATCGCGCTCTCGGTCGCGCTGGCGACGCCTGCGGGCTTGGTGCTGGGACAGTACCCGCGCGTCAATCGCTTTTTCGCGCCGTTGATCTATCTGACGTACCCGATTCCGAAAATCGTCTTGCTGCCGATCGTGATCTTGTTTCTCGGCATCGGCGACGCGTCGAAAATCGCGATCATCTTTTTGATTCTATTTTTCCAAGTGCTCGTCGTCGTGCGCGACGCGAGCGCCGCGTTACGCTCCGAACTGCTCTACTCGGTGCGCTCGCTCGGCGCGGGGCGCCGCGCGCTGCTGCGCTTCGTCTATCTGCCCGCGACGCTGCCCGCTGTACTGACCGCTGTGCGCGTCAGCATCGGCACCGCGATTGCCGTTTTGTTTTTCACCGAATCGTTCGCGACGAACGCGGGTTTGGGTTATTACGTCATCGTGGACACGTTCCAGCGCATCGCATTTCCCGAAATGTACGCGGGCGTCGTTGCAATGAGCGTCCTGGGGCTTGCGTTGTATTTCGTCGTGGATTTTCTTGAGCGCAAGTTGTGTCCGTATCTGTTCGCAAAGTGATGACAACGGACAACTGCGGATTAAGTGGACAGACGCGACTGAATAGGTTTGTCCGTTCAATCCGATCTTGTCCGTTGTCATCTTTGCGCAAGTTGTGTCCGTATCTGTTCGCCAAATGACGAAAGACGAAGGACGAAAGTACAACCTTCGTCCTTCGTCTTTCGTCCTCCGTCTGAAAACAGAATGACCAAATTATCAGGCACCGCCAAATCCACCTACGTCCGCACCATGTTCGACCGCATCGCGCCGCGCTACGATTTGATGAACGCGGTGATGACGCTCGGTCAGCATCAAGCGATGCGCCGCGCCGCCGCGCGATTGGCGCACCCGCCGCGCGATGGACTCGCGCTCGATCTTGCGACTGGCACAGGCGATTTCGCCGCGGCGCTGCGCGATGTGGAACCGACTTGCCGCGTTGTCGGAATTGATTTCGCGCTGGAGATGATGCGGCTGGGGCAAACCAAGTACGCCGCGCGCGTGTTGTTTTCGGCAGGCGACATGCTGCGCTTGCCGCTGCCCGCTAACGCGTTTGATTGCGCGGTCAACGGTTTCGTCTTGCGGAACGTGACCGACGTGCGCGCGGCGTTCGCGGAAATGTACCGCGTGCTCAAACCGAACGGGCGCGCGGTCTCGCTCGAAATCACGTCGCCGCGCGCGCCGATTTGGAAAAACATTTTCGCACTTTACTTCGATCACGTGATGCCGCGTGTCGGCGGTTGGCTCAGCGGCAATCCCGACGCGTATCGGTACTTGCCGCAATCGGTACACGATTTTCTCACGCCGGAGCAAGTCGTTGACTTGATGCGCGCGGTCGGTTTTCGCGAGGTCTACTTTCGCCGTTGGGCGCTCGGCTCGATGGCGGTGTACGTGGGAACAAAATAACGCAATCAGGAGGAAACATGGCAGGGAAAATAGTCGCGCTGCACATTGCCACCGCGCATCGCGCGCCGATGGAACATCCGCAAACCGCGCGCGCGGTTGCCGACCTGGGAATGGAAGGCGACATTCACAACAAGCCCGGCGGCAAGCGGCAAGTTTTGTTGATGGATGAGGAAACGCTGAACGCGTTTGGGTTGGAAGCCGGGCGTGTGCGCGAGAACATCACGACGCGCGGCGTCGAATTGAAAACGCTCGCGCCGGGGACGCGCTTGCGCGCGGGCGGCGCGGTATTTGAAATCACGCAAGCGTGCGATCCGTGCAAGATGATTGACGATATTCGTCCGGGGTTGCGCGAGCGGATGCAGGGACAGCGCGGGATGCTCGCGCGCGTGATCGAGGGCGGGGAAGTGCGCGTGGGAGATGTGATAATGATCGAGGGTGAAGTGTAGTTGGCTAGTCGAAGAGCCAGTACCCAAAGATTCCCGCATTCTGAATTGTCATTGTAGGCCAAAATACGATCCCCCAAACAAGTAACCAGGGGTACTTGGCGAGACTTTCAATAAACGGGAAAAGCGCGGTTAAGGAACCTGCTCTCCATGCCAACTGTCCAATAAAAACTATCCAAAAGATTACACCGAAAAGTAAATAGATTCCCACCGCCCGAACTAGGCGGATGATCCGGCGCGGAGTTCGTTGCACTCCATACAGAATCAGAAGGATGCCCAACGGAAACAAGACAGCCGCGAGCCCGAAGTACCAAGGGCGAACAATTTGCGCCGCTGGGCGGAAGATCCACATCACGATCAAACCTGCGATGATCGCGCACGCGCCGATGAAACAAATCCAGAGTTGCGATTTGGAGAACATCCATCGCGCCATGTTGTTCCTCTTCCAAAGTTAGGGCAGGAGTTTGACTCCTGCCCTAGCATTTGCGCTATCCTGCCGCTTTTTTCTTTTCCTCGTCTACCAACTGCCGCCGGAGAATCTTGCCCACCATCGTCTTAGGTAACGAATCGCGGAACTCGATCTCGTGCGGACGTTTGTAGCCGGTCAGGTTTTCTTTGCAGTACGCCATGATCTCGTCAACCGTCGCCGTCTGACCGGGTTTCAGAATGACGTACGCTTTCACGCGCTCGCCGCTCTTGGGATCCGGAATGCCGGCGACGACCGCTTCCAAAATCTTGGGGTGCTGGTACAGGACCTCTTCCACATCCCGTGGATAGACATTGAACCCGCCGACGATGATCATGTCCTTCTTGCGATCGACGATCTGAAAGTAGCCGTCTGCGTCCATCTTGGCGATGTCGCCGGTATAGAGCCAGCCGCCGCGCAGCGTCTTCGCCGTTTCGTCCGGGCGATTCCAATAGCCCTTCATCACTTGCGGACCTTGAATCACCAACTCGCCCGATTCGCCGACCGGCATTTCTTTCGTGCCCGTGTCGAGGTCCATGATCCTCGCCGTCGTATCGGGCCAAGGCAAGCCGATCGTGCCAATGCGGTTTTCGCCGAAAATCGGATTGGCATGCGTGACCGGCGTCGCTTCGCTCAAGCCGTACCCTTCGACGAGACGCGCGCCGGTGAGATCTTGGAATTTTTTCTGCACCTCGACCGGCAAACCGGACGCGCCGCTGACGCAGGCCTTGATGGACTTGAGATCGTACTTTTGGACATCCGGGAAATTGTTGATCGCGGTGTACATCGTCGGCACGCCCGGGAACTGCGTGGGTTTGTGCAAATTGATCGCCTTGAGGACACTCGCCAATTCGCGCGGATTGGGGATCAGAACCATCGCGCCTGCCGTGTAAATGCTCAAGTTCATGCACGTCGTCATCGCGTACGAATGATACAGCGGCAGCGCAGTCAGCCAGGTTTCTTGTCCTTCCCGCAATCCCTGGATCCACTCCTTGCATTGCAGAGCGTTCGCGACGAGATTCTTGTGCGTGATCTCGGCGGCTTTCGGTACGCCGGTCGTGCCGCCGGTGTACAACAAGACCGCCGTGTCTTCGGGACGCACCTCGACGTTCGGTTTGGTCGCAGGCGCGCGGGCGATCACATCGGGGAACCAATGATCGCCGGGCGCGAGCGTTTGGTGATGCCCCTCTTTTTTCTCTTTGGCGACGGTGAAGAGCAATTTGAGAATCGGCGAAAAGTACTCTTTGATGTTCGCGACGATCACGTTTTTGAGTTTCGTGTTCGCGCGAATTTTTTGCACGTTGGGATAAAAGCGCGAAAGACAGATGAGCGTTTCCGCGCCGGCGTCGTTCACTTGGAATTCCAGTTCGCGGGGGACGTACAGGGGATTGTTCGGTGCGACGATGGCGCCCAGTTTCAACGTCGCATAATAACCGATCACGTACTGCGGGCAGTTCGGCAGATACAGCGCCACGCGGTCGCCCTTCTTGACGCCCATCGCGCTCAGCGCGTTCGCCAACCGATTGACGTGATCGTTCAACTCGCGATACGTCAACTTGGCGTCCAGTTTACTGCCGTTGCCAAAAATCGTGATCGGATTGTCCGGGTACTTGGCAGCCGATTGTTCTAAGAAATAATGCATCGGCACTGCCGGATAATCCAAAGATGCTCGTACACCTTTTTCGTAATGTGCGAGCCACGGCTTGTCCATTTCTCCCTCCTTGCAGAAATTGATCGTGCCTGTGGAATAATTGTGCGGCTTTAAGATACCACGAATCGCCCCAGTTTGTCAACGGGGGATCGCGCTCCCTTAAAATTTTGAAAACTCGCCCAACTCCCTGATCCAAAAAAGAAAATCCGTGCTATAATCAGCAATGAACCAATTACCCAATGAGCCAATGAGCCAACGTTTCCACGACGCATCTGTTTGGCTCATTGGTTTTATTGACACATTGGCTCATTGAGGAACTATGTCCGATTTCGTTCATCTCCACGTCCACAGTGAATATAGTTTGCTCGACGGTCTGCCGCATCCGAAAGACCTCGCCGCGCGCGCCGCCGAATTGCAGCAGCCCGCGCTCGCGCTCACCGACCACGGCGCGATGTTTGCCGCCATCGAATTTTACGACGCGTGCAAAGCGAAAGGCATCAAGCCGATCATCGGCATCGAAGCGTACCTCGCGAAACATTCGATGAAAGACCGCGACGCGAAAGAGGATCGCAACTCGCACCATCTGCTTTTGCTCGCGGAAAACAACGTCGGCTATCAGAATTTGCTCAAGATCGTTTCGGCGGCGGAACTGGAAGGATTCTACTACTATCCGCGCGTCGATCACGATTTCCTCGCCGCGCACAGCGCCGGTTTGATTTGCACGACCGGCTGCCCTTCCGGCGAAGTGCCGCGCCTGTTGACCGACGGGCGCAAAGAAGAAGCGCGCCGCGTGCTTGACTGGTACCGCGATGTGTTCAAAGATCGCTTTTACGTCGAACTGCAAGAGCACGGCATCGCGGAATTTGCCGGACTGGACAAGGAATTGATCGCGCTCGCGCGCGAATTCAATCTGCCGCTCGTCGCGACGAACGACGCGCATTACCTTCGCCCCGAAGACGCCGGTCCGCAAGATATTTTGCTGTGCATCCAGACCAACACCGTCATCACCGATCCCAAGCGGATGCGGATGGACGGCAGCGACTATTATCTGAAATCGTCCGACGAAATGCGCGCGGTGTGGCGCGAAGTGCCCGAAGCGATCGCGAACACACTCGCTGTCGCGGAACGCTGCAACGTCGATCTCGATTTCAAAGGATTTCACCTCCCCAACTTTCCGCTGCCGGATGGTTTTACGGCGGAAACATATCTGCGGCATCTGTGCGAGCAGGGCTTTCAGAGATATTATCCGAACGGCAATCCCGCCGCGCGCGAACGGCTCGAGTACGAACTCGGCATCATTCATCAGATGGGATTCGACACGTACTTTTTAATCGTGTGGGATTTGCTGCGCGCAGCGCGCGAGCGCAACATCTGGTTCAACGTGCGCGGCTCCGCCGCCGGATCGATGGCGGCGTACTGCGCGGGCATCACCAACCTCGATCCGATCCAGCATCGGCTGATCTTCGAACGCTTCCTGAACCCAGGTCGCGTCTCGATGCCGGACATTGATCTGGACTTTCAAGATGATCGCCGCGCGGAATTGATCGAATACACGATTCAAAAGTACGGCAAGGACAACGTCGCGCAGATCGTCACGTTCGGTACGCTCGCGGCAAAGGCGTCCATTCGCGACGTGGGGCGCGCGCTCGATTATCCACTGAGCGAAGTGGATCGCATCGCCAAGTTGCTGCCGACAGGACCCAACGTCAAACTCGACGATATGCTCGAAAAAATTCCGGAGTTCAGGCAGGCGTACGAAGAGAGCGACTACATTCGCAAATTGATCGACAACGCGCGCTTGCTCGAAGGCGTGGCGCGCAACGCGGGTACGCACGCGGCGGGCGTCGTCGTCGCGGACAAGCCGATCGTCGAGTACGCGCCGCTGCATCGCCCGACCAAAGGCGACAGTTCCGGCGGTTTCCCGGTCGTCGAGTACGAGATGAACTGGCTCGAACGCGTCGGTTTGCTCAAGATGGATTACCTCGGACTCGCGTCGCTGACGATTATGCGGCGCGCGTGCGAGTTGATCAAGCAGCGCCACGGCGTCGAATTCGATTTGAGCAATATTCCGGTCGACGATCCGAAAGCATTCGATCTGTTGACGCGCGGCGATGTGACCGGCGTTTTTCAGGTTGAAGGCGCGGGACTTCGCAAAGTGCTTCAGCAGATGAAGCCCGACAAGTTCGAACATGTCGTCGCCGCGATCTCGCTCTATCGTCCGGGACCGATGGAGTACATCGGGACGTACATCAATCGCTTGCACGGCAAGGAACGCGTCGAGTACAAACATCCCAAACTCAAACAGGTGCTCGACGAAACGTTCGGGATCATCGTCTATCAGGAACAGATCATCCAAGCCGCGGTCGTGATGGCGGGCTACAAGCCGGGCGAGGCGGACGACATCCGCAAAGCGGTCGGCAAGAAGATCAAAGAAAAGATCGAAGCGCACCGCGAGAAATTTGTCAAGGGCGCGGTGGCAAACGAAATCGAAAAATCAGTAGCCGAAGCGACTTACGGCGACATTGAATATTTCGCGCGTTACGGTTTCAACAAAGCGCATGCCGCGAATTATGCGGTGCTGACGTGCCAGACCGCGTACCTCAAAGCGTACTATCCGCTCGAATATATGACCGCGCTGCTAATGACCGAACTTGGCAACGTCGAAAAAGTTGGACAACTCGTTAGCGAGGCGCGGCGGATGGGCTATGAAATTCTGCCGCCGAACGTGAACACGAGCGACGTAAATTTTGCGATCACGCCGGACAGCAAAGGCATTCACTTTGCGCTCAGCGCGATCAAAAACGTCGGCGTCGGCGCAGTCGAGGTGATCGTCAACGCGCGCAATCCTTCGACAAGCTCAGGAGGCGGCGCGTTCAAATCGCTCGACGATTTTTGTCGGCGCGTCGATCTGCGCTCCGTCAATCGCCGCGTGCTCGAATCGCTGATCAAAGCCGGAGCGATGGATCAGTTCGGTCGGAGATCGCAACTCTTGAAGGTTTTGGATCGGATGATGGCGGCGTCGCAAGCCGCGCATCAAGCCAGCGATCGCGGTCAACTTTCGATGTTCGGCGCAAGCGCGGCGATGCCGGGTTTGTCGGCAGATACGTTTGGCACGCTGCCGGATGAACCGGAAACGCCAAATCGCGATAAACTCGCCGACGAAAAAGAATTGACCGGCGCGTACTTTTCAGACAATCCGTTGATGCGGCTCGCGCGCAGTTCCGGCAACCGCGCGACTCACCTCGCGACGCAACTCGACGAATCGCTTGCGCGGCAAACGATCACGCTCGCCGGCGTTGTCACCGGCGCGCGCGTGATCACGACGAAAAAAGGCGACCCGATGGCGTTCGTCTCGCTCGAAGATCCGTCGGGCGCAACCGAGATCACCGTATTCCCGAAAGTGTTCGAGCGGACGCGCGAATTGTGGCGCGCGGATTCGTTGCTGCTCGTCAAAGGCAAAGTCGAACTGCGCGACGGCAAAATTCAGGTGCTGTGCGATTCGGCGGAAGAGTACGTTATATCGACCGCCGACGACCGACCGCTGACCGGTGCTCCTTCGACTTCGCTCCGCTCCGCTCAGGATGCAGCCGTCGGCGGGCAGCCATCACCGGTTCAGGTCGCGATGCCGGACGCGGAGGAAGCGGCAATCGCGGAGGTCGATCCTTTTGCGGAGGATGGCGCGTTTCTGCCGCCGCTGCCGGAAGAAGTGAACGGTGAACCGTCAACAGTGAACAGTGTTCAGTCTTCAGTATCCAGTGACCAGAAAGAAAATGGGAACGGGCACGCGGAGAAGCCGAGCAGCGGGAACGGCGGCGCGCCCAGCGCGAAATCGAATGGCGAAATGTATGCGCCGGTCGCCGAACCGGCGCGTGCGGCAGAATCGTCCGCGGCGTATCGAGCCGCGCGGCATTTGCGAATCTTTTTGTCGCGCACGAACGATTACGACGAAGACGTCCATCGCATGCGCGAACTGCTCTCGGTGTTATCAAGCGCGGACGGACGCGACCGTTTTACTTTTTACGTGCCAAATCCGCAAGGCGTCGTTCAACTCGATTTCCCGAATCACTCGACGAGTTACAGTCAGGTGCAAAACACGTTGGATGAGATGTTGGGGCAGTGGGGAACGCTGGAAGTGGTGTGAACGGTCAGCAGCAAACATTGGGACAGTAAAAAAGTGGGCGGGGCATACCTTTCAGTCGGGAGACCATTTGTTCTTTTTGACAACATTAGTTTTTGATAGAGTTACCTTTATGGGAATTCCGGGGTCTTGACAGTCCTTGAGAATGGAGTATACTAAATGCATAAAGATATTGAAGTAACAGATCCGCGTGGCTTTGTGGTTCGATGCTATGGTGATTATTGGCAGAAAACCATTCTCCGCAAACATCCGGAACTCGCGAACTATCACGAGCAAGTCCAACAAGCATTGGAGTCTCCTCAATACGGATGTATCTTTAGAGATAGAAAGTATCCCAATCGCCAAATCTACTACGGTGAATTGAGGAATCGCGTCGAAATCAAAGTAGTCGTCCAATTCGACTCTCCCAACGAAGGGACAGTCGTCTCGGCATCACCATGTTCTAGAAGACCTGACGGAGAAATCCTCTTATGGCACAAATAGCTCTGCCCTATACCCCTGCATATCGGGAAGACGAACTTAGATTCGACCTCTTAAAGCAATCTTTTTGTGAGCGGGCGCACTCGTACTATACCGTTTACGACGAAGTGATGGATCAGATAATAGTACGACTTGTAGAGCCCTCTGTTTTCGCGTCAGAATATTTCGTCGATCCAGACACGGCTTTCTTGGTTCGTGACGATGACCGCGAGGTCGTAGGTTTCACAATACTCAATTTCCAAACTGAGTTCATCAAAAGGGTTCCAAGACTGAACGAGCTATGGGAAAAGCACAATCTAGCCCGAAGCTTTCGAACATTTCGCACGTTCAAGTACGAACCCAAGCAGCAGAAGAAGAAACAAATGCCGGAACAGCGCATCGTTGCATATTCGGCGTATCAAAGCATGGCAGCCTCAGAATTGGTCGCTGCGTGATAGCGCGGCATGTCCGTCTTGCGGAGTGTCAATGTATTGGATGACGCCTAGCGAATTCGCTAGGCGTCACGCTTTGTTCGAGGTGTTTGCACTTGCTTCTTTTTGTCTTTTCTTTCGCATCGTATATAATTCACAGCGCAAATCCGTCAATGAACAATGGGATGTTTAGTTTTCTGAAACGCAAAGAACAAGTCAAAACGAGTCTGACCAAGACCCGGCAATCTTTTCTGTCGAAACTCACCTCGCTTGTTGCCAAGAACGAGGTGAACGAAGAATTTTGGTCGGGCTTGGAAGAAACGCTGATCAGCGCAGATGTGGGCGTGGAGACGACCGTCGAACTAGTGGACAAGTTGCGCGCGCGCGCGGAGAAAGAAAGCGTGCGGGACGCGTCGCGCGTCCAAGAAATGCTCAAGGAAGAATTGTTGGCAATCCTTGAAATTACAAATGACAAATTACAAACCCTGGCACCGCCCGCCAGGGCAGGTGTGACAAATACGACTCCGCGCGTCGTGCTCGTGGTTGGCGTGAATGGCTCCGGCAAAACGACGAGCATTGCGAAACTGACGAACTATTACAAAGCGCAAGACAAAAAAGTGATTCTCGCGGCGGCGGACACGTTTCGCGCGGCAGCAATCGACCAGTTGAAGATTTGGGGACAGCGCGTCGGCGTGGACGTGGTCGCGCACCAGCCCGATGCGGATCCGGGCGCGGTCGCGTTCGACGCGTGGCAAGCGGCAAACGCGCGGCGCGCGGATTATCTCATCGTGGACACCGCTGGGCGGCTGCAAACCAAATTCAATTTGATGAAAGAGTTGGAAAAAATCGCGCGTGTCCTGCAAAAGAACGACGCGACCGCGCCGCACGAAACGTTTCTCGTGCTCGACGCCGTGACCGGGCAGAACGGTTTGCAGCAAGCGCGCGAGTTCAAAAAGGCGACGCCGCTCACCGGCTTGATTCTGACGAAACTCGTCGGCACCACGAAAGACGGCATCGTCTTCGCGATTGCAAAAGAGTTGCAAGTGCCGATCGAATTCATCGGCACCGGCGAAACGCTTGACGATTTCGCCGAGTTTGACGCGAAGGAATTTGTGAACGGATTATTCGAATGAGACTGCGCGCAATCTACGGATGACGCGATGAGTGAACAAAAAGCAATTCAATTCTCCGAACATGCGCGCGAGCAAATAGTCTTGCGCGGCGCAAGCGAAGACGAAGTGAGCCAGACGATTCGCAATGAATTGTGGGCGCAAGCCAAGCGCGGCAAGTATCGCGCAAAGCGTCGCTTTGCTTTTGGCAAGCCGTCGCCCATCAATCAGAAAGTATATCGCTTCAAAGAAGTTGAGCCGATTTTCGCGCAGGAGCCAGATGCGCTTGTCGTCGTTACAGTTATGGTGTATTATACGAACGAGGAGGAAGCATAATGAGAATTTCGTACGATGCCAAAGTGGATGCCCTCTACATCGAATTCCATCCACTTGTCCCCGGGACAGCAGAGAATAAACAACTCACTGAGGAAGTAATTGCGAACTACGGTCCCGACGGAAAACTTGCGGGATTGGAAATTCTTGACGCGCGCGTCGTGCTAGCACAGAAAGCGAATGAAAGTAGCCTGGTATTTCAGGTTCAATCTTTGCCTGCCGTTGCTATGGCAAACGGTTAGCGTACCGAAGGAGAAAGTAAGAGACTTGGAAGACTTGAAATCAAAACTGACGGAAATGAACGTGCATATTGCCACACTCCTGGAGCGTCTTTGACATCGCGGGCAAAGAAAAACGCGCGGCAGAATTGGAACACCATGCCGCGCAACCCGATTTCTGGAACGATAACGTCGCCGCGCAAAGCGCGATGCGCGAACTGACCGCGCTCAAAGACGAAACGACGACGTGGCGCGAACTCGAACGGCGCACGCGTGACGCGGCGGGCATGCTCGATCTGGCGATGGAGGAAAATCACGCGGAGATCGCGGAGGAAGTCGAGCGCGAATTTCCCGAACTCGAAGCGAAACTCGCCGCGCTCGAATTCAATTTGCTTTTCTCCGGCGAGTATGATCGCAACAACGCGATCCTGTCGATTCATTCCGGCGCGGGCGGCACTGAATCGCAAGACTGGGCTTCGATGCTGATGCGGATGTTTCTCCGCTACGGCGACGCGCGCAAATATCAAACCGAAATCTTGGAAGAGATGCCGGGCGACGAAGCGGGCATCAAATCGGTGACGATTCGCTATATCGGCAAATACGCGTACGGACGCTTGAAAGCCGAACGCGGCGTGCATCGTCTCGTGCGGCTTTCGCCGTTCGACGCGAATCATCGGCGGCACACGTCGTTCGCGCTCGTCGAGGTGATGCCGGAGATTGACGATACGGTGAGCATCGAGATCAAACCAGAAGATGTCAAGATAGACATTTTTCACGCGTCGGGACACGGCGGACAAAACGTGCAAAAAGTCGCGACGGCGGTCCGCTTGACGCATGTGCCGACCGGCATCGTCGTCACTTGCCAGAACGAACGCTCGCAACTGCAAAACAAGGAGAACGCGTTCAAGGTTCTGCGGTCGCGTCTCGTCGAACTCGAAATCGAAAAGAAGGAACAGGAACGGATGCGACTGAAAGGCAAACATGTCGAAGCGGGCTGGGGCAATCAGATCCGGTCGTATGTTTTGCATCCGTACCAGATGGTCAAGGATCATCGCACCGAGCACGAAACGTCGCGGACAGACGCGGTACTCGACGGCGATCTCGACGCGTTCATCGAGGCGTACTTGAAAGCGCAGGTGGGGCAGACGTAAAGGCAGAAGGATGAAGGATGAAGGATGATAAGACCTTCCAGGTTTCGCAAAACCTCGAAGGTCTTTGCTATTTCACGGTGAACGTGCCGAGCGTGATCGTTTCGCGCGGAGCGAACTGCTCATCCAGCAACAGCGCATCCATACCCTGATCAGCTTGGTACATTTTCAATTGGATGAGATATTCGCCGGGCGCGAGATCGCGCGGCAAGACGATTTCAAACTGATCCGAAATCACATCGTTGGGTTTCCACAACAATGTTTGCACGATTGGCTCGCGATCTTGCTGCGCGATTTTGTTGCCGCGCGCGTCCATCACGCGCACCGACGCGCTGTAGTACGCGTCGATCTTGTTCAGCGCAAGCCAGAGCAATTTGACAGAGATGGCATCGCCCGGCGCGTAAGCGGATTGCAACGGCGCGCCCAATTCCACGCGTACCGGGATTACGACTTGATGCGCTGGATCCCCGGCTTGCAACGTCACATCGCCTGCCAAATTCCATTCGCCGATGTGCTTGCCCCACACGCGTAACTCCAATCGCGCGAGACCTTCGCTCCGCGGCGCGGTGAGTCGAACTGGTACGACAGAAAGCGTCGTCGTAACCAACGGCAACACCACAGCCACGCGCTGAGTCGAACCATCGCCCCAGCGCGCTTCGACTTGGAGCAACTCGGTCGGCTTGATCGCAAAACTGTTGCGCACACGATTCTCAAAAAGCGCGCGATTTTCAAAAATCACGTACGCCGAATAACTTTGATTTGGCGCGGCGGGCTGCGGCAGATAAATCCGCGCGCCCAGACCTGGCAACACGTCTGGCGCAGAACTAATTTCATAAATTCGATCTTTCCCGAATCGTTCGACGTACACAAAATCCGAGCGCGGCGTATCTGAATTGGTCAGCATCAAATCGTGAGTGATAACGTACTGCGCTTGCAGCGCGCGCAATAATGCAATCGCGCGCTCGTTGGGAAAGAATTGCATCTCGTATGCGATCTCGCCGCGCCGCGGCGGCACAAATCCGCTGTACCCGTCCGGCGTCGCGTGCCAGTGGTACGTCGAAAGATACTGCGTCGTCAGATCGAGCGGCTTGGTCGGATCGCTTGCAATCATCGGCAATTCGAGGATGACGCCGGGCGGTTGCGCGCGCAGCCAGCGCACGTACTCCGGAATTTCGTTCCACACCGGCATGAGCGTGATGTGCGCGGCGGGAAGAGCAAAGTACTCTAGCGCGATCAGCGGAACGAGTAGATTCGTAATTCGTAATTCGTAATTCAAAATTCGCAAACCGCGCTTTGAATTTTGAATGCCCATTCCCGCCAGCACCGCCAGCGCGAACATCACGAGCGCGTCAAAGCGCACCGGCGCGCGCAGCGCGCGCATCAGCGGAAACAGATCGTAGAGCCAACGATACGGCAGCGTGAGATCGGTTGGCAGAGTCGGCGCGACAAACAGACGCGGTCCGAGCGAAAGCAAAAAAGCGCACGCCAAAAGCAAAAGGTAAAACCAGCGCTCGCGATTTTTCGTCGCGACGACGCCGACAACGGCGAGCACGATCGCGATGACGCCGGGAAACAAATTGTCGAGTGGATAGCCGCCGAGCATGACCGGTGGGCGCGGCGCGAGCAGGTTGCCGTACAGCACATTTTGCGGCGATACCTCCGCGTACATTTTCAAACTCGCGCTGAACGGTTCGCTCTCGGTGACTTGGCGTTCAAATCCCATCTCGCGCTGAACTTGAAGATACGGCAAAAAGAACGGAACGACGAGGATTGCGATGATAGCAGCGGAGACAAGTAAACGAGTGAACAGTGAACGGTAAACAGTGAACAGTGATGTGTGATGCGTGTTGCGTGTTGCGTGTTGCGAGATGAAGAACCAGACGACGTACAACGCGACGGCAATGCCCGCAAGAAACGCGTAGTAAAACGAAGAAAGTGCTTGCAAAGAAAAGAACAGCGCGAAGAGAGAGGAATTCCCAAATTCGAAATTCAAAATTCGAGATTCAAATACTGACGTGCTGGCGAATTTTGAATTGTCCGGTGTAACGAGCAATCTTCGGAGGTACAGCATCGCCAGCGGCATCCAGCCAAACGACAACAACTGCACTTGCGCGAGATTGCCGAGATTGTACGGATTGAACGCGAAAATCGTGCCCGCGACGATTGCCGCGCCGCGCGCGCGCGTCAGATCGTACACGAACAGGTACATCGCGTACGCCGCCAAAAAGAACGACGCGAGCAGGACGAGGTTGTAGCCGAGGATCGTGTTGTCGAACGCGAGGTTGAACGGGAGCGCGAACAATCCTTGCGGCAGCATCGTCTCCGAGAACGCGAGCGCGTTCGGGTACGGATAAAAGATGTTCGCGTTGAACAAGTTGAGCGGATCGGTGATGAGCGCATGCCCGACCCACGCGATAATCCACGTGTTGAGCAGCGCATCCTGCTTGTCCTCGACCGCGTTCGCGAGGTGCAGAACGAGCGGATTCGTCATCACGCACGTCAGTGCGAGGAAGATCGCGAGCGCGATTCCATCGCGTTTGACAATGCTCCCCTGCTCTGTTCCTTGCGGAATCAACTGAGTAATCCTCGCCGCCAATCGCGCGCGTCCCATTTTGCTTTCAGTTGTTTTTTGAATTCAGCGGTCCATTCTGGGTCGCGCAGTTTTTTCTCCAACAGGGGCCACACCGTTTCGCTATCCGCGTCAATCGTGCCGAGGATTTCTTGAATGTAGCGATCTACTTCGACGCGCGCAGATTTGATGAGCGGAATTCCCAATTCTTCCAAAATCGGATCGAGGTTCACCGTATAGAAAGGCATTTGCGCCTCCGCCGTCTTTTTGTTTCGCGTGATATTATAGCGCAGATAAGACACAGCAGCAAAAAGCGCAGGGGAGCAGAAGGGCAAGGGAGATTTTTTCTCCCCTGCTCCCCTGCTCCCCTGCACCCTTGCCGCCTGGCGCGCGCGTTTCACTTTGCCAGAATCCGCACCCTGTGCTATAATGCGCTCGACTTGGAGAGGTCGCATAGCTCGGTCTAGTGCGCGCGACTCGAAATCGCGTGTGGGCGCAAGTCCACCGGGGGTTCAAATCCCTCCCTCTCCGCCAGACCAGTGAACAGTCAACAGTCAACAGTCTTCAGAGTTACTGTTCACTGAACTTGGAGAGGTCGCATAGTCCGGTCTAGTGCGCACGATTGGAGATCGTGTAGGTCACAAGCCTCGCGGGTTCAAATCCCGCCCTCTCCGCTCATTCAGTCGCTAGTCGGCAGTCAACAGTCAACAGTATTTTTTCTGGCGACTGTCTACTGTGGACTGGCGACTCCTTTTTGACAATTTCCCACTTCTCGACTAAACTCAGCGCGGTCGTGCTAGATGGGGAACTAGCGGTGCCCTGAAACATCTTCGGATGATTGACTCGCAACCCGCTACAGCGAGGTCGAATCCCTTCTCGAGGGCCGTACGTGTCGGGACTGTGCGATTCAAGTGGCGATGAAGGTTGGGTCCGACGCGGCGCAAGCCGACAAACCCCGCCAGGGTCGGAAGACAGCAACGGTACGTCGTCACTTGCGGGCGCCGTCGGGGCACCTGGCTGGAGCTGGCTGAATCGCGCAAGCCGGGACGTCCGTCTCGACAGAAGGTGCACGACCATTTCTTTCGTGAGACTATACGCTTGACTACTGACCCATCGGATTATCTTGATTATCGCTACGATGTGTCGGTCGCGCGCCGTCGATTGCGCCGTGCCCTTTTCAACGCGCAGACCGCGTTCCTCTTCCTCACGCTCCTCGCGCTTGCGGCGATGGGATGGGGTTATGTCAGCACGCTCAGACCCATCGCCGTGGAGATTGATCGACAAGCCCACCAAGTCCTCTCCAACCAAAAAAATGTCGCCGGAGTTTTGAACGACGCGGCAGTATCGCTCCTGCCCCGCGACAGCGTTTTTCCCGCGCTCGACGCGCCGGCACCCGATCATCAACCCATCGTCATTCGCATCGCGCGCGCGCTTGAAATTCGCGCCGATGGCGCAATAACTCTGCACCGCACGCAAGCCCCGACGATCAGCGACGCGTTGCGCGAAGCCGGACTCGTCCTCAAACCCGGCGACCGCATCGCGATCGACGGCACGTTCATCGAATCTTCCTTCGCGCTCGCGCGCATCGAAAACGATCACACTCTGCGCGTCCAAGTGCAGCGCGCGATGCCGATTCTGATCGACGACGACGGCGCGCGCACGACCCTTTACACTACCGCGCCCACGCTCGGCGAAGCGCTCCGTCAAGCCGGACTGATCGTCTACCTCGGCGACGACGTTTCGCCCGACCTGGGAACGCCGGTCGCGCCGGGTTGGCAAGTGTTCATCCGGCGTTCGCGCGCGGCGACGATCAACGTAGACAGCCGAACGATTCGCACGCGCACGCGCAGCGAGACGATTGCCGGAATGCTCAAACAAGAAAGCATCGAACTCAAAGACAAAGATTATACGATTCCGCCCGCGACTGAAATCGTCCGCGACGGCGCGACGATCCAAGTGATGCGCGTCCGCGAAGAATTCCTAACTGACGCGGAGTACATTCCGTACGAAACGGTCTGGCAAGCCGATCCCACTCTGGAAATCGACCAACGCAAAATCACCCAAACCGGCGACGAAGGGATGAAAAAGCGCACGACGCGCGTCGTGTACGAAAACGGGCGCGAGGTGAAACGCTCAGTCGATCGCGAATGGATCGAAACGCCGCCGACGACGCAGATCATCAACTATGGCACGAAAATCGTAAAGCGCGATTTGACGCTGCCGGACGGTTCGAACATCACCTATTGGCGCAAGATTCGCATGCTCGCGACGTCGTACACCGCCGCCACGTCGGGCAAAGCGCGCTCGCATCCCGAGTTCGGCATCACCGCGACCGGGATGCGCGCGGGCGTTGGCATCGTCGCCGTGGATCCGCGCGTGATCAACTTGCGCGCGCGCCTCTACATTCCCGGTTACGGCTTGGCAGTCGCGGGCGATACCGGCGGACGAATCAAAGGCAAGCGCGTCGACCTGGGTTACGACGAGTGGAATTTGGTATTGTGGTATAAATGGGTTGATGTGTACGTCCTTGATCCAGTCCCGCCGTACGATCAAGTTGACTGGGTCATTCCCGACACGCCGAAAGAGCGCGCGCCGACACACTAGCCATGAGCATCAAAGCCGCGCTCGATTCAGGCGGACTGCGCCCGCGCAAAAAGTGGGGACAGCATTTTCTGACCGATCCGCGCATTCTGGAAAGCATCGCCGACGCCGCGCAGGTCACGCGGGATGACACAATCCTGGAAATCGGGCCCGGCTTGGGACACCTGACGCGCGTGCTCGCGCAGCGCGCCGCGCGCGTCGTCGCCGTCGAAGTGGACACGGATCTCGCGGAAAAATTGCGCGCCGATTTTGCGACTGCCGCGAACGTCGCCATTTTGCAGGGCGACGTGTTGGACGCCGAACCGTGGGATTGGATCGCGCGGGGCGGAGGGGCAGGAGATGTGCCCGCCGCGTCCTACAAAATCGTCGCCAACCTGCCGTACTATATCACCTCCGCGATTCTGCGGCACGTCTTGGAGGCGCAGCACAAACCGCGCGTGATCGTCGTGATGGTGCAGCGCGAAGTCGCGCAACGCATCGCCGCGCAGCCGCCGCAAATGAACCTGCTCGCGGTGAGCGTCCAATTTTTCGCGCAGCCGCGCATCGTGCGGACGATTGCCGCCGGAGCATTCTATCCGCGTCCGCAAGTCGATTCGGCGGTCGTGCGCTTGGATGTATTCGAATCGTCGCGCTATGCCATCGCCGATCCGGAGCGCTTCTTTGCCATCGTGCGCGCGGGATTTGGCGAGCGGCGCAAGCAGTTACGCAACGCGCTTGCGCACGGTCTCGGGCTGGCGTCGCCGGTGGTCGCGCACGCGCTCAATCGCGCGGAAATCGATCCCGCCCGTCGCGCGGAAACACTGACATTGGAAGAGTGGAATAAATTGACGCGCGCTCTAGATTTTTGATCAAGCCAAACCGGATTTCCAATCACCAGAACTTTATCCTATTGCCCCAAAACCAAGATCGGTATAGAATTTGGCAAATTGAAAATGAGTTTGGAAAAACGCAAAATCCTCCTAATCGATGATGATCCGCTGATCCGACGCATTGTGACCAAGACTTTGACCGCGGAGGGTTACCAAGTCCAAGAAGCCGGTTCCGGCGCCGAAGGACTCTTTCTAGCGCAAAGTCAGCCCCCCGATCTGATCCTGCTCGATTTGATGATGCCTGGAATGGATGGATTCCAGGTATGCGCGCAGTTGCGTCAAAGCTCGCTGACCGCGAATGTGCCGATCCTCATGTTGACCGCGCTCGATCAAACCGAAGCCAAAGTGCGCGGTCTGAAAACCGGCGCGGACGATTACGTCACCAAGCCCTTCAATCTGGACGAACTCCAGGCGCGCATCGCGATCCATTTGCGGCGCAGCGAACGCGATCTCGACGCGAACCCGCTGACCACCCTCCCCGGCAACGTGGCAATCGAACGGATGCTCCGCCAGCGCCTAGCCACGTCGCAACCCCTCGCCGTGATGTACATTGACTTGGCAAATTTCAAAGAGTACAACGACGAATATGGCTGGCTCAAAGGCGACGAGATCATCAAGATGCTGGCGCGGCAAATAACCGATACTGCTCGGCGCGAAGGTAACGCGGACGACTTTGTCGGTCACATTGGCGGCGATGATTTTATCGTGCTGACAACGCCCCCGCGTGCGGAACCCATCGCGCAAATCGTCATCACGCGTTTCGACATCGAGATTCTGTTGTTCTATCCCGAAGAAGTGCGCTCACGCGGCTACATCGAATCAATCGACCGGCGCGGCAAACCTTTCCGCGCGCCCATCGTCACCGTCTCGATTGCGATTGTGACCAACGAACAGATCAAGTTGCACCATCCAGGTCAAGTTTCCGCGCGCGCCGCCGAGTTGAAAAAGTACGTCAAGTCGCTGCCCGGCAGTCAGTACGCATTTGACCGACGGCGCAAGTAAGAGTATAATCGGAAACCGATAAGCACGAGCGAAGGCGCGGGGGGCAACTCCCGCGTCGCTTTGTCAATCTGGATTGGGAGTTGTACGCGTATGCCGATCTACGAATACGAATGTGAAACTTGCGGAAATCGTTTCGAGCGACTGCAATCGATTCAGGATGAACCGGTCCGCCAATGCCCCGATTGCTCGGGCAACGTCCACAAAGTCATTCACCCTGCCGGGATCATTTTCAAGGGCTCGGGCTGGTATATCACCGACAGCCGCAAATCCACATCGAGCGCGGTGACCGGCGAAACGAAGACGAATGGCGCGGCGTCCAAACCCGAAACCAAATCGAATGGCGAGGAAACGAAAGCAGAAACCAAACCGGTAAGCGCCGAAACAAAGGCAGAAACAAAATCGGAGAGCCACGCCGAGAAGAAATAAGGCGGCGCGCTAGTTGCGCTAGAAATAAATTGGGGATACCGCGCGATCGATCGCGTGGTATCCCCAATTCTCTAATCAAGCAACGCGTTACAATTGAAAATGTCCAGTGTGCGGCACGATCTTGTGATTGAAATTCGCGACGTACGTCAACAATTTTTCGAGCAACTGCTTCCACTCGTCGCCCTCGATGATTTTTTCGAGCGTGGCGCGATCTTGAGCGACGCCGCCCGTCAAAATCTGCGGCGCGCTGCCGTACACCGTGTACCACGCCTCCGTCGGCTGAATGCCCAGCCGCGTGAGTTTGGGCACGAACTCTTGCACGACAAATTCGAAATATTCGGATTCTCTGCCCGGACGAATGTCCCAGGTCATTAGCAATTTGTACATGTGTATCGCTCCAGCGTAGCGGAATCATACCAGAGATTAGAAATAAAAGCAACTGGGGGTTATCATGCGCGCTGTTCTTCAACGCGTGCGCGAAGCCGCAGTCACGGTAGACAATCAAACGATCAGCGCGATTGGCATGGGCTTGCTGATTCTCATCGGCGTCACGCACGACGATGACGAAGGCGACGCGCGCTGGTTGGCGCAGAAAATCGCGACGCTTCGTATTTTCGAAGACGCCGCGGGCAAGTTCAACCTCTCCGCGCTCGATGTCGGCGCGCACGCGCTCGTCGTCTCGCAATTCACACTTTACGCGGACGCGCGACGCGGGCGCCGCCCCGATTTCATCGCCGCCGCGCGTCCCGAAATCGCCGAGCCGTTGATCGAACGATTCGCCGCGCTGCTGCGCGAGCAAGGTTTGCCGGTCGAAACAGGAAAATTTCAAGCGCGGATGCTGGTCAAGATTTTCAACGATGGTCCGGTGACGATCATTCTCGACTCACCCTGATCTTATTCTAGATTTTCAATTGCCGATTTTCGATTGAATGCGCGAAATCGAAAATCTGAAATCACAAATCGAAAATTATTGTGGTGGTTGTTGCCACGCGCCATTCACATCGATCCGCTTGGTCTGATCGTTCACGTTCTGCAACTGCTTGCACTCGAACGCCCCGCTCGTTTCTTTCACCGTAACCGTACAGCCGCCGATGGGCCAGCGGAAATCGTCTTTGTCCGGATCGCCCCCCGGAATCACCTGCACGTCAATCAAGTACGTCCCCGGTTTAGAATCATAATTGCCGACGCCTTTGAACGGCGCGATGTGAACGTTGATATAGTACTCGCACCGCGCGCACTGCGGATTCGGAATCGCCGTGCCGATGGAAACCTCGCTGCCCGGCGTCGTATCGAGCCGCGTCCGCATCGGCAGATCGAGTTCGACGTTCACGACGCCGCGCACGCTCAAGTGCAGCACGCCGACGCGCTTCGCCGTGATGATCGTCGTATCGCTGCCCAGCGTAAGATTGATCGCGAGCGCGCTCTGTCCTTTCACGCACAGCAAATCGTAGATCGCGCCGCGCGATTGGGTGATGACGGACACCTGATACCCCGCGGCTTGCGCTTGCCGAACGAGCGCGTCTCGGATGCCGTCGGCATTCGCGTCGCGCGCGCTCCAAACCGCGCGGCTGGCATCGCCCTCAAAATTGAATGACGCCGGCAGCGCGATTTGCGCGTCCCACCACGCGGGCGCGCCTGCGCGCGGCGCGCGCGTCAGCGTCGCGGCGGGGGAACGCGTCGTGGTCGGCGCGGGCGCAGTGGCAGTCGGCGTCGGTGCGAACGCGATCTGCGTGAGGTTGCAAGCAAATGTAGAGAACAAGAAACAAACAACAATAAACACAGAATGGTTTGTGCGACTCAACATCTCTACGCGTCCACTTCCGTCGCCACGCGCTCGGCAATCCCCGGTTCAATCCACTCTGCGCTGTCAATTTCTACCGCGCTCGCGCCTGCCGCCAGGAATTCGCGCGCATCCTCCGCCGAATGGATCCCGCCGCAGCCAATCAACGGAATCCCAAGTCCCAAATCCCTAATCTCTCCAACCACGCGTAACGCCAGCGGTTTTACCGACGGCGCGTACAACCGCCCGTACCACGCTTTGCCTTCGACGATTTTCATTCCGCGCGGCGCGCGACCGAGCACGAGCGCGTTCGCGCCCGCCGCAACGCAAGCGGCGGCGATTTCGTACGCGTTGTCGAGATCGAGTTTCGCGAGGATCGGCAACTCCGTCGCCGCACGCACTGCGCGCAGCGCGTCCGCGGCGTCCAGCGCCGGATTGAAATGCAATTCGATGCCGCCGACGCCCGTGACACTTTCGAGTTGCGCTGCCATCGTCGCCCAGTCGCGCGCGCCTTGCGCGGCAAACGCGACGATGATCGGCGCCGGACTCTGCTCCCACGCGCGGCGATGTTCGCGCACGACGCGCGGCAATCCTGGGTTCGCCGCGCCAGTGCGAACTAACACACCGCCAGGGATTTCGACGACGCGCGGCATGGGCGCGCCCGCCCGCGCGCGCCACGTCGTCGGCAGCGTCACCAGCGCGCCGATGTGCGCCGCGTCGGTGGTGTAGCCGCCTGCCGCGAGCAAAATCGGATTGCGGATCGTGAGAGTGCGTTTCCAGTTCGACGCCAATTCGATCATCGCGCACTCCGAGTTTCAAACTTGACCAAATCGAACGCGGGTCCGTCCACGCACGCGAGTTGCGCGCCGCGCGTCGTCTCGACCGCGCACGCGTAGCACGCGCCCGTACCGCACGGCATCGGCAGATCGACGATCACGCGCGCGAAACCGGATTCCAGCCGATAGCGCGCCGCGCGAATCGCGCTCGCGAGCGCGCGATACAATTCAGCCGACCCGCTCGCGATGATCGCGTCCGCCCACACAAGCAATTCCGCGCTCAACGCGTCGTCGGTGCGATACTCGATTTCGGGCGCAAGCAAATGCGTCGGGAATACCCCCACCCCGTACCCTCCCCCGTCCGCAACAGGGGAGGGAGATACTCCCACCCCGTGCCCTCCCCCGCCAACGACAGGGGAAGACGCCAAGACCACTTCGCGCGCTTGCGCGACGGCGTCGTGCGCGAGTGCGATCAGTTGAACGATGCGCGTGCCTTCGCCAATCAACAAAACGCGCCGCGCGTTCGCATCCAAGTTGATCGCGTTGCCCAGCGGCGCGAGCAAATCGAGCGAATCGCCCACGCGCGTCCGCGCGGCAAGCGGATCGCACGCTGAAAAAACAAACGCGACGCGCTCACCGTCGCTGGCGTACAGCCACAGCACGCGTCGCAAGTACGGATCGAATGTCGGCGCGGCGCGCGCGAGCGCGAATTGCCCTGGGTGCAGCGCGCGCGAAAGGTCGGGCGCGTCGAACGCGACGAGTTGCGTGTCCACCCACAGATTTCGATTTTCGACGACGCGGCAGGAATAGGATTTCACGTCTCACCGCTGCGCGCGCCGCGCATCACGTCGTCGTCGTACGCCATTTCGATTTGCTCGCCGGGCGCGACGATCAGAAAATCGTTTTGCCAATCGCCGTCGAGCAGACGCCGCACCAAAACGAGATCGCCTGTGACGCGCTCGAACGTCCAACCGCGCTGCGCGGCGTTTTCCTGCGCTTGGGCCTGCGTCGGCGACGCGTCGCCGATGCCGAAATCAATAAACGCCGCGCGGTTGTAATGTTTCTGCCATTCGCCCATCACTTGCATCAAGTAATCCGCGTTCTCTTTGCCAAATTTGGCGACGTACTCGGCGTACTTGTTCTCCGTCTCCGCCGCGCTCCCCGCGCCAATCGCCAGCCCTGATCCCGAACCATCGCGCCGTTCGAGATAATCTTGCACGTACCAATATGTCCCAGGATGATGGTCGAATTCGGATTGATAACGCGCGCGGCTGCCGAGAAAAAGCGTGATGCAATCGTGCGCGCGCGGAATCACGAGCCGCGTCGTGTGCGCGCGCAACCCCGCGCTCGCTTGCCCGCACAGACCGTACACCAAAACGATCGCGTCGTACGCATCCTCGGTCGCGTCGATGCGCGCCTGCAAGCGTGCGCGCAGATCGGCGGGCGTGTTGTGCAAGCCATATCGCACTAACTCCACGTCAATCGTGTGCGGCGATTGCGCGGCGCACCAGTAGATCGGGCGCGCCAACGCTTCACAGCCGATACATTTCAAACGCATCAGTCATCCTTGTAGAGCGGGCTGCTAGCCCGCTGCGGGCAGGCTGCCCGCGCAACGCGCCGCGATCAAAATCGTGCGCCCGCGCGTCGCAAAGTACGGCGCGCGTTGGAAAACGCGGTACGCGATGACGCCCAACGCGCGCAACGCGCGCACACGCGAGAGGAACGGAAAAATCGTAAAGCAATCCTCGACGATAAAACCGGCGCGCGTGATCGCGTCGCACAATTCGTCGGGAGAAAAAACGCGCGCGTGATCCGCGTCGGCAAAGTGCGCGGGATCAGGATAGCGCGCGTTGGGCGTCGCGAGCGCGAGGCGTCCACCTATTTGAAGTACGCGCCCGCATTCGCGCAGCGCGGCGTCCACATCCGGCAAATGCTCGACGACGTGCTGTCCGATGATCGCGTCGAACGCGTTTTCGCAGAACGGCAGCGCGGCGGCTTCGCCAATGCGAGTCAGTTCAGACCTGTCAGGTTTTGGGAAACCTGACAGGTCTCGGTCGCGCGCCAACTCCAACGCGCTCTCCAACGTGTCCACGCCCACCGCGCGCGCGCCGCGTTCGCGCAACAAGCGCAGCAAGCCGCCGCCGCCGCAGCCGATTTCCAACACGCGCGTATCGCGCGCGACGCGCGCCAGGCGCAGCAACTCGCGCGCTTCGATGCGCCAGTCGCGCCAGATTTCGCGGGTGGTAAAGTAGGACTCTGAATAACTCATTCGCGTCACGCATCACGCATCACGCATCACGCATCACTTGTTCCGTGATCCGTGATACGTGAAAACTAGCGCGTTGCCGCCGGCGCGTAATACTTGGTCACGTACTCTTTCACCATCCGCATCGTCGAAAAGCGCGGGGCGATGGTTTTGATCGCGTCTTTCATTTTGCGAACCCACCCGCGCGGCACGCCGTCCGCATCGCGCGTATAGTACAGCGGCGCGATGTCGTTTTCCAACGTCGCGTAAAACGATTCGGCGTCCGCCGCGTCTTGCGCGTTCTGATCGTCCCACACGCGGTCTTCGCCGATTGCCCAGCCGTTCACCTCGCGAATGAATCCTTCGCGCCACCAACCATCGAGCACGCTGAAATTCGGCAAGCCATTCAGCGACGCCTTTTGCCCGCTCGTCCCGCTCGCTTCCAGCGGACGGCGCGGATTGTTGAGCCACACGTCGACGCCTTGCACGAGCGCGCGCGCGGCGTTGATGTCGTAATCCTCGACGAAGGCGACGTGCCCGGCGAACCCAGGTTCGCGCGCGAACTGAACGATTTGGCGGATGAATTCCTTGCCCGGATCGTCGTCGGGGTGCGCTTTGCCGGAAAAGAGAATTTGCACGGGGCAAGCCGCCGAATTCAGAATGCGCTTGAGTCGCTCCACGTCACGAAAGACGAGCGTCGCGCGTTTGTACGTCGCAAAGCGGCGCGCAAAACCGAGCGTCAGCGCGTCGGGACTCATTTCGACGCGCGCGTGCGCGCGCACAAACTCGCTCACGCGCTGCTTGAGCGCGCAATGCGTCGCCCATAATTTTTCGTCGGGAATATTTTCGATGGACTCCCACAGCGCGGGCTCGTCAATTCGATTGCGCCAATCGCCCGGAAAATATTCATCGAAGAGGTCGTGGTATGCGGGCGCGAGCCAGGTGCGCGAGTGGACGCCGTTCGTAATGTGACCGATCGGCACGTCGTTTTCCGCGCGCTGGGGCCACAGAAAATGCCACATCTTGCGCGACACCTCGCCGTGCAATTCGCTCACGCCGTTCGACGCGCCCGCGAATTTCAGCGCGAGCACGGTCATGCTGAATTCCGCCGCGCCCCACGGCAGATATTGCCGCGCGAGATCGAAGAATTGTTCGCGCGTGACGCCGAGTTGTCGCCAAAAATTCGCGAAATATTTTTCGACGAGTTCGAACGCGAACGTATCGTTGCCCGCCGGAACCGGCGTGTGCGTCGTAAAGATCGTCGTCGCGCGCACCGCGTCGCGCGCTTGCTCGAACGACATCCCTTGCTGGAAAAATTCGCGCGCGCGCTCGAGGACGGAAAACGCGCAGTGCCCTTCGTTCAAATGCCACACGCCGGGTTGACAGCCCAACGCGCGCAGCGCGCGCACGCTGCCGATGCCGAGAATGTACTCTTGAATCAACCGCCGTTCGCGGTCGCCGCCGTACAAGCGCTCGGCGATCGCGCGGTCGCTCGGCGCGTTCGCGTCGATGTCGGTGTCCATCAAAAAGATCGGCGCGCGCCCGACTTGAATCCGCCACACTTTGGCGTACACCGAACGCCCCGGTAATTCAACTTGAACGACGATCTCACGCCCATCATCGTCTTTGGCAGGCAGCGCCGGCGCGAACGCGAAATTCAATTTCTCGTGAATCGCCTCTTGCCAACCATCCGGATTGAGCCGCTGGGTAAAATATCCTTGCGGATACAAAAAGCCAACGCCGACAAACGGCAGTCCCAGGTCGCTCGCCTCCTTCACGTGATCGCCCGACAAGACGCCGAGTCCGCCCGAATAAATCGGCAGCGACGAGTGCAGACCGAATTCAAACGACAAGTACGCGATGGTTCGGTCGGCGAGGTACGGATACGCGACCGTAAACCAGGTTGATTTTTGGCGTTGATACTCGTCGAACTGCGCGAGCGCGGTATCGTACTGGCGCAAATAATCCGGGCTTTGACTCGCGGCGCATAATTTCTCCGCGCTTACTTCGCGCAGAAATTTCACCGCGTTGCGCTGAACACGCTCCCACAATTCAGGATCGATCTTTTGAAAGGCGTATCGCCCGGCGGGATTCCAGCCCCACCACAAGTTGTACGCCAGTTCGCCCAGGCGCGCGATCCGCGCGGGCAACTCCGCCAATTTCCGGCTCGTCTCCTGCATGTCTTGCGCGAGCGCGCGCACGGCTTGCGTCGCGCGCACTTTATTCGCGCTCGCGTCGCGATAGAGCGCGGCGTATTTTTCCGCGGCGGCGTTCCACGAAAAATCACGCGCCAGTGCGCGGACTTGGAGCGCGCGCCACGCGTCGGGAATGTGATACACCTGGAGCGCGCGCGCGACTGCGCCGAACAATGCCCAGCGATCGGGCGCGGTGAAGACGAAACCGGTGCCGCGATTGGCGCGCGCGTCGAAATCGTCCACCGAATCGGCAAGCCCACCGGTCGCGCGCACGATCGGAATACAGCCGTACCGCATCGCGAGCATCTGATCGAAACCGCTCGGCTCGCTGCGCGATGGCATCAGTAACAGGTCCGCGCCCGCGTAGATTTGGCGCGCCAGTCCGGACTCGAACGTCAGCGCGACGCCGACGCGACCGGGATATTGCTGCGCCACGCGCTGGAAAAACTCGTGATAGTACTGATCGCCCGTGCCCATCACGACGAGTTGCGCGGGAAAAGTGTCGAGGACGTGATCGATTGCCTCGGCGACCAAATCCATGCCCTTTTGTCGATTGAGCCGCCCGATGATCGCCAGCAGTGGCGCGTCGGCTTGTTCCGCCAATCCGAAATGTTTTTGCAGCGCGGCTTTGTTCGCCGCGCGCGCGTCCAGCGCGTCGGCGGTAAAAGTTTGCGCGATGTGCGGATCGCGCGCGGGATCGAATGAATCGGCGTCGATGCCGTTCAGAATTCCGACGAGGCGATCTTTACGTTCGCGCAGAATCGGATCGAGTTTTTCGCCGAATTCAGGCGTCTGAATTTCGCGCGCGTACGTTTCGCTGACCGCGTTGATTTTATCGGCGAACAAAATACCGCGCGCCATAAAGTCAAAGACCTGATTGATCTCCGGCGCGACGCTGGGATGCGCGATGAAACCGTACGCGCCCAAGCCCGCGATTTCGAGAATGCGGTGACCGAAGATTCCCTGGTACGCGATGTTGTGAATCGTGAAGATCGTGGCGGTATTCGCGAAGAACGCATCCGTCGCGTAAATCGTGCGAAGCCAATTGGGAATGAGCGCGGTGTGCCAATCGTGACAATGAATGATGTCGGGTTGCCAACTCAACCGCTTGAGCATTTCGAGCGCAGCGCGCGCAAAGAAAATAAATCGCTCCGCGTCGTCGGGATACATGTAAATCCCTTCGCGGTCGTACAGGCGTTTATTCTCGATAAAGTACGCGGGGACTCCCGGCGCGAGTTCGCCTTCGAACACCGACGCGTCTTCGGTCACGTGATCGAACGGCACCGGAAACGGATCGAGCGCCTTTTGCAGATTGAATTGCGCGGGATCGATCCGCCCATAACGCGGCATCGCGACGCGCACGTCGTGTCCGAGCGCGTGCAGCGCCTTGGGCAACGCGCCGACGACATCGGCGAGTCCGCCGGTTTTGGCGAACGGCGTGATTTCGGCGGAGAGCATGAGAATTTTGAGTGGAGTAGTCAATTGGTCACCTGGTCAATTAGTCAATTGGTCAATTGGTCAATCAGCAATCGGTGGTTGGGCGATTGGGCGATTGGGTGATTGGGTGATTTGTCATTTCGAGCGACGCGAGAAATCCCCAACTCACTTTGGGAAATTCCGCTGCGCGCGCGGCAGCAGTTTGGCAAGTTTGCGGCGATAGGCGGTGTTGTCGAATTTTTTGTGGTCGTGCAGGACACCCCACAGGAATTGAGAGAAAATGTAGGCGATTTCGTGAACGGCTTGATGGCGGGGAACGTTGCGCGCGGTTTTGAATTCCAGCGCCGCGCGGACTTCGGGCGGATCGTTTTGCGCCGCTTGGTGTTCGATGATAGTGTGCATGATCACATGCAGAAATGGATTGACGCTATCGGCTGGAATCGCTTCGCCAAGCAACTCGTTTGCGTGCGCCCAGGTGTCGTAGTACTCGGGATGTTCGCGCATCGCTTGCGCGAGACGCGCGTCGTCGCCTTCCAGTTCTTCACCTGCTTTCGCGAGTTGCCAGAGCGTGTAGAAACGCTCACGCGACAGTTCGCGCAGCGCGCTGTAGGGGTCGGTTCTATTTTGGTCTGGTATTAGAGACTCCTTGCTCACTGGGGACTGGGCGCGCGGTCGCGCTCAGCGCCTCCTCTGGCTGGGCGACTTGACCGCGTTGTCAACTTGCGTTTGCTCCGCAGATCGGACTTGAACAGCCGATAGTGGCGCTTCAGGCGTTCCACGTATGCCTGATCTTGCAAGACCCACTTGAAAAGTTCAAGCAGCGCGGGGGAGTACTCGGTCTGAGGATTAAGCATATCCAGTGTTGCGCCGCAAGATTCGCGCGCCGACTCTTTGTTCCTCATCCACTTTTCGTAGAACTCGAGACTCTCCCACCCATAGTTGATCGTCGCCCAGATTTTGGATCCTGTCGTCGCTGTCACCACATCAATCAAAACTCGCCGACAATCGCATTTGGGATCGTCGCAGTAGAGTTCAAGAAAACCGTACTCGCCATCGGGCAAATCTTTCCTGCCGCGAACCGTTGCCGAGCGCGTCTCTTTGAAGGCGAGTTCCCAAAAGCGCGTGTAGAAAGGAACCATTCCGTACATTGATCTACTCCAGAGGCCATTTCGGAATCGCCGCGTCAATCGCGTTCATCACGCGCAGCGTTTCTTTCAGCGCGACGACGATTTTCTGGTAATGCGTGATGTCATCGTACGAAAGCGCGCGTCCTTTGCGATCCTTGAGCCATTTGTCGAGCACCTGGTAGCCGCCGATGTGGAAATGCCACACGTCGGGCGCGATGTCTGCAAAGTATTGCGTCTTGTTGACGAACACACAACCGCGCTGCATTTTGCCGCTCGCGTCGCGCCATTCTTCCGCGTAGACGATTTTCTCGACTTCGTTCGAGCCCGCGACGGGAAAGCGCGTGATGCCCCCACCCTTGCCCTCCCCCGTCACCGACAGGGGAGGGTATGGAAATTCGAGCAAGTGCAGCGCGACGAGTTCTGCGCCGAACGCGGAGAGCGCGCGGAACAATTTCACGTCGCGCGTGAGCGGGACACGCGGAAAATCAATCTTCAAAAATTCGGCGTAGCGTTGGCGATACGTCGGCGCGTGCAAGACGGCGTAGATGTAGTGGAAGAGATCTTCGGGGGTAAACGCGTTGGGTGTAGGGGCGTTCGTAGGGGCGTTTTTAAAAACGCCCCTACCCTCCGCGGCGAACTTCAACCCCAGCCGCGTCTCCATTTCCGCGATGAACGCGGGCGCAAAATTGACGCGCCGCGCGCCGAGATTCAGCGCGGGTTGGTTCGCGGCGGGCGCGTCGTAGAGGTAGAGGGGAAAGAGATTTGTACCGCGATCATGGGAACAGGTTTTCATCTCAATCGGGAACCGCGCACAAAGGACATGACAAAAATCATCGCCCGTTACCTGCCGTGTCGTCACCAACCCGACATTTTGTCCAGCCAACATGTGTCGCGTCGTTTCCAAAGCGGGACGGCTGGTTAGACCAACATCATAATAAATCCAACGAACATCAAATGGACGGTAGAGCAATCTGCAAATATTATTTTTATCGAAAGACGCCTTTGAACGCCGCGACAACAAATCGTAACTGGACGAATTCTCAACGCGGTACCTTTCGCGAAACGCAGGTTCCAAACCTTCTTTCGAGAGAAATGTTTCAATACGTTCTTCGAGAATCGTATTATCAAAGTCAAGAAACAGATCGTCCCTGTCTGTCTTCAATCCATTCTGGTTAATCGGAAAAATGTCTTTCAAACTCAACGCCGTCGCGTATTCGGACTCGCCGTCAAAATTTTTCGGCACAAAGAAAAACTGTTCGGGCTTGGGTTCAATTGCCGTCCAGCGCGTCGTCGCGATGTCGCTCTCCGCGAGCGCGGCGTATTTGGTTTCGCGCGCGCCCCAGAGTTCCGCGTGATGCACGCGGGCGGTAGGGGCATTTTTAAAAACGCCCCTACGCGGTTCGCGCACAAACAACGCAATCGCGACGCCTTGCTGAATGTCAAACACGTTTTCGTCTTTGGAACCGTCGGGGCATTTTTCTTTCTTCTTGCTGCTGCCGTGCAAATCCAAAATATAAATGTCGTCGAACGTTTCGAGCAGCGATTGGCGCATCCGCCGATGCGTGATGCCGTCAATGTAGGTGTTGTTCGTGATGAACGCGAGAATCCCCGCGCCGCTCCGCTCGATGCGCCACTGTCCAAAGCGCAGGAATTTTATAAAGTCGTCGTCGAGATTCAGTTTCTTTTCGTTCAGACCGCGCTTGTAATCGTCGAGCAAATTGCCAATCCACTCGCCCTTGTTCATCATTCCGAAATTCGCGTACGGCGGATTGCCCAGCACGATCATAATTGGCTGATTGCGTTTGATGTCTTGCGCTTTTTCCGATTCTTCGTTGATGAATCTGGCAAAGTGGAGTTGCGATTCTTTTCCAATTTGTTCGAGCGAATTCGTCAGATAAATGCCGAGCCGCTCCTCGCTCGCAAAATCGTACCCCAGTTCCTTCAACTCGACGCCGAGTTTGAGATGCGCGACGGTGTACGGCGCCATCAGAATTTCAAAACCGAACAGGCGCGGCAACAAATTTTTCGCGACGTAACTTGCCCACGCGCCTTGTTGTCCCTGCGCGGTCAGCGTCTCGTGAATCTGCTGGATGACGAAATACAAAAACGTCGCGGTGCCGACCGCAGGATCGAGCAGCAGCACGCTCGGATCAGCCAGCCCGTTCGCTTTGCCAAATTCCTTTCGCAACAGATGATCCACCGAGCGGACGATGTACGACACGACGGGTTCGGGCGTGTAGTAAACGCCGCGCGCTTTGCGGAGGCGCGCGTCGTACGCGGCGAGAAACGTCTCGTAGAAATGGACGACGGGGTCTTCGCGGCGCGTCCGCTTGCCGAAATCTTTCAGCACGCGTTCCATATCCGCGCGCGCGAGCAAGTTCGCCAAGTCGTCCGCGATCCACGCGACGCGCGGGTCGAGATCGGGTCCCGCGATTTCGTGGAACAGTTTTCGCAAGAAGGGATTCGTCTTGGGCAGGACGAACGCGGCTTCCATCCGCGAAAAATCGGCGGGCGTCGGATCGTTGGCGCGCGCGGCGAACATTCCGTAAGCAATCGTCTGCGCGAACATATCCGCGAATTGCGCGGGCGTGAGATCGGGAATCAGCGTCTCTTGAAACGCGGTCAGCCATTCGTGCAAGTTGCCGCGTTCGCTTTCGTGCGCAAACGATTTTTCGATCACGCCGCGCATCAGTTGCGCGAGCGCGGCGATGCGTTCCGCCAGGTCTTTCGGTTTGGCGATGCTGGGCGCGGCGTGCGCGATGAATTGCTGCAAGAGCGCGGTCGCCGCGTCCGCGTCGCCGCCCGAAATTTTCTTGCCGCGCCATTCACCCAAGTGCGCGATCGCGCGTCGTTCGCCGTCTACGTACCAGCGAAACTCCAAATAATCGGTGAGCAGCAAATTCGGCAGCGCGGCGCGATAGCGTTGCATCTGCTCCGACTTTTCGATCTTGTCGAGATTCTCGCCGACCTCTTTCGTTTCGACGTAGCCGAGCGGCGTCTTGCCGCGCTCGACGATGAAATCGGGCGCGCCGACGTCGACGATGTGCTGCGGCTCGTTCGTCGCGGTGATCTGCGCGTCGAATGATTCGAGCAACGCTTTGAGCGCGGGGCGATGCGTGTGTTCGGTCGCGTTCCCACGCGCGAGGTTTTTGGTGATGGCTTGCAAGTACGTTGAAATGGGATCGGCTGGCATCGTTGCCTTTCAGACCTTCGAGGTTTCCGGAAACCTCGAAGGTCTAACGCGTCACATCTTTTCCCGAATCGGCAAGATACGCACGCGGGACTTGGCTTCGTCAACGGTAATCAGTAGTTTCATACAGCCACCAGCGGCACTTCGATTTCTTCGGCGCGCCACGCGGCATACGCGAGCGCTTCACGGATATCCTCTTCTTCCAAATAAGGGTATGCTTTGAGAATATCTGCGGTAGAGTATCCAGAAGCGACCAATCCCACCACGGTACCCACCGTGACGCGCAACCCGCGAATGCAGGGCTTACCACCCATCACCTCTAGGTTAAACGTAATACGATTTAGATTCGGCATTGTTCGCCCTCCTTCACATCTTCTCGATTACACTCGGCACTTCCGCGAGCGTCTTCACCGTCGCGTCCGCGCACAGCGCGGGATCGTTCGCGCGGTCATCGGGAATTTTCTGCCACCAAAAATTATCGCCGCGCTCAGTCAGAATCGCGCGCATCCCGGCGCGGTGCGCGCCCAGTACGTCGTACTGCGGCGCATCGCCGACCATCACAATTTCGCTCGGCGCGATTTGCCACGCGTCGGAAATGAGATGAAACGCGCGCGGATCCGGCTTGCGAAGGCGATGCGGCATCGCGCTGCTGAGCAATGGATCGAGGTACGGCGCAAAGCCGAGTTGCGCGACGCAGTTCTGCACGAGTCCATCATCGTCCGAATTGGAGAACAAACCGACGCGCAAACCGCGCCGCGTCAGTTCTTGCAACGTCGCGAGTGCGTCGGGGTAAGCGCGCCAGCGGCGTTCGTGTTCTTCAAAAAAGACGCGCACCGCGCGCGGCAGCAAGCCGTCGGGCGACGCGGCGCATCCGCATTGCGCGAGCGCGTCGCGCAGCGCGTCTTCCGTCGTTTGCTCGACGCCGGTCTCGTCGGCGCGTTTCCAGCGCGCTTCACGCGCGGCTTGGAACGCGGCGGGAAAATCGTCGCCCAGCGCGACGCCGTGCGCGTTCAGAAACGCCGCCATCGCTCCGGCGGCGCGCGGATTCACTTCTTTCCAGTCGCCGTCGTACCACATCAGCGTCCAGCCCAGGTCGAAAATGATTCCCTTCATCCTGTATCCTATTTTCCAAATGTAGAGGGGTGAAGAGGGCTTGAGAAGGCGTCAGAGGGCAAAGAGGGCAGAGAAGGCGAATGGGTAGTCGCCCTCTGCACCGTCTTTCTCTTCTTTGCCCTCTCCGCCTTCTTATACCCTCTAATGCCTTCTTCACCCCTCTCAATATCCGCGTTCTCGCTCCACTAGATTCAACAATTCTTCGCCGTTCAAATAGCGCCGCAAGTTTTCGCAGAACAACTCGACCGCGCGATCATCGTAATGCGACGTCGCGCCGGAGATGTGCGGCGCGATGAGCGCGTTTCCGAGTTTCCACAACGCGCTGTCGGCGGGCAGCGGCTCCTGCTCGAACACGTCAAGCCCCGCGCCGGCGATCCAATTTTCTTTCAACGCGCGCGCGAGCGCGGCTTCGTTGACGATGCCGCCGCGCGCGATGTTGACGAGGTACGCGGTCGGCTTGAACGCGCGCAGTTCGCGTTCGCCGATCAGATCGCGCGTCTCGTCCGTCAACGGCGTCGCGATCAAAACGAAATCGGATTGCGCGAGCAAGTCGACGAGTTGCGCGCGCGTGAACCACGCGTCGGGCAGCGTCCCATCGGGATCGCCGACGCCGGGTTCGTGATAGCCGCGATCGCGTTTATCGCCGCCGCGCGTCATCGCCAGCACGCGCA
The DNA here is from genome assembly GCA_020723345.1 of Candidatus Aquidulcis sp. Lineage (GTDB taxonomy): Bacteria > Chloroflexota > Anaerolineae > UBA4142 > UBA4142 > VGOB01. The sequence goes on along the minus strand of DYJA01000013.1, from coordinate 59,707 downwards.
TCGCGAAGCCGCGCTTGGCGATCCGCGCCGCCTCGCGTCCGATGCTGCCATAGCCGACGACGCCGAGCGTTTTGCCGCGCAGTTCCGCGCCGAGGAACAATTTCCATTTGCCCTTGGGCCATTCCGCGCGGTCTTGCTTGCGCGTCGCCAGCGGAAATTTGCGCGCGAGCGCGAGCATCATGCCAATCGCAAATTCGCCAATCGGGACGGCGTGAATACCGCTCGAGGTCGTGAGGCGAACGTCGCTCCGCAAAATCGGATGATTCGTCAGATGATTGATCCCCGCCGTGTGCAGTTGCGCCCATTTCAAGCGCGGCGCGCGCGTCAGAGCGCGCGGCGGGATCGCACCGTAAAAAATTTCCTCGTCGCCGTCGAATAACGCGCTGGTATCGGAAAAATCTTGTCCTTCCTTCACCGATTTTTGCGTGACGCGGAGGCGCGACGAAACCGCGCGGACGCGTGCGATCTGCGCGTCGGTGAATCGCAACGTCATTAAAACTTTGATCGTATCCATCGGTCGGTATTATACCGAAAAAGAGATGATTCGGCAATAAAATAGGACTTCCGAAGTCTTGCAAACTTCGGAAGTCGGCATCAATGCTCCAACTCTCGAAAAAACCGGTTCACGACAGCATATCCCATACGGCTTTCAGGATTCCAGCGAATCCTGCAATCACCATCACCACACCAGCGCCAATCCGCGTGACATTGCCCAGATACGGAATGGGAAAGGGCCACTGAAAAATAACGGCGCCATTCAATGTTGCAACGGTGTAACGCGTAACCAAAAATAGACCGGCGATGATGATTGCCAAGCCAATGACGATCAACAGCGGCGCTTGACCTCCCGCAATCTTGCGGCGGTGCGTTTGCTCGACCTGGGCGACGAACGCCTGCGCTTGCTCCCAATTCAATTGGTCGTGCTGGCACAACGCCATAATAATATCGTTTCGATTTCTGTGTTTTGCCAATTCGCGAATGACGAAAGCCGTGGCAACTTGTTCGTCCATATGCACTCCCTTGAAGAAGGATTCAAACTACCGCCGAATTTGCTTTGGCTATTTTTACCATCATCTCCGATGGCTGTCAAAATTCCGCGCGCCGACGTACGATCGACGTACGCCCATCGCCGTGAGGATCACCCACACCCCAATAATCGCGAGAAAAATTCGCTGCCCGATTCCGCCGACTTGCAAATTGAAATGATTGACGAGGACGAGACCGACGAGCGCGAGCCAACTCGCGAGCGCGAGCGCATACGCCAAACTGGGTCGCCGCGACAGCAGCAACGCGGCGGCGACGAGACACGGCGACGCGAAATAACTCGCCGCGACATGCAGCGCGCCGGAAAGCGTAACCGGCAAGTTGTTCGAGGTCACGTCCGTCGGAAAGATCGTCGCGAGCGCAAGCGCCGCGCCCGCGCCAAACAAAAACGCGATGCCGGCGCGCGACAAACGCGCGGCATCGCGTTGCAAAATGAATGCGAGCGCGAGCACACTCACCGCGAACGCGCCCAGCACGCTCGTCATCACCCAGCCGGACGCGCCGACGGCGTAATAACTCAGCGGCTGCGAAATCGCCTCGTACTCGCGATTCAAAAAATGCAGAGCGCCAACCGCGCCACCCGCGTATAGCGCGCAGGCAATCGCAAGGTTGGCGAGTTGAACTGTGTTTGGCATGATTGGCTAGATCGACTCATTTGCCCAGCAGCGGCTTGATCGTCTTGTACGTTTCTTCCGCCGCGCGTTTCACATCTGGCTTGGGCAAGATTTCCGCGCTGACCCAGCCCGCATATTCCATTTCGCGCAGCGTCGCGACGATGCTTGCGAAATTCGTGTGCCCCGCGCCCGGATACCAACGGTTCGAGTCGGCGACGTGGACGTGGAACAGCCGCGCGCCGCACGCGCGCAAACTGTCTTCGATGCGCGGCTCTTCGATGTTCGCGTGGAACGTGTCGAAGAGAATGCCGACACGCTCCGCGTCCGCGCCGATTTCGTCGATCAAGGTAAGCGCGCCCGCGACGTCGTTCACCCAGTCGGTCTCGTACCGATTGATCGGTTCGATCGCGAGGCGAACATTCTGCGCGCGAGCCGCGCGCGCCACATCGCGCAGCGCGTCTACCATCCACGCGTGCGCCTGGTCGCGCGTGATCTGCGCCCACGTCTTGCCGCGAATCAAGCCGATGATGACGAGCGGCGCATCGTGAGCGGAGTCCTGAGCGATAGTCGAAGGAAGCGGAGTCGAAGGACTGCTCCGCGCAATGACAGACGCGAGCGCGACGTGCGTCTTGACGCGCGCAATCGCGCGTTCGCGCACTGCCGCGTCCGGATCGGTGAACGATAGTTGCTCTTCGACAAACGCTTGCCCGGTGCCAAGCGCCGGGACAGCCAGGCGGTACTTGGCGAGCGTCCGCTTGAGATCCGCAACATCAAGTTTGTCCGGCTCGCGCACGCCGAGTTCGATCCCATCGTAACCCAGGTTCGCAAGATGCGCGGCGTTCCCTTCAAAATTCGGATCGAACGCGATCGCTTGGAAGCGCGTCGGTTGAGTGGAGATGACGAAGGAGAGTTTCATTCCAAACCCTCGTGAAACGTGATGCGTGATGCGTGAACGATGGACATCACGCATCACGTTTCACGCTTTATCCGACTAGGGTGTCCTGTCCAATTCGCGGCAGCGCGTACACCGGTCGCCAGCCCGGACTCATCGGCTCTTTGAGGAACGGTTCCATTTCCTCTTTCGTGCGGAGCGTGACCTCTTCAGTCGGCGGCAACTTGCCGGACGGGAACACCGACAAGATTTCGTCGTTGACGAGCGTGAGGTACCGCAAGATGCACGCGAGCGGACGCAGCGCTTTGCGCGCGTCGCCGCTGCGCGCTTTGCCGACGACGCCTTCCGGCGTGCCCGCGATCTCGATCGGGAAATGTCCTTCGCCTTCCGACCAGCGATGCGGTCGTCCGAACGGATCAACCGATTTGTCGAAATGTCCGTCGGGCAAATAGCCGCGCGCTTCCGTGTCCACCGCTTTCGACATGTCGACCATGTTGGGGAACAAATAAAGCGAGAGCGACGTTTCCGATTCGTCGGCGTGGACAAAGTTCGTGTCCCAGCCGCCGCCGCGTTCTTTCGTGCGGAACATTTCGCGCACCGCGCGATGCCAATCGATCACGCGGAACAGACCGGGCAACTGAAAACGCTTTTGAAATTCCTGCACCGCGCTTTCGAGCACCCAGAGTTGTCCGTGATTGTTGACGATGATCTGTTTGCGAAAACCCGCGTTCCACAAACCCAACATCACGTCAATCATCAATTCGCGCACAACCGTCTCGCGCACGATGACGGTGCCGGGCATACCAAGATGATGGTACGGATGCGCGCCGTAATTCAGCGGCGGCAGCGCAAGATTGATGTGACCGTTGCGATTCTTTTCGGTAAAGCGGCGCACGCCTTCGCAGATCATCGAAACGAAGAGCGTATCGTCCGCGCTCGGCAGATGATCGCCGTGCAGTTCGGTGCAGCCGACCGGGATCAACACGATGTCGTTCTTGCGGCGATTCGCGACGACTTTGTGATGCGGCGTCGTTTGAATGTACGCGTTTGGCTTTGCCCATTCCGCGCCCGCCGATGGGAACCCGTACTCGGCGAGGACCGCTTTCAATTGATCCTCGTTCATTTCCCAAATTTCTTTTTTCATTCGACCGACTGAGGTATCTTCGAACCACAAATCGGGTTGCTCCGTCGGCAATAAACCTTTTGGAGCGGGGGTAATGTTGGACATGGTTATCTCCCTATTTCGATTTCAGATTTTGGATTTCAGATTTCAGATTGAACCACTCGATCGGCAATCTGAAATCTGAAATCTGAAATTACTTTGCCAAAACTCGCTTTGACTTTGCCTTCGCTTCCTTCGCGACCGCGAGCGGTTTGCGCCGCCAATACTCGGGGCGAAAAATTTCGACGGAGGCGACGCCGTTGTAGCCAATGTCACGCACCGCGCCGATAATTTCTTTCAACGGGATCACGCCGTCGCCGGGGAACAAGCGATGCGCGTCTTCGATATTTTCGCGCGGCATTTTTTCGACATCGTTGATGTGCAAGACCGCGAGTTTGTGCGCGTCGATCGCTTTGATCGAATCAATCGTCGAGCCGCCCGCGAAAAAGTGGCATGTGTCGATCACCATCCCGGCGGTCGGCAGGTTGATCGCGCTGACGATCTCCCACGCTTGCGCGACGGTTTGCACCGAGCACCAGGGGAAACCGAGAAACTCGAACGCGAGATTGACGCCGCGCGGCGCGGCAATATCGTTCATCGCGCGCAGCGCCGCGATCGTTTCGTCGCGAATCTGCTCCCAGGTCGCGCCCGGCGGCGTGGACCCCGGCACCGCGATGATCCAGGGGCAATCGAGCGCGCGGCACCATTCGCTAATCGCGCGCGTGCGCGCGAGCACTTTTTCGCGCGTCACCGCGTCGCGCGCATTGATCTGCTCGATCGAGTTGATCGCGTGCGCTCTTAATTTCGCCGCGTCGATCAGTTTGCGCGCGTCGGCGAGCGTGTGCGTTTGCAAATACTTATCCAACTTGGTCGCGGTGATCTCAAGCGCATCGAATCCAGCCGCGCCCGCAATCCGCACATCGGTCTCGAACGAACTTGTCATCGTGGTCGCGCCGTTGTAGCCAAGCCGCACCTCTACCTCCAATACACCCATTGCAAACGTGTGCATTGAGCATTATAAAGAAAAACGCGAACAAGTCAAGTCACGCAGAGGAGACAAGATGGCGTGAGAAGGCATCAGAAGGGACAGAAGACAGAGAGGACAAAGAAGGCACGCGCCCTCATGCCCTCTTTGCCCTCTTGTCCTTCTTCACCCTCTCAAGCCCTTTCTACCTTCTTAACCCCTCTCCGCGTTCCAACGCGATAAAATATCTATGACCGCTTTCCCGTCTTCAAATGGCGAAACATATTGCACCGCGCGTTTCACGTCGTCGGCTGCGTTCGCCGGCGCGGCAGAAAAACCGATGCGTCGCAAAAATGGCAGATCGCCGGACGAATCGCCGATGCCGCCGATTTGCGCGATCGGGATATTCATTTCGCGCGACAGCCACTCAACGCCCGCGCCTTTGTCAACGCCGTCGAGCACGATGTCAACCGACGTGACGAGCGGCATGATCTTCAAGCCGTCAACTTTGCCGTCGAGCGCGCGGCGCGCGATCTCCGCGAGTTGTTCGAACGTTACGCCCGCGCGCGCGGGGTAGAGCGTCAGCGAAACTTCTTTGCCCGGCTGAAATTGCCCCAGTCCGGTCTCGACAATTTCTTTCGCGATCATTTCGCGCGCTTTCGCGATTGTTTCGCGCCCTTTCGCGCCAACCGCCGGGTTCTCTGCGAAACGATACTCTGTGGGAAAATACAAGCCGCCGCCGTTCTCGTAAATCCCCGGCGCGTGCGCGTCGATTGCCTGCATCATCGCTTCGACGTACGGTTCTTGGCGACCGGTGCACAGCGTCACCGCAAATTGCCGCGCGTCCGCGCGCGCCTTGCGGTTCCACTCCGCGACGAATTGCAAAACCGAAAAATCCCACGGCTGGGCTTCGCCGGGGGTGAGACAGCCGTCAATGTCCACGACGACGAGACGAATATCGTGCAACGTGGATTCTCCTCACATCCGTGATGCGTGATGCGTGACCTTCACGTTTCACGCATCACGTTTCATTCTTCCCGAATCAACCGGCAGCGCGCGACCGGCAGATGCGCAAAGACGCGCGCGCCTTCCGCGAGTCGCTGCGTCCCGGCAGTCTGCACGCGCACCTCGATTCCATCGTGAATCTGAACGCGGTAGTCGATACGGTCGCCAAGATAAGTGGCTTGCCGGATCGTCCCCGGTAAAACATTTTCGCCGGCTGCTTCGAGCGCCAACTCGACGTCGTTCGGGCGGATGAAGAGCAAAATCTTTTGCTCGCGCGCCAAACCTTCCACCGCTGGCGCGGTTAGCGCGACCCCGGCGACGACGATGCGCGCGGTCTGCGCGTCGTACGATTCCACCGTCGCCGGGATAAAATCGGACAAGCCGATGAAATCCGCGACGAACTTGCTGCGCGGGTGCTCGTAGATTTCCTCCGGCGTCCCGACTTGCTCGATGTGCCCGCTGTTCATAATCGCGACGCGATCGGAGAGCGCGAGCGCTTCTTGCTGATCGTGCGTCACGTAGATCGCGGTGATGCCGAGCCGCCGCTGCAAATCGCGAATTTCAAACCGCATCTCTTCGCGTAATTTCGCGTCGAGATTCGAGAGCGGTTCGTCGAGCAACAACACATTCGGACGATAGACGAGCGCGCGCGCCAAGCCAACGCGCTGCTGCTGTCCGCCGGAGAGTTGGCGCGGATAGCGATCGCTCAATCCTTCGAGGCGGATCAGTTGCAGCGCTTCGCGCACTTTCGGCTCGCTGTCTTGTTTCGACACGCCGCGAATCATCAGCGGAAAACGCACGTTGTCCCATACCGTCATGTGCGGAAAGAGCGCGAAATTTTGAAAGACCATGCCGAGTTGCCGCTGATGCGTCGGCAAGTTCGTCACGTCTTTGTCGTCAATCAAGATTTGACCCTCGTCCGGCTTGACGTAGCCGGTCAGCCCGCGCAGCGCGGTCGTCTTGCCGCAGCCGGAAGGACCGAGCAGCGTCATCAACTCGCCGCGTTTGACTTGCAGATTGACGTGATCGTTCGCGAGCAGCGCGCCGTAGCGTTTGGTCAAGTTGCGAAATTCGATCATAATGTCGCTCATACGCCTTTGAACCCTCCGACCAATTTCTCCGGTTGAATGCCGCTTTGAATCATCGCGAGAATGACCAGAGATGGCACGACGAGAATCACCGACATCGCGCTCGTGATTTCGACGTAGCCCTCGCCGATCGCGAGGTACGTCCGCACCGCCATCGTCACCGTGTCCGGTCCGTACGTCATCAGCGTCAGCGTGAATTCGTTGTACGAAGTCGTGAACGTGAAAATCATCGAGGCGAGAATGCCCGGCAGCACCATCGGCAGAATCACGTAGAAAAAACTCTTGAGCGTGTTCGCGCCGCACACCGCCGACGCCTCCAGCACGCGCTCGTCCAGCCCTTCGAACGTGGACGAAAGCACCAGGATCGCGTACGGCGCGCAGAGCGAAACGTGCGCGAGTCCGACGCCGAGGTACGTGTTCACCAGATCGAGTCCGTAGAAAATTTTCGCGACGCCGAGCGCGTACGTGATCGGCGGGATCATGCGCGGCAGCAGAATGATCGCCATCAGCACTTCTTTGCCCGGCAGCCGCCGCCGTCCGAACGCCCAGCCGCTCAAAATGCCAATCGTCGTACTGATCGCGACGGCGATCGCGGCGATGAGGGCAGTGTTCCCCAACACTTGCGGAATGTTGCCGATATCGATCGCGGTCTGAAACCATTGCAGCGTGAATTCCGGCGGAAACCACAGTTTGCCAAACCAGCCCTTGCCGACCGAGCGGAGCGAGATCATCAGGAATGGCGCGAGGATCAGAATCGCAAAACCGGAGAGAAACGAATAGATCAGCAAGAGGCGCGCGTTCCACAACGGGTGCAAATAAAGTTTGAGGATTCGCATCAGCGCACCTGCCTTTGCCGGAGCAATCGCATGTACAGAGTGAGCGCGGCGACTTGGAGAATGCCCATCACAATCGCCATCGCGCTCGCCGCCGACCAGTGCGCGGGAATGAACGAGGAGATCTCTTTGTAGATTTGCACCGAGAGCGGGCGATAGTCGCCGCCCGTGATCAGCGGAATGCTAAACGCGCCGAACGCGGTCATAAACGTCAACACCGAGCCAGCCAACACGCCCGGAATGATCTGCGGAATGATCAGGTAGCGCAAGACCTGGCGCGGATTTGCGCCCGCAACCGCACCGGCTTCTTCGACCGCGCGATCCAAGCCCTCCAGCGCCGAGAGCGTCGTGAGCGCGGTGTACGGAAAATAGAGCCACACGTAGAAGAGCATCAACCCTTGAAGCGTATAGTTGATCGTCAGTGGTTCAGTGACAAAGGGCAATGCCTGAGCCGCCAGATTGAACCAGCCGCGACTGCCGAAGAAAAGGAGCAGTCCCAGCGCGCCAATCAGCCCGGGCACCATCAACGGAATCAGCGCGAGCAATCGAAAGAAACGATGCCCGCGCACTTTATCGCGCAGGATGAGCGCGAGCGGGATGCTGAACAACAACGAGAAAAAGGTCGTGCCAATCGCCAGCACAAATGTCAGGACGATCACGTCACGTCCGCGCGGGTCGCTGAGAAAATTGATGTAATTCTCAAACGTGAACCCGTCTGCTTGTCCTTCGGGTCGAAAACTTTGGATCAGTGTGACGAGAATCGGGTACGCGAACAAGCCGAAGAAAGATGCGAACGCCGGCAGGAGCAGCAACCAGGTGGTCGCATTGTGTTCATACTTACGCCAGGTTTGTAGCATGTTCAAATCCTTGACGCGGAGACGCGGAGAGCGGGAGACACGGTGACAATCTCCGTGTCACCGTGTCACCGTGTCCCCGTGTCTGCTACTTGGGCGTTAACTCTGCCGCTTTCGACGCGATGTAGTTGATCAAATCTTGGCGTTGTCGCTCGCGCGGCATCGCCGTCTTCTTGAGCGCGTCCATCTTTGGGATGTACTCCCAGACCAGCGCCGGGATCAAATTCGGATCCACATTGGTGCCGGGGTATTGGAACATCGTGCTGACCAAACGCATCTGCGAATCGTCGCTGAGCAAATAGTTGAGCACTTTGAACGCGGCGGCTTTGTAGTCGTCGGAGATGTTCGCCGGAATCGCCATGTAACTGGCTTCGACAATGTCCGCGCCTTCCGTCGGATAGACCGATTTCATCGTCGGCGGCAAAGTCCCTTGACGCGCGGACCACATCGTATAATCCTGCGCGTACAGCGAGATCCAGGTATCGCCCGCGTTGAAATCCTCGAACAAGTTGACCGGCTCGGAGGCGAGCGGTTTCTTGGCGTAACTGGTAAAGTCGATCAGTTTCGCCCAGGCATCTTTGAACGCGGGATCGTTCTGCAACTCCGCGATCGGCTTCGTCATCTTGTCGCCGAGGAACGCGTGCAGGAACACCAAACGCTGTCGCCACGCCGACGACGACTTGGCGTCGGGGCGGATCAAGCCGATGTGTCCCTTGAATTCCTCGCGGCGATCGTACCATTCCTTCCACGAGAGCGGCGGCTTGCTCACTTTGGTCGAGTTGTAAACGAGCGCGTACGACGATCGCCAGAACACCGCGCCCGCGCCTTTCAAATCAACATTCGCCGCGGACTTGAGTTCGACCGGATCGTTCTTGGCGAGATTCGGCACCTTGGTCGTGTCGAGCACTTCAAAAGGCACGCCCGAACTCACGGCGGCAGCCATGTTCTTGGAAAAGTACAGGTGCACGTCGCCCGCGCCCGGCTTCCACGCCTTCATCTTTTCGAGTTGCTCTGCCTCGTTCGTCACGAGGTACTTGACACTGATGCCGGTTGCGGCTTTGATGGCGGGGATGGCGACCTTTTGAAAGTACTCTTGAAAATTCGCGCCCGATTGACTGTCTGCCATGACGATTTCCGTGATTGCCGGTTTGGGCGCGGTCGTCGGCTCCGGCGCTTTGGTCGGCGCTTGCACGACAACGGTTTGCGGCACGGCGACCGTCTGTTGTACGACCACCGTTTCTTTCACGATTTGCGGGGGCGGCGGGGTCGGCGCCGCGCACGCGACGAACATCGTCGCGAACAAAACACACATTGCGATTGCGAACAACCAGCGATTGCCTTTCATCTTTTCCTCCTTCGGAAAACTGAATCGGGTTGAAACGCGATGACGGGTGCAGTGTAAAGAGTGTGAGCATCACCTCCCTCACGAGTGAAGGATGAAACCTTGAGCGAAGTCGAAGGGTCATCCCTCATCCCTCATCCTTTAGCCATGCGTCGTACTCTTTCACGTCGCGCAACAGCAAGACCAATTGCTCCGCAGTGGATTGCAGATACTTTCGTCCTAACGGAATCGAAGGATTACGCGGTACGGGAATGTGTTGCGAAGCGTCCGAGAAAAAGTAACCGACGGCGCTGCGCTGGCGAATTCTTTGCAACGGCGCGGGACGCGGTACGTTTGGCAGCGGCGTAACTTCCGGTCGGGCGAGATGATCGAGACCCAGGATCTCCAACGCCGCGAGGAGAAATGACGTCTCGGTGAAACCTGGGTCGGTTGCCTCTTGCCGATCCAATTCCGCGATCAACTCCGGCAGCAGCGCGCGCAAATGTGGATCGGTGGGATAGTGATTGAACGCGACGACCGGCACGCGCGTCTCCTCGAACATCTGCTGCGCCGCCAACCCCAACGTCATCGTATCGGGATTGTGCTGGCTCACCAACGCGATATGTCGAAAGCCCTGATCAATCAGACGATAACAAATCGTCTTGACGAATTGTAGCACCAAGTCCGCCGGGAGAGAAATCGTTCCGGCAAACTGCCGCGTTGCGCCGGTCCACGTGTACGGCAGCGGCGGCAGAATCACCGCGTTGCATTCCGGCGCGGCAAGCGTCGCGACCGCGAGCGAAATCATATAGTCCGTGCCCAGCGGCAGATGCGGTCCGTGCATCTCGGTCGAGCCGACCGGCAAGATCGCGGTATCGCCGCCCGCCGCAAGAAAATCGCGCGCGTCCGCCCACGTCATGTAATCGAGACGATGGTGATGTGATTCAGGCATTGTGTTTCCACTTCGGTGTCAACGGTGTCAACGAATATTGAACGAATAAACGAATTTTGCGCGCGTTCATTCGTTTATTCGTTTGATATTCGTTGACGCAACGGCAACGCGACCGTCGCGCCGTCATTGTCCGCGCTGCGATAACACGCCTCGCACAATTCGATGGATTTGTACGCTTCCTCGAAATCGCACGCGGACGCACGCCCTTCGACAATCGCCGTGATGAACGCGTCGTTTTCCTGCTGATAGCCCCACTGGATCGCGCGCGGGATCTGCGTGAAATCGCGCGTGATCATTTCGGACGCCAAGCCGGGCGAGAGAAACGCGCGCGTCATTTCTTCCGTGCGAATGCACGCGTGCTCGCCGACGATTTCGAGCGTCTCGAACGGATACGCCCAGGACGCGTGCGCGGAACTGGAAAAGACCGCGTGCCGATTGCCCTCAAAAGTCATCAGGATCGCGAAATCGCACGGCAAGTTGTAGACGCGTGACTGCGCCCGCGCGTTCACCGCGACGACCTCGCCCATCAGCCAGCGCAACATGTCGAGCAGATGCACCGACGATTCTTGCAAAAAGCCGCCGGTCAATTCGAGGTTCGTAATCCAGGGCGGATTGAGCCAATCGCCGTCGTTTTGTTTCGCGTTCGCGAGGTACGGCTTGAATCCTTCCGCGATTTTTTCTTTGACGAATTTGTACGCGGGCGAAAAGCGGCGATTCAAACCGATTTGATAGATCGCCTTGCTCTGGCGCGCCGCCTCGCGAATTTGTTTGGCTTCGGCGAACGTCGTCGCCATCGGTTTTTCCGAAAAGACATTCACATTCCGCGCGAGCGCGGCAAGCACCGCCGGAGCGTGCTTGGTGTTCGGCGTCGCGACGTAGACCGCGTCCACGCCCGCGTCGAGCAACGCGTCGAACGAATCGAACGCGCGCGCGTTCACCTCGCGCGCGAGCGCGTCCGCTTTTTCGCGCGCCAGATCCGCAATGCCGACGATCTGCACGCGCTTGTCCGCGACCAAAACGCGCGCGTGCGTCTGCCCCATGTTCCCCGCGCCGATGATGCCGAGTTTGACAGTCATTTGATCTCCAGTGCGTAAATCGTGTTGCGTGTTGCGTGATGCGTGAACGGAACACGAAACACGCAACACGGCTCAATCGTAAACTCTCTTCAAGGACTGTTCCACTTTCCGCCGCGCGTCCGCCATGTACTCGCCGGTCTCGCGCAGACGGTACGCCGGGCGCATCACTTCGAGCGAGTACGCGCCGGCGTAGCCGTTCGCTTTGAGCGCGCGCAGCATCGCTTCCAGCGGCAAGACGCCTTCGCCGGGGAGCAGGCGATCCGCGTCGGTCATCGCTTCGCGCGGCTTGGATTCGACATCGTTGATGTGCACAAGTCGAACCAGGCGCGTGGCTGACGGGGTGATTTCGGTCATCGCCGACCCGCCGACGAAAAAGTGGAACGTGTCGAAGACAATGCCACCCCCACCCCTGCCCTCCCCCGTCGATGACAGGGGAGGGTGATTCGCTCGCTCGATGATTTGTTGCGCGAGCGCGAGCGTTCGCACTGAGCAATTCGCGGGCGCGAGAAACTCGAACGCGAGCGTGACGCCGAACGGCGCGGCAACGTCCGCGAGTTCGCATACTTCTTCCGCCGATTGCGCGACGATTTCCGCGTCGCGCATGCCTTGCGGTCGCGGATCGGGCACGATGACGATGTCCCGGCAGCCGCAATCCGCCGCGATCTGCGCGAGTTGCTTACACTCGATTTTCACTTGCTCGAGATCGGCGCGCGTCCGCATATTGACGTGCTCCAGCCCGTTGAGCGAGACCGGCACGAGTTTCGCGTCGCGCAACGCGCGTCCGAGATCGCGTGCGGTGTGCTTTGCCAGATACGGCGCGAGTTTCGGCACGAAGATTTCGATGCCGCCGAAGCCCGCCGCGTGCGCCGCGCGAATTTCGGTTTCGAGATCGACATCGGGTGTGGTTTCACCGTTCCAAGAAATGAGCATGAGAATCTCCTGTAGGATGCAATTCAATCGTATCTTGTAAGGATGCAATTGAATTGCATCCCTACCATTCGCGTTGCCTCACGTCGAAACCGTGACCGCAACTTTTTGCGTCGTCGGCGCGCGAAAACCGCGCGCGAGTTCTTGCTTGACTGCGCGAAATCCTTGCTCGCAGATTTCGAGCGTGCGCGCGAGGTCTTGCTCGGTGTGCGCGGCGCAGACGAACCAGTGATGGTTGGGATGGAGCAAGAGTCCGCGGCGCGTGGTCTCGCGATAGAAAACGTATTTCGCCGTTTCGCGAATTTCGGGATCGGCGTAGGTGAATTGCAGAAACGGCATCGGCGCGACGCCGACGGATTGCGCTTCGATCCCCAGGTCGCGCGCGCAGCGATCCAAGCCGTCCATCAATCCTTTGCCGATGCGCCACAAATGCGGGATCACTTGCTCGCGCTCTAATTTGGTGATCGTCGCGACCGCCGCCGCCATTTCGATTGAATTCGTGAAGAATGTGGACGAGACGTACGTCTGCGATAATGCTTGCATCAGTTCGCGCTTGCCTGCCAGTACCGAGATGGCGTAGCCGTTCGACATCGCCTTGCTAAAAGTCGCGAGGTCGGGCGTGACGCCGTAATATTCTTGCGCGCCGCCGAGCGCGAGATGAAACCCCGAGCGCATTTCGTCGAGGATGAAGAGCGCGCCGTACTGATGCGCGAGTTCTTTCGCCCCGGCAAGAAAACCCGGTTGCGGCGGCTCGATCTCCAGCGGCATCATGATCACGCACGCGACTTGATCGCGCTGTTGCTTCAGAACGTCTTCCAGCGAATTGAGATCGTTGTAGCGAAAAGTCAGCACATCGTCGCGCACGTGACGCGGAATGCCGGCGTCGCGCGTGCAGCACCAATCGTGCCAGCCGTTGTAACCCCAGCGCACGATCTTGTCGCGACCGGTGGCGATGCGCGCGAGTCGCACCGCGGCGGTTGTCGTATCGGAACCGGTCTTGAAAAAGTGGACCATCTCCGCGCACGGAATCACTTGTACGAGCAGTTCGGCAAGTTCGTTTTGCACCGGGCGCGTGAGCGGAAAAGCGAACCCATCGCGGATCTCGCCGATGGCTGCCGTGTCCACATCGGGATCGCAATATCCCAGGACGATGATGCCGTATGCCAGAATCCAATCGAGGAACGCGTTGCCGTCAATGTCCCACAAGGTTGCGCCGCGTCCGCGCGCGGCGTAGATCGGATACTCGCCGGGGATGAGTGTGTTGGGCGCTTTGCCCTGCGTCGTTCCACCCGCGACGATCTCTTGCGCGCGCGCGAACAATTTCTCAGAACGCGCAAACGATAATGGCTGGGCAGACATGTGAATCGTCTCCTACATTCGGCGAAAGCAATCACGAAGCACGATGGGCAACCAAGCCGCCGATTGAAGATTTTCGATTTCCGCCGCCGCCAAGAATCGCACCTCGAGACTTTCGGTGCCGTTCGGACGCGGCGTGCCCTCGCGAATCGTGGCTTGGAAAACGGTCATCACGTATGCCACTTCGTCGCCGTTTTCGTAGCGCACGCGAAATTCAGGTCCCCCGTACACGCCAAGGATCCGAATCAAATCCACCACGCATCCGGTTTCCTCTTGCATCTCGCGCCGCGCCGCGTGCTCCGGCGTCTCGTCCGGCTCGATCATTCCGCCCGGCGCTACCCACAGATCGCGATTAGCGTGTCGGAGCAACAGAACGCGCTTGCTTTCATCAAACGCCAAAATGGTGACCGACGGCAACAGCAACAAATCATGTCCCACTTTGCGTCGCAGCCGGTGAACGTAATCGGATGCCCGTTCCAAACCTTGCCACTCGTCAAACTGCATGGCTACAAAATCTCGTCGATCCGACTTACAACTTTGCGAATCGCGGCGACGTAATGCCCCATCAACTCCACATCTTGAATGTAAATTGGATTCGCCTCGTCGTTGATAACGAACGACGTGTCGAGCAGATGTTGCGCGCGCGGATAATCGCTTTTGTTGTAGCGAATCTCTTTGCCGTAAAATGGGCAACTCCAGGGACAACCCTTGCCGTAACCTTCGAGCGTTTCAAAGATCGGGAACGAAGTCAACGGCGTGACGTGCCAGAGCGTCGCGGCAACGCCTTCGGCTTCGAGCGCGGCGACGAACGCGTTGCGAATTTCGACGGGCGACGCGCGCAAATTCCAGACGCTCGGATCGAAACGCACGCGGTATTTGTGGTAGATGGAGGTGCGATCCGGCGGCACGTACGGCGGGAGGATGCCCGGCACGTCCGCGAGTTCGCGCGTCAAGTACACGGCATTGCGCTGCGCGATCTGGTTGTACTTGTCGAGGCGCTTGAGTTGGCTGCGCGCGAACGCGGCGGGCAGTTCCTGGGTGCGATAGTTCCAGCCAATCGTGTGCGAATAGTACGGACGAATCTTTTCTTTTTCTTTGCCAACTCTTTCGCCGAATGTTCGGATCATTTTGGCGCGCTCGGCTAGCGCTTCGTCGTCCGTGTTCAGGAAACCACCCTCGCCACCGGAAAAATTTTTCGTCACATTGAGACTGAAACAACCCATCGCTCCGATAGTACCGGCTTTTTTGCCGTGATACGTCGCGCCGTGCGCCTGGCACGCGTCCTCGACGACCGGAATGCCGTACTTTTTTCCGAGCGCGAGCAACTCGTCCATGTCCGCCGGTAAACCATGGATGTGTACCGGCAACAGCGCCTTGGTGCGATCCGTAATCTTGGCTTCGACTTGGGCGACGTCGATGTTGTACGTCCGTTCGTCAATGTCCACGAAAATCGGAATCGCATTTTGTTCGAGGATGGGATGAAACGAACCAGAGAAAGAGAATGCCGACGTGATGACTTCGTCGCCTGGTCCGATCTTGAGCGCGAAGAGCGCGGAATGAATCGCCGCGGTGCCGCTGTTGAAACTGAGAACGTACTTGCTGCCGGTGTACGCCGCCCATTCCGCTTCGAGTCCAACGGCTTCGGGCGCGTGAACGCCGGACAGCACCTTGCGTTCCAAAACGGCAAGCACTGCTGCTTTGTCTTCCGGCGTGATTTCGGGCCACGATTTTTTCAATCCGTCGGGAACAGTTTTGGGTCCGCCGTGAATGGCGAGTTGAGAGTTGGATTTCATCAATGTACTCCAATTGCAATATTCGTCGCTCGGTGTCAACGAATGTTGAACGAATAAACGAATCGCGCGCGCTTCGACATTCGTTTATTCGTGTCATATTCGTTGACACCGTTAGATGCCAACAACCTTACCCGTCGCAACCGATTTGTATACCGCGTCCATCACTTGCATCACGACGAGTCCTTCCGCGCCGCCGGGTTTCGGTTGCGCGCCGCTGCGGATGCACGCGGCAAAGTGTTCGATCTGGCGCTGGTACATGGGCCAATCGCATTGTTCGATGCGCGCCGGAAAAGTTGGCGTGAACGCGCCGATCGTGTCGCCGACGGAAAGATAAAGCGCGGACGGAAATGCGCGCCCATAACCGCGCGTGCCCCACACGTGCGCCGCGCCTTCGGGCGCTTCGGCGTACGTCTGCCACGCCGCCGTTTCAATCGTCGAGTACGCGCCGTTGTTCCAATCCACGATGAACGTCGCGTTGTCTTCCACTTCGATGGAAGAAAAACGCGTGCTGGCGTGCGCGTACACCTTGGTCGGCAGCGGCTCGCCCATCAAAAAGCGCGCGGTGTCAACCGCGTGAATCGCCATGTCCATGATGACGCCGCCGCCGGCTTTGGCGCGCTCGTTGAACCAGCCCTTGGGTCCAAAACCCGGCGGATGAATCGCGAAACCTTTGGTGCGAACGATCTCGCCGAGCGTCCCTTGCGCGATCACGTTCCGCAGCCAACCGATTTCGTTATCGAAGCGCCACATGTGCCCGACCATCAGCAATCGTCCGGTGGCGCGCGCGACAGCGAGCATCTCTTCCGCCTCGGCGGCATTCAGCGCCATCGGTTTTTCGATCAGCACGTGTTTGCCGGAGCGCAGCATCCGGATCGTTTCGTCTTTGTGTAGATAATTGGGAACGGTGATGATGGCAGCGTCAACGTCGCGCGCGGCGGCGAGATCGGCGAAAGAAGTTGTCGTGCGCGGAATTTCCCATTCTTTCGCAAAGCGCGCCAGCGATTCGGGTCGCCAGTTGGCGGCAGCAACCAACTCGACGTCGGGGATCGCTTTGCACGCGCGCGCGTGATAACGCGCGATGACGCCGCTGCCTTGAATTGCGATGCGTACTTTTGGCATTGATTTGTCCTTGTGTTCGTAGTATGCGCTTCAGCGCGAGTTGCGGCGATAAATCGCCCACTACGAACAAGCCGCAGTCGACGCGCGCACGACGAGCCGTCCCGGCAAAATCGTTCGCGGCGCGGCGGGTTTGCCGGTCGCGAGCGCGTGCGCCATTTCGACGGCTAGCTTTGCCATCTGTTCCTTGTCTTGCGCGATCGAAGTCAACGGCGGATGCAGAATCGAGGCAAGCGCGATATCGTCAAAGCCGACCACGGAAATATCTTGCGGCACGCGCAACCCAGCCGCTTGGATCGCGCCGATCGCGCCAAACGCGGTCAAATCGTTATAGCAGAATACGGCGGTCGGCGGGTGCGCCAGTTTCAGGAATTCGCGCATGCAATCGCGACCGCCATCGGACCAACCGTTGCCCAGAGTAATTAGAGCGGGATCGACAGACTGTCCGCGCTTTTCGAGCGCGCGCGCGTAGCCGCTTTGCCGATCATCGTTTTCGGGTTGGGTGCGCGTGCCGCCGATATACGCGATGCGGCGATGACCGAGATCCAATAAATGGATCGCCGCCATTTCGCCCGCGCCGACATTATCAATCTCGATCGAGTAGGGGTAACTCATGCGGTTCAACAGCACGACGGGCATGCCCTCGCTAGCCACTTGAGAAAGAAACGAATCGGACACCGAAGAATCGGGCATGATAATCGCATCCACGCGTTGCTGCCGCAAAATATTAATGGCTTGCTGTTCGCGCTGCTCCTCGTCGCCGGAGTGCGAAAGGAGGAGACTGTAGCCGAGTTCTAGCGCGCGCATATCAATCAAGCGCACCAATTCCGCCTGGAACGGATCGACGATATCGTGCACGACGACTCCAAGAGCATAGGTTCGTTTGGTGGCAAGCCCGCGCGCGATCGCGCTGGGGACATATCCCATCTCGCGCGCCAATTTTTGGATCTGGGCGCGCGTGGCGACATTCACGCGCGGGTTGTCGGACAGCGCGCGTGAGACCGTGGAAAGAGCGACGCCGGCGGCTCTGGCAACATCGTCCATCGTTACAGGCATACACTAGTCCGGGAGAAAGCACAAACTTGCGCGCAGGGTAGGAGAACCGATCGTTTGAGGGAGAAAGAGGTGAATCGGATGTGCTTGCGCGTGGCAACACTATATCATAAATACAAGCGCTTGTCAAGCCCATTGCAAACGCTTGCACTCGTTCAACTGTGCCAGCGACTCGCGCAAAAACATTTCGACTTGTTCGCGCGCAGAGGAGTCTTTGATCGGGGTGAAAGGATCCGGTCCGGGCGCGACACATTCAAAAACAATATCGCCGCGATAATCGATCGCGCGCAGCGCGTCGACGATCGCGCGAAAATCGGTGTGCCCGCGTCCGATGGCTTGTCGATTCGAATCGGCGGCGTGAAACAAAAAGAGCGCGCGCCCGACGTGCTCTATCGCGCGCGGCAGATGCGCTTCTTCGATGTTCATGTGGTACGCGTCGAGGAGCAAGCCGACATTGTCCACGCCGGTCTCGCGCACGAACCGCTGCCCGTCGTCAACCGTGTTCAGCAAATGCGCCTCGTAGCGATTGAGCAACTCGATCGCGACGCGTAGATCGCGCTCCGCCGCGCGGCGCGCAATTTCACGCACGGCGGCGATCATCAAATCCCATTCTGCGCGATACGAACTGACCGCGCGCACGCGCCCGACCATCCCATGACACGAAACGAGCGGCGCGCCCGCCTCTGCCGCGAAATCAATCAGCCGAAAATAATAATCGCGCGCGGCGCGATGAACTTGCGCGTCGGGATGACACAGGTCAACATTTGCGGGCGTGAGCGATAGGACGGCGAGATTGTGATCCGCGAGGATTTGGCGCGCGGCGCGCGCGTCCTGCGACACGTCGCCGAACAACTCGACGCCGTCCAAGCCGATTGCCGCGACGCGCCGCGCGATTGCGGGCAGCGGCTCGTCGCCGAAAATCCACGTGCACGCGCCGAATTTCATTTACTTGTCCAACTTGGTCGCAGATACTTCAGGCACGCCGGAATCTGCACATCGGCCTCGAATGGGCTAGTTATCGTCGTTGCGTCGTTAAGGCACAGTTCCATTTGGATGCCTTTTCCAATTCCTTTGTGGCTTTCGCAATCTCCTGCCGAATGAGTTCTTCCTCTCTCAAATCAAATTTGAGGATTTGTTCAAGCCATAATGGGATGTGCTGACGAAGGCTTTGACTTGCAGGATTATTTGCCCCTTTCAGTGCATCCCATAACGTCCTTGGTGTGAATCCAATCAGGTCTCTTGTCACTATCTGAAATAGGGCAATTTCCCCCGCTTGATCCATCTGTTTCTGTGGCAACGTATTTCCCACGATTGAGGGTGTCTCTCCAAGCAAAGGAGTTTTGATAAGCGTTGAATCCACCTGCTTTCGGACTGTCAAAGGTCGTCTCTTTAAACTCGCCAAAAACAAATCCGTTTTGTGCCCTTCTTCTTGAAGAAGACCTTCATCGTATGCAATTTCCAATAGCGCACGTGTTGATGCTGTGTCCAAGACGACCGAATTTAGGCCCATAGCAATCCTCCTTGTTCATTTACTCGTTCTGCAAAACGATTCGCTGAAGCAGAAAGTCCATGTATATTTTATTCTTCCACAAACACTTGAACCTTGTCGCGCGCGACCGCGAGCCGCACGCGTTTCGCTTCGATCCGCGTCGGACGATCGACGAGGATCGTGTTGCCGTTGACGTTGACGAAATGCCGGTACATCGCGCCGAAGAAGAATGCTTCGATCACATCGCCTTCAAACACAACCGCGTCGTCCGCGCGCGCGCCGTCGCCGATCGGTTCCGCCTCGTCCGCTTTGAAGACGACCGTGACCGCGCTGCCCGGCGCGCCGGTGTACGCAATGCAAATACCGCCCGCGTCTACCATTTTTCCGTCTTGTGTAACCTTGCCGCGCAGCACGTTGCTCACGCCCATAAATTCCGCGACGAACGCGGTGCCGGGCTGGCGGTAAATTTCCTCCGGCTTGCCCACTTGGACGACCGCGCCCTGGTTCATCACGACGACGACATCGGACATACTCAGCGCTTCTTCCTGATCGTGCGTCACGTAAATCGTCGTGATGCCGATGCGGCGCTGCAAACTGCGAATCTCTAGCCGCAAGCGCTGGCGCACTTTCGCGTCGAGATTCGACAGCGGCTCGTCGAGCAGCAGCACGCGCGGGCGCACGATCAGCGCGCGCGCGAGCGCGACGCGCTGCTGCTGACCGCCGGAGAGTTCGGTCGGACGCCGCTTCAAAAAGTCAGCGGGCATTTCGACGAGTTGCATCGTCGCGTGAACGCGCGCGTCAAGTTCGTTCTGCGGCGTTTTGTTCATCCGCAGACCGTATGCGATGTTGTCGTAGACGGTCATGTGGGGCCACAGCGCGTAATCTTGAAAAACCATCGCGGTGCCGCGCAGATGCGTCGGCACATCGTCAATCTGCTTGTCGTCGAGAAAAATGTGTCCCTCGTCCGGCTCGTAGAACCCGGCGATGATGCGGAGCAAAGTCGTCTTGCCGCAACCGCTGGGTCCGAGCAGCGTCGTGAACGCGCCGCGCGGAATTTCGAGCGAGACACGCTCAACCGCGACAACCGCGCCAAAACGCTTGGTGACGGTTTCGAGGCGGAGGGGGGAGGTTTGGAGTTGGACGTTATTCAATGTCATCATACTTTCATTAGCTCCAGAAAACGATTATCAACGGTGTAGTGACCAATAGACTTAAAAAGCATTGTAAAAGTGCTTGCGTTTTCTTTAGGCAGAACCAAGTAGACATCTCCGATCTGTCGTCGAGTCTGAAGCATTTGCATAACGGATACGACTGACTCGCGCACCGGAGCTAGTCTCAAAAAATCCGAGAAGACATCCGATCCGCTACCCAAAGGTAAACGTAACTGCCCTCGGGATGGATGGTATGTTTCTGAGTACAGAGCGAGGACAAACTGTCCCAAAGAAATTGATGGGCAGAAGTCCACTTTCTCTAGCAGTGTCCGCCGAAGGAAAGGGTGGGTAAAATCCTCAAGTGTTCCTCTGCTCCGATCAATAACAGCAAAAACCACTGCGGCGAAATATTCATTCGCGTCTGACGAAAGTGCAACAGCAAGGGCCATTTCGTTTGGAAGCTTAATTGCCTTCTCGGGCGGAATAGTGGGAAGCTTCAAGATATACTCAGCAGTTAAATACTCTTGAATTGATTTATGGGCAAACTCATAGTTCTCTGACCATGTTGCGATAATTAGCCCTGTGTGAGACTCGATCTCGCGGGCGACTTTCCGCGCTTCAGCTCGTGGAACGCTAAACCGTTCGTAAACCTCAAGGTATGCCCGCTCAAGATCTTTTTGGTTGAAACTGCTTCGCTTTGAGATAATGGTCAAATGAAAAGCTATGGCCTTGAGAAAATCCTCCTTACGATCAACATCAAACGATGCGTAACGAGATTCGCGTTTTATGGAACGCTGTTCATCCCATTCCTCAAGAAGCAACCTTACAATTTTTCGGTATACGGTTCTAGGTTTCTCTGGGATAGACCCCGTGCGTTCGTATATAGCACAGAGGTGAGCTAGTGTTAGAGGCAAAACTTCAGTACCACCATATGGAGTGCCGCATATTTGCTTCAATAGATCCTCTCCTGCTTTCTCGCCCAACCATTTGGCGGCAAAACTCTGGATTTGCCATTCAGAGAGGGGTTCTATAGCAAATGAAGCTGCATTCTCAAAGCTATATACAAAATCAGCAGTTCTGCAGGTCAAGACGACCTGGTAATCCTTCGAATAGAGGATAATATCGCGGAGGTCCCTAACAATATTTTCTCTTTCGCTGAAGGGAGATTCATCAAGCCCATCTACTAACAAAAGAGTGTTGAGGTTTCTTAGGTACTGTCCTACGATCCGAATCAAAGTTTTGTCTTTGGACTCTTTTGAGAGTTCGTCATCGAAACTGACTCGTACGCCCAAGATGCCGAGGATTTCGGATAACAAAGATGAATTACCCAGGTCACGCAATCGAACCAGGATCGGTGTCTTTCCGCGCCCTGATCTATGGGTTTCCGTGAGAGCACTTAACGCTAGTCGTTTGAGAGAGGTCGTCTTTCCTGCACCTGGATCGCCTAATATTACTACATTCTCGTTATGCTGAAGTAGGTCGGTAACCCTTGTATGACCAGAAGCATGACCCCGGTTCCGCGTAGATATAGGGCCAAGAGTGAGATCTAAATCCACAAAGCTATCAACGAATTTCTTGGATCCCCTAAGATCACGAAAGGAAATTTCAGCCGCCCAGTGGCTGATCATGTTAATGTGATGCTCAATAGCAGACTTGGATTCACGATTATCCAATTTGATGGTACCCAAATCACTCAGATCTATCTTCTTTTCAATAGCTTTCGCAGCAGCGTCAATGATCTTTCTGATTACTGTTTCTCCAATCAGCTCTAGCATTGAGTCACTCCTTTCCTGATATTGAATGTGGGCATTGCGGCGAACGCCTTTTACTGCTCACGTCGCCCGCTGCAACGCGACGCGCCGCCCCAGACTATAACGGACAACACCGAAAAGGAACGGACGAATCTGATGGGTCTTGTCCGCTCGTTTTCGCCTTTGTCCGTTGTCATCCCGTCCGCTGCAATCCCACGCGCCGCCCGCTAATCGTCCATACAATCACAAGCACGAGCACCGCGACGCCGACGACCGACACCGTGAACGCGGTCGCGCCGCCCCACATGAAATCGTTGACGAGTTGGAAAATCTTGATCGTCGCGACGGTCGTGCTGGGTGTGAACAGGAAGATCACGACCGACAACGTCGTCACCGCGCGAACGAACGCGGTCACAAAGCCAGTCAACAGCGCGCCGTCGAGCATCGGGAGCAAAATATCGCGGAACGCGCGCAAACTGCCCGCGCCGAGACTCGTCGCCGCGTCGTCGAGCGAGCGATCAATTTGCTGCAACCCGGCAATCGCGGCTTGATAGCCGACCGGAATATTCCAAAAGATCATCGAGATCGTGATCAGCGCGCCGCGATCGATCCAATCGAGCCAGCGCTGGTTGAACGCGGTCGCGTAGCCGATGCCGAAAAAGATGCCGGGAATCGCGGCGGGCATGATCGCGATGAAATCCACGATACGCTTGCCGCGCCACTCGCGCCGCTGCACCAAAAAGCCAAGGAGCATCGCAAACATCGCGCAGATGATCGCGGCAATCGTGCCATAGACCAACGTGTTTTGCAGCGGCGTGATGTTCGACGTGAGAAATTCAAAATGCTTGCTCGTCAAGCCCCATTTCACTGGAAAGACTTCGACGACTGCGCTGACGAGCAACACGCCGTACACCATCAAAATCAAAATCGCCAGAAGCGAACACGCGACAAAACAAAAAACGTTGACGACGGTCGGCACCGGCGGACGCGGAATCGTGCCCGCGCGTCCGCTGATCGTGACGTACGAGCGCTGCCCTTCGATGCGCGTTTTCGCGACGTACAGCGCGAGCGCGAGCAAAAGCAAAATCGTGCTGACGACCGCCGCACCGGTCACGTCGCCAAAGCCGGAGATCAAGCCGTACGCCTGCGTCGGCAACACGGTGAATTGTCCGGCGATCAGCGCGGGGTTGCCGAAATCTTCGACGATGTAGATCGCGGTCGTGAGAATCGCGGCGAGCAGACCCGGACGCGCCATCGGCAGCGTGATCGTGCGAAAAACGTTCCAAGGTCCCGCGCCGAGATTGCGCGCGGCTTGTTCCATCCGCGCGTCGCTGCGCGCCAGCACGTCGGCGATCAGTTGGTACGCGAACGGAAAGAACGCAATCGTCTGCACGCCCCACAAGCCGCCGAGACCCAGGATGTTCGGCGATTGTCCAAAGACGTAGTACGAAATCATGCCGCGCGGACCGAACAACAAAATATAACTCGCGGCGACGACGAACGGCGGCGACAGCAATGGCAAGACGCCGATGATGCGGAAGAACGGCTTGAACGGCATTTTGCTGTACACCATCGCGTACGCGTAGATGAAACCCAGGACGACCGCCGTCGTCGTGGAGAGCAACATCACTTGCAATGAATTGAAAAATGGCTTGACCCAAGTTTGCTCGGCGAGAAATGACACATAGCCGCCCAGACCTGGGACGAGGACGACCTGGACTTGCGGATAAATGATGAACGCAAACATCAGCCCGACGAGAATCGCGAGCGTGATGACGACGGAAGGTTCGCGAGAGATTCGGCGCATAAAACCTCCACCCCCTCCCTCACCCTCCCCCGTCCTTCGACTTCGCTCAGGATGACGGGGGAGGGAAGAGGTGGGGGTTACATTCCGACCGCCGCCTGCCACTTTTTCAGGATGCGATCTTTGTTGTCGCTCGCCCACTGGCGATCGTACTGCACCAGTTTTACTTTGTCGAGCGTGGGTGCGCCGGGCGCGGGCGCGACTTCGGGTCGGACTGATCCGCGATTCGAAAGTTTCACGTTCAGTTCGCCCGCCTCTTTCGTCAGTACCCAATCGACGAACGCCTTTGCCGCGCCGAGATTGGGTCCACCCTTGACGATACTCACCGCGCCGATTTCAAAGCCGGTCATCTCCGGCACGATCAAATCGATCGGCAGACCTTGCGCTTTGGTCGTCAAGATGTCGTGCGCCCAGTTCAGCCCGCCGATGAATTGACCTTGCGACACCAACTGGATCACCTGGGTCGCGGTGCCGGTGTACTGCGCGATGTTGGCGTGCAGTTTCTTCATGTAATCCATCGCCTTGTCTTCGTCTTTGTTGAAGCGAAAGATCTGCGTCGCCATAAAGATAAAGCCGCCGCCGGTCTTGATCGGATCGGGGTAGGCGAGTTTGCCCTTCCACGCCGCGTCGAGCAGATCGTCCCAGGTCGTCGGCTTTTTCACGTTCGCCATTTCTTTGCCAAAGCGATCGGTGTTGTAGACGAAACCAAAGATGCCGATGTACCAGCCGGTCCACAAGCCGGTCGCCTCTTTAAAGTTGGCGTTCACAATCGCCGCGTTCGGCGATTTGTACGCCTCGAGCAGATTTTCCTTGCCGAGCGCGTCGTGGAATTCGCTCGAGCCGCCGATAAAGACGTCGGCTTTGGGCGATGCCTTTTCAGTTCGGATGCGCGTCTGCAATTCGCCCGCCGCCGCCATCGGCAAGAGATCCACTTCGACGCCGGAGTACGCGGCTTTGAACGCCTTGACGAATTCGTTGTTCGTCGTTTCGTTCAGCGCGGAGTACACCGAAAGTTTGCCGGTCGGTTTGGCAACCGTCGGCACGGCGGGCGCGGTGGGCGCGGCAACCGTCGGCTTGGGTGCGCTCGTGGGCGTGGGCGTCGGCGCGCACGCGGCAAGCCAAGCGCCGGCGGCGGCTAACGCAACACCGCCGGACATTTTCAGAAACTCACGTCGTGTCATGCCTTTCATTTTTCTCCTCCTGTCAAGGTGAAAATCGTCGTTGATTTCTCCAATGATCGATTGTCTGCGCGATCACCTCCCTCGTCAATCAATAGCAGAGACCGCTCCCGCGCCGTCGAATGTTCGGGCGTGGAAGCCCGAACTACTCTTCCGCGATCAAATGACACTTGGACGCTGGAAAGTGCAACCGCACGCGCTCGCCGGCCGCGCGCCGTTGATCGGTACTTGCCTGCACGCGCAACGCGAGCCCTTGCCCGATTTCGACGCGATAATCCACGATGTTGCCGAGATACGTCGCCTGCTTGATCACGCCGGGCAAAACATTATCCTGCGCCGACTCGCCGACAAACTCGATGTCGTACGGGCGAATGTGCAACAAGATGGATTGATCGCGCGAGAGCCCCAACTTTGTCGGAACCGTCAACGTCGCGCCCGCGACCGTGACGCGCGCCGTCGTCGCGTCGTACGACTCGACGCGCGCCGGGAGAAAATCGGACAAGCCGATAAAATCCGCGACAAAGCGCGAGCGCGGCTGTTCGTAGATTTCTTCCGGCGTCCCGAGTTGCGCGAGTTTGCCTTGATGAATGATCGCGATCAGATCGGACATTACCAGCGCTTCTTCCTGCGCGTGCGTCACGTAAATCGCAGTGATGCCCAAGCGCTTTTGCAAATCGCGAATCTCAAAGCGCATCTCCTCGCGCAGTTTCGCGTCCAGGTTCGACAGCGGTTCGTCGAACAACAATACTTTCGGTTCGACGACGAGCGCGCGCGCCAGCGCGACGCGTTGCTGCTGTCCGCCGGACAATTGATTCGGCGCGCGATCTTCCAAGCCGGTCAACTGCGTCAACTTGGTTACGTCGTCCACGCGCCGCTTGATTTCAGCCGCCGCGATTTTCTTGACTTTTAAGCCGTACGCGATGTTTTCAAAGACGTTGAGGTGCGGAAAAATCGCGTAACTCTGAAACACCATCGCCATGTCGCGGCGATTCGGCGGCACGTCTTCCAACCGCTGACCATCGAGGATGATGTGTCCCGACGTTGGAAACTCAAAGCCCGCGATCAGGCGCAGCGTCGTCGTCTTGCCGCAGCCGGAAGGACCCAACAGCGTGACGAATTGCCCTTTTTCGATATTCAGCGAAATGTCGTCCACTGCCGCTACTTCGCCAACTTGTTTCCCGCGCGCAGGAAATTTTTTCGTGAGATGTTCGAGTGTGAGATACATTGCTAAACTCCGAAGGATGAGGGATGAAAGATGAAGGATGAAAATGGATTCATCCTTCATCCTTCCGCCTTCTGACTTTATCCCGCGCCCAGCGACAATTCAACACCCTCGCCACGGAACGCGCGACCGATAATCGCGTACATCAAGCCAATCGCCGCCAGCACGATCACGATCAGGACGAACGAATACGCGGCGGCGACGCTCGTGCCACCTTGCTCGACTTCGCTCATAATCAGCGCGGTCAAGATGGGCCACTTGGGCGACGAGAGGAAAATGATCGCGGAGAGCGAAGTCATGTGCCGCGCAAAACTAAAGATCAACCCGGCGAGGAACGCGGGGAGAATCAGCGGCAATGTGATTTGGCGAAACGTCAGCGACGCGTCCGCGCCCAGATTCGTGGACGCTTCTTCAATCGCCGGATCGATTTGCTGGAGCGACGCCACGCCCGCGCGCACCGAAGTCGGCAAACTCCGCACCGCGTACGCGGCAAGAATGATGTACGCCGATCCGACGAGCGCGAGCGGTTCGCCCAGAAAAGTGATCGCGCAGCACACGGCGATTAGCGCAACCGCAACGAGTGGACGCGCGCGCGGAACAAAACGCCCCACGATGAACGCGCCCAGCGCGGTGTAGGTGAAACCCAGGATCGCCATCGGTGGTTGGAAAAGCAGATTGATCCATTTGGTAAGCGAAGCCACAAAGCGGGGCCAAAAATCGCCGCCGACACTGCGTCCCCACACCAAGATGGGTAGCGTCCAGTCGGCGATGAACTGACGCGACAAGAGGTACGCCGCCATGAACACAAGCAGAATCACGATCGCGCGCCGCGACTTGCGCTCGACGAGAAACAGACTGACCGACGCCAGCACAACCAAAATTCCCGCGAGCAGCGTCAACCAGGTTTGCATATCCAGAATCGGCAGACTTGCCAAGGGCGCAAGCCAATCGTTCGCCACAAGCGGCTGACGACCTTTCGCGTTCAGGTTGAGCAGGAGCGCGCCCGCGCCCAGCAAAGTTCCCGCCAGAAAAACCAAAGTACGCGCGATCAAACCGCGCGCGCTCGGCGCGAGCAGATAGTACGCGAGCAGAACGTAGATCAGAATGACGACCGGCATCGGCGCTTGAATGAACGCGATGATGTAACCGATCCCCAGGATCGTGCCGGGCACTGCGCCGCCCAGGTTCGACGTAAAGTCGAGCGCCTCTTTGCCGCTGAAGGTCTTGCGCACGACCAGAAACGCGATCACCATTCCGGCGATGCCAGCAATCGGAGTAGCGACTGCGGAGAGAAAGGTCGTGTCGAGGATCGCCGTGAGTCCGGCGGAAAACATCCGTCCGTAATGCGTCAAATCAAGCGTATAGTCAATGCCCCACAGCCGCGTGATCGAGCCGAGAAAGATCGCCGCGTAGAGCGCGAAGACAAGCAGCAAGACCAGAAATGTCAGGACGATACAAGTCCAGCGAATCAATGGCTCTTTCACAAAACCGGCGCCGCCGCCGGTCGGCTTGCCGGTGACCGAAATGTAGGATTTGCGTGAGACCCAATAGCGTTGCAAAAGATACACGGTGAGCGTCGGCAAAAGCAAAATCAGCGACAGCGCCGCGCCTTTTTGCTGATTGAATTCGCCGTTCACCGCGATCCAGATTTGCGTCGAAAGCACCGTGACGTTGCCGCCGATGAAAACCGGGTTGCCCAAGTCTGCCAACGACTCGACGAACATCAAGAGGAACGAAGCGGCGATGCCGGGCGTCAGCAAAGGCAGTGTGATCGTGCGGAAGATATGCCACTTGCTCGCGCCGAGACTGAGCGCGGCTTCTTCCATCGAAGGATCGATTCGTTCGAGCAAGCCCCGCAGAATGAGGTACGCCACCGAAAAGAAAGTGATGATCTGGACGAAGACGAGACCGTCCAGCCCATAAATGTCGTTCACACCGGGCTTGAACTCGATATGCAAAATATCCTTGGTGACCAAGCCCGCACGCCCAAAGAGGAGAATCGCGGCGAGCGCAATCGCAAACGGCGGGGAGATGGTCGGCAAAAGTGTGAACGCGTGGACGACGCGCTTGAAGGGAATGTTGCAACGCACAACCGTGTAGGCAAAGAGGAATCCCAGCGCGGTGCTACCGATTGCCGCAAAAACGCCCATTAAAAGCGTATCGCGGAAAATACTCCAATATTGTAAAGCGAACTGTGGACTGACATAGCGCGTAAACTGATCGAGGTTGAAGGTGCCGGCGTCGGGCTTGCTATCGGCGATGAAAAATC
This sequence comes from Candidatus Aquidulcis sp., assembly GCA_020723345.1. Lineage (GTDB taxonomy): Bacteria > Chloroflexota > Anaerolineae > UBA4142 > UBA4142 > VGOB01. The sequence goes on along the minus strand of DYJA01000013.1, from coordinate 30,793 downwards.
CCTGCACGATCACGCGCGCGAGGGGCCAAATCACAAACGCCAGGATAAATGCGCCGGTGATGATCAAGCCGATCAGCAGCACCGGATCTTGCGCGATCAGCCGCAACTCGCGGTAGCGCCGGACGAGCGACGAAAGAGGTGAGGAACGCGTGTGGGTCATTACAGTCATCTTCGACTATCCCTCGCGCAGCGGAGCAGAGGTGCGGGAGAACAGGGGAGTCCATCGCCTCTGCTCAGGATTCTCCCCTGCCCCACTGCGCCCCTGCCCCTCTGCGAACAAGTGATGCGCGATTTACTTGGCGAGTGATGCTGCCGCGATTTCGTTCGAGAACTTGTCAATGAACGCGGTCCGGTTGTTGCCGCAATAGTCAAAGTTGTAGTTGATGAGCTTGACTTGCAGCAATTCGGGCTTGGGCGGCACGGCGCCTTTGATCGTCAAGCCCTGGTACGCTTTGTAGGTCTTGCCCAATTCTTGGGTCTTGCCTTCGAGCGCCCAGTCGTACCACGCCTTGGCGTTATCCAGATTCTTGGCGCCCTTGACGAGAGCCATGCCACCGATTTCGTATCCGGTCCCTTCGGCGGGGAAGGTCAGTGCTAAGGGCATTTTGTCGTCGTCAATGCCCTTGACGATGTCGTGCGAAAAGACGACGCCGACCGCGGCTTCGCCCTTACCCACGTTTTGAACCGGGGTCGCGCCGCTCTTGGTCCAGGTTTGGACATTCGCGGCGAACTTCTTCATGTACTCCCAGCCGTCCTTCTCACCCTTGATCTGGAGAACGGTGCACATAAAAGTGAACGATGTGCCAGATGTGGCTGGGTGTGCGATGACGATCTGCCCTTTGAGTTCGGGTTTGATCAAATCATCGAGCGCGGTTGGCGGTTTAATCGCAGACTGCTTGGTGTTGGTCGCGAAACCAAGCGAACCGACGTAGATGCCCACCCACGACGGGGTCGCATCTTGATCGATCATCAATTTGGGGTCAATGATGTTGGCTTGCTGCGCGTTCTTGTACGGCTCGAGCAATCCTTCCTTCTTTGCCGCAATCTGCGAGTCGATGGGGCCGCCCCACCAAACGTCAAACTGAGGATTCGCCTTTTCGTTGCGCAGGCGCGTCAGCGATTCGCCGCTGGAAAGTCGAATGTAGTTGACCGTGACGCCCGGATACTTGGCTTCGAACTGCTTCTTCATCCCGGCGCACCATTCTTCTTGCGGTGTGCAGAGCAGATTGAGCTCGCCCTTGAGCGCTTTGGGCGCTTCAGTTGGTTTCGGTGCAGCTGTCGGTGGCACCGCGGTTGGTTTGGGCGCTTCGGTTGGCTTGGGCGCCGCCGGCGCTGCCGTCGGTGGCGCTGCCGTGGGGGCTGGCGTCGGCGGTTGCGCGCACGCGACCGCGACGATCACCAGCAACACGAGCATGGACAAAACGAACAACTTGGAACGCATTTTCTTCTCCTTTTCGAGATTCAAACTGGCATACTTCGACTTTGAAGAACCATTTGGCGTATTCACATTCCCCCTTTCGCGTAATCTTGCTCGATTATGAGCGTGCCTATTTTACCACAGATTGCGCCACTTGCACATTCGGTTTATTTCCACTGCGCGATCATCGCTTGCACTTCGGCGAGGGCGCCGCGCCACGGTCCGGGTTTTTCTTGCTTTAGCGTCGTCACCGCCGCGGCAAAACGACACGCGTCGGCAGGCGACGTGGTGAGCCGCCGACCCAGGTACGACATAAAGCACGTGTCGCCGCGCCCGGTGCGTCCGGCGAGCGAACGCGGCGTGAACGGAGCGGTGTAAATTTGCCCATCGGCAAAAACCGTCACGCCCGACGATTGCGTCAGAACGATTTCGCGCGGACCGTACGCGGCGAGTTTGCGCGCGGCTTGCGCGAGATCCGTTTCGCCGGTCAGCAATTCCGCTTCGGCGCGATCGACTTTCAAGTACGTGACGTGCTTGAGTCCATCCGCCATTTCCTTCCACGGGCGCGACACCAGATCGTCGCCGTCGCGCACGCGCACGAAACCTTGCGCGTCGAGCGCGAGCGGACCGCGCGCGGCAATCGCGCGCAGAAACGCGAGATCGAATTCACCGGCGATGATCGGCGTGATCGCATAGAGGCGCGCGGTCGCATCCGGCACGTCGGCGATTTGCAGCGCGCCGGCGAAACCGAGCGGCTTACAGATCCGGCGTTCCATATCGGCGGATTTGTACGAGTTTTCGATGCCGGAGGTCTGCGGCGCGGGCTTGGCGAAAACGTCGATTCCTTCTTGCTTCAATTCGTCGAGTCGGACAAAATCGTCCGGGTGCAAGCGTGTGACGATGGCGACGCGCAAACCGATCCGGCGCACGACGACGCTGCCAAAGTACACCGCGCCGCCCGATTCGATCTTGCCTTGCCCGTCCACCACATTGCGATCTTTGGCAAAGTGACCGAACATCAGAATGTCGTAGGTTGGGTGTGATGACATCGTTGATCGATTCTGCGTGTTGCGTGTTGCATAGAACGGAATACGGAATACGCAACACGCAACACGCTGCTATTTCGCAATGTAGGTAATCTTACAGTTACTTCGATCTGTTTGCAGCCCGACGATATTCTCCGGCACTTGATCCAGCGTGATCCGCTTGGTGATCATCGGCGTCATGTCCATCCCATCCGCCATGCACTCGATCACGCGCGGGAAATTGCCGTGCCCGGAGTGTCCCTGCGCGCCGACGATGCGCGCGCGCCGCACTTGCAGCACTTCGCCGGTCACCGGCATTTTCGCTTCCGCGCGCGCCGTCACAACGACGGTGCTGTTGAGCGTTCTGCCTTCCCAGATCACGCGCTCGATGCCGGGATAAACGCGTTCGGGCAAACCGGTCGCTTCCATGAACAAGTCCGCGCCCATCCCTTCGGTGATTTCCAACACGCGATCCGCGAAATCTTCTTTCGCCGGATTGATCGCGTGCGTCGCGCCGAGTTTCAGCGCGAGTTCGGTGCGTTCTTTTTGCGGTTCCGAGATGATGACCTTGGACGCGCCGGCGCGTCGCAAAATCGCGCACGCGGCGACGCCGACCGGACCGCCACCAAGAATCACGACACGATCACCGGGACGAATGCCGCCGCCGCGCTCGATCACCGCGTTGTACGCGACGCACGTCGGTTCGATCAAACTGCCCGCGATGAAAATATCGTCGCCTTTGTACCGCTGCGCCATCGGCTCCAGACTCCAGATCGTGCGCGCGGGCAAAACCATGTACTTGGCGTACGCGCCGTTGACGTTGAAGCCGACTTCGTCCAGGCGCTCGCAGTGATTCGGCTGACCATCCGCGCACGGGCGACAACTCGCGCACCACAACATTTCCTCCGAGGTCACGCGCTCGCCGCCTTTGAACGGCTTGTTCGTTCGTTTGTCGAACGCGTTCTTCCCGGCTTCGACGACGACGCCGGAGAATTCGTGACCCAGGATGCTCGGAAAGCCGGTCAAGCCCGGATAAAAAATGTAGCCCTCTTTGTCCGCTTGCGCCATGTGCACGTCGGAACCGCAGATGCCGCACGCTTTGACTTCGAGCAGCACTTCGTCGGGACCCGGCGTCGGAATGTCGTACTCGCGAATCTCGAGGCGCGGATTGCGCCACACCAAACTGCCGAGATACGTTTGGCGACCTTCGATATCTTTCGCGCCGAGTTTGAAACCTGGTTTCGGTTTCCAATCCGCAACCAAAGTTACGCCTTGCATTTTGCCGTTCATTGTATTTCTCCTAAAAATGGGACACTGATAAACACTGATGACACTGATTAAAAAATCTGTGTTTATCTGTGTTCATTCGTGTCCAACCGATCTTCATCCAATTTCGCTCACTTTGACCGGACGATTTTCGCGGTACGATTTCCACGCGGCATAACCCAACACCACCGCCGCGCGTCCATCCTTGCCGCCAACCGGCACCGGCTTGTCGTCGCGCACACATTCGATAAACTGGCGCACTTCTTCCACGTAGCACGCCGCGTAACGATCCATGAAAAAGTACGGCAAGCGCGCGGAGAGATAACCGTCCTTGCTGGCTTTGATCACCGTGTTTTCCGATTCGTTTTCCGCCAGCGCGACGCCGTTCGAGCAGAACACTTCGAGGCGTTGATCGTAGCCGTAGACCGCCTGTCGGCTGTTGTCAATCACGCCGAGCGCGCCGTTTGCGAACTTGAGTGAAACGATATTCGTATCAAGATCGCCAATCGCGGCGTACTCCGGCGCGACCAGCACGTTGCCGATCGCGTACACCTCTTCGATCTCGCCGACTTGAAAACGCGCCATGTCGAAATCGTGAATCGTCATGTCGAGGAACATGCCGCCCGACGTGCGCGCGTACTCGACCGGCGGCGGTTCCGGATCGCGCGCCGCGATCCGCAAGATGCACGGTCGCCCGATTTCGCCGGACGCGACGATGTCGTGGACGCGCTTGAGACTCTTGTCGAATCGGCGATTGAATCCGACCTGAAACTTGACGCCGTGCTTTTCGACGGCGGCGAGTGCGCCGTCTACATCTGCCAAGTCGAGCGCAATCGGTTTTTCGCAAAAAATATGCTTGCCCGCCGCCGCCACATCGTTCACGATGAACGCGTGCGTATCGGTGTTCGTCGCGATCAGTACCGCTTCGATGCTCTTGTCCGCGAGCAATTCGTGATAGTCGCGCACGACGCGCGTAACGCCGAGTTCATCCGCGACCGCTTGCGCGACCTCCAACCGAATGTCGCACACCGCGGCGAGATTCGCGGCGGGGATTTGGCGCGCGAGGTTGCGCGCGTGGACGCTGCCCATGCGTCCCGTGCCGATAACGGCGATGTTGACGTGTCTGGTCATAGTTGCCTCATGTATGGTCGTGATACGTGATGCGTGACTCACGCATCACGCATCACGTATCACGCATCGATGAATAAAGATCAAACTCGCATAACAATCTTCATCGCGCGCTTGGGCTTGTGGTGCAGCGTCTGGAGATCCAAACCCAGGTCGCCGAACGCGCTGAGACCCTCGTTGAGTGGAATAACCTTCGTGAAGAATGGCTTCATGTTCAGACGGTTCTCTTGGAAAATGCGAATCGAAGGCACCATCGTGTTTTGTCCCAGGTACAGACCCAGGATCTTGGTTGCCCAACGCGTGATCTCGTTCGGCACAATCGTCGTCGTGATGCTCGAATCCATGCCGAACGGCAGCACCTTGCCGCCGGGCGTCACACACTTGAGCGCGGTCTCCAGCGCGTTGCCCGTCGCTTCGATCACGATGTCGGCTTTGCGTCCGTACGTGAACTCGGTAATCTTTTTCTCGACGTCCACTTCGTTCGGATTCCACACCGTCAACCCGCACTCTTTCGCGACGCTGATGCGGAACGGATCGATTTCGGTCACCGCAACTTTGGCGGCGATGTTCTTGGCGAATTGCGCGAACAGATAACCAATCGGACCAAAACCGAGAACCAGCACGTAATCGTACGGCAGCATTAAGAGTGTGTTCATCCCGTTGACGACCGTCGCCAATGTTTCGACTTGCGTACCAAACACGTCGTCAATTTCCGGCGGCAAAACGAAACATTGCTTTTCCGGGACGAGGCAGTACTCGGCGTACCCGCCGTCGCGCATCACGCCGAGCGCGCTCGTCTTGATCTCGACGCACTGGCTCGACAAGCCCATCCGGCAGAACGAGCAAAAGCCGCAGCGAATGTTGTTGTCAATCGCGACGCGGTCACCCACCTTGACGTGGTGGACGTGCGTGCCCACCGCGACGACCTCGCCGCAAAATTCGTGACCGAGCACGGTGTGCGGTTTGAAATGATGCTTGCCTTCGATAATTTTGATGTCGGAGCCGCAGATGCCGACCGCTTTGACCTTGAGCAAAACATCGTCCGGGTCTTTGACTTGCGGGATCGGCAATTCGGTCAGTTCGATTTTGCCAACATCGTGAAAAACAAATGCTCTCATTTTGTCCATGAATATCTCCTCAAATCTGCCAAATTGGATTTAGCACGTTTGGTATTTTACGCCCGTCGGCGCGTTGATTCGCGCACGATCAATTTGCCTTCGATCAAAATATCCGAAATCGGCGCATCCGGCGATTGGCGGATTCGTGTGAGTAACATTTGCATCGCTTGTTGTCCCATTTCGAATTGCGGCTGCGCGATCGTCGTCAGCGGCGGAGTGATGAACGACGCAAATGCAATATCGTCAAAGCCGACGATGGATAAATCGCGCGGAACGTCGATCCCAAGTTGGCGCGCCGCGCGCAGGACGCCGATCGCGGTCATGTCGTTGTAGCAGAACAAGCCGGTCGGACGTTCGGCGAGATCCATCAGCGCGGGCAACGCGCGCATCCCGGCGTCCATCTTGCCATCGCCTTGCGCGACGAGATCGGAAATGAAAGGAATCCCGGCTTCGGTCAATGCTTGACGGTACCCTTCCATGCGCCCGGCGTTCGAACTATGATCCGCGGGTCCCGCGATGTACGCGATGCGGCGATGACCCAGTTCGATCAAGTGCTGGGTCGCGAGGCGCGCGCCGTGTTGATTGTCGACAGTGACGGTGTACAAGTACCGCCCGCTTTGCTCGCTGTGATTGTTGAGGAGGACGACCGGCACGCCGATGCGCCCAAGATGATCTTGATACAACGCGCCGACGCGCGACGCGGTGACGATCACGCCGTCGACGCGCTTGGATTGCAGCATCTCGACCGCCGCGAGTTCGCGCGCCGGATCCGAATTCGCGCTCGCCAAGATCACGGAATAACCGTTCTCGTACGCGGTACTTTCGATGCCCTGCACGACCGGCGCCATGAACGGATCGGCAATCGTCGTGACGACGACGCCGACCGTGCGCGTTTCACCCATCACCAAACTGCGCGCGCGCGCATCCGGCGTATAACCCATCTCGCGCGCGATGCGTTTGATCTGGGCTTTGGTCTCCGCCGTGATCAGAGGACTGTCGCTCAACGCGCGCGAGACGGTGGAGTGCGAAACACCCGCAGCCCTGGCAATATCTTTGATCGAGACTCGCATTGTCCCTCCAAAGCAATGCACACGTTTGCAATGGGAGTATATCAAATTTTTTCCATCATGTCAATTTTTGCGAATTTGACGCGGTGAGAAAAGACGTGTATCTTGGCGGCATCACCCACAAGGAACAAAAATGCCCTCAACCAAAATCGTTTTGATCGGCGCAGGCAGTACTAGCTTCGGCGTGGACACACTCGCCGATTTGTTCGCGCGGCGCGCGCATTTGCGCGGCAGTCACATCGCGCTGTGCGATCTCGACGGCGCGAAACTCGCGCGCGTCGCGCGCCTCGCCGAACGCATCAACGCGGCGACCGACGCGAATTTCAAAATCACCAACACGACCGATTATCGCGCCGCGCTGCCGGGCGCGGAATTCGTCGTCATCTCCGTGGAACAGAATCGCCTCGCGCGCTGGAAACGCGATTGGGAGATTCCGCGCCAGTACGGCATCCGCCACGTCCTCGGCGAAAACGGCGGACCCGGCGCGGTGACACATTCGCTGCGCGTGATCGATTTGGTGCTCGGCATCGCGCGCGAAATCGAACAGCGCGCGCCGAACGCGTACTTGCTGAACTATTCCAATCCAATGTCGCGCGTAATGCTCGCGATCACGCGCTATACGCGATTGCGCGCGGTCGGCTTGTGTCATCAAGGATTGTACGGCTATTTCAGCGCGGCGTACGTCCTGGGAATATCCAACTATTTCGATCCGCATTGGCATCCCGCGCCGCTCGCGCGCGAGTTCCAAGAAAAACTCTCGCTGCAAATGGCGGGGCTTAATCACATCACCTGGATTCAATCGCTGCGCGACCGCGCGACCGGACGCGATCTGTATCCCGAATTTCGCGCGCGCCTGCGTGATCTGCCGCCTAGTTTTGAGCCGCTCTCGCGGCGATTGTGCGACGCGTTCGGTCTTTACCCGGCGACCGGCGACGATCATGCTGGCGAGTACTTTTCCTTCGCGCACGAAACGAGCGATTTGAAAGGATACGATTTCGACAAGTACGCGGCGCGCGGCGTCGAACTCGACGCGCGCGTGGAGCGCGCGAATCAAGACGACGCCGCGCTGAAGGAATTTGTCGCGTGGGACACGGCGGAACGCGCGGCGACGATTATTACCGGGATCATGAACGACGCGCGCGCGTACGAAATCGCGGTGAACGTCGTCAATCACGGCGCGCTGCCGGGCTTGCCGGACTGGGCAGTCGTCGAAGTGCCGGGTGTCGTGACCGCCAACGGCATTCTGCCGGTGCGCGTCCCCGCGCTACCGCCCGCGCTCACCGCTGTCTTGAATCAGCAAGTCGCGATCCAAGATCGCGTTGTCGAAGCCGCCGTTCACGGCGATCGTACCGCCGCGCTCCAAGCGCTCTTGCTCGATCCGCTCGTCACGAGTTTCGTCGACGCGGAAAAAATGCTCGACGAACTTTTGGCAGCACATCAAGATTTGTTGCCCAAGTTCAAATAGCAAAAGCCCGTTTTCTTGAAGAAAACGGGCTTCTTTCTTCTAGTCCAGCAACTCGCGCGCGTGCTTGACCACATTGTCCGCGTTGAATCCCAATTCCTGGAACAACACTTTGAACGGACCCGACGCGCCGTAACGATCCAGTCCGATCACCTTGCCGTTCTCGCCGACGTAGCGTCCCCACGCGAGCGTGACTCCGGCTTCGATGGCGAGGCGCGGCACGCCGGGCGGCAGAACGCTGCGGCGATATTCCGCGCTTTGCGCGTCGAACAATTCCCAACTCGGCATTGAGACGACGCGCGCGGCGATGCCTTGCTCCGCGAGTTTCTTGCGCGCGTCGACCGCGACCGCCATCTCGGAGCCGGTCGCGATCAGAACGAGACGCGGCTTGGGATCATCCGCGATGACGTACGCGCCGCACGCGAGATCGTTCTGCACCGGCGTCGTGAACGGAATGATCTGGCGGCTGAGGATCAGCGCGGTCGGGCCCTCGCGGCGTTCGAGCGCGATCTTCCACGCTTGCACCGTTTCGTTGCCATCGGCGGGACGAATGACGACGAGATTCGGGATCGCGCGCAGCGCGGTGATGTGTTCGGTCGGCTGATGCGTCGGACCATCTTCGCCCAAGCCGATGCTGTCGTGCGTGAAAACGTAGATCACCGGCAAGCCCATGAACGCGGCAAGCCGAATCGCGGGGCGCATGTAATCGGAAAAGACGAGGAACGTGCCGCCGTACGGACGCAGCCCGTGCAGCGCGAGTCCGTTCATAATGCCGCCCATCGCGTGCTCGCGAATTCCAAAATGAATGTACGTGCCGGTGAAATCGCCGCGTTTCAAGTACTTGGCGTCTTTCGTCTTGGTATTGTTACTCGGCGTGAGATCCGCGGAGCCGCCGAGCAGCGTTGGAATTTTCGAGATGATCGCGTCCAACACTTGACCGGACGCGGCGCGCGTCGCGAGCGGTTTGTCCGATGGAATCGTCGGCAGCGCGGTTTCCCAATTCGTCGGCAATTTGCCGGCGACGTACAAATCCCACTGCGCGGCAAGATCGGGATATTGCGCGCGATACTTTGTGACGAGCGCGTTCCATTCCGCTTCGCGCGCCTTGCCAATCGCGCGCACGTGCTCAAGGCGCGCGTGAATCGCTTCTGGAATGAAAAAGCGCGGCTCTTGTTGCCACTTGAAAAATTCCTTGGTCGCCTTGACCGCGTCTTCGCCCAACGGCTCGCCGTGCGCCTTCGACATGTCTTGCTTCGGACTGCCGAGTCCGATGTGCGTGCGGCACGCGATAATCGAGGGGCGCTCAGTTTCGGCTTGCGCCGCGTGAATCGCCGCGTCGACCGCGTTCAAATCGTGTCCATCGACTTGCTGCGTGTGCCAACCGTACGCGGCAAAGCGCTGCGGAATATTTTCGCTGAACGATAGATCGGTCGGACCGTCAATCGAAATGTGATTGTCGTCGTACAGCACGATCAGTTTGCCGAGTCCCCAATGTCCGGCGAGCGACGCGGTCTCGTGCGAAACGCCTTCTTCGAGATCGCCGTCAGACGCGATGACGTACGTAAAATGATCGGCGATTGGAAAATCCGGTTTGTTGAAACGCGCGGCGAGCCAGCGCTCCGCGAGCGCGATGCCGACCGCGTTGCCGAATCCTTGACCCAGCGGTCCCGTCGTCGTTTCGATTCCCATTTTCGGATCGTGCTCGGGATGACCGGGCGTGAGACTGTTGTACTGTCGAAAGCGTTTGAGTTCGTCAAGCGGCATCGGATAGCCCCACAAGTGGAGCAGCGAGTACAACAACATTGAGCCGTGACCGGCAGACAGGACAAAGCGATCGCGATTTGCCCACAGTGGATTTGCGGAATTCGCTTTGAGAAAACGCGTCCACAGAACGGTCGCCATGTCCGCCGCGCCGAGCGGCAAACCGGGATGCCCCGAGTTTGCTTGCTGCACGCCATCAATCGCCAACATCCGCAACGTGTTCGCGACTAGTCGATCTGTTTCGTCATAAAGAGGTAATTGATTCGCCATTTCGTTTACTCTTTCGATTTTATTTTGGTATGCGACTGATAGCATACGCGATGCGAGAAAATTGTCAATCGCGGCGTTTGTCGATTGATAACGCCAAGTAGGTGTGCTATAATGCAGGTAGAGGAGAGACATATGCAGTTGCTCACAGAAACTGTGAACGGGGAAACTTATCAATACTACCCGCTTGGAAATCATGTAGTGCGCGCGCCAGGTGTGTGTGGCGGACGTCCGACTTTCAAATACACGCGCATCGAAATCACCGGAACACTGGAACGATTAGCCGCTGGCGAAACGATTGACGAGATTGTGGCGGGATATCGCGGCAGAGTCTCTAAGGAAGCAATTGTCGAAGCCATCTCGTTGATTACGGATCAATTCATTACCGCGCTTCCACAGCTGGAGCCTGCCTGATGATCGTGCTGGACGAACAACTGTTGGGGCGTAACCTGGAAGTAGAAATCGCACGCTGGTACCGCGGCGCGGTTTGCTTCATCACTGATTTGCGTCCCAACACGATCATCAAGGACGACGCGATTCCACGTTTACTCCAGCAAGAGAATCAACCAACTTTTGTGACCATCAATATCACCGACTTTTGGGGCAAGATTGCCGCTCATGATAATTTCTGCGTGGTTTGCTTTGCGTTGCCCGATTCGCATGCGCGCGAGATTTCTGTGCGCTTGCGAGTATTGTTAGGGCATCCCGCATTCGAGACCAAGAATCAACGGATGGGAAAAGTGATCCGGGTGATTGGTGATCAAGTCGGTTATTACAGCACCAGGGAGAGAAACATTCAGACAGTTAGACTGTGAGGAATGATGATGCCATTCAACCAGACGAATGTTCAATTCGCCGATTCGGATCAGAAAATGCCCGCGCTGTTCGTCGGGCATGGCAGTCCGCTGAACGCGATTGAAGATAACGAATTCAGTCGCGCGTGGATTGAAACTGGCAGAGCATTGCCCACGCCGCGCGCGATTTTGTGCGTCTCGGCGCACTGGGAAACGCGCGGCACGCGCGTTACCGCGATGGAGCAACCGAAAACGATTCACGATTTCGGCGGATTTCCGCGCGCGCTGTACGAGTACCAATATCCCGCGCCCGGCTCGCCCGATCTCGCGCGGTTGATTCAGGAAACTGTCACGCAAGCAAAAGTTGGCTTGGATGATGAATGGGGACTCGATCACGGCGCGTGGTCGGTCTTGTGCCGGATGTTTCCGCGCGCGGACATTCCGGTCGTCCAACTCAGTCTCGATCATTTTCAGCCGCCGGAGTTTCATTACGCGCTCGGCAGGGAATTGCGCGCGCTGCGCAACAAGGGCGTGCTGATCGTCGGCAGCGGCAACATCGTCCATAATTTGGGCGCGGCGATCTTCGACGCTGATCAGCAGTTCGATTGGGCAATCGAATTTGATGAGACGATCAAGCGGCTGATTCTCGCGGGCGAGCACGATCCCATCGTGCATTACGAAAACCTGGGACGCGTCGCGCAGCTCGCCGTTCCGACGAACGAACATTATTTGCCGCTGCTCTACATTCTCGCGCTCCAAGACCCCGGCGAACCCGTGCGCTTTTTCGCCGAGCGCGTGTCGATGGGCTCGCTTTCGATGCGGTCGATGTGGATCGGATAAATCACCAGACGCGAAGAGCACAGAGAAGGATTTTCTCTGTGCTCTCTTTTTCAACTTTCGCAAGGTTGGGAAATCAGGAGAAATGGCAATACACGATTCGCGACAGCTCGCCAAGCAGGACGCTCGCTTCGTTGTCCGGCGTGCGGCGCAAATCCTTGCAGTCCTTGCTCATCAACGCAATCGCGTACGTGAAGGCGGGCGTGTACACCAAGCCGACGTTGTTCCGCACACCGCGAATCGAGCCGGTCTTGTGCGCGAGCACGATAGTGGGATCGCCGCCGTCGGCCGGATGCATTTGCTCGTACGGCAGCCCGCGCGCGATGGTGCTGTCGGTTTGCACGCGCTTGAGTATTTCCAACAACTGCTCCGAACATTCCGCGCCCAAATATTCGCGTCGTTCGATCTCGATCAGCAGCCGCGCCATCTCTGCCGGAGTCGCGGGTGCGCGTTCGCCTTTGCCGTCCGGCGTGTCGGTCTGGCGCGTTTGGTCGATCAGAATTTTGCCGGTGACGCGCGTCGCGGTCAGTCCCAATTCGCTCATTGTATGATTGACGTTGGCAACACCGACGCGATCGGTCACCATGTTCGCCGCGGTGTTGTCGCTGATCGTCATCATCAAGACCGCCAAGTCTTCGAGCGTCAGCGCGAGTCCAGCGCGCAGTTCCTTGAGAATGCCCGAGCCGATCACTTTGTCCGCGTCGCGCAGTTCGATTCGTTCGTCGAGCGACGCGGTCTTATTTTTCACCTGCTTGAACAATTCGAACAGCACCGGCAATTTGACGACGCTTGCTGACGGAAACGCCTCGTCCGCGTTGTACGCCAGGCGTTCGCCGGTGTCGAGTCGTTCGGCGTACACGCCAACGACGCCGGAGAATTTTTGCGCGAGCGGTTCGATTTGGGAAGAAAGATCTGAGTTCAACATCAGTCCGTCCAGGGATAGTGAATTTCTCGCCCGGCGTGTTGTCGCCAAACGGTCAGCCCGGTTTGCGTAGCACGAATGGCAACACCCATGCGCTTGGCATGGGTGTTGAATTCTCGATGACGAAGAACGCGACGGATACAATGTGCGGCTTCAGACTGCGCCACGTCCGCGAAAACCAAACCATACCGCGGATGGCACAAACCGGGTTTGTAAAAATGACGCTCACACGCGAAGAGAGTGGGCTGATGCAGACCAATCAAGAGGCGAATGATCTCCTTGTCATCCATTCCCTTTCTTCCAATCTCAATACCAATCTGACGGAAGGGGATGCCCCACTCTTGCAACGATTTTCTCTGACTCTCGAGAATGTTCTCGTCAAGGATGTTCATACAGCGGCGCGCTCCACCACAAACTCGTCGGAGTGTTTCAGGAACGCTTCGCTCGACAATTTGATCACCTCGGCAATGGCGTCTTTGCTAATACTGTTATGGCATTCTTCGATAATCGTCTCCCAAGCCAGTCCCTCAGCAAGCAGCTCCAACACTTGCCACACCATAATTCGCGTGCCGCGAAACGTGGGCTTGCCGTGACAAATCGCCGAATCCGCGACGATGTAGCGTCCGAGCAGGAGCCGTTTGCGTTTGGGCGCGGCAACACGTCGACGCGACACAGTTTTAGCGCGCGCGCGTGTGCTGTTTCCATTTTTTCTCACAATCTCACCTCGCTCTCTTCTGCGCGACATTATACACGAATTCGCGGCGACGCGCTATCATACTCACCGTCTTAATTTGTCATTTCGAGCGGAGCGAGAAATCGCTGTCGTTGAAAACGAGATTTCTCGTCGGCATCCTTCGACTCCACGCCGCTTCGCTCCGTTCCGCTCAGGACGCCTCCTCGAAATGACAATAACCACACCTTACTTCCTCAACCGCGGATCCAACACATCGCGCAAACCATCGCCGAGCAAGTTGACGCCCAACACCGCGAGCGCGATCAGCACGCCGGGAAACACGGTGATCCACCACGCGCTCGCCATGTAATCGCGCCCGGTCGCCATGATCGCGCCCCACTCCGGCTGCGGGATCGGCACGCCGAGTCCGATGAACGACAAGCCGCTGCCCGTGAGCAGCGCGCCGCCAAAACGCGTCGCCGAGAGAATGATGATCGGCGCGATGACGTTCGGCAAAATGTGGCGCGCCATCACGCGCCCGGCTTTTGCGCCGACCGCGCGCGCGGCTTCCACGTACTCGCGTTGTTTCGCGCTCAGCACCGAACCGCGAATGACGCGCGCGTAATCGGGCCAACCGAACAGCCCGAGCGCGACGACGAGATTATCGAGACTCGGACCCAGGATCGCGATGATCGTGATCGCGAAGAGAATGCCGGGGAACGCCATCACGATTTCGAGCAGACGCGACAGGAGATTATCCACCCAGCCACCGTAATAACCGGCGATCAACCCCAAAATAATCCCGCCCGACACCGCGATCAAAACGGACAGTGTGCCGAGCCGCAGCGCGAGCCGCGAACCCCACACGACGCGGCTAAAAATATCGCGCCCAAAATCGTCGGTGCCGAACGGGTGCGTCATGCTGGGCGCGTTCAGTCGCTCGCGCACATTCATTTGCAGCGGATCGAACGGCGCGATGATCGGCGCGAACACCGCCATCGCAATCACGCCGAGCGTCAACGCGATTCCGATCAGCGCGGTCGGTGTGCGGCGCACGCGCTTGAGAAAATCTTTCCACGGCGAACGCTGAACGCTCGCGGCAAACGTTTTGTCATTTGTCATTTAATTGTATCGAATCCGCGGATCGAGCCAGCCATAAACAATGTCCACGATGAGATTGCTCGCGAGGTACGCGACCGCGACGAGCAAGACCGTTCCCTGGATCACCGGGAAATCGCGATTGAAAATGGATTGCACCGCGAGGCGACCCACGCCGGGCCAACCGAAAATCGTTTCGGTGATGAACGCGCCGCCGAGCAAGCCGCCGAATTGCAAACCGATCAGCGTGACAATCGGAATGAGCGCGTTCTTGAGCGCGTGCCCGACGATGACGGTTTGTTCGCGCAAGCCCTTGGCGCGCGCGGTGCGCACGTACTCCTGCCCCATCACTTCGAGCATACTTGCGCGCGCGACGCGCGCTTTGACCGACGCGGAATGGAGCCCCAGCGTGATCGTCGGCATGATCAGATTTTGCCACGACGCCGCGCCGGTCACCGGCAGCCAATGCAAGTTCAACGCAAAGAGCATGATCATGAGCAGCGCGAGCCAAAACGACGGCACGGACAAGCCGATCACCGCGAGCATCATCGTGACGAAATCGCCGGCGCGTCCGTGATTGATCGCCGCGAAAATTCCCATCAGCACGCCGACGACTGTCGAAAGAATTACCGCAGAGAGTGTGAGCAACAACGTGTACGGAAAGCGGTCGGCGATTTCGACGAGGACTTCGCGATGCGTGCGCGTCGAATTGCCGAGCGAGCCGTGCAGAATCAGCCGTTCGAGAAAGCGGAGGTACTGGACGGGGATCGGTTGATCGAGTCCGAGTTCCTGGCGCAGCGCGGCGATCATTTGCGGCGACGCGGTGTCGCCCGCGAGCACCGTCGCCGGATCGCCCGGCACGAGTTGCGCCATCAGAAACACGCCGAACGATACGCCGAACAAAACGGGGATCGCGAGGAGCAGGCGTTGGATGATGTAGCGGGTCATTGAAAAAGTGGTACGTGATGCGTGATACGTGACAATCACGCATCACGCATCACGCATCACGAACTACGAATTACGAATCACTTGGCAAAGTACGCGTCATGCCACAACAGACCGCCGGTGCGATCCGTCTTGATTCCCTGGAACTTTGCACTCACGACGATCTTGCTCACGGTCATGTAGAGCGGTTGCCACGGCGCTTCCTGCATCGTGATCTTTTGCGCGTCAGCATAAATCTGCATGCGCTTGGTCTGATCGAGCGTCGTGCGTCCGGCGACGATCAGTTTCTCCAAGTCTTGATTGCAGTACAACACGCGGTTCGACGCTTGCACGCGTTCGCACGAGAGGAAGAGCGAGAACATATCCGGCTCGTTCCACGAATAGCCGTTGAGGTACAAATCGTGTTCCGCTTTGGGCGTGAGCGCGAGCAGCGCGCCCGATTCCATTTGCTTCACTTGCATGTCCACGCCGACGGCTTGGAATTGCGCTTGCAACAGCGTGGAAACTTTGCCGTGCGTGTTGCTCGTCGTCGTATAGATCGCGGGCTGGAACGGCTTGCCGTCCGGCGTCGTGCGCATCTTGTTCGCGCCGACTTTGTAACCCAGGTCGTCGAGCGCTTTCTTCGACTTTTCCGGATCGTACGCCAACTCGAACTGCTTCAATTTTTCGTCGTAACCCTGGATGCTGGGCGGGAGCGGGCAGCACGTCGCTTTGGCGAGCGTGTTCTCGAATACGACTTGGATGATCTCGTTCTTGTTCACCGCGTACGCCAACGCCTGACGCACTTTCGGATTGTCGAACGGCGGCTTTTTCGTGTCGAAGCCGAGGTACGTGAGACCGGTCGTGAGACTGTCGAACGCCTTAAAGCGCGCGTCTTTGGTGTACTTGGCGACATCCTGGGATTGCAAACCCAGGTAATCGATTTCACCGGCTTCGAGCGCGGCGAGTTGCGTCGCGTATTCGGGGATGATCTTGAACCGGCGTTCCTGAATGTACGGCGCGCCTTTGTTATCAAAGTGCTTGAGTGGATTTTTGTAGTTCGCGTTGCGTTCCAAAACGATCAACTGACCGGTCTGCCAACTCTTTAGAGTGTACGGTCCCGTGCCAATCGCCGCGCGCCCGATGTTGTCGTTCGCGGCTTTGACCGCCGCGGGCGAAAGAATTCCGGCGTACGACGTCGCGAGATCGTGGAAGATCGGCGCGTACGGCGACTTCATCGTCATTTTGAAAGTGAACTCGTCCGGCGTCTCCATCGCTTCGATGTTTTTGATTGTGGATTGAATTGGGGATTTCGCGCCGACGCGCAGCAAGCGTTCGAACGTGAACTTGACCGCTTCCGCGTTGAACGGCGAACCGTCGGTGTACTTGACGTCTTTGCGAAGTTTGAACGTGATCGTCTTGTTGTCGGCGCTGATGTCGTAACTCTCCGCCAACAAGCCGACGTACGATCCATCCGGCGCTTCGGTCACGAGCGTTTCGTAGATCAACCCAAAGACGACGTACGAATCCGGGTTCGACGTTTGGTGCAAATCGAGCGTGTCCGGATCATTTGCCGGAGAAGTGAGCACGCCGCCAACTTTGCTGACTTCGGTTGGCTTGGGCGCAGCCGTTGGCGCGGTGGTTGCGACCGGCGCGCTGGTGGGTTTTGTCGCTTCGGTGGGTTTTGGCGCGGCAGTGGGTGGCGCGGCAGTCGGCGCGGGTGTCGGCGCGGGCGCGCACGCGCTCACGAGGATAAGCACGAACAGGACGATCAAACTGAGACGAACGGGGTACGACATTTTTCCTCCTCCATTGGAAAGAAATTTATGTGGATAGGGGCGAAGCACTCGCGCGCTTCGCCCCTACTTCACACGCCGCCTGCCTTGAATGAATCGATTGTCGTTCTTCTTTTGATCGCAACTATCGTCGAATGAATGTGCGCGGATTATAATGCGTGTTCGCGTTTCGTGTCAAATCACGCCGCGCGTTTCACATTCTCATCCACCATTTTCAACGCGATGTAGATCGTGCGATGCACTGGCGTCGCGATATTTTTTGCCGCGCCAAGTCGCACGACCGCGCCGCTCAGCGCGTCGATCTCCAAACGTTTCCCCGCTTCCACGTCGAGTTGCATCGAAGGTTTCGTGCCGGGCTTTAGGTTCAGCGTAAAATTGTACTGCCGCGCGACAATGTCCGCGTCCATCGTCACGCCATTCGCTTTCGCAACCGCGTCGATTTCTTCCATCGCCGCGCGCAAAGTCGCGCGCGCTTCCGGCATCTGAAACAAGACGTACGGCTCGGTACGCGCGAGCGACGCGAGACCGGACGCGGACGCGATGAAGACGAACTTGTGCCACAACGCCGGACGCGCGTCGGCGACGGCGGTCGCATCGACTCCGGTGCGCTTGAGCATATCCGCGAACTGCGTGACGCGCGATGTCAGTCCTTGCCCGTACACTTCGCCGACGAACGAAATGCGGAACGGACTTTTTTGTTCGATCACACCGGGCGCGGTGACGTTCGACACAATTTGCGTCGGCGCGACGATGACGCGTTCTTTGCCGATCACCGCGCCGATCTGATCGTGATTATCCACGCCGTTTTGAAATGTGACGACGGTCGTGTTCGCGCCGATCATCGGTTTCATCGCTTGCGCGGCGCGTTCGTTGTCGTACGTCTTGACGCTGAAGATGATCCAGTCGACGATGCCGACTTGCGCCGGATCATCGGTCGCGCGCGCCCTGAGCGAAGTCGAAGGGTTGAGCGCGAAATCGCCGTGAACGCTTTTGATCGTCAAGCCGTTTTCGCGAATCGCGTGCAAGTGCGCGCCGCGCGTGATGAATGTAACGTCGTGTCCGTCGCGCGCGAGCAGCGCGCCGTAGTAACTGCCGAGACCTCCGGCAGCCATGATTGCGATGTTCATTGTTGACCTCGCTTCAATGTCCCCGTTCAATCGCGCGACGCGCGAGACGATCCACGAGCGCGGGCGCGATCAATTTGCCGAGCGCGATCCACCTGCCGCGCGGCGTCATGATAATTTCGCGCTCGCGGCGCGCGACCCCGCGCACGATCCGGCGCGCACATTCTTCCGCGCTCATAAATTTTTCTTCGCGCGCCGGACTGACGCCGAGCGGCTTGCCGTCTTTCCCCACATTGCGCGCGCGAATTTCCGTCGCGACAAAATCGGGAAACGCCAGCGTGACGGTGACGCCGCTCTCCATCAACTCGACGCGCAGCGATTCACAAAAACCGCCGAGCGCGTGTTTGCTCGCCGCGTAGCCGCTGCGGAACGGCACGCCCGTTTTGCCCGCGAGACTCGACACGGCGACGAGACGTCCGCGCGCTTGTTTGAGGCACGGCAGCGCGTAGAACGTGCAGTAGACACTGCCCAGGTAATTGACGCGGATCAATTGCTCGAAGAACGCGGGGGTTTCGATCTCTTCGAATTTGACCCACATGCCAAACGCGGCGTTGTTGATCAGCGTGTCGATCTTGCCGAACTCGCGCGCGGTCTGCTCGATCAAATTCCGGCATTGCGCCTGCTCCGCGACATCGGTCGGAATCGCGATAGCGCGCGCGCCGCGTTCGCAGCACTCGCGCGCGACGGTTTGCAGTTGTTCCACGTCGCGCGCGGCGAGCGCGAGCCACGCGCCCTGCTCGGCGAGTTGCCGCGCCATCGCGCGTCCCACACCGCGCGACGCGCCGGTGATGACGACGACGTTCTCGCGAAAAACGGAAGCCCTCATCGCGCGGCGCGCCATTTCTTGATTTGCGCGATGTGCTCCGGGTTGTGCTGGTACGAATTGATCGCGATCAACTTTTCGAGCGTGTCGCCTTTGTCCCACGGCGCGGGCAATTGCTTCGATAGATCCGCGTCGTTCAACGTCTCGGCGGCGGCGTACAAGTCGCGGTACGCCGCGTCGAATTCCGCGCGCACGCGCGCGAGCGACCAATCGCGGCGGATGACCGCTTCGCGTTTGTTATGCTTGTCGATTTCATCTGCCGCGTCGTCGCTGATGCCCAGCGGTTTGGGCAAACCGTCGCGCTGATACTCGCGAATGAACTTGAGACCAACTTGCTCCCACATCGAAATGTGTCCCATCAAATCCTTGATCGTCCACCAATCGATGACGGGATGCTTGGTCAGCGCGTCGTCGTCCAGTCCCACGATGACGTCGAGAAACTCGGCGTGATTGTCTTTGATCGCTCGTGCGATTTGATCGCGCGTCATTTTTCCTCCATGCGTTTCCAAATTGTGCCGGTCGGTGTGTCTTCCAAGACGATTCCCAACTCGGCGAGTGATTGGCGGACTTGATCGGCGAGCGCGAATTGTTTTGCGCCGCGCAAGTGCGCGCGTAACTGGACGAGTAATTCGACGAGCGCGCGGTCGTCTTGTCCCGGCGTCAACGTGTCCGCCGGTCGCCAGCCCTGCGCAAGTTCGTGCATCGTGTCGTGCGCGTGATCGATCAGTTCGCGCTGCGCCGCAGGTTCGGGCGTCTCTTTCAGCGCGCGCGTGAGTTGATCGAGGTACAGCGTCGTCGCGGCGAACTGCGGCGCGGGCGCAGGCATCGCCGGCGCGTCGGGCGCGACGGTTGGCGCGTCGCGCGCGCCCAGATTCAGCGCGCGCATTTGATCGAAGGCAATCGTCGCGCCGGCGGGATATTTCGTTTCGCGCCCGGCGTACCGAATCGTCACCGCGCCCGCGCCGCTCACAATGCCGCGCTGCGCGGGCGGATCGAGCGTGAACGCGGTGTGTTCGTCGATGCCGACCACGACCATATCCCAGGTCAGTTTCGTTTCCAAAATCTTGAAGCGCTCCGCGCCCATGAAACAAAAACGCGTGTCGTACGTTTGACCTTCGGCGTTGTTCCAGTGCGGCACAATCGCGAGTTTCAAACCGAACGCGCCGAGCAAATCGAGTCCGTCGATCCAATCGACCGCGTGACCGGCTTTGTAGATTTCGTACACCGGCAACGCGCAACAGCCAAGCGCGATCGCGCCCGCGCTCGCAAAGACCAGTTGCGCGCCGCGCACCCAGTGCGCGACGAGCGCGTCCCACACGACAGAGCCGCGCCAATGATTCACCGCGTAACTCGGACTGCCGGGACCGGCGAAAATAAAGTTCGCGCGTTCGAGCACGCGCAGCGCGTCGGCGACTGCGCGCGCGGTCGCGCGATTTTTCGACTTGAACGACGCGACCGTCAACGCGACGTTGAAACGCTGCCTGAAGTACTCGACCGCTTTGGCGGAGATTTCGTCCGCGTTCACTTCAAACCCGGCGGGTGTATCGAGAAAGACGGCTTGGATCGGCGGCGCGACCTGCGCGAGCAAAGCGCGATGAACCTTGACCATCGTTTCGCCCAATTCACCCGAACCGATCAGCGTGATCGAACCTGGCTGACTACGCATCATCATTTTTCTAGCGAAGACGAGGTGACGCGCGACTCATCGCATCGTCACCCCGTCTTGAATGTGCTTGTTCGTAGTGAGCGATTCATCGCCAGCACATTGCGCTGAAACGCATACTACAAACTATTCCCCGCGCTTTGTAAAATGTCCGTCGAGCATAAGCAAGAGCGCGGGTTGATTGCCCCCCGATTTGAAACGTTCGAGCATCAGCGTCGCGTTCTTTTCCTCTTCGACTTGCTCGTCGATAAACCACTTGAGCAGCGATTGTGTGGCGTAATCGTTTTCTTTGAGCGCGTGTTCGTACAGTTTGTGGATCGAGCCGGTCACTTTTTTCTCGTGCTCCAGCACCGTCTCCCACACCGCGACCGGCGAGGCGAACTCAGCAGCCGGTTGCTCAATCGTTTTGAGCGCGACGCGCGCATTGCGGTCGTTGATATAGTCGAAGAATTTCAGCGCGTGGGCGCGTTCTTCGTCGTACTGCGCGCGCATCCATTTCGCCGAGCCGGGCATATTGATCGACTCAAAGTACGCCGACATCGAAAGGTACAGGTACGCCGAATAGTATTCTTTATTGATCTGCTCGTTGAGCGCGTCCTGCATCGTTTTGGAAAGCATGGTGAAACCTCCTCTTTTTTTGCTGGGCGAGATTATAACACATTTGGCGTTGACGTGATAGAGGGGAGAAGATCACCCACGTAATCACATTTCGTACACTTGATGCCGTTCTTCCCTTTCAGCGTCATCAAACTATTACAGCGCGGGCACGGTATTTTGACCGGCTTGTCCCACAACGCGAATTTGCAATCCGGATAACGATTGCACGAATAAAAGACGCGCCCTTTTTTGCTTTTCCGCTCGACGATTTCGCCTTGTTTGCACTCCGGACACTGGACGCCGGTGTTCGCGCTGCCGCCGCTTGCCGACAGGTTGCGCGTGTTTTTGCATTTCGGAAACGCGGAGCACGCGAGGAATTTGCCGAACCGTCCGCGCTTGACGACCATCGGCGCGCCGCACTTGTCGCAAACCTCGTTCGTCGTTTCGACTGGCAGCGTCACCTCCGGCATTTCGATTGCCGCGCGATCGAGCGTTTGTTTGAACGGCGCGTAGAAATCGCGCAAGACCTGCACCCAGTTCGCTTCGCCGTCCGCGACCTTGTCGAGTTGTTCTTCCATCTGCGCGGTAAAACCGACATCGACCTCGTTCGGAAAATGTTTGACGAGCAAATCGTTGACGATGCAACCCAGGTCGGTTGGCTTGAGTTTGCGATCCGGCAACCGCTCGACGTAGAAACGCTCTTGGATCGTCGAAAGAATCGGCGCGTACGTCGACGGTCGCCCGATCCCTTTTTCTTCGAGTGCCTTGATCAGCGTCGCTTCGGTGTAACGCGGCGGCGGCTGCGTGAAATGTTGTTCGGGAAAAATGCCAAGCAAGTCAAGCGGTTCATCGCGCACGAGCGGCGGCAAAGTTTTATTCGATTCGTCGTCTTTGTCCTCCGCGTCGTCCTTGCCCTCTTTGTACACCGCGAGAAAGCCGCGAAATTTCAGGATGGAGCCGTTCGCGCGGAAAAGAAAATCCGGCGTGTTGCGTGTTGCGTGTTCCGCTGACTGTTGACTGTTCACTGTTGACTGTTCACTGTTCGCCGCAATGTCCACCGCCGTCGTATCAAAAATCGCGCTTGCCATCTGCGACGCGAGAAAGCGCTTCCAGATCAGATCGTACAGTTTGAATTGATCCGCGTCGAGAAATTGTTTGATCGCGTCGGGCTCGCGAAAAACGCTCGTCGGACGAATCGCTTCGTGCGCTTCTTGCGCGCCCGCGACTTTTTTCTTGTACACGCGCGGCGTCGGCGGCAGGTACGCGTCCCCGAACTTTTGCTTGACGTACGCCCACGCTTCTTTGCCCGCGCTCTCCGCGACATTTGTCGAGTCGGTTCGCATGTACGTGATCAAGCCGACGTTGCCTTCGTCGCCAAGCGCGATCCCTTCGTACAACTGCTGCGCGACCGCCATCGTTCGTTTCGCGTTGAAACCGAGTTTGCGCGACGCCTCCTGCTGCATCGTCGAAGTGATGAACGGAGGCGCGGGATTGCGCCGTTCGTCCTTGCGCCGCACGTCGAGCACGGCGTACGCGCACTTCTCCAACCCCTCTTTCAGTTTCAATGCGTCCGCGCCCGCGTGACACTCAAAATCTTTATCGCCGACTTTGATCAACTTGGCACGAAAAGATCTGGAGATTGGTGATGGGGGATTTTCTGACTTCTGACTTCTGACTTCTGACTTCTGGAGTTCGGCTTCGATTGACCAATACTCCACCGGCACGAACGCCTGAATCTCGCGTTCGCGTTCCACGACGAGGCGCACGGCGACCGACTGGACGCGCCCCGCGCTCAAATTTTTCGTGTTGATTTTTTTGCGGAGGAGCGGGCTGATCGTGTACCCGACCAAGCGATCCAGTACGCGGCGCGCTTGCTGCGCGTCCACGAGTTGCTGATTGATCGCGCGCGGGTTGGCAAACGCGCGATCAATCGCGTCGCGCGTGATCTCATGGAACTCGACGCGGCGCAGCGGCTTGTCTGCGAGCGCGTCGTCGAGCGCGGCGACGAGATGCCACGAGATTGCTTCGCCTTCGCGGTCCGGATCGGTTGCCAGAAAAACCTCCGACGCGTTCGCGACGTACTCGCGCAATTCCTTCACGACGTCGCGTTTTTTCGGCATGATGACATAGTGTGGGCGAAAATCGTGCTCGACGTCCACGCCCATCTGTCGTTCCGGCAAATCGCGAATGTGCCCAACCGACGCGCGCACGCGATACCCCGCGCCGAGAAATTTGCCCACGGTGCGCGCTTTGGCGGGGGATTCGACGATGACCAAATGACCGCCGACCGCCGACGGCTGACTGCCGCTTTTCGATTGCCGACTTTCGATTTTCGATTTCGGAGTAGCGCGCGCGCGTTTCGCGGCGGTCGGCGGTCGGTCGTCGGCAGTCTGTTTTGCTTGCGCGATCATCGCGTCGCGATCCACTACCGCGTGTAACTCCGTCGCGCCCCAGCGCGTCAGTTTCGTGCCGCAGACCGCGCAGACGCCCTGCGAATACGCCGCGCCGCGCGCGCTGAACAACGCCTGCGGGTTTTGCATTTCGCGTTTCGTTTTACATTTGACGCAGTACGCTTCCATAATCAATTTCAGATTTCAGATTTACGCATCACGCATCACGTTTCACGTCCACAGTATACCACAAAACAAAAAAGTTGGAGACTTGCGCCTCCAACTTCTAACTTCCAACTTCCAACATCCATCACACAAACACGTACTTGGTGAACTTGCTCAGCGAATCGACTCCGCGGATTTCGTCGTCGAGCAGCGGCAGGAGTGCGCGCACGCCGCCGTCAAACTCTTTCCAGATCGTCTCCATGTGCTCGGCTTGCATCGCGACGCGGTTGCGCACGAACTCGGGCGACGCGGCGGTGACTTGCTCTTTTTGGATGAGCATGTTGACGACGACGCCGCCAACCGGAATGCCGAAATCGTGGAACCAGTTGATGAAGCGTTTGATCACCGCGATCGGCAGCGCTTCCGGCAACGTGACGAAGAAGAACGCGGTCAGTTGATCGTTCGTCAACAATTTCTGCGCCTTGCCCATCCGTTCGCGGAAACTGACCAGATAGTCCATCAGCGGGTCTTCCTCTTTCTTCTTGGTGAAGGAGAGCAGTTCGCGCAGCGAGCGCGCCTCCTCGCGCGACTTCATCATCTTGTTGACCCACAACGAATACACCTTGCTCATGCCGAGCAAGCGGCGCGCGTTCGCCGTCGGCGCGGTGTCGAAGACGTAGACGTCGTACTCGTTCTTGAACATCAAGTCCACCATGTTCTCGAACATCGCGGATTCTTCGAACGCCGGGTTCATCGTCGCGGATTCGACGAACGCGTCGGCTTGCGTCGAGATTTCCGCGAATTTCAAGAACCACTGGATCTTTTGCTTGATGTCTTGCTTGGAGCGTTCGATGGTGTCTTTCGTGTCGATTTCGTACGCCCACAAATTCGGAACGCCGTTGACCGGCGTGGGTTGGCCGAACACGTTTTGCGTGAGCAGACCGGACAAACTATGCACCGGGTTGGTGGACGCGAGAATCGTCTTGCGACCTTGCTTGGCGAACCACACCGCGGTCACGCCCGCCATCACCGTTTTGCCGACGCCGCCTTTGCCGCCGAAGAAGACGAACTTCATCTGCGGATGGTCTTTGAGAAACTGCACCATGGATTTGTCAATGCCAGCCATTTTGTCGCTCCTATTCGTACATGATCTTGGCGAGTTTTTCGATCATCGCCAAGCCCGTGACGTCGCGTTCCATCTCCGGCACATAACCCATCACTTGATTGCCGAGCGTCGTCTTGATTTTTTCGAGATAGCCGTCTTGCATCGCCAGGCGATTCTTCAGGTACGCCGGGACATTTTGCGTGTGCAGTTCGGTCGGCAAGACGCGATTGACGACGTACCCGGCAATCGGCACGTCGAATTTCGCGAAGAGTTCCGCCGCCTTTTGCGTGTCGAGAATGATCATTTCTTCCGGCACGACGACGAAGAAGAACGCGGTCTTTTCCTTGTCGGTCAAGATCCCGGAGGACGCGTTGATGCGCTGTTTGATGTACATCAACTCGGTGAGAATCTTGTCCTCGTCGGTTTCTTTTTGCCGCTTGATCTTGGCGACCATCGTTTCGTACTCGCGCATTTCTTCGCGCAGTTTCGTGATCTTGTTGATCCACTCGTCGTACACTTTCGCCATCGAGAGATAGTACAGCGCGTGTCCGAGCGGCACGAGATCGTAGATATAGTAATCGTAACTGCCTTTGACGACGATGTCCACGACCGCGTCGAAAATCGCGGATTCTTCCATCGCCGGCTCGGCGGACGCGGCGGCAATGTAATCTTCGATTTCTTCCGGGATCTGATCGAACCCGTACATATCGAGGATTTTCTTGCGGATTTCGCCTTGATAATCCTTGATGTGTTTGTCCGCGTCGATTTCTTGCGCCCACAAGTTTTGCATGATCGGCACTTCGCCCTTGCCGAAAATGTCTTTTTGGAAAATGTCGGTCAGACTGGCTTGCGGGTCAACCGAAAAGACCAAAACTTTTTTGCCTTGCGACGCGAGCCAGTACGCGGTAGCGGCGGAGAAAGTCGTTTTGCCCAGACCGCCTTTGCCGCCAAACATGATGTAACGGCGATCGGGATTTTTGAGAAAGACATCTTTGAGAGGCATGGGATACTCCTAGAACATCGCGTCGCTCACGTCTTTTTCGCGCAACATACGGCGCTTCCACGTGGCAATGTTGGGAACAACGTACGGTAACAACCGGAGAGAGTAGTACGGGGGGAGAATCGGAACACCGATCAAGTCACCCATCGTGATGAGGATGAAGAGGTGCTCCATCGAGGCACGTGTACGGAGTGCATAGCGGCTCATGTCGTGCGCCGCCATCCCGTACATGATTTCCTTCATGTTGTCGAAAAAGCCGCCGAGTCCGCCGCGCTTTTCGACTTTGGGTTTTTCGTCGGGCATGTTTCACTCCTTTGTAAAATTCGCTCTATTTTGTATGATACGCGCTAGTCTGATTTCTGTCATCCGAAATTTGTGGATTCCGCTCTCCACATTTTGATGAGTCGCAGTACAAAGCGTCCTGAGCGGAATCGAAGCGAAGCGGAGATGGAGTCGAAGGATGCGTCTCGGAACGCGATCCCCGCTGGGCAGACGCCCCTTCGACTGCGTTCCGCAAAAACGCGGAACTCCGCTCAGGGTGCTTGCCTGATTCTGTGATGTACAAGTCTACCCATCCAGCGTCGTCAAGCCCTGCCGCAGTGCGTACAACGCCGCCTGCACGCGGTTCGCGAGTTGCAATTTGTTCATGATGTTGCCGACGTGCGTCCGCACCGTTGCTTCGCCGATGTTCAGTTGCTCCGCGATTTTGTGGTTGTCCAAGCCCTGCGCGACGAGGCGCAGCACTTGTACTTCGCGCTCGGTCAACGGCTCCGGCGTCAGCGGACGTTTTTGCGGATGGCTCAATTCGTCCAGCACTTTCATCGCGATGCTCGGATGCAGCGACGCCTCGCCCGCGTGAACGCGCCGGATCGTCGCGATCAGTTCTTCTGGCTCCGAATCTTTGAGCAAATAGCCGCGCGCGCCGGCTTTGATCGCCGGAAAAACCTTGTCGTCCGCGACGAAACTGGTCAGCGCGATGATGCGCGTCTCCGGCTGTCGCGCCAGAATTTGCCGGATCGCTTCGACGCCGTCCATCTTGGGCATGACGAGATCCATCAAGACGACGTCGGGCTTGAGCGCGTCGGCTTGCGCGACCGCGGCTTCGCCGTCGCTCGCTTCGCCGATGACTTGCATATCGGCGACCTGCGCCAAAAGCGCGCAGATGCCTTTGCGGACGATGCCGTGATCGTCCACGACGAGGAGACGGATTGGTTCGCTCAAGTCATTACACTCCGTCAGTCCGCTTCTTGTTTCCTGGAATCGTAGTCAATCGAAGTACCAGGCGCAATGCCTCATTCACGGCTTGCGCGTTCGGGAACGCTTTCGCCACATCTGGATCGAGCAGTACCAAGTTTGTACCGGCGCGATAACGCTCCGCGTATTTTCCGCGCGTAGCGCCTTTGAGCAGTTCTTTCAAGTTGTATTCCGGGCGTAGTTCGTCATTCATTTCGTTATGGGGTCTCTGCTTCATACGTTCACCAAGTACCGAGCAAGAGTCAGCACTACCTATTTATCGCGCGCGAGTTGATTTAGTTGTGATTCTCGCATTGCAGGAGGATACACAAGGTCGCGAAAGTTCATTGTAAATTCCTGTAGATAATTGCCCAGTGACTGGCAATATGGAATTAATCCGCCAATATTCTTTAATTCGGGGTCATGTACATCGGCATCCGTGTAAGGTTGTTTGCGACCAGCCTCCAAAAATGTCCAAAAGCCGATGAAATTCTCTAGGTGTCCTGTGTGTGCAACGTTGTCGCGCATTAGGACAAGAGCATCTATCCATCGCGCTTTGTGAGCATTAATCAAATCCACCAGGGAGTCGCGTGTTGGCAACATGGCTAGGGTAACGTTGTTTTGTAGCGTATTCAAGACGCGACCGCCAACGTTTCCATTCTTGTCTTTGTGAAAACCATCGAAGCGACATCCAGTACGCGTTGTGAGAGGGTAGCGACAAAGTACATCAAGGAGACTTTTGGATACTAGGAGTAGCGCCTCAAAACTTGCCAGCACGTCAGCACATTGCAACTCAACCACGGCATTCAAGGGAAGAGGCAAGTCTTTATTTAGCATACTTAGTTCGTTAGCAAAGCCCACCCTATGACGCGTTTCTATCTGTGCGAGTGTGTTGGCGACATAGCGAACCCCTCCAACAAGACGTTCCTGGCACGCTTGGATTCCAAATTGCGCTATTGGCTCATATTCATTTGGATTGAGAATGGACCATCCGAGTGGTTGGAAATTGTCACCATAAACAATCCGAACTCCCAGTTGCCTTAAGATGAATGGATCTGGTTTGCCAGCGTGTACCATCGCCACTCCCCAATTCAAACTGCAGTTAGGACACTTCTTGCGTTTATCGACGGGGTGTCAGAGAACACTCGCCGAGTTCATGTCTCGCCAACTAAGCCGGTATCCTCACCCGCAGCCGCGTCCCCTTCCCCGCCGCGCTCTCGATCTGTAACTCGCCGCCCATTTGCCGCACGCGCTCTTCCATGCCGCGCAAACCGATCCCGCCGTTGCGCTTCGCCGCCTCCGGATCGAAACCGATTCCGTCGTCTTGCAACTCTAGCATAACCGCTTTTTCGTCGTACCGCAAATTGATACGGACTTGCTGCGATTGCGCGTGCTTGACGACATTATTGAGACCTTCCTGCGCGATCCGATAAATCTCTTCCTCAATCGCAAGCGGCAAGCGTCGCTCGCCTTCCACCGAAATCTGCGCGGGCAAACCGGCGCGCTCTTCGACTGCCGAAACGCGCGCGCGTAACGCGGCGACCAAGCCCTCTTTCTCCAACGCGAGCGGGTGCAGTTCGTAAATCAACAACCGCATGTCGAACATCGCCTCGCGGATCACGCCGCGCAAATTTTTCAGATTCTCTGCCGCGGCATCCGGCTGTTGGTTCGCAAGCGCGAGCCGCGCCGCGTCCGCGTGGAGGTTGACGCTGTACAACGCCTGCGTTACCGAATCGTGCAACTCGCGCGCGAGGCGTTGGCGTTCCTCCAACACCGCGAGTTCTTCCGCCTGCTGCTGCAAGCGCGCGTGCTCGATGTTGATCGCGGCTTGGTACGCAAAGAGGTTGATGACGCGCACGTCGTCCTGGTTAAAGCCGCCGGGCTTGTTCATCACGTCGAGCGCGCCGATCACTTTCGTGTCGGTTTTCAGCGGTACGTTGAGCAGCGAGGTCAAGCCCGGAATTTGAAGATCACCCTGCGCCGAATCGTCGCCGCTGTTTTCGTCGAGGTTGATCAACACCGGCTCGTCGGTGTGGACGACGCGCCCGGCAAGCGCGCTTTTCATCGGCACGCGATCAAAAGACAAGTCCGGCTTGCCGATGTGGTGCGTGACGCGCAGACAGCCATCGTCTTCCAAAAGCAAAACCGCGCTGCCGCGCGCGCCGGTCAAATTTTTGGCTTCGGCGCAAACGATCTCCAGGATTTCCGGCAAGCCGACTTTTTGGAGAAACCCTTTCGCAACGCGTTGCAGACCTTCGCTCTCTTTCAACCGGCGCCGCGTCTCTTCGTACAGCCGCGCGTTCTCCACCGCCAGCGCGACAGAATTCGCGATGCCGCGCAGCAGTTCGAGTTCTTCTTGATTAAACTGATCGCTGGTTTTGCCGGTACTCAGCACCGCGACGCCGAGGATCCGTTCGCCGACGCGCAGCGGGACCGCCAAAAGCGAATGAAAGCCGGAAGCGAGCGCGGTTTTCGGCGTCGCGTCCGCGCCGGTTTCCAGATCGAAAATCGTCAGCGGTTCGTTGCGCTCGAGGACTTGAGTGATGTACTCATCCAACTCGAATTCCAACAGTCGCTTGTTCGAGCCGTCGAAATAATCGCGCGCCTGCCAACCGCCGACCGCGCGCGGAATCAGTTTGTTGTGTTCGGGATCGATGAAAAAGATGCAGCAGAACGGCGCGCTGATCGCCGCCGCCATCACCTCGGCGATGCTTTCGAGCACCGCGTCGAGTTCGAGCGAACTGCTCGCGACGCGCAGCGCGTTCAAAATTTGCGCGGTCTGTTTTTGCGCGCGGCTCAGTTCGACCGTTCGTTCCTGGATGCGCGTCTCCAACTCACGATACAGTCGGCGAAAACGCTCTTCGCTCTCGTTAAATCCAAACTTGCGCACAAGTCGGAGAAAAGATTCCTCGTAACGATAAGGCATCGCGTTCCTCGAAAAATAGTATAGCACAAAGACAGTCAAACGAAAAACGCGCTTGACTTGCCATCCCTGTTATTTCGAGAGTACATACCGCCGCGCGGTATGTTCGTCGGCAGAAACTGTCATGTCGAGCGGAGCGACGCGAAGCGTCTCACTCCGTTCGATGTGACAAGTTTCTGGGTAATTTTTCATGAACTTGCGTTCACCAGCGTTCC
>DYJA01000097.1 GCA_020723345.1 Candidatus Aquidulcis sp. | reverse complement strand
AAATCAGCGAGAACGCGGTCACGCCTTCTTTGTCGCGCAGCACGATGGCGGGCTTGCCTTCGTACGTAATCGCTTTGACCGCGCCAACAGGCAATTCCGCGAGCGCGAGTTTCGCTTGCCCCGTCTGCGCGCGCGGCGCGGGAAACAAAACGCCTTGCGTCACCCATCCCGCCCAGCCCGCCGCGATGAGACCCAGCATCGTTTGAATGAACGCGCGGCGCGTGTGTAACTTTGAGGGAAATGTAACTTGAGTTGTTGCGTCTGTCATTTCTGAACTCAGTGTTCAGTATTCAGTGTTCAGTATTCAGTGAGTGACTGAATACTGAACACTGAATACTGATTACTTGATTTTCCGAACCCCAACGTAACTGTGACAATTATTGCACGACCGTTCAACCTTGTGGCAATAGAGGCAATCTTTTTCTTTGATGTCACCCGAGTTGACGGTTTGGAAATGGCGCGTCTGCCACCAGTCGAGCGGGCTGTGCGTGACGGGCGCGGTGAATTCGCGGTCAATCGTCACCGCGAGTTCGCCGTGTCCGTCCTTCACAGGTTTTTCGGGAACGCACGCGATTGTGAGCGCGCCCGCGAGCGCGACGAGGAGTATCAGCAAAAGGATTTTGTTCATAGTTGCAGATTACATTCCGATTTATGATTTTCGATTTCTGATTTATGATTTGGACTCTACGCGAGGTAAATCCTAAATCATAAATCCTGAATCAAAAATTTCTACAACACCATCGCGCGCGAAAGCAAATCGTGCACGCCGCCAACGCGCGCGTCCACTTTCCAGTGCTTCATCACTTCGGGCAGTTGCGCTTTGCAGATCGCGCACGGCACCGCGAGATAGTTCGCGCCCGTCGAGCGGCACGCCTCCGCGCGCGGTTTGCCGCCTGCCATCCGAATCGGCATGATTTCGTCGGTGAGCAAGCCGCCGCCCGCGCCGCAGCAAAACGTCTTTTCGCGAATCGTGTTGCGCGGCATTTCGACGAACTTGTTGCACGTCGCGCGAATCATCGCGCGCGGCTCTTCGAGGAGCGAACCCGCGCGCGCGACGTTGCACGGGTCGTGGTACGTGATCAGCAAATCGTCGTTTGCCGATTTGTCAATCTTGAACGCGCCGCGCGCAATCATATCGGCGGTGAATTGGCAGATGTGAACGGGGTGCGGCGGGTCGAGAAAGTCCATCGGACCGTTGAGCGTGTTCGTGTAAATCGCGGCGCGCCACGCGTGACCGCACTCGCCCCAGATGACGCGCTTGACTTTTAGTTGCCGCGCCGCGTCGAGGATGCGCTTGTTCACTTTTTTCATGTTCTGATAATTGAGGAACAAACCAAAGTTGCCGCCCTCGTTCGCATACGTGCTCGTCGTCCACGAAATGCCGAGCGCGTAAAAAAGTTTGCCGTACGCCATCATCGTGTCGGTATTCGCGAAATTGTCGGCGGAGGGCATCACGAGCAAAACGTCCGCGCCCACTTCGTCCACCGGCATTCGAATGTCTTTGCCCGTTTCGGTTTTCAATTCTTCTTCGAGGAACTGGCAGTTGTCAATCCACGCGGGCGCGGGGATACCCAGGTTGTTGCCGCGCTCGTACACCTTGGCGACGACTTCGGTGACGTACTTGGTCGCCACGCCGATGCACGCCATAATCTCGCGCGCCGCCATCGTAATTTCCGCGGTATCGATGCCGTATGGACAAAAGACGGAACAGCGCCGACACTCGGAGCATTGATAGAAATAGGTGTACCACTCTTTCAAAACTCGCTCGTTGAACGGTTCCGCATCGCCGCCGAGAAATTTTTCCGCGCGTTTGAAATAATAGCGATACACTTTACGGAGCAAGTTCGCGCGCGCGACGGGCATATTGTTCGGGTCGCCCGTGCCGAGATAGAACTGGCACTTGTCCGCGCACGCGCCGCACTGCGCGCAAATATCGAGATAGACCGACAAGCCGCGATATTTTTCCAGCAACTCGCGCAATTTTTCGACCGCGCGCGCTTGCCAATGCGGGACGCGTTCCGTCGGCAGCGCGATCGGCTTCATATCTTTTGCTTTCGATGGATGGCACACCATCGCCGCGGCGATGCCTTCGTCCATTTCGGGAACGGGAATCGCGAGACCGCCGTTCGTTTTGCGCCACGTTAACGTGGTCGCGGGAAAATCGGCGAATTTTTCAGGCACAGGCGCGCTCCTTCGACTCCGCGACAAAAACCGTCGCTCCGCTCAAGATGCGCCTCGAAATGGCAACGCTGGTTTCAGTCAACGCGAACCTCCTCGTTCCATTTGTTCACATAGCGCGGGTACAGCACATTGTCGATTTGGTTGCGCGTCGGCGAGAAGAAGACGCCGCCCGCGTGCATCAATTTGCTGAACGGGAACCACAGCAAGAGTGAGCAGACCAAAAGAAAATGCGCGATGAAAATCGGATGCTGCGGCGGCTGCACGGGCGCGAACGTAACGAGCCCGAGCGTGAACGCTTTCACGTCAACGAGGTACACGCGCGCGAAATAATGCACCAACATTCCGGTCGAGGCAATTGCCGTCAGCAGAATCAGCGTGATGTAATCGGGCAAGCCCGAAATGTACAGCACGCGCGACGACGCGAGCCGTCGCCAAAAAAGATAGAGCGCGGGAATGGGGAAAAGGAATCCCGCATAGACGCTGATGTTTTGCCAATCAATCACGAGTTCTGGCACGGGATATAGAAAATAGCGCGTGTGCCGCACGAGAATCAAAAACAGGCACGCGTGAAAAATCCACGCGCCGAGCCACAGCAGTTTGTCGGCTTGGAAGAGATTCGGGAAAATCAGCACATCGCCCGCGATCCGCGCGACGACGCCCGGCGCGCTTTTCGGTCCCGGCGTCTGCACGATCTTGAGCGGCACCGGCGTTTTGAGGTACAGCGCGATCCGCAGCAGCAATCCGCCGATGAACACGAACGCGGACAGATACGCGAATCCGATGAGCAGCGCGGCAAGTAGATTCCAAATCATCGCGGCATCGTTCATACCAAACTCCGAAAACAGTGCAATAGAAAAAGTGCAATAGTTGGGTAGTGCAATAGTGCGATAGTTGCCTTATCCAGCGACTCGTGTTCAACGATACAACTATCGCACTATTGAACTATCGCACTATTGCACTCTCGCACTCTCAGACTGATTTACACACAACCCGTCGGCTTGGGCAAGCCCGCGATCTTGCATGCGCCTTTGGCGGGTCCGCTCGGAAAAAGTTCGTAGATGTACTTGAGTTCAAAGCCGGTGTCTTTGCAGACTTTGCGGATCATCGGCGCGATGCCGAAATCCTTGTAGTACTTGTTCAAGTAGTAGATCAGTTTCCAATGATCGGGCGTCAATTCCTTGATGTCTTCTTGCGACTCGGCGATGAACTTGGCGAGGTCTTCGTTCCAGATCGAAGGATCGGCGATAAAGCCGTCTTCGTCCACTTCGAGTTGCGTCCCTTTGTAATCAATGAATGGCATGGTTCGTACTCCTTGGAATGTTGGACAAATTTGCAAATTTGTCCTACGCTGGATTTTCGGGCAACTTGATGAACGTCGCGCCGCCGTAGGACGTGAATTCCAAACGACCGTCGTTCACCAGCACCGTGAGCGCTTTCTTCGCGAGCGCGTTTTCGATGCCCACTCCCGCCGCAACGTCGCGACTGGTCAACATCTTGTTTTTCTTTTTGAAGAACTCTAGAATTTTCGTCAAGAGTTCCTCGGTGACTTCGTCAGCCATAGTCCTCATTTCTGATTTAGGACTTATGATTTAAGCTTTGGATTTCATCCTGCGCGCGCCGAAATCACAAATCAGAAATCATAAATCCTAAATCCGCTCACCACTTGAACGCCGCGGTGGTGCGATACGTTTCGGATGCGAGCGTAAAGTCGTCGATGATTTGTTCGCCGAACGGAATGTTCGCGAGATCGAAGAAACGCTCCCACCCGATGCGCTCGATCCATTCGCCCATGCGCTCGTGCTTGCGCGCGTGCTTCGCCCACACCTCGACGAGGTTCTTGACCGCGTCAACCGTCTCGGGCCAGCGCGGCGGCGTGTTCGGCAGGAACGGGATGACGAGGCGCGAGAACGCGGGACCGCTGCGCGTGTTCGACACTTTGCCGCCGACCCAGATCGAAATGCCATCGCCTTTCGGATCAGCCACCGGCATCCCAGGACACATTGTGTAACAGTTGCCGCAGTACATGCAGCGCTCTTCGTTCACGACGAGACTCTTGTTCGCCGGATCAGGACGAATCGCGCCGGTCGGGCACGCCGCGATCACGTTCGGGATTTCGCACTTGGTGCGGATGATGTCGTGATTCAGTTTGGGCACCATGCGATGGATGCCGAGGATCGCGATGTCGGAGCAGTGTACCGCGCCGCACATATTCAAGCAGCACGCGAGCGAGATGCGGCAGTATGCTGGCAAGTTCGACGTGCCAAAGTACTCGAACAGTTCATCCATCACGGCTTTGACGATGCCCGACGCGTCGGTCGCGGGCGTGTGACAGTGAATCCAGCCCTGCGTGTGGACGATGTTTGTGATCGAATGTCCGGTGCCGCCGACGGGCCAACCGCGTTTCTTCAGATCGGCGATCAACGGGTCGACATTTTTCTTGTCGGAAACCAGGAACTCGATGTTGTGGCGGCTCGTGAAACGCACATAGCCATCGCAGAATTTTTCCGCGACATCGCAAATCTCGCGCACGTGATCGGTGCTGAGCAAACGTTCTGAGCCAACGCGGACGGTGTACAGTTCATCCCCCGATTCCGCGACGTGTTTCAGCAAGCCGGGTTTCACGCGTTCGTGATACTTCCATTGTCCGTAGTTTTTCGTGATGATCGGCGGAAGCATCGTTTTGTAATCGGGAGGACCAAAGTCAGTTCGAGTAGCCATTCCTACACCCCCTCGCGCCAGAAATAGTACGGATTCGCGCGCGGTCGTTTGATCATTTGCGGCACCGGTTTCACTCCAACGGCTTTCAGGAATTTGCTCATCCCTTGCCGATTGATCAATTCGCCCAAGCGTTCGCGCATCTTGCCGTTCTCATCCCACCATTCGAACGTTTTGTTGACGAACTCGATAAACTCTTCGTACGGTGGTTCGAGTTTCATAAACGGAACGACAACCCAACCGAGGAGCGCGCCATGCACAATGGGCGCTTTACCGCCGCAGAGAATCGTCGCGCCGCGTTCCTTGCCTTGCCGCAGCGCTTTCGGCATCAGGTTGATGCAGTGCATACAGCGATTACATTCCTTGTCGTCGATCTTCAGCGTCTTGCCATCCCACGCCATACATTGGGTCGGGCAGAGATCGACGACTTCGGTTTGAATGTTCATCGTCTTGGCGCAGTTCAACACTTCGGCTTGGTCAATCTGAATGTTCCCTTTCCACGTGCCGATGACGGCGAGATCGGAGCGCGCGATGGCGGCGACGCAGTCGTTGGAGCACGCGCTGATCTTGATCTTGAATTTGTACGGGAACATCGGGCGATGCAGTTGTCCCTGGAACGTGCGCGTCACCGTTTGCAGCAAATCGAGCGAATCGAAACACGCCCATTCGCAGCGCGCGGGACCGACGCACGCGCTCGGCGTCCGCATCGCGGAACCCGAGCCGCCGAGATCGAAACCGATTTCCGCGAGATCGTCGAAGCAGGTTTGCAGGTGATCGGTCGACGTGCCGAGCAGGATGATGTCGCCGGTCGCGCCGTGAAAATTCGTCAAGCCGCTGCCGTGCTTGTCCCACACATCGCAGAGCGCGCGCAATGACTTGGTCGTGTAGAACCAACCGGCGGGCATGTTCACGCGCATCGTGTGAAAGTGTTCGACACCGGGAAATTTATCGGGAATATCGGAATAGCGACCGATGACGCCGCCGCCGTACCCTTTGACGCCGACGATGCCGCCGTGTTTCCAGTGTCCGATGTTGTCGACGTACGATTGCTCAAGTTGCCCCATCAGCGCGCGGGCGCTTTCTTTCTTCGCCGCCGCCTGCTTCATATCCTTGACAAACGAGGGCCAAGGACCTTTTTCCAAATCATCTAACAAAGGCGTTTTCATTTCATCCGCCATCGAGTACCTCCTAAATCGAGAGATTAGAGATTGGAGATTGGAGGTTGGAATCACTCCTCCAACCTCGCATCTCTAATGTCTCATCTCACTTTTTGATCTCATGCGGCGTGTGGCATTGGAGACAATCCTCTTCGCCGCGCGTGTATTGACCGATCTTGACGTCCTTGCCCGTGGTGTGGCAAGCCACGCAGGTCGCAGTCGCCGGAGATGCCGTCACTGCCTTGAAATTCTTATCGGCGAATTGATTGAGCAGCAACACCGCTTGCGCCGCCACATCACCCGTCAATCTGCCGCAGCGTTCGGAGCGTTCGTCCGAGCCGGAGCCCAAACCGGATTTTTTGCACCAGTTCGTGACGGAAACGTGGCACAACGTAGAGTGCGAAACGCTCGATACGAGCACCTTGTCCGATTTGTACTTGTCCACCAAGAACGTGTGATCCTTGGCATATTGATTACTCGTATCGCTGGGGAAGGGGAATTGGGTGTACCAATTCGCCAATTCTTTGTTGAGTTTTTTCCAGGTGTCTTTATCGGTGACGAGCGTAATCGCCGCCGCCGCGCCATTCAATGCGCCACACAGACTCGCCATGCCGACGAGCCCGCCCTCGCCATAAGCCATCAACTCGGTTGGGATTTGCGTGTACGGAAAGCCGATCTTTTCGCGCAGAGCATCCACAATTGCCCAGAACGCGCCGTAGCAACACGCGTCCTTGTAGTACCCAAAGTGCGCTTTTTTGCGAACGACTTCGGGGTCCAGTTTGACGTAGGGCCAGGGCCATTTGGGAACTTCTTTGGCGACTTCCTTGATCACTTCCTTCGGAACTTCTTTGACGACTTCTTTGATGATCTCTTTCGGCGCGCACGCCGTAAGTCCAACCAGTCCAGCGCCAGTCACAAAGCCGGTCGCCAGCGAACTAGTCTCGATCAGGAATCGTCGGCGGGAAAGCGTTTTCTCATCCATGTTCAATGGTCTCCTAAATGTAGGGGTTCTTGCAAGTTGGAGCACGCATTGCTTTCGAACCGTATCTAGCGCCGCATGCCGCTACCAAACTCCACCCCCTGCTCCGTGCCAAACCGCGAAGAAGGCAGGGGGTGGGAATCGTACTCGCCGAACAGACACGCGCGCCGCGCCTAGACCGGGAAGAGCATCCCGAAGATGATGTACGCCACGATCAACGCCAGCACCGTGTTGAACACCGTGACGATCATGTAGCACCAGAACGGCGCGCCGCCGACTTGTTTGATGGAGCCAAAGTCTAACTCCAAGCCGATGCAGACAAACGCCATCGCAAAGAGCCAGTTCTTGAGGTTGGCAAGTCCTGACAGCGCGTCCGCCGAGAAGATCAGGTTCGCGCCCTTGGCATCCACCAGCGAAGCCAGCACCGAGGCAATGATGAACCCTAGCACGAACTTGGGGAAGCGATCCCAGATCACCTTCGCGCTCGGCTTCTCTTTGCCTTTCTCGACGACAGTCACAAAGTAAATCGCGAGAATGAACGCGACCAGACCCATCAACGCGTTCTGCGACATCTTGACGATACTCGCGATCTCTTGCGCCCGCTTGCTGTGAATCGTGCCCGCGCCGACGACCGCCGCCGTCGTGTCAATGTTGCCGCCGAACCATGCGCCCGCGACCGACGGGGATAGCGCCAACGCCTGCGCGATGTACGGCATGATGACCATCAGCGGCAACGCCGTGACGATGACGAGCGCGGTGATGTACGCGAGTTCCTCTTTCTTCGCCAGCACGGAGCCCGCCGCCGCAATCGCGGCGGAGACGCCGCAGATCGCGATCGCGGTGGACATCACGGCGCGCATACTATCGGACAGTTTGAACACGCCGCCCAGCCACCACGAGAAGAGGAAGACCGTGGTGACCATAAAGATACCCTGGATCACGCCACCGCCGCCCGCGCGAACCACCGTGGTGATGTTAATCCCCAACCCCAGCAACACCAAACCGATTTTGAGGAATAACTCGGTGCGGATACCGGGCTTGACGAAATCCTTGAGTTTGAGGGCGCCGAGAACGACGTTTGCAATGAGACCCAGCACGGCTGCCCAGAGCGGGAATTCCAACGCCTTGCCGAAATCGCCCAGACTGGTCGTTGCCCAGAGAGAACCCTGCCAACTGCACCAAGCGAGCACGAGAACGATAATGAGGCCCACAATGAGGCCTGCCCATTTGTTGTTCATAAACATCTCCCTTTGATGACGCGTACGTTGCAGCAATGCAAACGTACAGAATCTTGGAATTTCACAATAACTGGCAATGGATTACCACGGAATGTTGAGCATTCCCTTGGCTTTACCCAGCACGCCCACCAATCCCAAGACCATGAGCGCGAACGCGCAGATGACAGCCCACCAATCTTCACTGATTTTCATACAATCCTCCTTGATGTCTGACGTACTTTTCCATTTGACGATTGACGCACCCACGACCGCGTGGCTTTCCGCTGATCGCCTCCCTTCTCTGGGAATCGTGGTCATCGCCAGCAGCCGTCCCAGTGTGGGCTGCCGTTTTATCCCTAGCCGCAGGGAGAATTCCGAAAACAAACCGCCCCCGACACGACCGCGTGTTCAGGGGGATAGAAACAAATATTCGGCTTTCACCTGCTACAATTATACGCGACTTGGCATGGCAGATAATACGGCAGACAACCTATTTCGAGTAGGGTGTTTGCCGTATTTTGCGAAGGAGGAAGGCACGCTCGGTGGGATGAAGGATGAACCCTTTGATTTCGCACAGGGCTTCATCCCTCATCCTTCCGCCTTTCAAAAGGGGAGGGGAATAAACTTGCGACTGGGGCAAATCGCCTCACGCATCGCGCGCGCAGACGGATAACGCTTTTCCGGTTCGATTTCCATCGCTTTGAAAATGATCTCCTCGACGCGCGGCGACACGGTGGGATTGGCTTGGCGCAGCGCGCCGCGCTTGAGCGGCGCGCTCATCGACATCGGCAACATCCGATCTACCGCGCGCGGTGGCAGGTGTCCGGCGAGCAAAGAGTACAGCGTCGCGCCGAGCGAGTAAATATCGGTGCGCTGATCCGTGTGCCCGCCGCTTTCCGCGTACTGCTCCGGCGGCGCGAATTCTATCGTGCCGATCGCGTGAATCAGCGGACCGCTTTCGAGTTGACGCTCGACTTGTTTCATCAAGCCGAAATCCACCAGCACTACGCGTCCATCCTGCGCGAGAATCATGTTTTCCGGCTTGAGGTCGCGATGGATGATCGGCTTGGGTTGCGCGTGCAAATACGCGAGCGCGTCCAGCACCTGGAGCGCCCACCCCAGCACACGCGCTTGTTCGATCCGTCTCTTCACGCCCGGCGCCTGCTCTTGAATCTTCCGCAGCGTCTGTCCTTCGATAAATTCCATCACGAGGTACTCATTTTCATAACGCGAAAATTGCTCGTACACTTTCGGAATGTTCGGATGATCGAGCGGCATCAACGCTTGCATCTCGTACGTCAGACGCTCGCGGATCTGCGCGATGTTGCCGCCGCACGCCGGGTCAAGACATGCCTGTTTGATCGCGACGATTCGATTGTTGGCGCGATCTTCCGCGCAGTAAATCGCGCCCATCCCGCCGCGCGCGACTTCACGCACGATCGTGTATTCGACTTGACTGCCCTGCAATGACGCGCCCGCGTAGAGGTACATTCAAGACCTCGTGCAGTCTTCAGTGTTCAGTATCCAGTATTCAGACTGAACACTGAAGACTGAAGACTGATCTACTGAACACTGATTATCCCCTGCCGAATCGCGTACTTGACCAACTCGGTTCGACTATGAATGTCCAATTTTTCCATGATGTTCGTGCGATGCACCATCACCGTTTTGACGCTCAGGAAAAGTTGCTCGGCGATTTCCTTGTTGCTCTTGCCTTCTGCGATCAACCGCAGCACTTCCTTTTCGCGCTCCGTCAAATGCGGTCGCCCCGTCTCCGCTGGCGGTCGCTGAATGTAGCGATCCATCACCTCGCGCGCGATGCCCGGCGGCAGGAACGCGCCTTCGTTGAACGTACTCCGAATCGCGTTGAGCACTTCCGCGCCGCCCGATTTTTTCAAAATGTAACCGACCGCGCCCGCCTGCAACAGCGAAAAGACGTACTCGCGATTGTCGTGCTGCGTCAAGATCAACACGCGCGTCTCGGGGAAATCTTTCTTGATCCGCCGCGTCGCTTCCAGTCCGTCCATGCCCGGCATCGCAATATCCATCACCACGATATCGGGCTTGAGTTGCGCAATCAAATCCAGCGCGGTTTGTCCATCCCCCGCTTCGCCCACGACTTGAATATCTTGTTGCAGCGAGAGCAACGAACGCAAACCCTCGCGCAGAATCGCATGATCGTCCACGAGCAAAACGCGAATCCCTGGCATCCCTCATCCCTCCACCGGCAGACGAATCGAAATTTGCGTGCCGTGCCCCGGAGCAGATACCAGCGAGATTTGTCCACCCAGCAACCCGACGCGCTCCTGCATCCCGACCAATCCTAGCCCGCGTTGCCGATCGGTGGAACGCGCCGCATCGGATACATCGAAGCCGATGCCGTCGTCCGCGACGACGATTTGCACCAGACCGTCGTAGCACTCAAAACTCAGTTGCACGTTGCGCGCGCCCGAATGTTTCGCGATGTTGTTGATGGCTTCTTGCACCACGCGGAACAACGCCGTCTCGGTCTTGGATGGCAAACGTCGCGGCGTGCCGCGTTCTTCCAAAGAGACGCGCATCCCCAACGGCTGCAAGTGCGTCTCGGCGTACCAGCGCAACGATACGAACAAACCCAGATGATCCAACATGCTGGGGCGCAAATCGAAAATCAATTTGTGAATCCCGTCGAGAATTTGCGTCACGCGTTGCCGCATCGTCGTGAGCGCGGTCTGCACGGGCGAACTGGGACAACTCGCCTCAATCGCTTCGAGCGAATAGATCAGCGCGGAAAGCGACTGACTCGTATCGTCGTGCAAATCGCGCGCGATCCGTTTGCGCTCGTCCTCTTGCGCCGCGATCACTTTGTCGAGCAGCACGCCGCGCAGTTGATCGCGCCGCGCGAGTTCGTCGTACAGCCGCGCGTTTTCGATGCCCACGGCGATCTGGCTTCCAATCGCCATCAGCAAATCGAGTTCTTCGGGTTGATAATCGCGCGGCTGCGCGGTAGCGACGCACATCGTGCCCAACGCGACGCCGCGGCTGATCAACGGCACGTGGACGAGCGCGCACAAGCCCGCCGCCCAAAGGGAACGTCCGGCGCTCGACCGATAGTAACTGAGATCGGGCACGACGACGGGATGCCCTTTTTCGATCACACCGCCGCACGCGCTGTCGTCCAAGTGCAGCGTCATCATCGATTGCGCGGCTTGTTCCGACGCGCCGCACCGCGCCTGGAGATTCAGCGTACGCGTCTCTTCGTCGAGCAAAAAGATCGCGCCGGCTTGCACGTCTATCACCCGCAAGACCTGCGCGAGCGCTTGATCCAGCAACTCGCGTAGATGAAACGGCTGAGCGACAGTTACCGCTACCGTGTTCAACGCGGATAATTCGCGCGTGCGTTCTTGCACCCGCGCATCGAGATCGCGATTCAGCGCATGGATCTCGGCGATACTGGTTTGCAGCCGCGCTCGCATATCGTCGAGCGAATCGGCGAGCGCGCCGATCTCATCGCCGCGGGTGATCTGGATTGGCGTGGTCAAGTCGCCCTCCGCGATCCGTTGCGCCGCCGTCGTCAAATCCTGCACTGGCGCGATCACGCTGCGCGTCGTGAGCCACACGAGTACGACCGCGCCGAGCACCGACAACACGCCGACCAACACGATTTGCCCTTGCAGTTGTCTTGCCGACGCGAACGCTTCGGCTTCCGTCTGACGCACGACGACGCCCCAGGGCACGCGCTTCATCGGCGCGAACGCGATCACTTCGAGTTCGCGATTCACCCCCACATCGGTCGCATGACAATTGTGACACGTCGTCACAACGCTCTTGCCGTCGCGAATCATGCTGACCAAGGATTCACCATGATCGGCGGCGCGCATCAAATTGCTCGAGCGCGTGCTCAGAACGATCAAACCCTGGG
The DNA here is from genome assembly GCA_020723345.1 of Candidatus Aquidulcis sp. Lineage (GTDB taxonomy): Bacteria > Chloroflexota > Anaerolineae > UBA4142 > UBA4142 > VGOB01. Next base: position 5,512 of record DYJA01000097.1, on the reverse strand, counting down.
CGTCGACGATTTCGAGATAACCGGTCTGTCCCAATGTGACTGCTTGCATGGGCGTACTGATCCCCAGACCCGACAGATCGAGCGACGCGATCAACACGCCGACGATTTGTTGCGTCGCATCGCGCACCGGCACGGCGGCAATCGTCGCCGGAGCGCGGTCGAGCGAATTCATGCTCGTTACGACAAATCGATTGCCTGCCGAGATTTCGGCGAGCGCCGGGGACAACCCAAGCGGCGCAGTCAGCGGCGGCTCCGCCACGCGCACGTTACCCGCCGCGTCGACAAACAGCACTTGGCGAAATAGCGATCCTGCATCCGCCTGCAATACGCGCAAGATCTCTTGCTGCGCCGCGATTGCTGCGGGCTTGACAAAAACGTCGCGCGAGGCAGTGGATTCCAACAGCGTCTGCGCGTTGCCCAAAACATAGTCGGCATGATTCGCCGCGAGTTGGACGAGGATGACACGCTCTTGCAGCGCGCGCGCGGTTGTCTGTTGCGCCGCGCTTACACTCAAGAAACCGAAGAAAACCACGAGCGCGGTCAAACCGACTAACACCATCAAGGTCATTTTGGTACCGAGACCCAGGTTCAGCCAAAACGAGCGCGCGAACAACCGGCGCAGCACGCCGCGCGCACTTTTGAATCGACGCGATATTTCGCTCACATTTCCAGTGTACGAGATTTTGACGGATAAGTCAAACACGCCGCGCTCAAGTTAGCCGCGAACGAATTTTGTAGTATAATGACCACCGACGGCTGACGGCAGACCGCCGTGGTTTATCGCACAAGGCAATTAACTGCAAGCGAACTGCCATGCACACTCGGCGGTCGGTGGTCGGCAGTCGACGGTCGTTTTCAAATGAGCAACTATCCGATCACACTCGTCGATCTTGAATCCGGCGCGGTCGTCGTCGGCGGCGGCGCGGTGGCGACGCGTAAAGCGCGCGGACTGCTCGACGCCGGCGCGCGCGTCGTCGTCATCGCCCCGCAGTTCACGCGCGAACTAGACGACCTCGCGCGCGATTCGCGCGTCACGCTCATTCGCCGCGCGTATCAACCCGGCGATTTGCGCGAGGCGCGCGTCGTCATCGCGGCGACCGACGATCCGCAAGTCAATCAAGCGGTGTACGCCGAAGCGCGCGCGCGCGGTATTTTGGTCAACGTCGTCGACGATCCCGCGCATTGCGCCTTTCACGCGCCCGCCGTCGTCCGACGCGGCGCGATCGCGATCACGATCAGCACGGGCGGCGCGAGTCCCGCGCTCGCCAAACGACTACGCGAGGAAATCGAAAATACCATCGGCGCGGAGTACGCGCGCCTCGCCGACCTGCTCGCGGAAGTGCGCCCGCGCGTGCAAGCGCGCGTGCCGCAGGAACGCCGCGCGACCTTGTGGGATGAATTGATCGACGCCGCGCTGCCGTTCGTGCGCGCGGGACGCGTGGAGGACGCGCGCCAAATTGTGGAAACCATCGTTACGCAATACGAAACACGCAACACGTCGTAAACAGTATTCAGTTTTCAGTGTTCAGTGTTCAGCATTCAGTATGAAACTCGTCATCGGGACGCGCGGGAGCAAACTCGCGCTGTGGCAAACAAACTGGGTCGCGCAGAAACTCGCGGTGCTGCATCCAGAAATCGAAATCGTCGTTCAAACGATCACGACGAAAGGCGATACGCAAACCGACACGCCCTTGCCGCAAATCGGCGACAAGGGACTGTTCACGCGCGAGATCGAAGCGGCGCTGCTCGCGGGACAAATCGATCTGGCGGTTCACTCGCTCAAAGATTTGCCAGTCCCGGATGTCATTGCGAGCGAAGCGAAGCAATCCCCAAGTTCCAATTCGGAGATTGCTTCGTCGCGCAATCCTTCGACTTCGCTGCGCTCCGCTCACGCTTCGCGTGCGCTCCTCGCAAAGACAAATGGGTTGACGCTCGCCGCGATCACGGAACGCGAAGACGCGCGCGATGTTCTCGTCTCGCGTTTGAACCTGGGATTGGATCGCTTGCCGAAAAATGCGCGCGTCGGCACGAGTTCGCTCCGCCGCGCCGCGCAACTGCGCGCGCATCGTCCCGATTTGCAAATCGTGAATCTGCGCGGCAACGTAGACACACGCCTGCGAAAAGCAGAAACTGACGAGTACGACGCGATTGTGCTCGCCGCTGCCGGCGTTCTGCGCTTGGGCTATGCGGATCGCATCACCGAATATCTGTCACTCGACCTCACGTTGCCCGCGCCCGGACAAGGCGCGCTTGCGGTACAAGCGCGCGCGGACGACGCGACGATCTTGCGCCTGCTCGCGCCGCTCGATCACGCGCCGACGCGCGCGGCGACGACGGCGGAACGCGCGTTCTTGCGCGCGCTCGGCGGCGGCTGCGCGGTCCCGATTGCCGCGTACGGACAAGTGAGCGGCGATACGCTCAGGTTGCGCGGGCTCATCGCGAACGCAGACGGTACGCGTGTCGCGCGCGGCGAGGTACGCGGCGATGTGATGCAAGCAGAAACCATCGGAGAAAAATTGGCAAGCCAGTTAACAGTGAACGGTCAACAGTAAACAGTTTTCAGTATCCAGTATTCAATTGATGATGCGAACCACTGAATACTGAAAACTGAAGACTGCTCACTGTTCACTGCTCACTGTTCACTGCTCACTGTTTACTGTTCACTGAAACATGGACGGCAAAGTCTATCTCGTCGGCGCAGGACCGGGCGACCCAGGTCTCATCACTGTCAAAGGCGCGGAATGTTTGCGACGCGCGGATGTTGTGGTGTACGACCGGCTCGTCGCGCCTGCGTTGTTGGATCACGCGCCCGCGCACGCGGAAAAACTTTACGTCGGCAAAGCAAGCAGCGATCACGCGCTGCCGCAGTCCGAAATCAACGCGCTCCTCGTCGAAAAAGCGCGCGCCGGGAAAATCGTCGTGCGATTGAAAGGCGGCGATCCGTTCGTCTTCGGTCGCGGCGGCGAAGAAGTGCTCGCGCTCGCGGACGCGGGCATCCCGTTTGAGATCGTACCCGGCATTTCGAGCGCGATTGCCGCGCCGGCGTACGCGGGAATTCCGGTCACCCAGCGCGGGGTCACGTCATCGTTCACCGTCACAACAGGACATCTGCGCGACGACAACGATCCAACTTCCAACCTCCAACTTCCAACTTTTGTTTTTCTGATGAGCGTGGAAAATTTGGAAAGCATCATCGCCGCGTTGCGCGAGTCAGGACGCGATGCGACGACGCCCGCCGCGCTGGTACGTTGGGGAACGACGCCGCAGCAGGAAACGCTTGTCGGCACGTTGGAAAACATCGCGGAACGCGGTCGCGATATGAAACCGCCTGCCGTGCTGATCGTCGGCGCTGTGGTGAATTTGCGCGACAAGTTGCGCTGGTTTGAAGATCGCCCGCTCTTCGGCAAACGAATTCTGGTGACGCGCGCGCGCGAACAAGCCAGCGAATTGTCGCGGCAACTCGCGGAACTTGGCGCAGAGCCAATTGAATTTCCCGTGATTCAGATTTTGCCGCTCGACGATTACGCACCCCTTGACGCCGCGCTCGCACAGTCGTATGATTGGATCATCTTTACGAGCGTCAACGGCGTCGCATCCGTGTGGGAACGACTCGGCGCGCGCGGACGCGACGCACGCGCGTTTGCCAACACGCGCCTCGCCGCGATCGGTCCCGCGACGGCGGAAGAACTCGCGCGGCACGGTCTGCGCGCCGATTTCGTGCCGCGCGAGTACGTCGCGGAAGCAATCGTCGAACAAATCGGCAATGTGGCGGGAAAACGGATCCTGTTGCCGCGCGCCGGCAGCGCGCGGGAAGCGCTCGCACAAGGTTTGCGCGAGCGCGGCGCAATCGTTGACGATGTCGCGGCATATCGCACCGTCACAACCGACGCGCACCATCCGCTCGCGCAACACATCCGCGCGCTCGTCGAACGCGGCGCGATCGACGCGATCACCTTCACAAGTTCTTCAACCGTGCGCGGTCTCGATGCCGCATTAAATCATCAATCTGAAATCATAAATCACAAATCCAAAATCGCCTGCATCGGTCCCGTCACCGCGCAAACCGCGCGTGACCTGGGTTTGCGCGTCGACGCGATCGCGCAAGAATATACTTTGGAAGGACTAACGAAGGCGTTGGTTCTCTTGTTCGAGAAAGGAGAACCTCGTGGAGACATTAACAGTTTCGGCTAGCATCGATATTCAGGCGCCGCGCGATGAAGTGTGGTCGCTCGTCGCCGACATCGAGAAACGCATGCGGCTCAGTCCGTTGTGGGACGTGGTCAAGGTCGAAAAATTGACGCCTGAGCCGTTCGGATTGGACAGCGCGTTTCGAATCGATCTGCGCCGCGACAAGAAAAATCTGACGCGCGTCACGCGCATCATCGAATTGATCCCGGGGCGGAGTCTCAGTCACCAGCGCGCCGATGATCAGAATTCGCGCGTCACGTTCAGCGTCCAAGATTGCGCGGTCGGTACGCGTTTACTCTACCAAGAAATCTTGGCAAGCATCGACGCACCCGACGTGGACGCGCTCGTGCAGTCGGCGCACCAAGCCGCACGCGCGTGGCTGAACGAGTTGAAACAGTATCTCGAATGGCGCGGCACCCGCACGTTGCGGCTGTGGCGCGCGTTCTACGATCGCGTGCTGCTGCGCGTCCCGTACACGCAACGTCACCTCGTCACCTACATCATCGGAATGCACATCGTCTCCGCGATCAGTTTTATCGGCGCGGCACTATTTTGGGGACTTGCCATGAGGTAATCGGAATGAACGTCGAGCCATCCCAGTTGAGAACGGCGCAATTTCCAATCGTCCGGCTCCGGCGTCTGCGCGCCAGCGCGGCGCTGCGCGATCTCGTGCGCGAAACGGAAATCAGCGCGCGCGATTTGATCTATCCGCTTTTCATCGCCGAGGGCAAACAAGTCAAACAAGAAATCGGCGCGATGCCCGGACAATATCGCTGGTCGGTTGATCGCTTGCCCGCCGAGATCGAAAAAATCGCCGCGCTGAAAATCCCGGCGGTTTTGCTTTTCGGCGTGCTCGAACCGGCGAGCAAAGACGAAATCGGCAGCGCGTCGTGGAACGATCACGGGATCGTGCAAGACGCGATTCGCGCGATCAAACGCGTCGCGCCGGAACTCGTCGTCATCACCGATGTTTGCTTGTGCGAGTACACGTCGCACGGACATTGCGGCGTCGTCAAGGACGGACACGTGCTGAACGATCCGACGCTCGAACTGCTCGCGCGGCAAGCGGTGAGCCACGCGCGCGTGGGCGCGGACATCGTCGCGCCGAGCGACATGATGGATGGGCGCGTCGCCGCGCTTCGCGCGGCGTTGGATCGCGCTGGCTTTGCCGACACGCCGATTCTCGCGTACGCCGCGAAATTCGCGAGCGGGTTTTACGGTCCGTTCCGCGAAGCGGCTGGCTCGACGCCGCAATTCGGCGACCGACGCGCGTATCAAATGGATCCGGCGAACGCGCGCGAAGCGTTGCGCGAAATCGAACTCG
>DYJA01000012.1 GCA_020723345.1 Candidatus Aquidulcis sp. | reverse complement strand
AGATCCGCGCCGACATCCGCGGCTTTGGTGTAAATGCCGCCGCCCAACTGCGCGAACAACGCGACAAAACTCGCGCCAAAGCCCATTCCGACGATCAGAAACGGCGCGTGCTTTGCGGCTTCGGGTCCCGCAAATCCGCCGTACGCGCTGAACATCGCGTACACGCCGATGAGCGACAACGCGACGACGAGAAAACCGCTGACCGCGCCGCCGCGCAACGCGACGGCGAGCGCGGGTGCGACACCCTGCCGCGCCGCGCCGGCGACGCGCACGTTCGATTGCACCGCGACGTACATGCCGATGATGCCGCTCAGCGCGCTCGCCGCCGCGCCAACCAAAAACGCGACGCCGGTGCGCCAGCCCAATTCAAAACCGACGATCCCGGTTTCGGAATACGTCTCGAAGAGCGCGACCAGAATCGCGATGATCACCGCGGTCATCACGGCGAGCACGCCGATCGTGCTGTACTGCCGCGTGATGAAGGCGACCGCGCCTTCGTAGATTGTCGCGGCGACTTGCTGCATTTCCGGCGTGCCCTTGTCGCGGCGCAGCACATCCCACGCGAGATACACGACGAACAAGAGCGCCAAAACTCCCGATACAGGCACGACCCCGATCAAATCCATACGCGCCTCCCCTTTCCCCAATGCTTGCCGCAGTAAAAAACACAAACACGGTCGAACACCTTTGTCCGGCCGAGCAATCGCGGCGTCACATCAATATCCAGTTGACCGGATTCTATCACAGGTTTTGTCGAAATGCAACCGGCGAAAAAAAGAGACCAGACTTGCATCTGGTCTCTCGCGATATTTATTTGCGTCGCGCCGGTTGATCATCGGCGATCACCGTCACCCGTTGACGGTTCGCCGCGACGATGCGCGTGTAGATGAACAAACCCACCGCCACCGCGAGCGCGACGACGACGAGCGTTGTCCAATGCCACGCGCTAACCGTCGGCATCTGGAACGATTTGAGCGTTTGTGAAAACTGGACGACGAGCGGAACGATCAGCACCGAAACCATATTGATCACTTTGATCAACGGATTCAGCGCGGGTCCCGATGTGTCTTTCAGCGGATCGCCAACTGTGTCGCCGACGACGCTCGCTTTGTGCCGCTCCGAGCCCTTGCCGGTGTTCGCGACATGATCGCGCGGTTCATCTTCGATCACTTTTTTTGCATTGTCCCACGCGCCGCCCGCGTTCGCCATAAAGACCGCCATCAATTGCCCGGAAAGAATGACGCCCGCGAGAAAGCCGCCGAGCGCTTCCGTCTGCAAAACGAAACCGACGATGACGGGCGACAGCACCGCGAGCGCGCCCACGCCGAGCAATTCGCGCTGCGCCGCGCGCGTGCAAATCTCGACCGCGTTGCTATAGTCCGGTGCGACTTTGCCTTCCATCAAACCCGGAATGCGGAACTGCCGCCGCACTTCGTCCACGATCAAATTCGCGGAACGACCGACCGCGCGGATTGTCATCGAACTGAAAAGGAACGGAACCGCGCCGCCGATCAACACGCCGATAAACACTTGCGGCATCGAAATATTGATCGCGAAACTTTCCGGCGTCGGCATATGCAGTGAACGCATCGTTTCGAGCACCGTATCGCCGAACGCGCCAAACAGCGAAACCGCCGCGATGACCGCCGACGCAATCGCGATCCCTTTGGTCACAGCTTTGGTCGTGTTGCCCACCGCGTCGAGGTCTGCCATGATTTGGCGCGCCTTCGGTTCGAGGTGACACATCTCGCCGATGCCGTTCGCGTTGTCGGCAATCGGTCCGAACGCGTCCATGCTGATGTTGTTGCCGGTCAAAGTGAGTTGACCGATACCGCACAGCGCGACGCCGTACAAAATCATCGTCACCGATTCGCCGTTGAAGATCACGACGCTCGCGAAAATCGCGCCCGCCACTGCCAGGATCGCCCAGACCGACGACTCCATCCCGACGAAAAGCCCGGAAAGAATCGTCGTCGCGGGACCGCCCGAAGTCGAGCGCGTAATTTCTTGCACTGGCGCTTTATCGGTGCCGGTGTAGTACTCGGTGAGCATGTTGGTCAACACGGCAAGCACAATCCCCGCGGTCGTCGCCGCCGCGACGCGCCAATCGTTCATGTAAACCAACGCGAGTACCCAAAATCCAACGGTGCTGATGAGCGCCGCCAGTCGAAAACCGCGATCAATCGCTTTGAACGCGCTCTCACCTTCATGGGAAATTCGGACAGAGTAGGTACTGACAATCGAGGAAAAAACGCCGATGGCACGCACGAGGAGGGGAAACAAAATCCACTGGAACTGGAACGTGGGACCGGCAGTCGCAATCGAAATACCGAGGATCATTGCGGAGACAATCGTCACTTCGTACGATTCAAACACGTCCGCCGCCATCCCCGCGCAATCGCCCACGTTGTCTCCGACGAGATCGGCGATGACGGCGGCGTTCCGGGGATCGTCTTCCGGCAAATCCTTTTCGACTTTGCCGACGAGATCAGCGCCGACATCCGCGGCTTTGGTGTAGATGCCGCCGCCGACGCGCATGAACAGCGCGATCAGCGTGCCGCCAAAACCAAAACCCAACAAGACTTCCGGCGCGGCTTGACCGTACATCATAAAAATAATCGTGCCGCCCAAAAGTCCAAGCCCGTCCGTCAGCATTCCGGTGATCGTGCCGGTGCGGTAGCCGATCCGCAATGCTTCGCCGAAACTGCGGCGCGCTGCCGCCGCGACGCGCACGTTGCCCAACACCGCCATCCGCATTCCGATCTGCCCGACCGCCAACGAAAATAACGAGCCCATCAGAAATGCGCCCGCGCGTCCCAACGCGATGGATAAACCATCGAACCCGGCATCGGTGACGTACTTGGGCAGCTCCTTCACTAGAGCCGCGCTGGCGAACAATGCCAGCGTCAAAAGTGCAATGAACAACACAATCGCGCGCAGTTGTCGATTCAAATAAGCGACTGCGCCCTGGCGGATGCGATTCGAAATGTCTTGCATCGCCGCGGTGCCTTGATCCTCGCGCAAAATTTGGCGCGTGAGGAACACTGCGTACAGTAGCCCGGCGACGGCAACGCCCAACACCGACCACACGCCTACGGCTTCCCCAATAGAAATGTGCGACCAGTTCACCTGCGATAACCTCCTTGAAAAAGATTCCCTCCTTCCAAGTTGATCCAGCAGGTACACAAAAAGCGGTCGGTTCGCAATTGAACCGACCACCCTGTCGTTTCATAATCCAACTTTTCGTCATTATACATTATATTGTGGTTGGTGCGTTTGTCAAATTTTTGTTTGGATTGACGCCGACCTGATCGCTCATCCACGCTTGGTGTACTCCGCGCTCATTTCAGTATTGAGTGGGATGCGCCCCAACGGAACACTGAATACTGTCGACTGTCTACTATCTACTTGCAACTGCGTAAATCACCGACACGCCCAGATGCAATCCATCCTCGCGCAACAACGGACGCATCTTTTCAAGATATTCAGCTTTGAACTTGGCGCGCGTTTCTTCCGTCATTCGCATCAGCGCGGCGCGATTGCCAAGCGTAAACTGAAATGCCCACCACGTTTCCTCATCCGGGAAAACGACATCGCATTTTTCCAGCCGCGTCTCGACACGCGCAAAACTCGCGCCGGTCAATACCGCTTGCAAATCCTCCGGCGCGTACGCCACCTTGCCCGGCACGCGCACCGCCGCGTTGTACGCGCGCATTTGCTCCGCAAAAATCCGCCAGCCCGGATCGAATGGCGGCGGCATCGTGCCGAAGATGGTCGCGCCGAACCTGCCGCCGGTTTTCAAGACGCGGCGCATTTCGCGCAGCGCAACATCAAGCGCGGGAAAGAAAAAGAGCGAAAACGCGCACGTGACCGCGTCGAAAATCTCGTCGCGAAATTCGAGGTGCTCGGCGTCCATTTTGTACAACTCAAAATTGTCCAAGCCAACTTGTCGCGCCGCGTCTTCCGCTTCTTCCAGCATCCTTTGCGACAAATCCACGCCGACGACGCGTCCGTACTTGCCAACAAGTTGCGCGGCGGGAATCAGCACCGCACCCTTGCCGGTCGCGACATCGAGTACGCGTTCGCCGCCGGACAATCCCAACAACTCAACCAAACGCGCGCCCCAGTTTTGGAAAATATCGGGCCCCACGCGATCATACTGCGACGCCGCGCCGTCGAACAATTCTTCGATCATCGGTTTCGTCGCCACGATCATTTCCGGCATTTCGATTCCCCTATCGTCATTTGATTTCGATGCTGCCAATCGTTACCGGCGCGCCGAGCGGTTCTGCGTCTGACGCGTACATTCCCGCGACCAGCGCGTACGTTCCAGGCGCGAGATTCATCGGCAGCGCGATGACGAATTCATCGCGCAGCGTCTCGCCGACATCCCACACCGTCGTCGGGTAAAACGCGCCGCCGACTTGATGATCGTTGCCCTGCGCGATTTTGCTGCCGCGCGCGTCGAGCAAATGAACGAACGTCGTGTAATTCCGATCCAGTTTCGCGAGCGGGCTCCAATAAACCGCGACGCGCAACGCGTCCGCTTGACGCGCGACGTCATATCCGACCACGCGCACGCGCTCCGCAAATATCGCATCACTCGAATATTGCGGCGGTTGGGCTGCCGCGCGTCCGATCACACGCGGCAACGCGCCGGACGAATTCACGCGGTATTTGATCTCGATTCCCGGCATCGGCTTGACGAAATAGATCGGACGATTCGCGTCGAGCACGCTATCGGTCAAGCGTCCGATGTTCGCGTGTTCCGGCGCGGGTGTGATCAACGGAAAGAGTCCCAACAGATCGCGCCGCGCGTTTTCGACGTACTGGATGTACCACAGTGGCATCATCTCGTCGCGGTCGTTGGAAATGAGAATCGCGTTTTGCGGAATCGGCGCGGACAGAATACGCGTCCATTGCGCGCGCGCTTGCATCTCGCGGCTGCGGTCGGCGAAAGAATAGTTGCTGAAAATCTGAAACGGTAAAATTAACAAGGCGATTATCGCAATCACACCGAATTCCAAATTCCAAATCCGAAATTCGCGTCTCGAATTCTGAATTTCGAATTTGGAATTACGAATGAGCGACGCCAGCCACGCTATTCCGCACCCTATCCCCATCACCCACGCCAAATATGCAGGAATGTAGTAGTGAAAAATATCGCCGATATGATAAACCGACGCGAAGAGAATCGTCGCGCCAAAGCCGGTCGTCAGTAGGGTAAATCGTGCCCACTCTTTGCGCCACACCATCGCGCCGAAACCAATCGCGCCGAGCGCGACGCCAACCGCGCCGAATTGATCGACAAGCAATCGTGGCGATGCCAACAGCCGCGCCGCGCTCGCCGCGTTCCAACCGATCTCGGATTGAAAAGTACGTCCGAGAATGAATTTCACAAATCCGGTAAACGTGTTGTCGTACAGAACGAGATCGCGTCCGGGCGCGAGCGGCAACGAAAAGTACGGCGACGCGGGCGCGCGGAGTGGAATGTAGAGGTAAAGCACAAGGGGGAGCAAAAAATATAACGTGAAACGTGAAACGTGTTGCGTGATGCGTGATGCGTGATGCGTGACATCGAACGGAACACGCAACATGCAATACGCGAAGAAGAACGCGAACGCCGGCAGCCACAGCACAATTGACCGATGATGCGTGAGTGCGAGTCCGAACACAAAACAGAACGCGGCAAATTTACGCGCACCCGGTTCGGCTTGCCAGCGCAACGCGATGTAAATGAGTAGCGCGACGAAGCACGCGTTGAGATCGTACGCTTCCGCCGCGCCCGCGTCGTACCAAAATGTTCGCGTCACGGCGAACGACGCTGCCGCGATCAGCGCCGCGCCGCGATGCCGCGTAAGTTCGTTCGTGGCGAAATAAAGCGCGGCAACCGCGCCCGCGGCGGTCAGCGCGGTGAAGAGGTTGAGCCGATACGCCGGATTTCCAATCGGTACGAAATGTTGAAACAGCCCGCCAAGAATCAGAAAGAGCGGATAGCCGGTGGGATGCACGAAACCGAAATTCCATGCGGCAAATTGAAACTCGCCGCCGTCCGCGTCCACGACATCGGGAGCAAGAGTGCGCGCGTAGAGCAAGAAGGTAACCATTGCAAGCGCAAGTGGAATCAGCCAGGAATTCAAGATTCGAAATTCAAAATTCAAAATCCTATTTCGCACAAAGGATCGAATTTCGAATCTCGAATCTCGAATTTCCAAAGAATGACGCTTCATTTTCTCTCGATCACAACCGCACTCACCGCCGCCGCGAGCGTCCGCTCGTCCACATTGTGTCCAACCGAAACGAACGCCGCGCCATCATTCGATTGCTCCAACGCTGCGCCGGGCGTCGCACCTTTGACACCGATCAGCGCGTGCGCGCGTGTCGGGTTCGCGCGCGGATCGACTTGCCCGCCGATGCCGCGCAGCATTGCCGCCGTCCGATCACCCAGGTTCGCGCCCGCGTTTTCTTGCGCGGCAACCGCGACGATAAAGCCGTTCGGCACTTGCGCGAGCAGATCGGTCATCGCGCGCGATTGGGCGCGGTCGTCCGCGGTGTTGAACGATCTCGCGCTGACGACCGCGCCGCTCTTTGGATCGATGACGACAACGTTGTACCCGCGTCCCAGCGGCGATACTTCGCGCCCGTTTACTTTGATCGAACCGAGCGCGCCGCTGCTGACCGCGACGTCGACCGGGCTATTCACGCCGGTCGCGCCAACCGCAAAATTGACCGGCAACACATCGCGCGGACGCGCCGCGTAACCGAACTGCAAAATCAAATCGTTCAGCCCGGGGCGCAATGCGCGCGCCGGAATCGTCACAGTGTAATCCGACCAACCTGGTTTCATTTCAAGTTTCTGAATCAGCTGATCGTTGACGAAAATCTCCAGCGTTTGCGCAGGCGATTGAGCGTAAACGAAAGGCAACGCGCGCAAAGTGCTGTGATAGTCGGCGATGTCGCGAATCGGAAACAGCACACGCGCTTGGCGTCGATTCACCCAATTCGCCAACTCGCCGTCCAGCACTTCGGCGCGAGCCCACCCTTCGGCTTGGTACGGATACGCCGAATCCGAGCCGAACGCGATCGTTTGCTTGACCGACACCTGCGCCTGATTGACTCGATACGCGATTACGCCATCGCGGTCGTAAATCTTCTCGCCGAGCGGAAGAACTTGCTGGAGATAATCCATGACCGCGCCGCGCGTATCGCTGTACGGCGGGCGCCCGGGTACCGCGGGATTGATCACGACGTAGCGAATATCGAAGAACATCATCAGCGCGGGCGCAATCATCTTGTCGCGCGCGAGGTCTTGATCCGAAACTTGATTGTACGATTCAATTTCGGCAATCGAATGAAAAATCGGAATGCGATCAAAGTACTCGAACAAAAACGGCGGATTACGCTGAATGTTCGCGGGGAAAATATATTTGCCGTGCGCGCTCTGATAATACTGGACGCGCGTATCCTCCGCGCCTTGCTGCCCGAACGAATTGCGCCAACCCAGCGGCAAGGTCAGCACAGAGAAATCGCCCGGCGCGCGCGCGATCTGTGCGTACACCTCCGGCACGCGCGCATCGGTGAGCGGCAGCGGAATCGAAAGGTGCTCGAATAGGAGAGCGGTGAGCAGTAAACCGTAAACAGTGAACAGTATTTTCTTGTTCTTGAATCTCTGCGTTAGCCAAACAATCGCGAATCCTACGAGTACTGCGAGCGACAACATCACCAACACGCTGAACCGATTCGGCGCGCGATTTTCTTTCAACAATGGAATGTAATGCAAAAGCAAAAACGGCATCGGGAACGTCACTTGCAATCCGTCGAAATCGAAAATTGATTTGCCGCCGATATGCAGCAGAGGACCCAAACTTAGAATCGCAAAGACGACCGCACTCGTCACCCAAACCTTCAGCGGTTTCCAAAATCGAATTGCCGCGATCAGCGCGAGCGCGAGCGTAACGTAGCCGACAAAGACCGTGTTCACGTCGACAAAGCGCGAAATCCCTTGGCGCACCAGATCGAGTTCTTGCGTCCAGTTGCGATTGAGCGGATGCAAACTCGTCGGGGCAAAAAAGCCGAAAAGGTCGACGAGCAATTTCTCGGCGTGTCCCCAGCCCGGCAGTGTATAGCCGCGATTGAAAATTTCGTCGAGCGTCGGCAACAGCAACGGCGCGAACAGCAGCGCGGCAAACGCGACGAGCAAGCCCAAGCGCGCGATGGTCGCGCGCTGCCAGACCGCGCGCCATTCGAAGCCAAGGACCAGCGCGGTGAACAACGCGAGCAGCACGCCGAACGTCGTTTCGACGTACAACGTGAACGCGGCGAACAGACCCGCGAAAAGCGCATTGCGCCATTTCGCCTCGCGCACCGTCTTGATCAAAAACAAAATGTAGAACGGCAACCACTCGCTCGCGACGACGTTGTAGTGACCCAGCGACGCGTAGACGAAGCGATTGGAAGAAAACGCAAAGAGCGCGCCAGCGACAAAGGCGGCGAATTCAAAATTCAAAATTCGTAATTCGTAATTCGTAATTCCAACTGTTCTTGAATTTTGAATTAGATGCTTTACTAGCAAATACGTCCCGTAGCCAGCCACCACGAACGCAAACAGCAATTCCACATTACTCGCGGGAATCAAGCCGAACGCGAATTGAATCGGCAAACCCAGGAGAACGTGAAGCAGCGTGAAGGTGTAAAGGACGAGCGATGTGCCGACCGGATAAAAAATGTAATCCGTCTGGAATGGATTCGCGCCCAGATCGAAAACCGCGTGCTTGAACCACCAATTGTTCCACACGTAGCCGTACTCGTCCATCGACCACGTCGTCGTGCCGGGGACGTGGTCGGCGAATTGCGTGACGAGCGGGTACGTGAGGATAAGCGCAAGCCCAAAATACGCCAACAGGACTACAAGATGGCGGACACGTGATACGTGATGCGTGATGCGTCCTGAGCGGAGCGCAGCAGAGTCAAAGGATGCGTGATGCGTGATGCGTGAATTGTTCATCATGTCATTTGAATTGAATCACTGGCGATTGCCACACCGACGCGCCGCGCGTCAATTCGGCGCGGAATTGCGTCGCGCTTGCGGGAATCTCCAGCGCGTACCACTCGACGTACGTATCGCCGATTGCCCATTCGAGCGGCGGCACGGCAAAGCGATGTTTGTCTTGGGTAACCACCGCGCCGCGCGCGTCGAGCAGCGCGAGCGCCGCGTCCATCTCGGCGCGATCCGGCGCAGGCGCGCTCACCTGCCAATGCAACGCGACACCGCGCGGTTCACCCGCGAACCGCGACACGCCGACGAGTCTCAAGAACGGATTGAACTCGGCGTTCAACAATTGCTGCGGCGGCGCGGGCGCGCCAAGTCGCCACGCGGTAAAGTATTCGCCGTTGCGAACGTGCGCGGTGTTCGGCGCGGCGCGGATGAGCCAATCGTACGGCGGCGCGTAATCACGGATGAAAACGTACAGCGCGTCCGGCTGCTGCGCGCCAAAGATCAACGCGGTGCGCGCGTCCGATTCTTTGAACCGCGTCGCGCGATCCACATAGCGCGAAGTCGGCACCTGTTCGCCCAACAACATCAGCGTCGGCGGACGATACACTTCTTGCGAAATGTAGATCGGCGCGTCGGCGGGCTGTTGCCGCATGAACTCCGCCGCCTCCGCCAAATCCGCATCGAACGCGAGCGGCACATCAGGATGATTCGCCCACGCGACAAAATAATCGTACGTCGTCCACACCGCGCTGCCGACGAGACAGACCGCCATCAAGGCGCGCGTCGCAAACTCCCAAATTTTGAATTTCGAATTTCGAATTTCGAATTCCAGCATCGCGAGCGCGGGAAAAATGAACACGCCCGGCGCGACGCCGAGTACGCGCACTCCTTTTGGGATCATATCGGCAGTAAGAAACGCGGGCGTCGCCATCACGATGAACCACAACAGCAAAAAACGATAATGCGATTGCCGCCAGCGCGTCAACGCGATCACGACGCCGATCAAAAACCACGGCGCGATCAGCAAATCGAAGACCGGCTTGCCGGGCAAATTGTAATGCTTGCTCTGATAGCCCATCCCCGGCACGACGAATTGCGCGAGATTTCCGGCGACGCTCGTCGCGAACGCGGCAACCGGAGCGGGCTGATCGAAAATCGAAGTGCTGTTGAAACGTCGGCTGAACTGCGCCGGGTTCTGCGCGAAATAAATGCCGAGCGGCAGCATCACGATCAACGCGAGCAACGCGGCGACAATCAAACCGCGCCAATCAAGTATGTTCGTAGCGCGCGCTTGAGCGCGGAACAAGCGCGCTAAAGCGCGTACTACAAACTCACCCGCCACAAACACCGCGACGAACACGCCGACAAATCGTCCGGGCGAGTACGTGTAAATCGCCAAGCCGAGCACCGCGCCCGCGCCCGCGTAGAATCGCCAATCGCGCGTGCGACACGCGCGCCAGAGCAACAGATAGCCGACCGCTTGTACAAGCGGCAACAGCGTGTCGCGATGCGCGTTGCGCGTCATCTGCACATGCCAAAAGGAAATCGTCAGCAACGCGGCGGTCAACCACGCGAGACGCGTCGCGCGTTCGCGCGAAAAAATTTCGGACGCCCATTCGCGCATCAGAAAAAACGCGGCGGGAATCGTCGCGAGTCCGGCGATGAGTGCCGGCAGGCGCGTCGCGAGCGGCGTGACGCCGAAGAGCGCGTACGCGAGCGCGGCGAGGTACACGTACAGCGGTTCGCGTCCCAGGTGCGCGTGAAACCAAATCTGCCAGTTGCCCGCCAACACATCGAGCGCGTCCAGCCCTTCCACCGCTTCGTCGCCGAACAAGCCGGGCGGCAAGCGATCGATCGCGTACACACGCAGAACGAGCGCAACGCACGCGAGCACGAGAACCGCGAACCTCAAAGAAGATCGTTTGTCCAAGTTGCCTCAAATCGCAGCGCTAGCGCGGATCGACGATGATGAACTGCGAGCCCTCGCGATCTTGCAGCCATTTGATCTGTTCCTGCACGAGCCCAACCCAATAAGTGATCGCCTGAACCGTGTTCAAACGAATCGCGCCGGTCACGGTGACGGTCCGCCCCGGCAAGAGCGGCTCACCCAAGCCCCAGCGGTACGGATGATCGATCCCGGTGCGGTTGCTGAATTCGACGCCAACGCGGTACGCATACATCTCGTCGGGAAAACCGCGCGTGTAAAACGTCTCGCCTTCCTCGTACACGAATCCTGGTCCGGGACCTTGCGCTTCCAGCGGTCCGTTGGAATTATTTTTGACGGTAATACTCACCTGCAGGAGATTGCCGGAGCGCAAGGTGGTGGGCGAGAAAGTGACGGCGATGATTTGCGGCAGCGCGTCCGCCGGAGCGCGCACGGTGACACGCTGCACACCTTTGCGATCTTGCAGCCACGCGATTTGCTCGCGCACCAAGCCCGCCCAATAATCGATAAACTGGGTATTCCGCAATCGAATCGCGCCGGTGATCGTCCGCGTTTCGCCCGGCGCGAGCGGCGAACCCAAGCCCCAGCGGTACGGATGATCCCAGCCGACCCGTCCCGTGAAATCGATCCCGACGCGCCACGCGTTGTTCACGTCCGGAAAACCGCGCGTGTAGAACGTGTCGCCTTCCTCGTACACGAATCCTGGATCGGGTCCTTGCGTCGCCAGCGGCTGATCCGAATTGTTCGTCACAGTGATGCTGACATGGAGCAGATCGCCCGAGTTCACCACCGTCGGCGTCAGTTTGACTTGGGCGATTTGGGGTGTGTTCGCCGGAAATGCGTTGACGGCGATCGTTTGCGCACCGGCGCGATCTTCCAACCACGCGATCTGCTCGCGCACCAAGCCCGCCCAGTATTTGATCGCGCGCGTTTGCTTCAAGCGAATGCTGCCGGTGATCGTCGCGGTTTGCCCCGGCGCGAGCGGCGCGCCCAAGCCCCAGCGATAGGGATGATCGATCCCGGTGCGTCCGTCAAAATCAACGCCGACTCGGAACGCGTCCTTCACATCGGGAAAGCCGCGCGTGTAAAACGTCTCACCTTCCTCGTACACGAAATCCGGCGCAGGTCCCTGAGTTGGCAGCGTTTCGTTCGAATTGTTCTTGACGGTGATGCTGACGTTGACCATTTCGCCCGAATCAACGGTCGTCGGCGCGAAAGTGGCAAGCGCGATTTCGTATGGCGCGGGCACGCGCGCCGCTTTTTGAAACGCGTACCACGCCGGACGGCGATTGCCCGCATCGTCCACGATTCCCCAACCGCCGCGCGGAAATTTCCAGGTGAACCAAAACGCGCGCGCGACCGTATCCAAGCCAACCGCGCGAATGACTTCAAAGCCCCGGCGCAAGTACTCCGCCACCGCGTCTTCCGGCGTCATATTGTCGGGCCACGGGAAATGCAGATCCGCGCCGAACTCGGTAATCCAGAGCGGTTTGCCGGCAAGCGCGCGCGCGCGCGTCAGCGAATCGCGCAATTCGCCGTACTTCCAATTCGGGAACGGATAATCGCCCACACCGAGACCCAGGACGTGCCACCCGACCGCGTCGAACGCGCCGGGTGCGGCTTGGACGACGCGCTGCAGATAGTCGAGTTTTTCACCGCAGCAAATTCCGCCTGAAATCACCGGAACATCGGAGACGCCTTTGATCTTGGTATAACACGCGCTCAGCAAGCGCCCATAGTCTTCGGGTGTAACGCCTTGACCTTCGGGCTCGTTGAAAATTTCAATCGCGTGAATCTTGCCGCGATAAAACGCCGCGAGTTTTTGCGCGAGGTCAGACACGCGGCTGATGTAGCCCGCCGCGGCATTGACCCAGTCCGGGCTGTCGTGCTGGGGCGGCAACTCGTCGAACGTTTCGCTATTGATGAGAACCAAAATATTGACGCCCAGGTCTTGATATCGTCCGATAAGGAGATCGAGTTCCGAGTTTTGCCCGGTCTGGAAATCCTGAAACCGCCGAACGACAAGATAACGAATCCACTTTGGACCCAACTCGCGCAACTCAAACTCGGTGGGCCAGATCAGATCACGCGAACCCGGATTGATCGACAAGCCGACGAGCGGATCGGGCTGAGCCGCTGTCACGCGCACTGGAATGTTTGTGGCTCCAACGTTGTTCGGCGCGCCCGTCGCTGGTTTCCGGCGCGAGCGCGGACGCGCTGGTTTGGGTTGGGTTGATTGCTTTTTCACCGTGTCCTTTCCTGTTGTGTTTGATCCCGACGAGTTTACTTTATTCGCACGCGTCCCAGGTCGACGCGCGCACCGAGATTTTGAAAGCCATTTTCCAACGGCAAGTACATTCCGGCGGCAAGCCGATATTCGCCGGGGGAAACATCGCGCAACGCGATGGTGTGACGATCCGCGACGATTTCGCCGGGCAGCCAACGCGTCGTCGGCGTGAGACCTTGATCGGTCGGACCATCGTGCTGCGCGATGACGTTTCCTGCCGCGTCGATCAGATGGACATAGCCGTTGTAATCGCGATCCATTTCGTTCAGCGCGAGCCAATACAACGTGACCGCGAGCGATTCATCGACGCGTTCCGCCGCATAGCCGATCAATTGAACGCGCTGATCGAGGTTCGCGGCAACCGCGGTCGGCGACAGCGCGCGCGCGTCGCGCGTGTGCCACGCCAAGAGCGCGGCAAGCAACAAAATCGCGATGCACGCCACCGCAAACGCGCGCCGCCGCGCGATGAACAACGCGATCAAGACGCCAACCAACGTCACTAATGATACCACATTCACCACCACACGCAAGGGCGTGTCTTCAAAGCGAAACAAAACTTGATGCTCGCCCGGCGGCACATTTACCGTCGCAATACCAAGCGAACCGCGCGCGTACGTGCGCGCCGGCGCGCCGTCGATGTACGCCTGCCAGCCGGGAAAGAAAAAAGTCTTGAGTGATAACTCGAATGGCTGTGCGGTCGTGACGTGGAACGCGCGCGCGTACAAACTATCGCTTCGAATTTGCACGACAGGGCTTGCGCGTGTGGAGTCGGGCGGCGACGCGTCCGGCTTGGCAAGCGGCGCGTAGATGTTTTCAAATTCCTGCACCGTCGCGGGAACAAATTCGCGCGTCCAACCCCACCCCATTTGCGCGACGACGTACGCGCTGTCGTGCGCGCGCGTCAAATCCACGTCGGCGTCGTTCAACGGAAACACGCGCACCGGCAATTTCGCGATGCCGAGCGCGACCAAGATCAACACAAAGGCGACGGACACGAGAGCCGCGACGCGGCTTGAGGATTGCTTCGCAAAGACCGCTCGCGATGACACGGTGAGCGCGTCGCCGATCCACTTTGCCCACACGCCGAGCAGAAGCGCAATGCCAATCGCGGCGAGAATTTGCAAGCGCCACGGAAATTGCATAAAGCGCAAAATTGGAATCGCGTACCACAAAGGCGCGGCAGGCGTAAGCGTCATAAAAATGGAGAACGCGACGAGGAGGGAAAAGAAGAGAATGTGAGGCGTGAGGCGTGAGGCGTCCTGAGCGGAGCGCAGCGGAGTCGAAGGATGCGTGCTGCGTGTTGCGTGAATGAGCGCGATGACACCGGCGAGCAGCGCGAGGATTGTTTGGGGAAAGCCGAACGCGTGCTTGAGCGCGTCGCTTTGCGGCAAATAGGTGTACGCAAGCGATGGCGCAAAAAAATCCATCGGGTCGATCAGGCGGCTGACGAGAAACCGCGCGATGGATGCGGAATCGACGTACACCAAATTCAATTCGGCGAGCGCGGGCACCCAGTAGAACGCGCTGAGCAGCAAACTCACCAGAATCGCGCAGAACCACTTGACGACCACCGACCGCCGACCCCCGACTACCGATTGTGATCTGTGATCGCAGGCAAACAGAAACGCGAGATACGCGACGAGCAGCGCGGCAAATTGCATCGCGGTCAGGTGATGCGCGAGAATAATCGCAGCGAAAGGAATCGAAGGATGAACTGCCTTTGTGAATGCCCACAGCGCAAACGGTAGCAACGCCATCGCCAACATTTCGGGGAAATTGCCGCGCACGTACGCGTCGGAGAGCAAATATGGCGAGTACGCGTACGCGATTGCCGCGACGAACGCCGCGCCATCGGGCAGCCAATCGCGCGCGAAAAGAAACATCGCGAACGCGGCGAGAATGAAACTTGTCGCAATCGTCAGTTTGATCGCGGCGATGTAACCCGCGCCTGCGAGATGGAACGCTTCGGCGAGGTAATACGTCAATGGCGGATAGTAATTCAAGACCGGCAAGCCGTAACCGTAACCGGAAAGCGGAAACCAACGCGGAAACAAAACACCCTCGCGCAACGCGCGGTCGAGTTCGAACAACCGATAGAGATGGATCATTCCGTCGGAAGAGGCGAAATATCCATCTTGCAACAAGAAGATGATCGCCGGCAGCGTCGCCGTCGCCAGCAGAAGAGCAAGCCACGCGCGCCGCATCAACGCACGCTCACTTGGGTCAGAATGATCTTATCCGCCGCGCCGTCAATCGGCAAGCGCGCGCCGGTCGCGGAAAGATACATTCCGATTTCGACGGCGTAGTTGCCCGGCGCAAGATCGTTTGGAATTTTCAGGAGATGCCGGTCGCGCAGCACTTCGCCAACCTGCCAGCGATTTGTCGGGAACAAACCGCTGAAGGGCGGACTGTCCGCATCCGCGACGACGCGCCCGTCCACGCCAACCAAATGCACAAAGACGGTGTACGATTCGTTCAGCGCGCGGTCGGCGCGCCAGATCAAATCGAGCGGCAGCGTCTGCCCGCGCGCGATTTCACGCGCGCCGTTCCAACCCAGGAATGTAATCGCGTCGCCGACGCGCGCGGATTGCGCGTGCTCGATCTGCGCCGCGCCGAAATCGCCAACGCGGATCGCGCCGAGCGGAACGTGGAACTCTTGTTTGTAGTCCGGGCGGCGCGTGTCGAGGTCGTAGACGTACCAATACAGATCGAGATTGTACAAGCCGACCGGCGCGTCCGCGGGTATGTTGATCGTCCGCGAACTACGATACGCTTCGCCCGGCTGCCACCGGTACGTCGGAAACGCGACCGAGCCAGGAAATCCCTCGTAATCGCCGATCAACTTGCCGGTCGCGTCGTGGACGCTGAGCATCGTCGAGTACATCGGATACATCCGCGCGAGCGTGCGATAGTACACGAGCACGCGCATCGGCTTGCCCGGCTGTGGCGGATCGGGATCGAGATCGAAGCCGACGACTTGCGCGTCCGGCACGCTGCGCGCATCGCTCAACTTGTAACGCGGCGACGGCGCGGTCGTCAAAGGCAATTGCACCACTTGGACCGAACGGTTCGGCGCGCCCTCCATTTTTGGGAAAAATTCGACGACATAGATCGGACGATTCAGTTTTTTCGCGCTCGCCAACATCGTCTCGAATTTAGATATCCATTCTTCCGGCGCCAGCATGACGACGAGCAAATCGGGACGCTGATTCTCGACAAATTGGAAATAGCGAATCGGCTGCGAGATTTCCCACGGCGCGATTACAATCGCGTTCGGCGCAATGTCGTCGCGCAAGACCGCCTGCGCGAAATCGCGCGGCGCGTAGTTGTTGCTCTCGTCCAGCCGCGCATAGTTCGCGATCAGCAAATAGAGCGGCAACAGAGCGATCGCTCCGGCGACGGCGTACGGGAACGCGCGATGGGGGCGGCGCGCCCATTTTAGCAACGCGTCCAGCGCAAAGCCGATCCAGAGCGCGAGAACAAAGTACGTCAGCGAAAAATAGTAGATGGTAGATTTGGCGCGCACCAAAAGCGCGACGAACGCGACCCCGGCAGCGTACAGCAAGAGAATCGCAAAGAGTTTGCGGTCGCGACGAAACGACATCATCGCGCCCAGCGCCGCCAGCGCGATTCCAACCAACGTAAATTGCTGAACCAGCAAATTGCTCGCATTTCCAAAACGATCGAACTGCTCTGCCGCGTCCCGGGGACCAATCTTGAACCAATTGTCGAGCCCGGTGATCAGATTGAAAACGCCGAGCGGCGTGTGAATATAGTACGCCGTGACCGTGCCTTTGAGAATCGCGTCTTCGCGCTGATAGAATTGCCAGTTCGCCGGATCTTGCTGGCGAATGAAATACTCGGCGCGGATGGGAATGTACGCGTAAAGCAGCAAGGGCACGAGCGCGAGGAGCGCGCCACGCACAAACATCGCGCGGCTCACGCGCGCGCGATTCAGCCAGACTACCAGCGCGAATGCCGGCGCGGTGAACACGATGACGTGATGATTCGCCAAGCCCAAGCCGCAGACGAACGCGAGCGCGTAAAAACTCGTCCTGAGTCCTTCGGCTTTGCTCAAGATGAACTCCGTCGAAGGAGCGCGCGGGCGCGCGTCTTGATGCCAGCGCAACGCGAAGAAAAGCGCGAGCACGCCGAGCAACAAATGGAACGCGTACGGTTTCGTTTCGAGCGCGCCGCCCCACGCAAACGGGGCGAACGTCAAAATCGCCGCGGCGAGCAGCGCGGGAACGCGCGCGCGGATCAGGCGCAACGCCGTCGCGTAGACGATGGGCACGACAAGCGCGGCGCAGACGACGGAAAACAGATTCACGCGGTACGCCACATCGCCAATCGGCAGAAAGGTAAAGAGTTTGGCAATGAGGATGTACAGCGGATAACCCGACGAGTGTGGCACGCCGAGGATGTACGCCATGTATTGGAACTCGCCGCTGTCGCCGTCGAGCACGGTCGGCGGCATGGTGCGTAAATACAAGACGAATGCCATTCCGGCGAGCGCGAATTGAATCCAGGGATCGAGGGAAGGTTCGCCAAAAAGGACTTTTGTTCGGTTGACAAGCCGCTTCACACGCGGTATTATAAACTTGTCCTAGCAAATCGCCAAATCGAGTACAGTACGTGCTTGCAAAGGCGGCGCGAGCCGTCCCGCCAACCGCAAGATCGAACTGAATGGGATTGGTTTCCCATTTCGGAGGAGATGATCGAATGTTCATCCTGCGTGAAGAGAACGGTCAAGGTCTGTTTGAATATGCCTTGATCCTCGTCCTGGTTGCGATCATCGTCGTTTTCATCCTCGGCGTTTACGGTTCTCAAATCGCCAATTTTTTTAGCCGCGTGACCAACGAGGTTGGCTCGATTCCCTAACTCTTGCGCCCAAACACGTCGTCCGCTTCTATTGCCGCATGCCTGATTGGATTCTGCTACCGCCGATTTTTTTCCCGCTGATCGGCGCGCTCATTTTGCTTCCGCTGACCTCTCGCCTCGCGACCCCATCGCGGCGTTGGTTCGCGCTGAGTTTCCTCGCTTTCGAAATCGGACTGGTACTTTTGAATATCGCGCCCGGTGCGCACCGCCTCACTATTTCGAACTGGGGGCTCGGATCGTTCACGCTTGCTTTGCAAATGGATGGCGTCACCCAGTTGCTTCTTTTGACGATGTTTCTCCCGCTTGCCGCGCTCTGGCTCGTCGCGCCGCCGCGTCAACCCTTCGATCTGTTCCCGATCCTCGTTTTGACTGCCGCGCTATTGCTCGCCGCCGCCGATGGTTTGGTTGCCGCGCTGATCGCGTGGACGCTCCTCGATCTCGCGCTCTTTGTTTGGCGGCTCGCGCGCGAGATCGAACGCGCGACCGCGCTGCGTAGTTTGGCGATTGGCTTGTTCGCAGGAATGATCTTTTTCGCGGGCGCGATTTTGCTCGCGCCGCGTCCAACCGACGGCGCGAGCTTGATCGGCTTGGCGCTGTGGGCGCGACTCGGCTTGTTCCCTTTTCATCCGCTCTTGCCGACGCGCGGCGCGGACGAACTCGATCTCTGGTTCGCGCGCGGTATTCCGACGATTGCCGCCGCGAATCTATGGCTGCACTGGAGCGCGTTCCGCGTTCCCGCGCCGTACGCGCTTGTCGGCGTACTCACCAGCATCTCCTTGATCATCGCCGCGCTTTGGATTTGGCGCGCGACGAACGCGACGCACGCGGTCGGCATCGGCGCGATGTACGCGCTCGCGTTCGTTCCGCTTGCGATTGCGTATGGCGGCGACGCGGGAGTGGCGTTTGCGCTGTGGCAAATTCTCGCGATTGCGTTCGCGATCGCGCTGTGCGAAATCGCGCAGCGTTGGAGCGCGGGCAACCGCAGCGAGTACGCGCGCGTCGCGTGGTTCCTGGGTTTGCTCGCGCTCGCGGGATTGCCGTTGACGCCCGCGTTCCTCGGACGCGTCGGCGTGTACGTTGCGCTGGCGGAAAGCGGCGAGTGGTTGTTCTTGTTGCTCGCGGGCGCGACGACGGTGATCATTCTCGCGCGATTGTGGAATCTGGGACTTGAACTACGGGGAAGCGAACTACGCGATCCAGCGCGCGTCGAGTACGCGGGCTTGGCGCTCGCCGCGTTCGCGTTTGCCGCGCTCGCGTTCACACCGATGCTTCTCGCGCCCGCGCTCGGCATCGGCGACGCGGCGGAACGCGCACTGGATCGCGTGATTCGGACGGGCAATGCGCTCGGCGTCGCCGTCGGCGCGGTCGTCCTGCTTCTGCCGGTCATCGGCGCGTATTTTCTGCGCGCGCTCGCGCGCGATGATCGACCGAGCGCACATTCGTTTATCGCGCGGCTCGCGCGCGTGGGCGATTTGGAGTGGCTGGAACGCAAAGTGAGTCGCATCGGGTTTCGGATCGGCGCGGTGACGCGCGGCGCGTTCACGCTCACGGAAGAAAATCCGACGGTGTGGATTTTGTTCATCAGTTTGTGGGTGGCGATCTTTATCGCGATTGCGCGGTGAAGCGTAACCTTGCGAAGGTTGCTTTCACCTTCGCAAGGTTGTTCGCAATTCCCGCGCGGTCAATCGCGACAGGCGCAACAATTCCTCGTACGGATCACCTTGAAGATTGAAATAGCGCGCGAACGCGGGTTCGGTTTTTAGCCCCGCGCGTTTCATTTTGCGAATCGCGCGCCGCGCGCGTTCCCCGCCGATTTCCAACAACCGCGCCTCGACGAGCATGTGCCGATACGCGTTTTGCTCGCGGGCGGGTTTGGGCTGTCCGAAAATCTCAATCGGAAAACCACCGTAATCGAAATTCGCGATGACCGATTCGATTCCTTTGACGACCTCGCGCTGGATATGAAACCCAGGTCGCGCGCCAAACGCGTCAGTCACCGCGCGCGCGAACGCGTCGAGATCGCGCGCCGCGCAAATGATGTCGAGGTCGCTGCCGCGAATGTCAATGCCGAGCGGAATCGTCCCGTCAAGAATCGGCGTGTACGCACGGAGGATGCGAAAGACGCCAAGCGACTGGAGCGCGCGGTAGGCGCGGCGTTGCCGCGCGTTGCCGCGCGCGAGATAGGCGGGGTTTTGGAAGTTGATTCTTGTCATTGATACAACAAACTTTGGATCACGAAATCCGCGAAAGGTACGAAAGCCGCGAAAGAAACCCTACCCTTTCGCGTTTCGCGGTTATCGCGTCATTTGGCGGTTTTCGTGTTCCAAACCTTTCGTGTTCTAAGGTTTCGCGTTCGCGGTCGGGGTGTTGACAAAGCGGCGCGGGCGCAGCGGCTTTTCGCCAAAGTTGACGAGCAGCACGAGTTTCTCGTTTCCCTTCGTCACGTAGAGCAAACTCTGTTCCGCATCCTCTGGACGAATGGCTTGCGCGGCTTTCGTTTCCAGAAGCAATCGGTCGCGCGCGTCCCAGCAAACGAAATCCACGCGGCGCTTGGTAACTGTCACGCCGTCGTACGTAATTGGGATTTCAACCTCGCGTTCAAACTGCACACCATACTTGGGCAGCGCGATTTCGAGCGCGCGCTGATAGTCCACTTCCATGCAATGCGTGCCGAGTTGCCGCTGAACGTCAATGCACGCGGCGATCACTTTGTACGACAATGGCTCGAATTGATGCTTGGATGGTTTCGCCATAGGTTCCTCCATCACGAGAATTTTAGAACGCGAAAAACATTGGAACACGAAACTCACGAAAGGTACGAAAGCCGCGAAAGGTCTGGAACGCGAAACACGCGAAAAGTACGAAAACCGCGAAAGAAAACCTACCCTTTCGCGTTTCGCGGTTATCGCGTACTTTCGCGAGTTTCGTGTTCCAAAATTTCCCGCTCCAATTCCTCCACCTCTTTATCCCGCCGATGATACTCCATCTTCTCAATCATCTTTTTCGCGATGGCAAGATGTTCACGCGCGTCTTGTAGGGACGTTGAATTCAACGTCCCTACGCCGCGCGCCAACGACAACCTTGCGTACTCCAAATGACAATCCGCTAAATGCAACCCCATCCCGCCGCGCGTGGCGATGGTGAACGCTTCATCCAAATTCCGTTTTGCCTTGTCCAGCGCGCCTGTGACGCGATAAAATTCCGCGCGCGCAAGCAAGCCACGTGGAATGTGATGTTGTGTCCCTGCCCGCCGCAAGCCGTCCACTGCCCGATTCAGGAAATTGGCGGATTCAGTGAATGAGTGATTGGGTTTGCGTTGCGAATGAAGCAAATGCGCGCGTCCGAGGGAGAGATTGTCAAGTGCAGTGTCAAGAAGACTATACCAATTTTCATTTGCTTTCAAAGTCTGGCTCGCGCGCCATTGCACCTCTGCATAGTTGCCCTGACCCAACAACAAGTCGCAGTAACAAAAACCTTCTTTAGAGTAAAGAATCGGGGAATCAGGTTCCTTCGCCTTTTGCATCTCCTCTGTCCCGCGGAAGATGGATTCTGCCTCTGTCAAGCAGCCCGCTTGAAATAGGGTATCACCAAGCGTCGTGCGTGCGCCTCTTTGACGATAGACATCACCGCTGTCGTCAGCAAATTTAGTACTCTGCTGGGCAATGGTGAGTGCTTGCATCACATTGCCAATGGTCAGATAAAGTTCACTGAGGTTTATAGCATTGACTGTAGCATCTTTCCAATTCTTTTGTGCAATTCGTGCTTCCAGTGCCGCCCGCATCGGCTCTGTTGCCTCTGTCAGACGACCGAGTGCACGCAGGTCGAATCCTGCCTCGTTGAAGACATAGCCCTTCCAGGCTTCGCTCAATCCACCAACAGGGTTACGCCACGGTGGGTCAAAAAATCCAGAGAGAGCGGCGATTTCAGCACTAATTGCACCCAGGTTGCTTGTATTGAATGTTTCGCTTCCTCGTTGAATTCGTTGCCAGTACACTTCATCCAGTGCCTCCTGATATTTCCCCGCCTGACAACCGTGCATCACTGCCGCAAAGAGCGGAGCCATTTCTCGAATCGTGTCGGGAAACTCTTCCGCGGCGGATTTGTAATATTCGTACAATCGGTTGTTGCCTTCGCGCCACGCGGCAGGGTATTGCTGTTTCAATTGCGCGCCAAAGTGTTCGCGCACCAACGGATGCGCGTCCAACGTGTCGGGGCGGTGTTTGCTTTCAGGCGCAATCAATTTCACGCGTCGCAATCGGCTCACCACCTGCAACCAATCGGCATCAGAAATTTTCTCAACGTGTTCGGTCAGGTTGGGAATCGGCGGAGTGGCACGCACGGCAGCAAGCGCGTTCTTGTCGGCAGGACTGTTGAACAATCCCAGGATGCGGAGCAAATCCACCTCGCGCGATTCGCCATAGCGCGCGGCAAACGCCGCCATCACGCGGCGCGGATGTTTGCCTTGTTCCAACGGCACGTCCAAATCGGGAATCTGCGCGGCGTGCGCGATGGAATGACCTGGGATTTCGTGGAGATACGCACCGAGCAGGTTGAGCGCGAGTGCGTGGAGACCAAAATCGCGTGATGCTTGTTCCAGTTCGGCGTCCGTGCCTTGCACACCGCCCACGCGCAACAGCGCGCGTCCCGCTTCGGCAGAGATTTGCTCCAGGTCAATTTGTGCGACGTTGCCGCGTGTCATTGCGAGGAGCGCATCCTGAGCGGAGCGCAGCGGAGTCGAAGGATCGCGCGACGAAGCAATCCCCAAGTTGCTTGGAGATTGCTTCGCGCCTTCGGCGCTCGCAATGACATCCAGGTCAGCGACTTTTTCGCGCGTTGTGATAACGCACAATCCTGGGTTCTCGCGCGCCAACTCGGCGATGAGCGTCGCGAGCGCGGGGTCTTGCACCTTGCCGCGTTCAAAATCGTTGGACGATTGCAGCGGCTCCATGCCATCGAGCAAGAGCAAAGTCCTTTCGCGTCGCACCAAATCCGCCAGGCGTTGCCCCTTGTCCCAGGGCGAACCCCGCGTCGGGTCAGGGTCGCCAAACCATTCGAGCGCGCTCGCGATGAACAAGTCCGCCGAGGTGACACGCTCGCTCGTGCCCTGGGAATAGAACGACCAAGCGAACACGCGCCGCGCGCCGCGATAATTATCGGCGGCAAGCCGCTCGCACCATTTGTTGACGAGCGTTGACTTGCCCACGCCGCCCCACGCGACTAACGAAAGTACGTTTACCTTGTCACCCTGAGCAGAGCGAAGGGTCTCGTTGCCGCCAACGAGATTCTTCGCTTCGCTCAGAATGACAGCCCCACCGCCCCACGCTTCATCCAGCCACTGCAACTCTTTCTGCCGACCAAAGAGTTCCGCACCAGTCATTGGCAATCGGCTAATGTCAATTTTCTCTGGCGGCGACCAGCGCGGGGTTGGTGGCGGCGCGATTGCTATGCGTACTCTGTCCGCCAATCCAATTTCCTTGGAACTGAATAACTCGGCTTGCAGCCTGTCAGTCGCTTGAAAAACTGTTTCAGCGACGAGCGCGAACGGCGTATCCCAATCGTCCTTGAAATCTTTCGCAACCGATTTGCCATCGCGCGGCAACATCTGAATCGCCCTGAGCCAATCAATTCCTTCCCAGAAACAAGGGCGAATCAAAACAGGCAGAAGCAACATTCCATCGTTTGCGCGGCGTTCGAGCAGGTACGGAATTTCCTCCTTGACGCAAAAATCCGAAGCGAGATAGTCCGCCGAAATCAAACATACCGCAACCGCCGCGTGCTGCATCGTGTTTTTGATTTCGTCGTACCACGTGTCGCCCGCGTCAATGTTTCGGTCATCCCACGTGATAAGACGACCTTGCTGTTCCAGCATTTTCAAATGCGGGCGCAAGCGGTCTTTCCAAATTTCGTCTTTGTGGCTGTAACTGATAAAGACGGTGGGTGGCATGTTGCCTCGTTGTTCACGGCTTCGGTTTTCGACCAATGCCATTGTCGCAACGCAAACGCCCGCCGCAGTTTCTCACCGCGACGGGCGTTCCATTTCTTACTTTTCTGCAAGAACCGTTTTCAATTCGTCTTTCAGCACCGGCATCACCTCGAACATATCCGCGACGATGCCGTAATCGGCAGCTTGGAAGATCGGCGCGTCCGGGTCTTTGTTCACCGCGACGATCACTTTCGACGACGACATTCCAGCGAGGTGCTGAATCGCGCCCGAAATTCCCAGCGCGATGTACAACTGCGGCGCGACCGTCTTGCCGGTCTGCCCAACCTGCGTGCTGTAATCAATCCAGCCCGCGTCCACCGCCGCGCGCGACGCGCCGACTGCCGCGCCCAACATCTTGGCAATTTCGCGAATCTGAGCGAAACCGTCCGCGCTTTTTGCGCCGCGTCCGCCGGAGATGACGACTTTGGCTTCGGCAAGATCGACATCTACCGCTTCCTTCTTCACTTTCTCGACGACGCGCGCGCGCGGTGTGATCGCCGCGACCTCGACTTTTTCGATTGGCGCGGCAGTCGATTCCGCCGGAGCGGGCGGGAAAATGTTTGGACGGATCGACGCGATCACCGGCAGCGCTTTCGCTTTGATCGTCGCCATCGCTTTGCCCGCGTACACGGGGCGCTTGAAGATCAGCGTACCGCCTTCGACTTGAAAACTGATGCAGTCGGTCACGACGCCCCAGTCCAACTTTGCCGCGACTTTTGCGCCGAGTTCTTTGCCCAACCCGGTCGCGGGCATCAGCACGACCGACGGCGCGGCTTTGCGGATCGCGTCGGCGAGCGTTGCCGCGAAAACCTCCGGCGCGAAATTCGCGAGCGCGGGCGAATCGGCGGAGTACACTTTGGCGACGCCGGTTTTCGCGAGCGCTTCCGCGCACGCGCCGACGTTATTGCCGATGACGACCGCTTCGACCGCGCCGCCTAGCCCCTTCGCGATTTCATTCGCGACGGTAACGAGTTCGTACGAAACTTTGCGTAGAGTTCCCTCGCGTTCCTCTGCGATAATGAGTATGTTTCCCATGTTGATCACCTTGTGGAATCAATGAGCCAACGAGCCAATGAGCCAACGCTTTGCCAAAGGGTTTTGGTTCATTGGTAAATTGGGCAATTGGCTCATTGTCAAATGGCTTTCGCCTCCTCGCGCAACAATCGCACCAACTCTTTCGCCGCGGTTGCGGCATCGCCGGGAATCTTCTTGCCGGGCGGACGCGCGGGCGGCGGATCGAAGCGCAACGTTTCCAACTTGGGCGCGAGTGACGCGGGATCGAGACCCAGGTCGGCGGCTTTCCAATCGGTGATCGGTTTTTTCTTCGCGCCCATGATCCCTTTAAGCGAGGGGTAGCGCGGTTCGTTCAATCCTTGCTGCGCGGTGATGATCGCAGGCAAACTGGTTTCCGCCACATCGCGATCGCCATCGACTTCGCGCAAACAGCGCGCGGATTTCTTGTCGTCGGAAAAATCCAACTTGATGACGGAATTAACGCATGGCAAGTCAAGGAGTTCCGCGACGCGGACGGCAACTTGCGCGTTGTCTTCGTCCACGGCTTGCTTGCCCGCGAGGACGAGGTCGTACTGCATTTTCTTGAGCGCAGCGGCAAGCACTTTGGCGGTGACTGACGCGTCGCCGCCGAGCAGCGCGGGATCGTTGACGTGAACCGCGTCATCGGCGCCGAGCGCAAGACCTTTGCGGATCGTTTCCTTCGCTTCTTCGGGACCTAGACAAAGCAGTGTGACTTTGCCCCCTCCGTGCTTTTCGTTGATCCGCAGCGCTTCTTCGACGCCGTACTCATCGTACGGACTGATGATCCAAGCAATGCCGTCGGTCACGACCTTGCCGTCTTTGATCTGAATGCGCGTCTCGGTGTCTGGCACGCGCTTGATCAAGACTACGAGATTCATCGTTGCTTCTCCTTTGGAGCAAGAATGGTATGCGTGATGCGTGAAACGTGATGCGTGAATTTGTGATCACGTATCACGCATCACGTTTCATGTCGGATTATCTTCTTTAGCGGGACGCGCCATCGTTTCGGGCGGGGGAGGAAACGGAGGTGGTGGCGCGGCGGGTTTCTCCGGCTGAACCGGTGCGGTTGGTTTCTCTGGCGCGGGCGCGACCGCCGGTTTCTCGACGTGAACTGGCGCGACCGGTTTCTCCGGCGGCGGCGTCACGACCGGTTTGATCGGTTGCGGCGCGACCGGCTTGGGCGGCGGCGCGACTGGCTTGACCGGCTGCGACACGGCGACCGGTTTGGGTTGTGTCGTCACGACCGGTTGCGCCGGTTGCGGTGACGTGACCACTTTGGGCTGAGGTGGCGCGGCGACATTCTTGATCTGCGCGGCGCGCTCCTGCCGATAAAAGAAATCGGCGACGAACAACACGATCAGCGTCGTGATCAACGACACCATTCCACCGCCGAAAATCAAAATGAAATCACGACTCATAGTCCTCTCTCAGTCTTTCAACAATGTCCGCGCGATGATGACACGCTGTACCTGATTCGTTCCTTCGTAAATTTGGAGCAGTTTCGCATCGCGCATGTATTTTTCGACTTTGTAATCGGCGTAGTAGCCGTAGCCGCCGTGCAGTTGCACCGCGTCCGTCGTCACTTGCATCGCGACATCGGAGCCGTACGCTTTGGCGATTGCCGACGCGAACGCGTACGCCTTGTTGTTGTCGACTAACCACGCGGCGTGGTACACCGCGAGTCGCGCCGTTTCGATCTTGATCGCCATGTCGGCGAGCATAAACTGCAAACCCTGGAAATTCGCGATGGCTTGACCGAACTGCTGGCGCTCTTTCAAGAATTTGACGGACGCTTCCAGCGCCGCGCGCGCGATGCCGATACCTGCCGCGCCAATGCCAACGCGCGTGCGGTCGAACGTCTCCATCGCGATCTTGAATCCGCCGCCTTCGCCGCCGATCAAATTTTCAGCGGGGACGCGGACGTTGTCGAACACGATCTCCGCGGTGTCGGACGCGCGATGTCCCATCTTTTCGCCCATGTGCTGGTGCGTGATGCCGGGCGAATCGGCGGCGACGGCAAAGCACGACATGCCGCGGTGTTTTTTCTCCGGGTCGGTCAACGCGAAAACGGTGTACAACTGCGCGACGTCGCCGTTCGTGATAAAGTGCTTGGTGCCGTTCAAAACGTACTCGCCGCCGCGCTTTTCCGCGCGCATCCGCATCGCGGCAACATCGCTGCCCGCGCTCGGCTCGGTCACGCAAAATGCGGCGAACCCACCCTCGCGCGCAATCGGCGCGATAAATTTTTTCTTTTGTTCTTCAGAAGCCGCGAGGTGCAACGGCGTCAGCGCGAGTTCGTTCGCGTTTGCCGCCGTCGCGAAACCGGCGTCCGCCGCCGCCAGCTCTTCGCCGACGATGCATGCGTCGAGCCAGCCAAGTCCACCGCCGCCGTACGCTTCATCAATCGTGAGGTTCAAGAGTCCAAGTTTGTGCGCTTGCTTGAGGAGATCGAACGGAAACTTGCACGTTCGATCCAGTTCTGACGCGACGGGCGCAATTTCTTTTTGCGCGAAATCGCGCGCCAGTTCTTGCAGGGCTTTTTGCTCGTCACTGAGCGTCAAGTCAATCATCGCTGATTCCCTCCTCCGAAGTTTGAATTCATTCTATCCTGTTCACAAACGCGTGTCAAATCATGTCATTGCGAGGAGGCGTTTTTTGCCGACGAAGCAATCTAGGTTGTGTGGGGATTGCATCGCCGTCTCGCAACGGCAACGACAAAGTGACCCTTGCGTGCTACCCGATTTTGAGTTATACTTGGGTCAAATGGCGGACTCGACTAGAGCGCTCCTCGTCCAGGCGCAAGAGGAAGAACATTACCGGGTGGCGCGCCGCTTGCACAATGGTCCCGCGCAGTTGCTCGCGAACGCGGCACTCGAAATAGAAACGTGTTTGCGCTTGATGGACACTCAGCCCCTCGTCGCGCGGCAAGGTCTGACCGCGCTCTTGCAGGAATTACGTCAGGGCTTGATTGATCTGCGCGGCGTCATCGCCGAGTTGCAGCCGCCGTTGCTGGACGAACTGGGACTGGTGCCAAGTTTGCGGCAGTACACCGAAAATCTCGCGCGGCAGACCGGGCTCGTCGTTCAACTGAGCGGCTGGGATGCGCTCGCTGAGCGGCTTCCCACGACGATGGAGATGGCAATTTTTCGCATCATTCAAGAAGCGTTAGATAATGTCCGTGAACACGCGCGCGCGAGCCGCGTCCAAGTCAACCTGGATCGCGCAGCCGATCAAATCGTCGCGACGATCAGCGACAACGGGCAAGGATTCGATAATTCGCGCGGCGCCGCAGCGGGTCGTCGCTTGGGCTTGATCGCCATGCGCGATCGCGCCGAGTTGCTGAATGGAAATTTGCAAATCTTTACTGAGCCGGGCAAAGGTGTCCGGGTCGTGCTGACCGTACCGCTCCGGACGCCTCCCCCATCCAACTAAGGAGGACGTCATGAAAACATCGACCGCTCGCAAAAAGAAGATCGCGCCGCCCAAGCCGCCCAAGATTCGCGTGATGATCGTGGACGACCACCCGCTCTTTCGAGCCGGTCTGCACCGCGTCCTGGAATTGGAAAAGGATCTGGAAATCGTCGGCGAAGCCGCCAACGGTCAGGACGCGCTCACGCAAGCGCGCGCGCTCAAACCCCAAGTGATCCTGATGGACGTGAATTTGCCGAACCTGAATGGCTTGCAGGTGACGCGCGAACTCACCGCCTCGCGGCAAGACGTGGCGGTCATCGTCCTGACGGCGTATCACGACGACGAACAAATGCTGCACGCGATTCGCGCGGGCGGCTCGGCGTATTTCCCCAAAGATGTTGATCCACAGGAATTGATACGCGCGATCCACGAGGCGAGCAAAGGCAACTATGTGTTGAATGACGCGGTGCTGGCGAAACCCCAGGTCGCCACGTGGTTGCTCAACCAATTCGAACAGATGCCAATGTCCGGCACCGATGGATCGGAATTCGCGTTTCAGCCCCTCTCCACGCGCGAGATGGAAATATTGACGTGCATCACGCGCGGCAAGAGCAACAAGGAAATCGCGCAACAACTCGGCATCAGCCGCCAGACCGTCAAAAATCACATGACGTCGATTTTACGCAAACTCGCGGTGAATGATCGCACACAAGCCGCGGTGTACGCGCTCAAGCGCGGCTGGATTCGCCTGCAAGACGCGCGATAGCGTAGGACAAATTTGGAAATTTGTCCTACTTGAGGATTTGACGAATGCCCACATCCACCATTCCCGATCCGGCTCTGATGGCAGAGGACGCAGAAAAAGAGCGCGCCCAACTCGAGGGTGAAGCGCGCGAGATCGATATTTTGATCAAGCAAACTGCCGGCGAAATCGACAAACTGCAACAGCGGCAAACCGACATTGCCTCGCGCCTGCGCCAATTGGACGCCAATCTGGAATCCTTTTCGCGCGAAGACATCAAGAATGCGTACCTCAACGCGCAGGACGCACAGTTGCGTCTTTTTATGATGCGGAGTCAATTGGAGCAACTGCAAAACAAACAACGCGTCATGCAGCGCTATCGCGGGCAGTTAGATCACATCAGCGCGCTCGCGCGGCAGTTGTCCGAGGCATCCTCGTCCGTTCTCCTCGGCGGTGATTCCGTCCGCGGCGTCGATCAGCAGTCCGTCATCCAAATCATCGAAGCGCAAGAACTGGAACGCCAGCACCTCTCGCGTCAAATGCACGATGGCCCCGCGCAATCATTGACGAACTTGATTCTGCAAGCCGAAATCGTCGAGCGGCTCTTCGATGCGGATCCGTCCAAAGCGCGCACGGAATTGGCGAATCTGAAAACCGCCGCGAACACCACGTTTCAACGCATTCGCGATTTCATCTTCGATCTGCGTCCGATGATGCTGGATGATCTGGGTTTGATTCCGACGTTGAAACGCTACGGGCAGACCTTTGAAACCAAGCACCACATTTCCACCCACCTGACGACCCAGGGCGAATTGGCGCTCCCTTCCCACATCGAAGTCCTCGTTTTTCGATCGGTGCAGGAATTGATGAACAATGCGGCGCGGCACGCGCACGCCTCGCGCATCCAAGTCGCGCTGGACTTGCAAAATGACCCAGTCATCGTCACGGTGGAAGACGACGGGAGTGGGTTCGATGTCGAATCTGTCTTGACGACCGCGCGCCAACGCAGCGGTTCGGGCTTGGCAAACCTGGAAAAGCGAATCCAAATGCTTCGCGGCAAGATCCAATTTCAGAGCGGTACCGGGCGCGGCACCAAAGTCCGCATCGAGTTGCCTTTGGCATAAAAATAGTGTATAATAGACCCAGATTGGTGTCCCAGTACCCCACTCCTATTGCGGTTTCGTCCTGGCTGCTATATAATCGGGGCAGACTGAAAGCGAAATTACCTAGAGAAGGGAGGTGAACAGAATGTATCTTCCACGTGAAGAAGGTCAGGGCTTGGTTGAGTACGCGTTGATCCTCGTTTTGGTGGCTATCGTCGTTATCGCCATTTTGGCTTTGTTGGGTCCACAAATCGCCAACATTTTCTCCAAGGTCACCAGCGGGTTGACGGGCACGTAATCCCCAAAGGACAACCTAGCCAGTACTGGGCTCCATCCAAGATGGAGTCCACGCCAATATCAATCCGAGTGCTAGTTTTTTCATCCATCGTTTCTTTGAGGGGGTTAAGGGACATAACTCTTAACCCCCTTGTTGGGCTAGGCAAATTAGGCAAAGCATAGATTGATTTGTTCAAAGCAAGAACAGATGGCAAGAGGCATGAAAAAGATAAGGTCTAGATCGATCTTGACTCAATTCGCAAGTCACTCGGGGCAGAGCATGCTCGAAGTGTCGGTTGCGTTGCCGTTTCTGCTTCTCATTGTCATCGGCATCATCGAACTTGGTATCGTTTTTGCATCATATGTTGCGCTCGTCAATGCGGCACGCGAGGGCGCGGTTTTCGCTTCGATGTATCCTAACCTTGCTCAATCATCCTGCGGTTCGACGCCGAATCCCACCTGTGTCGGCGCAAAGGATAACCAAGCGTATGGTACCGGCAGCACGATTTGGGATGAGTACTTCAAACGGATCAATGACGAAATTGTTGTAGTGGTTGGCGATCCGTTAAGGGCAGGGCAACTCCTGGATCAGGATACTTTGACGGTTGAGCGTCCGATTGTGAGTTCCAATTGCACGAGTTGCACTTGTCCCACCCCACCTTGCAGTTGTCCATCCGGGAAAGAAATTGGCTGCCCGATTACTGTCACCGTCCACTATCGGATCCATACGCTCACCAGCGACATGTCACTCCCGGTGCCTCGGGTAAAATCAGATGTGCCCCCGGCAGCAACATGGACCCAGTGGTTTTTCAATATCTTGGGAAATGTTGACTGGAGCACCGGTTGGCGGATGGGGCTTCCCAACTATTATCAATTGGATTATTCCATGGGAATGCCAATTCGTTGAGAGAACTGCGAAGAATGCTAAAGCGCATCAGCCGAAAGACAGGACGTGGACAATCGCTCGTCGAATTTGCATTTGTATTCCCAATCTTTTTGGGCGTTCTGATCGGGTTGATGTTTTTTGCTATTCTCTTTTTTTCCTACGTCACACTTCAGTTAGCCGTACGCGAAGGGACGACTACCATCGTCCACGATCCGGGCAATCAAACAGTTGCGCAAATCCAGCAGGTCGTTAGGAATAATTCCTTTTCGTTGGACCAATCCCAACTGAATGTTCTGGTTGAACCAGCCGATCATGATGCGTTGGGTAATCTGCAATGGGTTTCCGGCGTCCAAGTTTCTGTTTCGGCGGCGTATTACGTTCCATTGCCGACAGTCAATATTCCTCTGCTTGGCAACAGCACAATTCGGTTAGGCAAAATTCAGATCACCGCTCAGTCCGTAATGACGATTGAATAAGAATCGAACAGGAGGTCGCACAATGAAACACTTGAACAAACGGCAAGCCGGGCAATCCATTGTGATCATCGCGTTCGCAATGGTTGCACTGATCGCGTTGTTGGCGCTGGTCGTTGACGCCGGCAATGCTTATCTCCAGCGGCGCCACGTCCAAAACGCGCTGGATGCCGGCGCGCTCGCGGGCGGTCTTGCCTTGGCCCAAAACATGAACGAAGGACAGATCCTCAATCAAGTCCAAACGTATGTGTATGCCAACTGCAAAGATTGCAGCCAGGTATTCGCATACTATGTGGTCCGCAAAGCCGATGGCACTCAAATGTCGGACGACAAATTCAAGATTCCCGTGCGCGGCAGCGATCAGAAACCTCTCCCATGCCTCACACCCACGGAATCTTCATTGGGCTGCCTCCCGGTCGTCGCTATCATGGCAACAGGACAGCGAACCTTCCCCACCTATTTCGCCGGCGTGGTCGGCTTCAAACAGATGACGATTGGTGCAGGCGCACCCGGCGTCGCGTACACTCCGGGTGGTGGCGGTGGCGGCGGCGGTGGTGGTGGCGGTGGCGGAGCCCCGACTCCCACTCCGAGCAATCCCTCCGGTTCGACTAACAAAGGCGCGTGCAGCGGCGATAGTCTATTCCCGATTGCGATCAGCATCAACACCTTTGTAGACGAGAGTCAGCCGCCAGATGGCATTCCGGATGTTCACTACGAGCAAACTGATCCCACGTACTCGTACCGCATCTGGGAAGCCAAACAGACCGCGCCCGGCAATTTTGGCTGGCTCAACTGGACGAATGATCCCAGCGATACGACGCTGCGCGCAAACATCGATGCGAACCGCACCGACAATAACGGCAACAGCGGAATCTGGGAAGTCGGCGACAACATTCCTGGGACGACAGGAACCAAAATCAACTCGGTGTCCAGCAACCTCCAATGGTTTATAACTAACTCAAAGGCAGTAACCTTTCCGGTTTACGACATCGTTACCGGCACCGGCAACAACGCGACCTACCGCGTCAAAGCATTCGCGCGGGCGCGCATCGTTGCGATGAGCACCACCGGCAACGACAAGTACATTGACGTCAAGTTCCAGCAATGGGTCGATCCGCAAGCGGAAGGTGGCTGCCCCAACTTTGGCGTGGCTTCGGTCAAGATCCGCCCACCGCTCGATCCCAGCCGGACATTGGTTGGCTCAATCAAATACCAGAAACTCACATTGACCCAAAGCACGCCAACCACGGTTCACGTTCCTGTCGATGTGGTCAACATTCTGGACATCTCTGGCAGTATGAACGATAACTTTGGCGGCAAGACCAAGATCCGCGCGGCAAAGGATGCGCTCAAATCCTTTAACACCAATATGCAGCCCGCGCTGGGCGATCAGGTCGCACTGGTCACTTTCCCAAACATTACCTCCGGGTCACGGTACAATTACAGTTGCGTCCAGTCAGGCAGAACAACGAGTTATTACTGGGGCCAGGTGCGTAACGCGCTCACCACCAACATCACCACGGTCAACAACACCATCGAAGGATTGAGCGCGAACGGCGGTACGCCTGTCGCCGATGGTCTGAAGCGAGGGCGTGAAACCGTTTTGGGCGCCGGACACAGCAGCAGCCATGTCGCCGTGATCATCTTGGCGAGTGATGGCAATACCAATATTCGCTTGAATGGCACGTGGACAGGGTACAGCGGCGTTGGCACATCACCGCAGTGTAACCAACCCGCCGAGCAAGATGTGCTCGATCAGGCGAACATTGCCAAGGGCGACACCAGTCCCCAGGATTACAAACCGGATACGATCGTCTTCACTATCGCAGTCGGCACCGACTTTAACCCATCGTTGTTGCAGGCGATTGCCACGACCGACACCGATCCCAGCAAGCCGCATTATTTCCGCGTAACTGATGCCGCTTCGATGGCAAGCATCTATCAGCAAATCTCGCAACGCGTTCAGCAAATCGGCAGTGAGAGTTGTCAAGTCATCACGACTGAAGCATTCGCCGGAGGCGCGACCGTCGTCCTAAAGAATCTGAACACCAACATCACGTACAATCTGACGACGACATCTAACGGCGAATTCATCCTCGCCAATGCAGTTCCTGGCACATACCAAGTCGTGTCGGCAACTTTGAGCCAAGGCGGATTCACCTACGATACCTTCACCGACGGTCTTGGCGGTCCCGTGCTTACCCCGAACCCCACGATTACTGTGGGAACAGAAAACGGCACCTACCGAACGGATCTTTACCTCAAGACCAGCGGTACCGTCAGTTGCGGCAACTAGTTGATGACAGTCAGAGGGGGTAACTGATGAGTTACCCCCTCTTTCCCGTACTCCGCAAGCATCCACGGAGGAGACTTGTGGCATGAAAAGTTATAGATACTTGCTCTTCGGCGGGGGCATTATGTTCCTCGCCGCGTGTTTTAGTTTGCTCTTCAGCATCCCCTATCACGCCGTCGCCGATTATCAGTGCATTTCCGGCAATTGCTATGTTACGGATACGACGCTCTCCGACTTTGTCCAGGGCAGTTTTTCTTTCACTGGCCTCAGCAACGTAGGGGATGGCGGTGTTCAACTGATCCCGATGGGTATAACCTCTCAATGGGTTACAGATACCTACCGCATCGGGAGTTCAACTCCAAACGGATCAGGATTCATCCGTAAGGAACTTGCCGCAGTTATCTACAAAGACATCATCTATGTGATTGGCGGCATTGATGGATCGAATGCCAAACGCTCCGAGATCTATTCCGCGACAACGTACATCACGGGACCAATCAAGCCACCAGGATTCGTTCAAGTCACAACGCTCCCCACAGCCCTATCTGGAATGGCAGCAGTGATTTCTACAACTGCCTCCGGCGGTTTCCTCTACATCGTTGGTGGTAGCACTGGCACACCGCAATCAACCATATCGTATCGTTCTTTTAACTTGAATGGTGCTTTCACTAGCGGATGGACGACAGTCAATGTCTTGGATGTATCGGCAGTTTATGCGAGCGCGGTCGTACGAAACGGCAACCTATACGTCATCGGCGGATATGACGGTGCTTATGATGACTCTTGGATGTACCGCTTTCCAATCAACTCGGATGGCAGTCTCCCAACCAGAGAAGATTATGTGGATGCCCTTCCTACCGGACGTCACTCCTTCGGCGCGACAACGTGGACGGACGAAAGTGGCATTGATCATTTGTACGTGGCGGGCGGGGAATCCGGATACGATATCACGTACCGAAGGTACATCAGTGTTCCGCGTACGATATTCGGCGACACTGACCCAACAGTTCCTCTAGTCGAGCACAGCGGCGACGGTCTGCAAAATACCCTCGCCGAGCATGGCGCAGTGCAGAAAAGCGGTGGGATTTTTCTTACCGGAGGGCTGGAAGGAAGCATCAACGATCCGAAGGACACCGTCTATACGGCATTGATCGATCCGGATGGAGCATTACACAATTGGGGTTTGGGCAGCCCGTGGCTTTCTTCCAATCCATTACCGCGCCCGCGCCGGTATCACGCTACTGTGATGAACAGTGGTGGCGAAGTCTACGTCATCGGCGGATATGGCGTCAATAGGGATGGTCTGGACGACTCTTCAGGAGCGGATACCATTTACCATGGACCGACCACGGGCGTCGGTTCACGATACGCACCCGCCGGGAGATACCTGTCGCGAGTTGTCAATCTGATTCAGGAAACCGGCGCGCAGCGACCAATCAATCAGATCGTCGTCAACACCACAATCACCAGTCCGGTGACAATGACTGTGCAATACAGGTACTCCAACGACGTCGGCGGACTCCAAAGCGCACCATGGAACGATCTTCCGTCTCTTACATATGGCATTAGCGTACCCAATACTTTCGCGGTGACTCCCTTCACAGCAGGTGTGCTTCAATACCGGGCGTACTTTACATCCCCCAATCCATACAATCTCTCGCCGATCCTGAACTCATTCCAACTTAGATTTCCCGAGCCACCAACGCCAACGCCAACCAACACCGCCACTACCAGCCCATATACTCCAACACCCACCTTCACACCAGTCGCGGTGATTTCGCCAGACTTGACGATCTTGGGTATTGCCTCGGCACCAGTCGGAGCAATAACAGGGTACCACACGATGACCATCCGGGTGGCGAATATCGGCAATCAAGCATTCAGCCCGATGCGACTGGTTCCGGCGCCGCCGAGCAAGGTACCACAACTACCGCCGCCTGCTTTCAGGAGCACGCAACGACAACCAGGCAGTGCTCGCGCGCCTGGCGCGTACTTTGCGTGGATTTCGCCGTACATTGATCGCGCCCCACTGGGCGTAAACGATCTCGGCAACTGCAATGACGAGTTTGGCGCACTCAGGACACCACCCTATGTCTACATGGGCGATCTACCCATCGGAACGTATAGAGACTATAATACCCAATGCTGGTTGACTCCGGTGACGCACACTTTCTACGCCCAAGTCGACACGTGCGATAATCCCCCCACATGTAGTATCAGCACCGGATATGTTCTTGAGAGGATAGAAACCAACAACATCTTTGGACCCGTATCCAGCGGTTCGATCATTACCCAGACCTTGGGCGGCAACTACTTTCCGTACATCCGGAAAAATCAGTAGAGAATAAAAAACCTGCGAGGTCTTGACGACCTCGCAGGTTCGGGCGCAAATCGATCTCTAGACTGACGACTGACGCACGTACCGCGCCCCAACGGCGATCAACACCAGTACGATCGCAGCCACCACCCACGTCAATGGCAATCCGGTCGACGGCAAAGAAGATGGTGCAATCGGAGTAACCGTCGGAGCAGTTGTGGCGACCACGCCCGAAATCAAAGGGGTGATCGTCCAAACCGGCGTACTTGTGGACGGCACCGAAGTCGCCGTGGGCGCAGCCGTAGTCGCTGGTGTGATCGGCGTAGAAGTGCGCGTCGATGTGGAAGTCGCTGTGGAAGTCCGTGTGGGCGTATTCGTCACCGCAGAAGTATTCGTCGGTGTGCGCGTCACCGTCGGAGTCAGACTACTCGTCGGACTTGGCGGGGGAGTAAACTGCAAATAGGGTCGCTCATTTTTTGTGAGCGCGATGTTCTCCTGAGAAGGAGAATATACAAACGCAACCCCGGCGATCAACAACGTCAAGATCCCAAGCCCATAAATTAGCGCGGAACTTTTTGCTGGTTTCATTGCCCGGCTCCTTGAGTGTGCCACGAGTCCTTCATCCTGGAATGGACTCGCGCAAAAAGATGCTAACCGACAGTGCGCCGTACCATCCCAAGTGTATGCCAAAACGGGATCACTGTCAAGTAGAATTTTCCGCATTGATCGGAGTAGCCCTTGTCAATTCTGATAATTCGGAGTAGAATGATCTCAAATCGCGCTGGATCGATCATCTTATTCGAAGAAAGGAGAAATTATGCGACGCGGTGGAAGAATCCTGGTGATACTTGGTTTATTTCTCGGAGCCATTACCGCGGTCGGAACTTTTGTCGTGTTGAGCAGCGCCGTTGAACAAGGCACCCGCATTCCCACCAAGCCGGTGGTGGTTGCCCTCTTGCCCATCGCCGACCGCTCCATCATCGGAGCCGACGCTGTGAGCGTGAAGGAATGGCCCGAGCCCTTGCCGCCGGGAAAATTCTTCGAAAAAACTACGGACGTGATAGGCAAACTCGCGATCCAAACTATCTACCCAGGTCAAATCATCTTGGATCCGATGATCATCGACAAGCAAAAAGCCGGTGAAGTTGGAAGTCGTTCCAACGCGGCATTCGTCATTCCCGAAGGCAAAATCGCCATGGCGTTTAGCATTAACGAAATCACCGGCGTCGGCAACGCGCTCCAAGCCGGCGACTATGTGGACTTGCTGCTGACCTTGCAATCGAGCACGTTGCCCACATGCCCACCCGCCAAACCGTGTACTGGTAACGAAGGTCTCCCCGTCACTCAAATCATGCTTCAAGATGTTTTGATCCTGCAAATCGGACCCTGGTCGAGCGGAACCGGCGACTCGAAAGGCGCCGCCGCGCAAGCCAATATCATCACCTTCGCACTCGACCGCCAGGACGCGCTTTCGCTCAAGAGCGCGCGCGAACAAGGTCAGATCGACATGATCCTTCGCCGCGCCGGCGACCACGCCAAATTCGACAATCTCGAACCGGTGACTTTGCAGTATCTCAACAAACGTTTCAAGTTCAATTTGACGCCGCCGTCCACTTCCGGTCTGCGATGACGTTCTGGAATCGGCATACCCGTTTTCCAAAGGATTAGATGTCAGCCACCAATCCACCCAGCGGCAAAATCCGCGTCCTCATCGTCGACGATATTGCCGAGACGCGCGAAAACGTCAAGAAACTCTTATTCTTCGAAAACGATAT
The DNA here is from genome assembly GCA_020723345.1 of Candidatus Aquidulcis sp. Lineage (GTDB taxonomy): Bacteria > Chloroflexota > Anaerolineae > UBA4142 > UBA4142 > VGOB01. Next base: position 66,763 of record DYJA01000012.1, on the reverse strand, counting down.
CGAAATCATCGGCACGGCGGCTAACGGTCGTGAAGGCGTCGAACTCGCCGGCAAACTGCAACCCGATGTCGTTTTGATGGACATCAATATGCCGGAAATGGATGGCATCGCCGCGAGCGAAGCCATCTCCGCGCAATCGCCCAACGTCCAGGTCGTGATGATGTCCGTCCAGGGCGAAGCCGATTATTTGCGCCGCTCGATGCTCGCCGGCGCGCGCGAGTTTCTGATCAAACCGTTTTCGGGCGAAGAACTGGTCACGAGCATCCACCGCGTCTATCAATTCGCGGCAACGCGGCGCGTCGTTGCCGCGCCGCCGCCTACCGCCGCTGTCGCCGCCCCACCCCCACCCCCGCCCCGCGCCGGCAAAATCATCGCCGTCCTCGGCAGCAAAGGCGGCAGCGGCGCAAGCACCGTCGCGGTCAACCTGGCCGTCGCGCTGCGCGAAGAATCCAAAGCGCGCGTCGCGTTGGTCGACGCGAATTTGGAATTTGGCGATGTCGGCGTCCTGCTCAACTTGCCCAGCAATCGCACGATTGCCGATCTCGCCAGCGGCAAAGCCGAAATCGACGAAGAAGTTCTCGACGGAACGATGGCAGGTCACAGCAGCGCGGTCAAAGTCCTGCTCGCGCCCTCGCGACCCGAATTGGCGGAGTTGGTCAAACCCGAGCACCTGAAACGCATTCTGGAACTCCTCGACAAGTCGTACGATTTCGTCGTCATCGATCTGTGGAAATCGTTTCAAGAGACCACAGTCTATTTTCTCGATCACGCCGATTTGATTCTGCTCATTTCGACCGCCGACATTCCAGCGATCAAAAACACCAAACTCTTTTTCGAATTGACGGAACAGTTGGGTTATCCCCCCGACAAAACGATCTTTATTTTGAATAAAGACGACGGTAGAACCGGCATCAGCGCCAAAGACATCGAAGCCAGCATCAAGCACCCCATCAGTCTGCTCCTGCCCAAAGACGAGCGTGCGACCGCCATCGCCATGAACCGCGGCGCGCCCTTGGTCACGATCCAACGCAATCTCCCGTTGTCGCAAAAGATTCGCGACCTGGCGCGTCTCATCTTGCGCCGCGCCGCCGCCGAGAAGCAAGCCGCCGCTCCCGATAAAGCCGCGCAAAAGCGCAGATAGGATGTAGGACAAGTTTGCAAAACTTGTCCCACGAAAGTGAGTCGCTATGTCCCTACTCAAGCGAATTGAAAAAACGAGCCAGGCGCAACCCACCGCCGTGCCGACCGTGCCGACCGCGCCGCCGCCCGGCGTGGAAGAACTGCGCCGGAGGCAGCCGCCCGCGCCGCCGCACGACGCCTACGCCGATCTCAAGATTCACCTTCAGCAAAAAATCGTCGCCGACTTGGATCCCAAACTCGATCTGTCGAAGCAAGATCAAGTGCGCGGCAAAATTCAAGAAATGTTCGACGCGTTCCTGGCGCAAGAAGAAGTCGTGCTCGCGCGCACCGAACGCAACCGGCTCTTTGAAGAAGTCGTCGCCGAAGTGCTCGGACTGGGTCCGCTCGAAAGACTCTTGGAAGACCCGACGATTGACGAAATCATGGTCAACGGTCCGCGCAACATCTATATCGAACGGTACGGCAAGATCGAACGCGTCGCCGCGACGTTTGAAAGTGAAGCGCACGTCACGCGCATCATCGACCGCATCGTCTCGCCCTTGGGTCGCCGCGTCGACGAAGGGCAGCCCTACGTGGACGCGCGCTTGCTCGACGGCTCGCGCGTCAACATCATCATTCCTCCGCTCGCGCTCGTCGGGCCCACGGTCACCATTCGTAAATTCGCCAAAAAGCCGTTCACGATTGACGATCTAGTCAAGCGCGGTACCTTCACTTCCGAATTCGTCGAGTTTTGCAAGGCATGCGTCGAAGCCAAGTTGAACATCGTCATCTCGGGCGGCACCGGCTCCGGTAAAACGACGACGCTCAACATTCTCTCTTCGTTCATCCCGAACGGCGAACGCATCCTCACCATCGAAAACGCGGCGGAATTGCAATTGCGCCAGGAACACGTGATCGGTTTGGAATCGCGCCCACCTAACATCGAAGGACGCGGCGAAGTGACGATGCGCGATCTCGTCGTCAACGCCCTACGCATGCGCCCCGACCGCATCATCGTCGGCGAGTGCCGTTCGGGCGAAGCGCTGGACATGTTGCAAGCGATGAACACCGGTCACGAAGGTTCGATGACGACCGTTCACGCCAACACACCGCGCGACTCGGTGCATCGTTTGGAAACGATGGTGTTGATGGCGGGGGTAGAATTACCCCTGCGCGCCATTCGTGAGCAAATCGCCGGAGCCATTGATTTGATCATTCAGATCGCGCGTATGCGGGACGGCACCCGCAAGGTCACCGAAGTGACCGAGGTGCAAGGCATGGAAGGCGACGTGATCGTCACGCAAGAGATCTTCAAATTCGAGCACGCCGGAATTAAGGACGGCAAAGTGTTGGGAAAACTGAAACCGACCGGAATTCGCCCCAAATTCATGGAAAAGATCGAAGCGGCGAATATTTTCCTGCCGCCGCAAACTTTCGGTGTGGACTCGCGGCTGTTTTCGTAGACCCGAACCTTGCGAAGGATGAGTCACCCTGCGCAAGGGCGAGCGGTACGATGCTTGGGAGTTGGCTATGGATTTGCCTATTCTAATCAGTTTATTCGCGTTCGCGTCCATCTTTTTGCTTTTCTTCGGACTGGATCGCATCCTGAACGCGCAAACTAGCGACATCGAATCGCGCTTGGATCGGTACGCCACGCGCATCGCGGCGGAAGCAGAAACGACCAAAGAGGAACACCGGGGCTTGCGCGGTTTGGATCGCGCGTTGAGCGGACGCGGTTCGCCGAAACTTGCCGCCGAACTTGCGCGCGCGGATTTGAAACTGACGGTGGGCGAATTTGTCAGTCTGAATATCATTGCCGTCATCGGCGGCGCGTTCATCGTCTTCGTCTTGGGACGCGGCAATTTGCTGTTCGGTCTCCTCGGCGGCATCCTCGGTTTCTACGCGCCGCGCTTGTGGATCCGGTAACTGCAAGCGCGCCGCCTCACCGCCTTCAACAATCAATTGGGCGATACGCTGATCTTGCTCGCCAACTCGCTCCGCTCCGGGTACAGTCTGCTGCAATCGATGGAGACCGTCTCGCGTGAACTCCCCTCGCCGATGTCGGTTGAATTTGCGCGCGTCGTCCGCGAGATCGGTTTGGGGTTGACGATTGAAGAAGCGCTGGCGCACATGCTGCAACGCGTCAACAGCGACGATCTCGATCTGGTCATCACCGCAATCAACATCCAGCACGAAGTCGGCGGCAACCTGGCGGAAATTCTCGACACGATCTCGCACACGATTCGCGAGCGCGTCCGCATCAAAGGTCAAATCCGCGCCATGACGGCGCAGCAACGTTTTTCCGGCTATGTCATCTCCGTCCTGCCGGTTATCCTCGGCGTGGTCATGTTCATGATCAACCCAGGCTACATCGGCAGAATGTTCAACGAGACGTGCGGGATAATAATGCTGATCACCGGCGGGTTTATGATCTTCGCCGGTTACATGGTCATTCGCCGCATCACCAACATTGAAATTTGATGGAGGATTATTATGGACTCTATCGCCTCCCTCTCGCTTTCTCTCTTATTCGGATTCAGCGTCCTACTCATTTTTATTGGGCTGAGCATCCCTTCGCAACCTAGCGTGGAACAGGAACGGTTGCAAACGTACGGCACGCGCCCGCGCACACTTGCCGAGATGGAAATGCAGCAGCCCTTCAGCGAGCGCGTCGCCTTGCCGCTCATCCGCGGCTTTGCCGCATTCTTAGGGCGGATGACGCCGCAGCGCAACGTGGAAAATCTCAAGCACCAATTGGATCTCGCCGGTAACCCCAACAACTGGAGTACCGCTGATTTCCTGGGTGTGCGCGGCTTATCCGCCGTTGTCACTACCGTTCTCGTCCTGATCCTGACCCTCGTGTTGCGAACCCCCTCGCCTCAAAACATTCTGTTTTTGGTGGGCGGTATTGTCCTGGGGTTTTACTTGCCGGTCTTTTGGCTGCGCTCCAAAATCCGCGCGCGCCAACACGACATTCAAAAAGCATTGCCCGACGCGCTCGACCTCTTGACGATCAGTGTGGAAGCGGGCTTGGGATTCGACGCGGCAATGGCCAAAGTCACCGAAAAAGCCGATAACGAACTCAGCCGCGCGTTCGGTCGCGTCAACGCCGAAGTGCGCTTGGGCAAGATTCGCCGCGAAGCGCTGCGCGACATGGCAAACCGCGCCGATGTGCCAGACATGACGAACTTTATCGCCGCCGTCATCCAAGCCGATCAACTTGGCGTCAGTCTCTCCAAAGTCCTGCGGATTCAATCGGAACAGATGCGCGTCAAACGCCGCCAACGCGCGGAAGAACTCGCCAACCAAGCGCCGGTCAAAATGGTTATCCCGCTCGTCTTTCTCGTCTTTCCGTCCATTCTGATCGTACTGTTGGGTCCCGCGATCCTTCAATTCACCACCGGTAGCGGCTTTGGCATCAAATAAATTGCGCGCCCACAATCGTACGCGCAACGCCACCCTGGTCGCGGCAGGCAACATCGCCAATACGTGGTGGACGCGCTTGTGTGGGTTGCTCGGTCGCGCGCCGCTCCAACCCGGCGAAGGATTGCTCCTGCGCGGAGAAAAAGCGATCCATTCCGTCGGCATGTCGTTTGCGATCGACGTACTCTTTCTCGACCGCGCCGGACGCGTCGTGCATCTGATGCCGGCGATGCCGCCAATGCGCGCGAGTCCTTTCGTCGCGCGCGCGACGGACGTGCTCGAACTCCCTGCCGGAACCATCGCGCGAACCGGCACCGCCTTGAACGATCAAATCGATTTAGAAATCTCGTAAGATACGGAGGACTATGCTCGCGCGGCTCGCCCGCAACGCGGCGGGATTGCGAAACGCGCTGCTCGATCTCCTATTTCCACCCCGTTGCGTGGTTTGCCGCCGCGCGGGTTCGTTCTTTTGCGCGGCGTGTTCCACCGGTATCGAGAAAATCAATCCGCCGATCTGTCCGCGGTGCGGCAGACCGCTCCATTCTCCCGATTGTCCCTACTGCAAAAAATCACCCATGCAAATTGACGGCACGCGCGCAGTCGCATTTTTCGAAGGCAATTTGCGCGCGGCGATCCACGCATTCAAGTACCACCATCGCACCGAACTCGCCGATCAGTTCGGCGCGATGCTGCACGACCACCTCTTGACGTTTCCACTTCTAACGGATACAATAATCGCAGTCCCGCTCCACGCCGACCGCGAACGCGCCCGCGGTTACAACCAATCATTGCTCATCGCCCACGCGCTCGGCGCGCGCCAAAACCTGCCGGTGTGGCAAGACGCGTTGACGCGGACACGCGCAACGCAATCGCAAACCGAACTCGACGCGGCGGGACGCCGCCAGAACGTGCAGGATGCGTTTGCGGCAAGCGAGCGCGTGTGCGGTGCGCGCGTGCTGTTGATCGACGATGTTTGCACGACCGGCGCGACGATGGACGCCTGCGGCGCGGCGCTGTACGCGCGCGGCGCAAAATCCGTGTGGGGCTTAGCCATCGCCCGCGCGCGGTAACGTAGGACCAATTTGCAAATTTGTTCAACCGCAAAGGAGGTGAGACGCCCAGAATTCTCCAGTGAGGCAACAGAGTTTGAATCGAAAAATCTCAGACCAGGGAGGTCGCCATGCAACTGATCATCAGTGGCAAAAACCTTGAAGTGTCCGATTGGCTCAAAGAGTACGTCGAGAAGAAAATCGGCAAACTGGACCGCTATCTGCCTGCGCTCTCCGAAGCCCGCGTCGAACTCACGCTCGAAAAGACCAGGAACGTCAACAAGAGCCAGGTCGTTCAGGTGACCTTACGCACCAATGGAACGATCATGCGCGGCGAAGAACGCTCGTCCGATTTCACCGTCGCGGTCGACACGGTCGCGGAGAAACTGTACAAACAGATCGAGCGTTACAAAGGCAAGCGCGCGCATGCGCGCACGCAGGGTGAAAAAGCGCCAGTGCCCCAAGAAATCGAGACCACCGCCGAAACGCCGCGGATCGTCCGTGTCAAACGGTTCCCCACGCCACCAATGACGGAGGAAGAAGCCATTGAACAAATGGAACTGCTGGGACACAACTTTTTCGTGTTCGCCAACCGGGAGCATGGCAAAATCAATGTGTTGTACCGACGTAACGACGGCAACTACGGGTTGATCGAACCCGGCATCTGATACAACTGAATCACACGATACCCAGGGGGTTAGGGGCGCGTCCCCTAACCCCCTTTCCTGTCCCACTTGTAACGCGGGCGACTCGCCCGCGATGTAGCGAGCCAGCAGCTCGCCCGCGATGTAGCGAGCCAGCGGCTCGCACAACAATTTGTTTTCTGGAGAGCCACCGGTGTCTCAAACCGCCACCCTTTTTCTCTTCGTCAAAGGCACAGCCGAATCTCCTGTCGAGAAACTGGTCGCGGACGCGCAATGCGCCGCCGCGCTCGACACGCTCGAAAAAATCCGCACGCTGCCAGAAATCGGCGGAATCGTCGTCGCCACGCGCAGCGACGACTTTGCGGCGCAGGCACGCGCGCGCGGCGCGCTCGTGGAAAACGATCCGATTGACGAAGAATTCCACTGGGGCAAATGCCTCGCCGCGCTCGTTCGCAAACACCGCGCCGCGCTGCCGCTCTACATCGGCGGCGGCAGCGGCATTTTGCTGAGTGTGGACGATTGGCGCGCGATCGTCCAGCAAGTCGATGCGGAGCCGAACACTGTCGTCGCGAATAACTTTTTTTCGTGCGACTTTGCCGCGTGGTCGCCCGGCGACGCGCTCGAAAAAATCGAGCCGCCGCCAGTCGACAACGATCTCGCGTATCGCCTGGGCGATCACGCGGGCTTGCGCGTTATTCCGCTGCCCAGAAACGCGGCGACGCAATTAGACATCGACACTCCAACGGATCTGCTGACAACCGCGCTCTGTCCAGCGGTCGGAGCGCATCTGCGCGCGTTTCTCAACGCCGCGCCGCTCGATCGCACGCGCCTCGATCAGGTGCGCCAAGTCTTGGGTAACCGCGACGCCAGCGCGCTCATCACCGGGCGCGTCTCCGCGTCGCTCGCGCTTTTCCTCGAACGCACGACGCGCTGCCAATGGCGCATCTTTAGCGAAGAACGCGGCATGCGCGCGAGCGGGCGCGTCGCGCGCGGTGAGGCGCAATCGCTCCTCGGCTATTATCTCGCGAACGTCGGCGCGCGCGAATTTTTCGCCACGCTCGCGCGCCTCGCCGACGCGGCGATCATCGACACGCGCGTCCTGTTCGCGCACCGCCGGTTGGATCCCTCCGCGTCCGACCGCTTCAATTCTGACCTCTTGCGCGCAGAAGAAATCGTCGATCCGTTCCTTCGCGAACTGACGCTCGCGGCGCGCCAAGCCCCAATTCCCATTTTGCTGGGCGGACATTCTATCGTGTCCGGCGGGATGTACGCGTTGACGGAAAATCCGTTGGCGCAATCCGCGCCGATTGTGGTATAATGTTGAACGCCAGGCAAATCCAATCGGATTTCTCCGCGCGCGTTCCTGGAAAAGGACGAGCCCATGCCCAAATCAAAAACCACTCTGAAAAGAAAATCCAAATCCTCCAAACCCGCAGCGGCAAAGAAGAAAATTGTCCAGCGTCCAACTGTGAAAAAGACCAAACCGGTCGCCGAACCGGTGTACTCGGACGAGTACCGCGAATATCTCCAACGCTACGCGCTGGCGGGCGGAGATCGCCCACGCCTCAGCCCCAAAGAGTATGACCGCCTCGACGATGAATTGCTCGACTTGCTCGCGCAGGAAACCGAAGTGGGCTTGGACGACGAGCAAATCATCCGTTTGCAAGAATTGGAGTACCTCTTGCTCGATTCAGAACAATGAGACACTCCATCCTCTTCGTCTGCACCGGGAACGTCTGTCGTTCGCCGATGGCAGCGGCATTGTTCAACGCCAAAGCGCATGACCTGGGTGACGATCAGACCTACACCGCAATCTCCGCGGGCACCTGGGCATTGGAAAACCAACCCGCCTCCGGTCACGCGCTCACCGTGATGGCGGAACGCGCGCTCGATCTCACCGCGCATCGCGGACAAACCATCACGCGCGAAATGCTCGAACAAGCCGCCGTCGTGATCGTGATGACCCGCAGTCATCGCGACGCGCTCGCTTCGGAATTCCCAACGGTGCGGTTCAAAATTCACTTGATGAGCGAGTTGATCGACCGCACGTTCGACGTTGCCGATCCGTACGGCGGCGCGCTCGCCGAGTATCAAGATTGCGCGGCAAGTCTCGAAAACTTGATCGACCTGGGCTACGAAAAAATCAAATCATGGATCTCTGGCGCCGCTCGCTGAAAAAAATCTCAACCTCGTTCCGCGCTTTTATCACGCGCCTGCTCCACGACCGGCGCGTCTACGTGCGCCTGCAATTTGGCAGCGCGTTGGGTTTGGGCATCGGGTTGCTCATCGCCGCCGCGATCATCTCCGGCATTCTCGGCGTCGCGCCAGCGCGCCTCTCCGATTTTCTGTATCAGCCGCCTCCGCCGACCGGTCAAGTCGTCATCGTCGCGATTGACGATGCCAGTCTGAAAGAAATCGGCGCGTGGCCCTGGGCGCGCGCGACGCTCGCCGCGCTGGTCAACGCGATCACACCCGCGCAACCGCGCGTTGTTGGACTCGCGCTGATCCTGCCCGAATCTACCAGCGATGATGCCGTGTTGGCAGCCGCGTTGGCGCGCGCGCCAAACGTCATTCAACCGGTCATCGGCGTGGAAGCCACACGGAATCCGCCCCGCGACCACGCGTTCCCGCGCTTTGACTTTGTGCTCGATCCAACGCCCGCCCTGCAAACTTCGACGACGCGCTTGGGGCACGCGATGATCACGCCGGATGCCGATGGCGTGGTGCGCCACGTCTGGGTTGCCGTCGAATCCGCGGGACGACGGTACCCGGCGTTCGGCATTGTCGCGTTGCAAGCCGCGCCCAACCGCGCGCCGGATTTGACGCGTTTACCGGTCGACGATGCCGGACGAATAAAGATCAACTTTATCGGTCCATTGGCGCAACGCGTTATTTCCGCCGGAGATATCTTGCGCGGACGCGCCAATCTGGAAACCCTGCGCGACAAGATCGTCTTGATCGGAATGCGGAGTACCGCGCGACCGGAAGATTTCGCTACGCCGCTGCTGTCCAACCCTCGCGCCTATGCCGTCGAGATTCACGCGAGCGTCATCGAAACGATCTTGGGCAATCGCTTTGTGGTTCAGCAAAATCGGCTGACTGAAATCGTGATGGTATTTTTGCTGGCAATTCTTGCCGGCGCGACCCTGCCCCATTTTCGCTTGCTGACCGCGTTCGCGCTCACGATCATCTATTTCCTCCTCTACTTGGGTTACGCGTTCCAGATGTTCAACGACGGCGTCCTCGTTCAGCCGTTCTACCCAATCGTCGCGCTGTTTCTCGCGTTCATCGGCGCGATGATATTTCGCTATTTTTCGCAGGAACGCCGGCGCGACTCCATTACGCGCTTGTTTCGACGCTACGTCGCGCCCGAATCGATCGACCAAGTGACGACCGATTTCGACGAGGGGATCTTGCTGCTGGGAGGCGCGCGCCGCGCGGTTTCAGTCATGTGTGTCGATCTGCGCGATCTGACGCGCTATGGCGCGTCGCTCACGCCCGCCGCGTTGTTCGATCTGCTCAATCAATATGCCGCGCTGATCGTCGCCGCGGTCTTTCGCTACAACGGCGCGGTCACCAAGCACACGGGCGAAGAAATCATGGCGACCTGGAATCTCCTGCTCGATCAATCCGACCACGCGCGCTGCGCGATGCACGCGGCGCTGGAGATCAAACGCGAGATCGTCCAACTCAACGAAAAAAAATCCAAAGAACGCGCGCTCAAAGTGGGCATCGGCATTACGACGGGGAACGTGATCGCGGGGCGCATCGGTTCTGCCGCGCACGCCGATTACACCATCGTCGGGGAAATCGTCAGCGTCGCGGAACGCCTCGCCGTGAAACCGGAGCGCAGCATTTTTATCGACGCGCCAACTTTTGCGCAGATTGGCGACGAATTTCAAACGCGCGAAGTCAAACCGATCAAACTGCGCCGCGAAACGGACCCGCACCAAGTATGGCAGGTTTTTTTGCCGATGGAATTGGAAGAGGAAACAGACGCGGCTGTGGATTTGCCCGCCGCACAAATCTAACGCCCACCGGCGCGGTGGGCGTTCTTTATTCAGAGAGGAAAGGCGACCAGTCGTCGTACTGCGCGAGATAATGCGCGAAGAGCACGCGCGCGTTCGCGCTCGGTTCGACCGGCTTGCGCCGCAGCGCCATGCGCGCATCGGCAAGCGTCTTGCCGCCTTTCTTGCGATTGCACTCGGGACACGCGCTGACGACGTTTTCCCAGACGTGCGCGCCGCCGCGATGGCGCGGCATTACGTGATCAATCGTCAAATGATTCGACTGAATACCGCAATACTGACACGTGAAATTATCGCGGCGAAAGATCGCGCGGCGCGTGAGCGATACGCGCAGGCGCGGGCGGCGCACCTGGTTCGCCAGACGAATCACGGAAGGGCGCGGAAATTTCGCCGTCGGCGTGCGAATGTAGCCGCGACTGTTGACGACGATTTCCGCTTTGCCGTTGATGAGGAGAACGACCGCGCGTTTGGTACGGCAGACATTCAGCGGTTCGTAATTCTGGTTGAGAACGAGAACGTCTTGGCTCATTGCTGTCGTCCAAGCCAATATTCGCGGAACGCGCGCAGCCGTGGCAAGGACTCGCGATCTTTTTGCCGATTGGTCGCGGCTTTACTCGCGATGATGTCGTCAATGTGGCAAACCGGAAACCCTTCCACCTCGATATGGCGCGCCCACGCGTCGCTGAATCGTTCGATGCCATCCGGCGCAAAGATCAGATCGAGATCGAAGGGACCATTCTTGAGTTGGATGAAATCTTTGCCCCGTTCGATTTCGCTTGCCTGCGCGTCCGTCAGCGCAAAACCCAACTCGCGCAACGATTGCGCCAACGCGCGTCCGTTCTCCGCCGTGCGTTCAGCAAACAAGTCGGCATCCTGGGTTGTGTCTGGAAAGCCAAGCAGGATTGCTCCTGATTTGCCGATAAACAAGTAGCGAACTTGATGACGCGCGAACGCCTCGCGAATCTCTTCCGCTTGGCGATATTCAAAGGCGGGCATAACCTAACCACACGGGCAAATTCTTTTCGCACCACTGGCGATAGTCTTCCATCGTATCGAACGAACGGTACGTCGCATCATCCAGAACTGGCTTGTACGTATGGATGAACGCGTACCGCATTCGCAGCGCCAGCGGACGCCGCGCCGCCGCCTCAAATTCCTCCAACCATTCCAGCGGAATGTCAGCCGCTCGACTGATCCCGGCTTTCGCCAAAGCATCCATCGCACTCATGCCTCTATTCTACCACCAAGCGGCGAAATTTGCATCTCGCGCAACATTCGCCAGCGCACGAACGCGTAATATGCCATCAACACGCTGAGCAACAAACCGTGTCCGCCATCGCGCCAACCTTGCAGCGAAATATAGCGACGCAAAAATTCGCGCAGCGGTTGACCGATTGCGCCGCGCCCCCGCGCGCGCTTGCCTTCCGCGAACCACACTTGCGCCTCGTACCGCGTGTACACGATTTGCTTCTTGCGAAATTGCGCGGGCGTCTCGTAGTTGTAGTGAATCAGCGGCTCGCGCAAATAGCCGACCGCGCCGTCCCACACGACCAATTCGTGCACCTCGCGCGCCGGATCGAAACGGGCGAACCCTTTTCTCATCACGCGCGGCTGATAATCCGGCGACCAGCCGGTGTGGCGAATCTCCTTGCCGAAGAGGATGTTGCGGCGGGGAATCCAAAAGCCGACGTGTTGCGTGTTGCGTGTTGCGTGAAGAATTTCCCGTCCCACCTCCGGTGTCGCGCGTTCGTCTGCGTCGATGAAGAAAATCCAGTCGCCGCGCGCAAGTTCGATCGCGGCGTTGCGCTGATTGGGAAAGTTGTCGAGTTTGCGCGACTCGACGCGCGCGCCCATTTCGCGCGCGATCGCAACCGTGTCGTCGGTGCTGCAATCGTCGAGCACGAGCAGTTCGTCCGCGAAATCGCGCACGGAGACAAGACAAGCGCGAATGTGTTTTTGTTCGTTGTGGGTGAGAAGGATGACGGAAATTTTCGATTTTCGATTTTCGATTTTCGATTTTTCCTGTCTGATTATCGCGATTTCTTTTTCAGTTGTTGCCCTGCCCAATCGAGCCACTGCTGGACTGGGATAGCATACGGACGGAATTTTTCCAAGCGTCCTTCGTCTTCACTGTAGAACAACGCGCGGTGCGCGCCCAACTTGCTCGCGGCGGGCGAGTCAATCAAGTTGGCAGAATCTTCCGCGCCCATTTGAAAGACGACGCGCATCGCAAATTCGCGCAAAGATTGGCGATCAAGATTGCGATTCAGATTAGTCAACGTATCGCACCAAACAAGCGTGTGTACACCGACATCAGGACCTTCACGCAAAACGGTAGAAAATTGTCGTGCGGGATTTGGTGCGACAGGTTGCGGACTATCAAACGAAGATAAGCCGAAACTCTCCTCTTGCCGCAAGTCTCGTGCACGTTGCAAGCCGTACAAGAACAGAAACTTCGGTGGCGCGTCCGTCTTGTCTGCATCCAGCCGACATTGCACTTCAGTAGCCAAATCATTAACCATGCCTGGTAAATCACGTCGGTGCCCGACTATGATAGGGCGCGATATTTGACTTTCCAAAGACTTGAACAAATCAGCAGATGGCAGGTCTGCGGTGCCAAAGTCAAGAATGTAGAAGCTGCATTCAGTTTTGTTCTTTTTGCCTGCAATCGTAGACCCAACCTGCGCGGCTAGACTAATGAGTGCAATCGCCATTATAGCCAATGCCGCCTCGTCGTTTTGACCGACGATAAGTAGATTGCTCCCACTCTGCCGACGAAAATTAGCGGAGACCGATTCGCGAATCGCGACTGGCTCACCAACCCAAGCACACAACACTCGAGGTGGCGTGGGCAATGCTGGAGACATCAGCAAATCGTGGAGTGCATGGTTTTTTTGCACTTCGGCGGGTACGTTGCCCTCGAAAACTATTTGGGTATGCAGCGATTGATATTTATGGTCGTTCACTAGTGCTCGTACATGTTTCAGATAGTTCTCATGTTTGTCTTCAGGTAACCAAGCCACTTGGAATCGGTTATTGCCCTCAACCATACCATTGGAGGCATTGTAGATCGCCTCGCCCGGTCGGGAAAGTAGCCTGGCTGCGGGATTATCATCAGCGAGAATGAGACGGGAATCTGCTTCACTACACAACAACGCAATACGGACTGCCATTTGATCAATAGTGCTACGAGCAAGTGTATACGCACCGGCAAGCGTTTGCGAACCCAACAGGATATGGATACCGAACGCACGCCCCTGCCGAACCAAACGATCCAATATCTGTGCCGATTGTGACGCTGTTGCATCATCTTCGATGAAGAACTCCTGGAACTCATCTACCAAGAGTAACACCCTGGGCATTGGTTTGCCGCTCTTTTGACGATAGTCTGTCAAGCTATCCACACCAATGGCACGAAAGAGATCCCCTCGGCGTTTCAATTCGGTGTCCAGTCCTTGCAGTACACTCAAACCGAATTCGCGCTCACTCTCGATCGCGATGACACGCGCGTGTGGTAGTTGGTGTGTAGCATACGTTTTGAACTCAACGCCTTTCTTGAAATCAATCAGGTAGAGTTCAACTTCGATAGGGCTATACGTTAGCGCAATATTCGTGATCAGCGTGTGTAGCAACGTGGATTTTCCAGAACCGGTCTTGCCTGCAACTAGTACATGTTGCGCCGTTCCTTTGCCGAGGTCGAGGTATTGAATTTTGCGTGCACCGACAGGTCCCAATGAAACGCGTAGTTCAATCTGGCTGTTTCCTGTCCACCATTGTGCTCGCGGCAAGGCTATTCGCTCGAATGGAACTTCTACTTTGTTGGATTCTCTAGCTGTTTCCCCGACGACTTTGACAAGCTTGTCAAATAGCTCCACACCCGGTGGAGAATCGGGTTTCAACTGACAATCTTTGAGATCGTTATCTTGCCAAACGAGGTGACCTTTGTCCGAGAAGAGAACTGTGGCAAATCGCTCCAAATCAGCAATATTGAACCCGTAGGGTAAGGGCTTGGTGGTATCATTCAAAACGACCGTATATACACCGCAGCGAGGACCATTTTGTGCGATACTGACCAAGCGACGGGCGGCCGCGTCACTAAAGTTAACAGGAAAATCCATCACCACCAAAGTGCGATACGGCTCAGCCACTTTACCTGCTTGGATGTTATAGTCTTCAATACTACTAAATTGATTTCGTAAATACTTCTGAATCACATTTTCCATATGCTCCGTCATGTCAGCTAATCGCTGCTCGATATGCTGTGACTCTGTCCAAGCCTTCCCTGTAATATAAGCATCGTCGAAGTCCGCAAGGTGCATGAAGGGAGCAACATTTTGCCCAAGTCCTACGGGATCTATGAAAAGAAACCGCAACTTGCCCGGTGGAATAGCCAAAAGCAATCGGAGGAGCAAAGATTGGACGAGTTGGACAGCCCCCGGTTTCTCTACACCTGGCACTTTGAGTAGAAGTGATTGTCCTCCAATGATATGGAGGAGAGCAGGCATTGTCAGTTTATGCCACTGCCCGAATTCGACCAACTCTCCGATACGTATGAAACGATTTGCTCCGTCTCCTAATGTAGGGGTCCACTCCAGCCAGCGAGAATCGTTCCACGGAGCAAACAGTAAATCTCCACTTTGCTCGATATCATTGATTCCCCGAGTCGCTTTCGCCAGCACGGCGTCGTAAGCCGATTTGGCCATCGTCATGGATTTCGAGTATTGTGCATCAATCGCTGCAATGCTATTTTGCTCCTGGCGCGGCAAGAGTTCTTGAAGCCGAGCATTCCAGAATTCCGTATCAGCAGCAAATTGGCCCAAATTGTCACAGAAAAGTTGGATCCGCTTGATCAACCCGCCATCAAAAAACATGAGCACCTCACATCACTTGGGTTTCCAAACTGTCACTGTGCCATCGACACTCGCGACCGCTATGAAACTCTCACTAGTGTAAAAAGCCAGGGTACGGTTCATCAGTGCCGGATTGACCTTCCAAGTAGCTACTTCTCCCCAAGTAGTACAACTCCACTTTTTCACCGTGCCATCTGCACCTCCAGCGAGTAGGCTTTTTCCATCAGAGGTAAAGATGACGTAGGAAATTGGCTTATCCACCTCGTCGAGTGATTGAATTTGTTGCCTGTTACCTGTATCCCACAATTTCACCGTTGCATCTTGACTTCCAGACGCAATAAATTTGCCGTTAGGTGAAAAAACAACGCTCTGCACAGCATCAGTATGCCCCTTCAGAGTTCCACTTTCTTTGCCATTGTTAGCATCCCACAATCTGATAGCGCCATCTGCAATCCCAGCAACAAGCATCTTACCATCAGGAGAGAGCGCAAAGCTATAGACCGTCAACGTACCAAGATTCACGAAGGCCAATTGTCGCCCTGCTGAAACATCCCATACAGTAATATAACCTTCACCACCCCACGATGCTAGGATTTTGTTGTCAGAAGACAGTGCCACACCATGCACAGATTTGCTATTGGACGTCAATGTACGTTGCTCTTTTTTGGTGGTGACATCCCATAACTTCACTGTCCCATCCAAGTTTCCCGTTGCCAAGAGTTTACCATCAGGCGAGAAAGCAAGACTCTGAACCGAAACATATGACTGTGGAGTTAGAGAAGCGACTTGTATTCCATTCCGAACATCCCACAAGTTTACCGTGTTCCCGCCATTGCTTGAAGCAAGTAATTTCCCATCGGCAGAAAAAGCAATCCTCCCACCTGTGTCTGCCTTGAAGGTACGAACACAACCGCTCCGATAGTCAAGCATAGTATCAACCCAACCACAGGGCTGAATGCCGGCGATAAAGATGCCCACACTAACAAATCCACAAACCAGCAGAAGAATCAGAACGAAGACTGAAAGGGACAATACCGAAGACCGCCGTGCGATTAAGGCAAGAACAGAATTATTAATTGCTTGGGACGCATTCTGAACAGCGACCACACTTTTCTGGAATTCGACAACGGGATCTGCCTGGGAATCATCCGCTAAAGGTTGATGTTCAATTTGGGGATCAAGCATTCCCTGCAGTCGGGCGCGAGACAATGAAGTAACAGCAGATTCCCATGCGTTCTGGGCGTCTTTCATTAGTCCATTGGCGCGTTCACGCGCTTGGCGATGATAAGCCAGAGTGGCTTCCGTTTTTGATTTTTGCTCTTTCGTGGCTTCGGCTTCATTGGTCGCACGGCGAATACTCGCTTCTCGAAAGGCGCGTAGGATGGTACGTTCTTGTTGGATGGGATCGGGATCAGACATAGCGAAAATATCCTTGGACTACTTGACGCTTTGACGCGCTTGTTCAATCAGTTGCGCTACTCGTTCCATTTCGCGTTGGGCAACCATTACTTGGTCTTCCAGTGGCATCAAATAGGTTTTCTCGAAGCATCTCTGAACGCTGTCACTCCATTGAGATTGGGCATCTTCCCACCGCTGGTGGAGTCGGCTCAATGCCGCATGGACCTGGGACACTGACACGTTCAAACTAGCCATAATTTCCTCCCCGTATCTGTCGTGATATGAATCGGTCATCTGGCTCAAAACTAATCAAGGCAATTGCTACTTCGCACGCATTATTTCACGGTAGTGCACTTCTCGTTCCTTGCGAAATTTGGACCACCCATTCTTGCCTGCAATTTTGCTCTCTAATTGCAAATGCTCAGAAAGCAAATTACGCTCTTCCTCATTAAGCAATTTGCTCCTTCTCGCTGGGGGATACCGGCGGTTAAAATCTTCCTTTACTAATTGCCACGCCTCTAGTTGAGCACGGTATGCTTCTATTTCCTCATCCACATATTTTTTCAGTGAGCGTTCATCATGGGGATCATCACTCTTGTATCGCGAATGAACTGCTTCATGTGCCAGAATAGGTGACAACAGCAATGGCTCGTTTACATTCCGGTATTTGTCACTGAGCTCAAGCACACCTGTTTCTTTGTCATAGTGACCGCTGGTACTAGCATCAAGAGGTGCATAAGCTACCTTAGATGCTGTTACACCACACATAGTAGCCGCAGCCATCAAAACATCATTGACTAGCGTACCCCCCTGCACCGTGGAAGAGGATGGAGTACCGGTTGCCAAGTATGCATTCAAATCTCCAATCTTGCGTTCCAAGAGTGCCGTGGCTTTTGCGAGATCGTTGTTTAGCATCGCTACCAAACGCTGCGCTTGTTGACGATATTCCGCAGCGGCTTGGTTCACGCGCTGCGTCCATTGCACTGCGTTACGGAGTTCTGCCTCCGCTACAGCAAGGTACGCTTTCGCCCGACTGACAGCCGCTTGTTCGGCAGTGCAACTTGGCTCATGGTAATAGCCATCCTTATCGCGATAGCCCGAGGCTTTGCAGTGTGCCAACGCCGCCTCCGCTGCCCGCAATGCTTGTTGAGCGCGATTCACCTCATTCTGCCAATACTGCACTCGCCCAGCTAGCCACTCTTGCGCTTGGCGAATTTCTTGATCGGCAGAACTCAACGACTCGCTAGTCTCACCACCAAAACGACCTAGCGCGGCTTTAAGGGCAACCAGCGCCTGAACCGACCGTACATTTGCAGAAGAACTCATCTTGCTTCCCTTAACGCTGCGCCAGATAATCGCGAATCCGTTGTGCTTTCTTCAGCAAGAACGGAATTTGCTGGTCAGCAATCTGATTAAAGCGCACCAGCACACGCATCGTTTGCTCGTACTCTTGCGCGAATTTCTGATGCTCTTGGTCGCGCCATGTATCGCCCAGATTGGCGAACTGTCCGTTCAATCGCGCCATACTGTCGCGCAGTTGCGTGTTGAATTGCTTGAGTTCGCGCGCGAAACGTTCCAAATCATCGGGGCTGGCAATCGCTTGAGGCATATCGTCTCCTATCGATCATTTCACGTTCAAGAACTTGCGCGCGAATTTGCGGACGGCTTTGGCAATTTCCAGCGCGTCGCGTGCTTCGTCCAATGTTTGCGCCGCACCAGGATAACGCGAACGCACCGCGTTATCGGATAACGTGTTGAGTCGCTTGGGATCAATACCGACTAAGATTCCCGCTTGGGCGCACAAATTGTTCAACATAATCAAATCGTGCGTTTTGGGAAACACCTTTCCACGCGCAACCAACATTGCCTTCAAGTATTTCTCGGCGCACTGTTGCGCGTGAAAAGAGGCAATATCTGTCAGCGGCTTTTTGCGCCGCAATGCGGACTGCGCCACCGCGAAATCTTCTTCCGCAATTGAGATCCACGCCAGCGGATCATGTTCTTCGTTCATACAACACCTGTCCTCGCGCAACAATTTCTTGAATGAAAAAGTCGCGCGAGTTGAGCGCGTATCTTATCTCGCGCGGTGTCCGAACCAGAATGTCCACTGGAAATGGACGCGGAATCAACAGCCGCGAAACTGCCCATGAACGATCCGCGCTCGACGCGTTCGTCTGCATCACGACGAGTAAATCCACGTCGCTGTCGGGTGTGGGATTACCATAGCCGTACGAACCAAAGAGGATGATCTTCTGGGGACGCAGCGCGCGCGCGATGCGACGCACCGCTCTTGGGAGTGTTTCGCTGACGGGCGCGTCGCTCCCAATCGGCGTGATCGCGGGGATGGCGCGTTTGCCGTTTTGCGATTTGCGGCGCGCGGGTAATACGGTTCGCTGTTTCCGTGGAGAGATTAGCCGAGCCATTTGGATTGCTCCTAATCTATGTGATGCAACAAGCCGCTGACTCTTGCACAAGCAAATCTATTATACTCCAAAACCTGTCAAACAAAAATGCCCTTTACCTGCTCGTACGCTCCCAGCCGCTTTTCTATTTCGTCTTGTGTAACCCCACCCGCCCGCGCCGCCGCGCGCGCCTTACGCGCTTCGTTCCACAATCCCGCGCGCACGATTTGCCGCGCGGCGAAGCGAAACGCGCGCGAATAATGTTTATCAAACAATCGCTTGCGCGCGCGCCACAACTCAACGAACATCGCGTCGCGAAACTGGCTGGTACTTCTCGCTTCGTGATGCACGATTTCGGCTTGCGGCACGCACCAAATTTGCCAGCCCGCGCGCTTGATTCGCATTGCCCAGTCAATCTCTTCGCAGTAAATAAAATATTTGTCGTCCAGCCAGCCCGCTTGCTCCGCCGCTTCGCGCCGCACCAGGAAATCCGCGCCGAGTGGATGATCGATTTGGAATGGCGCGCCGCGCGCGTACCACTCACGCGGATAACGACCGTTCAAGCGCGAATCAGTCAGACGCCAATTGAGCGGAAAAAAGTCAAGGAAGATTTGCGCGAGCGAGGGAAACGCGAACGCGGAGTGTTGCAGCGCGCCGTCGCCGTAGACAAGTTTGCCGCCGCACGCGCCCGCGCGTGGACGCGCGTCCATAAATCCAACCAGCGTTTCGAGCGCGCCGGCGCGCACTTCGGTATCGGGATTGAGCATCAGGACGTATCGCCCGCGCGTTTGCGCGAATGCCTGATTGTTCGCCGCCGCAAAGCCACGATTCTCCGCGTTCTCGATCAAATGCGCGCGCGGAAACTTTTCGCGCACCATCGCCGCGCTGCCGTCACCCGACGCGTTGTCCACGACGAAAATCTCAGTCGCCAGTCGCCAGTCGCCAGTCGCCAGAATTTTACTGTTCACTGTTAACTGTTCACTGTTTACTGACTCCAGACACCGCGCCAATAACTCGCGCACGTTGTAACTGACAATTACGATTGACAGATCAATTTTGTCATTTGTCATTCGGTCATCGATCTACAGCGCTTGTTCAAGCACTCGCCCCAACTCCACTTCCGTCAACGCAATCGGATTACCCCGCATACTGCTTGCCTTTTGCGTCTGCGCGACAACGCTAGGAAAATCCGCGCGCGCGATTCCGAAATGCGACAAGGGCTTGATCCGCAATTCCGCGCCCAATGCGCGCAACCACACGACGCCCTCGTCTGCGCGAGCGACGACATCGCCGGTGACAAGTTGCGCGACGCGATCGTACCGCGCGAGCAGCGGAGAATCCGCCGCGCGTTCGCGCAACGCGCGGATATTCGCCTCCATCGCGAATGGCAAGAGCCGCGCGCAAATCGCGCCGTGCGGCGCGGCATACATTCCGCCCAGCACACCGGCAAAGCCATGCACCGCGCCTAATTTCGCGTTCGCCAACGCGATCCCCCCGAACAAACTCGCCAATGCCATATCGGCGCGCGCTTCTACATCGTTTCCGTCGCGATAGGCGCGCCAGAGCGAACGCGCGACGCGCGGAATGCCTTCGATGCACAACGCATCAACCATCGGATTCGACGCGTTGCAAGTGTACGGTTCGATCAGTTGCGTGAGCGCGTCCAGTCCGGTGCTCGCAGTCACATCCGCGGGAACGGAGTACGTCAATTCGGGATCGACGACTGCCACGCGCGGCAGCATCAACGCGCTCCGCAAACTCACCTTAA
Organism: Candidatus Aquidulcis sp.; assembly: GCA_020723345.1. Classification (GTDB taxonomy): domain Bacteria; phylum Chloroflexota; class Anaerolineae; order UBA4142; family UBA4142; genus VGOB01. The sequence goes on along the minus strand of DYJA01000012.1, from coordinate 46,082 downwards.
CGCGCTTCTCCGGTACGCTCAGCACCGCGTTGCGCGTCACTTCCGCGCCAGTGCCTGCCGTCGTGGGAATCGCGATCAGCGGCGCGGCGAGTTGCGTCAACGTTTTGCCTTTGCCCACCACTTCGAGATAATCGTGTGGATCGCCCGGATTCGTCAGCAGCGCGACAATCGCTTTGCCGGTATCGATCACACTGCCGCCGCCCAGCGCGACGACGAAATCGCACGCTGACGCGCGCGCGCGTTCGACGCCTACCAAAATCGTTTCAACCGATGGCTCGCCCGAAACGGCGAGCGTGGTCGTCGCGATGTCTTGCGCGTTCAACTCTGCGATGAGCGTCGCCGCGCGCTCGACGCGCTGATCGACGACGATCAACGCGCGCTTGCCAAAAGTGGCGGCAATCGGCGCGACTTGATGTACCGCGCCCTCACCAAAAATGATTCGCGTCGCGGCAGCAAATTCAAAACGCATCAGCCCCACCCCGAATCGTCAGGAAAAACATTGTCGAACTTGATGCTCGTGCGCGGTTCCGCCATCATCGGTTCGACTGTATCGCGCCACTTTTTGTAGTGTGCTGTCGCTTTGTGCTGCGCGGGCGCGTTCGCATCGCGATAAACTTCGACCAGGACAAAGCGCGTGCGATCATCCTGTTGCCGCACGACATCGAACCGTGCGATCCCAGGTTCCTGCATACTGTTACGCGCGTTCTCGGCAGTCGCCGCTTTGAACGCTTCGATCTGATCCGATTTGACGCGCGCAAAAACGTGAACGATCAACATTGCAACTCCTTTGGCGAATAGCAAATCGCGTGCGGCATATAGCGTATCGCCATACGCGATACGCCATACGCCATTCACCATCAGCGCCCTTTGAATGCGAGCACGTGCCACACTGCACGGAACAGAATCCACACATCGAGCCAGATCGATTGATGCTTGATGTAATACAAATCGTACTCCACACGCAGGCGCGCGTCGTCCACGGTGTACACCTTGTCGGCGTGCGCGATCGCCCAACCGGCAAGCCCCGGTTTGACCGCGTGGCGCAAGCGATAAAATGGAATTTGCTTTTCCAACTGCGCGACGATCTCCGGTCGCTCCGGGCGCGGACCGACGACGCTCATCTCGCCGCGCAAGACATTCCAAAATTGCGGTACTTCGTCCAAATGCAAGCGGCGCAGAATCTTTCCGACGCGCGTGACGCGCGGATCGTTCTGCGACGCCCACACGGCTTGACCATGCGGCTCCGCATCCCGCACCATTGTTCGCAGTTTGCGCACGGTGAAGATTCGCCCGCCTTGCCCGACGCGCGTCTGCGAATAAAAGATCGCGCCCGTTGAATCCAGTCGGATCGCCAGCGCGATGAGAGGCAAGAGCAACCCGAATGCGATCAAGCCGAGCAACGCGAACGCGACATCGAACGCGCGTTTGGCGACGCGATCAAAACCGCCTGCCGCCGCGCGACTGAGCGGCAGCGCGACGTACCAACTATCGCCGATGTGATCGACCGGCACGCGCCCGGTGATCTGTTCGAACAAAATCGGCATCGGCACGATCTCGATGCCCAATTCTTGCGCGTCGAGCAGCGCGCGGAACAAATCGTCCGAGACGTCGCGCGTGATCGCCAGAATAATTTCCGCGACGCGCTGCTGTTCGATCACGCGCGTCAAATCGGCGCGCGTGCCCAGCACGATCAACCCTTCGACCGCGCAGCCGCGTTTGGTCGCGTCGTCGTCCACAAATCCGACGAGATCGTAGTGCGCCTGGAACTGGGTCCGAATCGTCCGCGCGATTTCACGCCCCGCATTCCCCGCGCCGACGATGACCGCGCGCCGACGAAATGGCGTGTGCGGCGCGACGCGAATGTACGCGGCGCGCCACAGCGCGATCAATCCAATCGCGGCAATGCCGTGATAAAGGACGATGCCGCGCGGTAATTCCGTCGGCAGCGAAAAGAAGATCGCCAGATACGCGACGAGAACGAGGGCGAATGTTTGCGCGAGCGCGCGTACCGTCGCGCGCAATTGCGCGACGACGCGCAGATCGTACAAGCCGCTGAGGTACTCGAACCCGAACCACAACAGCGAGAGGACGCCAAACCAGTACGTCTGCGTCGTCAGCAGTTCGCCCAATTCCTTGTCGCTGCGCAGCGACCACACCGTAAACGCGATGACGACTGCCGCGTTGACGAGGAGCAAATCAATTAGCGCGAGAAATAGACGGCGTTCTCTCATAGGCAATCAGTAATCGGTCAATCAGCGATCCGACATCAGTCTGGCGCGCAAGATTCCGAGTCCAAGACCTAGCGAACCCGCAAAGGCAGAGAGCGCGCTAAACAACGGTGACCACAATGCAACAACGGGATCGCGTTTGAAATAGCGCGCGACAAAGGGCGCGGTCGTGAACGCGAATGCGACGAGGCAGAACGCGGCGAGCCACAACGCGTCGCGCCAAACAATCGCGGCGACAAGTGACAACGCCAGTAAACCAACCAGCGCGCCTTGCGCCTTTTGCGTCTGCGGCGTGCGCGAATCGGAGGCGAGTTTGGTTGGATAGCGCGCGTACACTTGCGCGCGCCAGAACGCGTATGTGAACTTGCGCCGTAAATATTCAATCAACGATTCGGGATGCGGATCGTACACGATCGCGTTTTCCGTAAATGCCATCCGATAACCGCGCTCGGACAGGCGATACGATAAATCCACATCTTCCGCGTCGGCGAGGCGCGCGTCAAAACCGCCGTTCTCCAGAAAAATCGCGCGTCGATACGCCGCGGTGCCGCTGTCGACGAAATCGATGTAACGCCGCGCGCGCTCGTTGTCGTAGCGATAATCGAATTCCATTTGAATGAAACGCGGCACGATCCCGCGCTGCTTGGTCTGCTTCATCCCGCACGCGCCGACGATTTCGGAATCTACGAGCGGCGCGAGCATCGCTTGAACCCAGTTTTGTTCCGGCACGCAATCGCCGTCGAGAAACAACACAAGGTCGCCGCGCGCGTTCTGCGCGCCGACGTTGCGCGCCGCCGCCGCGCCGCGATTCTCCTGCGCGATCACGCGCACACCGCGCGCCTCCGCGACCGCGCGCGTCGCGTCGCGCGAGCCGTCGTCCACGACAATGATCTCGTCCGCGTCAGAAATTTGCGGGCGCAACGCGTCGAGACACGCGCCAATATTTTTTTCGACATTGTACGCGGGAATGATGATTGAGATCGTCACTGTTCACTGTTCACTGTTCACTGCCCGCCGCTGGAGAGGGCCCGCACGTTGACGCCGCCCCACCACAAAAACAAAATGCCCAGGACGACTGGCGTGCCGTAGGCGATGAGATACAACAAGATTCCGTACGTCAAGCCCACGCTCTTGTCCACCGCGAAAAGCGCGAGCGTCCAAATGCACAAAATTTGAAACACACCGACTTTGCCCGGCGCCGATGGCACAAGCCCGCCGATTTGCAAAACCGCGAGCAGCAAAAACGCGCTGATGAACGGGAGCCGCATGTCCAACGCGAGGAACACGAGAAAATTGACGACGACGCCGAGAAACCAAATCACGACCGATTGCGCTTGCAACGCGAGATGCAAGTCCCAACGCTTGAACACATCCAGCCCGCTCAACGCGATGCGAACATTGTCGGTGATGAATTGTTTGCCCCATGGCAAGGGAACGCGCGTCAACAGTTGGACTAGCCAATCTTCTGACAACAACAAAATGAACGTCCCGACGAACAGCCCGATTGCCGAGACGATTAGTCCTTCGCGCGGTTGTTCGAGCCAACTCGGCAAAGACATGAACAGCGGAATCATCAGTAACAGCGCGAGCATCATCAACACGTCCAGAATTTTTTCGACGGCGAGCGTGGCAATCGTCTGCGCCGCGCTGCGCTTTTCAATTTCGCGCGCGAGATAGATCCGCGCGATTTCGCCGACGCGCCAGGGAATCGCGATGTTGAGCATCTGGCTGGTCAGCACGATGCCGAGCATCTGAAACGCGCGCAATCCTTTTTGTAGCGGATAGTACAATTGAATCCATCGCACCGCGCGCAGCCACGACTGCACCACCATCACAAGTACCGCGAGCGCGACCCAGAAATAATTTGCGCGCGCGAGCGATTGCGCCACCTCATCCAACGGCACGTCTTTGAGCGCGAGCAGCAAAAAGACGATGCTGATGAGCGTGCCCAGCGTCACGCGAAACCAGTTCGATTGCCAAAAGCGAACCGACTTGCCAACTTCCCTTGTCACTTGTCACCTGTCACGCTGTCCATCCATCGCCGCGACAAACGCAAAGAAAATCCACATCACGATCCCAGGTTTTGTTCCCAAGATGAACGCGTCGGTCAAACCGAAAATGTGATGCGCGAACATCCCTGCCACCAAACCGACGATCAACGCGCGCGTGCTCGCATCTCGATTCGCGCGATACGCGCGCACCGCGCTTACCCCAAACGCGACGAGCAACCCGACGTACGCGATCAACCCAGGAATTCCCAGATCAACTGCGACCTGCAAAAACTGATTGTGCGCGTGCGGAACCAGTTCGTCCGGCGCGGCAATGAAAAAGGGGTACATCAAATGCGCGATGGCGTTGTACGTGCCGATACCAATTCCGGTGTACGGAAAATCGCGCACCATCATCAACCCGCGCTGCCACACTTCCAAGCGACTCGCGAGCGTCGCGCTGCGCGCGTCCATCCGCAACACAAAATCCAGCAGCGCGCCGCCGTAGCCCAGCGCGATCAACGCGATGAGGGCAAGCGCGCCCGCGCCGATCACCCACACGAATTTTCGCTCGCGCCACACCGCGACGACAAGCAATCCCGCGACCGTTCCCAAAATCCCGCCGCGTGATTGTGTCAGCGCGAGCGTGACGACAGCCAAGAGCAACGCACCCAACGTTAGCACAGTATTCAGTTTCCAGTGTTCAGTGTTCGGTGCATTACTGTTCTCGCATTCTGAATACTGAATTCTGAATACTGAATACTGCCCCACCGCGAGCGCCGCGAGCAACGGCACCACAAACGCCAGCGTCCCGCCGACGCCGTTGCGCGCAAAGCCGCCCGCAATCGAACGCGGAATATTTTGAACGAACCGCGGCAAGTGATCGTAGATGAACGACGCGGAAACGATTTTGCCCTGCGCCCAATCGGTGCCGACCAAGCCCGCGAGCGCGATTGCCGCGCAAACGATCACGAGCCACATCATCGCCCACGCGAGATCGCGGCGCGTCCGGATCGCGTGGGCGATGGCGTAGAAAAACGCGACGCACAGCACAACGCCGTACACTTTCGGCAGACTCAGCGCCGCGTCAACCGTCACGGAGAAACTGACGGGCAGCCATACGAGCAAAAGCAAAATCGGCAAATCGAACGGCGCGCGACGCGTCAGCGCTCCCGTCACGCGCCAACGCGCGAGCCAGATCAGCGCGATTAATGCGAACGCGACGAGCGGCACTTGATCGGTGACGACGAAATAAGCGTAGATGACCGCGAGCGAGACGATTTCAAGTCGCACGAGCCAGCGCGCGATCGCGTCGATCACGATTTTCCTTCCTCGCGCAAAATCCATTCGACCGCGCCGAGCAAATCATCCGCGATGCGCTGTCCCGTATGATTGTTCGCGATCATCTCCGCGTGTTGCTCGCGTCCGCGCCCCGTCATCACCAAGATCGGCTGCGCGCCAATCGCGAGCGCGGCGGCAACATCGGAAAACGCGTCGCCGACGACGAACGAGCGCGCCAGATCGATCTCGAAATCGCGCGCGGCTTGCGCGAATAGACCCGGCTGCGGTTTGCGGCAGCCGCACTTTTCGTCAGGATGATGCGGGCAATAGTACACCGCGTCGACGCGTCCGCCCGCGCGTTCGACTTGCGCGATCATCTGCGCGTGAATCGCGCGGACGGTTTCTTCCGCGACCAGACCGCGCGCAATCGCCGCTTGATTCGTCGTGACGATGACACGGAAATCGCTCGCGGCAAGTTTTTGCAGCGCAGCCAGCGCGTTCGGCAAAAACACAAACTCATCCCACGACTTGACATGATCGGGACGATTGACGTTGATCACGCCATCGCGATCCAGGAAAATAGCGCGATGCTTCATAAAGGGATTTATGATTTTCGATTTATGATTTATGATTTGGACAAAAATGCTACGGAAGCGATGTTAAATCTTAAATCATAAATCCTAAATCTGAAATCATCTTTTCGTCACGGGTCGCACGCCTTCAAACAAGCGCAGCGCGGTTTGCAAAAGAATTTGCAGATCGAGCCAGATCGTCCAACTGCGAATATAGTACAAATCCAAACGAATTTCGTCTTCGAGCGATTGCACTTCGCGCGCGCCGACGACCCAGGGTCCCGTGAAACCCGGCTTGACCGCGAGGAGCGTCGGTAGCCATTCTTGATAGACCGCCGCGCGTGCGACAGGAATCGGGCGCGGACCGACGAGACTCATTTCGCCGCGCAAGATGTTGACGAACTGCGGCAACTTGTCGAGACCCAAGCGGTACAACCAGCGCGCGAACGGGTAATCCAGCGTGCGCCGCGCGGGATCAGCATAATGCGTGCGAAATTTGAAAGTCGTAAATTGCTTTTCGCGCGCGCCCAAAACATAGTATGGCTCGAACACCGAGCCAGGCGCGACTAACTTGACGAGAATTGTCGTCAACAACAAAATCGGACTGACCAGGGCAAGCGCGCAGAGACTCACGCCGTAATCCAGAATGTTTTTCATCCACGCGTCCACACCCGTGATGCGATTTCTTTCAATCGCGAGCAGCGGCACGAAACCATCTTGACTCAGCCGCACGCCCGTCGCCAAAATTTCGTAAAAGCCCGGTGAGAGTTTAATGTCGAGATTGTCGAGCGACGACGCGCTGCGCTGGATGATCTCCATGAAACTTTCCCACGCAATCGCGCCCTGCACGACAATCGCTTCGGTCGCGCGCGTCTCACGCGCGATTTGCGCGAGCGCGGTCGGGCGATCCAGGACGCGCAGATCGTCCAGCACACGCGAATCGTTCGGCAAATAATCGTCCAAGAATCCGACGACTTGCACGCCCGATTGCGTCGCGGGTTCGAGTTGGCGCGCAATCGCTTTGGCGTGTTCGTTCGCGCCGACGATCAACGCGCGCGTCAACCAATAGCCGCGTCGCCGCGCGAGTTGCACGACGCGTCGCATCACAAAGCGCCACGCGCCGACGAACAAAATCGTCAGGAACCAGCACAGCACGAGCCAGCTGCGCGACACACTCAGATTCGGCTCGATGAAACTGAGAACGACGAGGACGAGAATCCCCAGCGTACACGCGATCACGATCTTGGCGTACTCTTGTAAACCGTTGAGCGTGTAACGCCGATCGTACAAATGATTGAACGCGAACACGAGCAACCACAGCGGCACCGCCGCGGGAATGACGATTTGATAACGCTCGGTAATCGGTACCAGTTTTTCGATCAGCGGCAGCCAATCGAGATTGTAACGCGCATCGTACGCGACATTGAGCGCGGCGTAAATCGCCGCCGCGTCGCCGACGAGCCAGAGTGCTACTAGACAAACAAATTCCTTGCGTTGCATGATCAATTTGAAGAGAGTATCCAGTGTTCAGTATTCAGTTGCCACCAAACTGAACACTGAACACTGAATACTGAACACTGATCAACGCGCCTCCGCGATCCGCAAGCCCGCGTTGACGAGCACGCGCGCGCCTTCACTCTCGAAACGAAAATCCATCCGCTTCAACCCTTTCGCTTCCAACGCTTGCGTCACCGCGACTTGCGCGGTTGGCTCGCAATAGATCATCAAAAAGCCGCCGCCCCCCGCGCCCGTGACCTTGCCGCCGCCCGCGCCGTTTTGCAGCGCGAGATCGTAGCACTCGTCAATCAGTGGATTAGAAACGCCGCTCGCAAATTTTTTCTTGTTCTGCCACGCGTGGTCGAGCAACGCGCCGAATTGCGCGAGGTCGCCGCGTTCGAGATACTCTTTCGCCTCGAACGCCATTTGCTTGACGGTGTGCAGCGCGGCGAGCACGCGCGGATCGTTTTGCTCCGACGATTTTTTCTGCGAATGTAAAATGGACGATGCCGCGCGCGTCGCGCCCGTAAAGAACAGCAACGTGTTGCGCTCCAAATCGCGCCGCGTCTCCGGCGCGATCCGCAGCGGCTCGACGGTCACGCCATCGTTCGAAAATCGGATCAGGTTCAAGCCGCCGAACGCGGACGCGTACTGATCCTGCTTGCCAATCGGCTCACCCAGTTTTTCGATTTCGATCTGGCACGCGAGTTCGGCGATTTGTTGCTTGGACAGAAACAAACCGCGCGCGGTCGTCACCGCTTTGATGATCGCGACGGCAACAGTACTCGACGAGCCGAGTCCCGTGCCGGGCGGAATTTCCGACGCGAGAAACATCGAAAGCCCGCGCGTCAACCCAAAGTGATTCAGAATCGCGCGCGGCAAACTCAGATCGCCGTCGAAGAGCATCGGCGTGTCTCGCAAATCATCACGAGCATTGTCAGGTTTGGAGGGGCGTTGCCTCCCCGCGTGATGATTTGCGACCGCGTCGTGACGATAGAAGGTGCGATAATCGGACGACGTGATCTGGATCATCTCATCGGCGATGACGTTGAGGAAAACGTAAAAATATTTGTCGATGGTTGTGCTGACAACCGCGCCACCGTGCCGCGCGTAATACGCGGGTAAATCGGTGCCGCCGCCAGCGAAGGAAATGCGAACGGGCGCTCGAGCGATCAACATTTTCCAATTCCAATATTGCGTGTTGCGTATTGCGTATTCCGTCTGACGCAATACGCAACACGCAACACGGAGCGCGCATCACGTTTCACGGATCGTTCCTTTTGCTTTCATCTCCCGCTCCGCGTCCACGTAATAATCGCGCACATCGGGCTGCGAACGCGCCCACGCGACGTACTCATCGATGCTTTCGTCGAACGCGACGCGCGGTGCCCAGCCGAGCGCGCGCAGTTTGGCGACATCGGAAACGATGTGGCGCGTGTCGCCGAAACGAAACTGACCGGGGAGTTCAGGCGCGATGTTGACGTCCATCCGCCGCGCAACGAGCCGCGCGAACTCGACAACCGAAATCGCGCGTCCGCCGCCGACGTTGAACACTTGATAATCGGCGCGCGGGTCTTGCATCACCAGCACATTCGCGCGCGCGACATCGTGGACCGAAACGAAATCGCGCAACTGCTGTCCGTCTTCGTAGCAGATCGGCGCGTGACCGCTCAGCAAGCGCGTCGCAAAAATACGCAGCGCGCCCGAGTACGCATTGCGAAACGACTGACGCGGTCCCTGCACAATCGAATAACGCAGCGCGACGCTTGGAATGTTGTACCGTCGCCCAAAGTTCAGCGCGAGCATCTCTTGCGTGTATTTCGACATCGCGTACTGATTGTGCGGATTGACGCGCGTCTCGTCGGTGATCAGCAGATTGAGCGCGCCGCCGCAGACGGGACAGCGCGGCTCCCACTCGCGCCGATTCAATTGCTCGACGGGGCGCAGCGGCGGATACTGCACGCCATCCATCGGACACTCGTATTTACCCTCGCCGTACGTCGCCTGCGAACTTGCCACGACGATTTTTTGAACCGGCAATTTTTTCTCGACGACGATTTCGTACAGCAGCGCGGTGCCGACGGTATTGACGTGAAAAAATTTAGAAAAATCGGTGAGATAATCCTGGTACGCGGCAAAATGAAAAACCGCGTCGACGCCGTCGAGCGCGCGTTCCCACGCCGCGCGCTCGCGCACGTCGCCCAAAACGAATTCCGCATCGCGCGGAACGTAATCGGGAACTTGCCCTGCGATGTGTACGGGCGGCGTCAGAGTGTCGAGAATGCGAACGTGATGTCCTTGTTGCAGCAACAGGTCAACGGTATGCGAGCCGATAAAACCCGCGCCGCCAGTTACGAGAATTTTCATCAAAAATTTTTCCCCGTGACGACGACGATGAACGTCTGCCATAGAATTTTGAAATCGAGCCAGAACGACCAGTGATCGATGTATTCGAAATCGAGGCGCAGCCACTCGCGCCAATCGTTGGGTTTGCCGCGCACTTGCCAGAGGCAGGTCATCCCAGGTTTCACCGCGAGTTTGCGCTTTTGCCACTGTTCAAATTCGGCGTACTCGCCGACCAGCGGCGGACGCGGACCGACGACGCTCATGTCGCCTTTCAACACGCTCCACAACTGCGGCAACTCGTCGAGCGAGAATTTGCGGAGAATTTTGCCGATGGGCGTGATGCGCGGATCGTCTTTGATTTTGAAAACGGGACCGCCGTTCATTTCGTTGCGATGCATCAAGTCGCTTTTCATTTGATCCGCATTCACGATCATCGTCCGAAATTTATGACCGACGAATGGACGACCGCCTTGTCCGACGACGCGCCATTCGTACAGAATCGGACTGCCGCTCGTCACGCGAACCGCGATGGCGATCAACAGAAATAGCGGCGACAAGACAATCAGCAACAGCGCGGCGAAGACGAAATCGAAAACGCGTTTGAACAACAATGGGATGCGTCGATTTTTCAACGGCTCTGCCATTTTTCCTCGACGAAACGCGCGATGCGTTCTTTGAATCGCGCTTGACTGAATTGCTCGGCGTGTTGGCGCAGCGCGCGCGCGTCAAAACACGTCACATCCGTCGCGCGCACGACTTGCGCGAGCGCCGCGGCGGTTTGCTCGTGAAAGAACGCGCCCGTCACACCCTCCACAATCGTCTCCAGCGCGCCCGCCGCCGCGAACGCGATCGCAGGTCGCCCCGCCGCGTTCGCTTCCAACGGCACAATGCCGAAATCTTCGACGCCGGGAAAAATCACCGCGCGGCAGCGCGCGTACAAATCCGCCAGCCGATTTTGCGGCACGTGTCCCAGGAATTCGATATTCGGCGCAGCCATCTTTTGCAGACGCGCCGCGTCGATTCCCGCGCCGACGATTTTCAGCGGCACACGCAATTCGTTGAACGCCTGTACCGCGAGATCGATCCGTTTGTACGGCGCAAGGCGCGACACGATCAAATAGTAATCGCCGATGTCGTCACACGGCGCGAACGCTTCCACCGCGACGGGCGGATTGATCACAATCGAATCGCGCCGATAATTTTTGCGAATGCGCCGCGCCGTCGCTTGCGAATTCGCGATGAACTCGTCGACGCGCTGCGCCGCCGCGTAATCCCAGCCACGCAAATAATGCACGATGAGTTGAATGAACGCCTGCTTGACGCGCCCCATCTGCTCTTGCGCGACGTACTCGTGCAAGCGCCACGCAAAACGCGGCGGCGTGTGGCAGAAACACGCGTGCAACGTCTCCGATGATGTGACGACGCCTTTGGCAAACGCCGATGCGCTGCTGATAACAATATCATATTCCGAAAGATCGAAACTTTCAAACGCGAGCGGAAAGAACAGCAGCAGAAATTTGTAATTGCTCTTTCGCACTGGCAATCGCTGCAAGAACGACGTCCGCACGTCCATCGCGCGAAAATCGGGGAACGTAGTCTGCGCGTCCAGCACCGACGTGTAGATCGGCGCGTCGGGATACAACTCGTGCAGCGCGATGACGACGCGTTCCGCGCCGCCCGAATCGACGAGATAATCGTGGACGATTGCGACGCGCGGCTTCATCGCACCGTCTCCTTGCGCGCGAGCGCGTCGTTCACGATCTTGCCGATTTCTTCCATGCGTGCCGACCACGAATATTTGCGCGCCAGTTCGACGCGCGCGTCGGCGCGTGCGGCGTCTTCGTCGATCGCAGCGTCGAGCGCAGCGACAAATTCATCGGCATTATGCGCGGGATAGAAGTAATCGCGAAATTCGGCAAGCGTCGGTTGATCGGTAGCGACGACGGGTTTGCCCACCGCGAGATATTCAAAAAATTTCATCGGCAGACTGCCGCGATTTGACTCGTTCAACTTGTTCGGCAGCAGGCACACGTCGAACGCTTTGAGATAGCGCGGCAATTCCGCGTAGGAGCGCTCGCCCAACAAAACGATGTTTGACTGCGCGCGCAACTGCGCGACGTCGGTGGATGGATCGCCGCCGCCGACGGGTCCGATCAACACCAGGGGCCAATCGATTTTTTTCTGCGCGACCGCGCACAGCAAATCGAAATCCATTTTGTACGCCGAAATGTTGCCGACGTAACCCGCCATCGGATGCGGAAAATCTTTCACGTCGTCCGGAATCGGCAGCGATGGATCGCGCGCGAGCGCGAACAGTTCCGCGTCCGCGACGTTCGGCAGATAAAACGTCTGCGGATTGAACGCGCGTTTGGCGTCGTACAGCGGACGCGACGACGCGAAAACGAGATCCGCGATTTTCAACAAGCGCGCTTCGCGCTCGCGCACCTGCGCGGCTGGCACATTCGGATTCGCCGCGTGCTCGTCAATGCAATGATAGATCACGAGTTTCTCGTCGAACTTGCCAACCATCCCGACGTGCGCGGGCAAAAAAATCCAGAGAATCGGACGCGCGTCGCGCGGCAGGACGCGGCGAATTTGTTGAACGAGTAACGCGGTGTTGAATTCGCGCGCGCGTTCGCTTCCGTAAATCGGCACGACGAACGGCGACACGATGGTCAAGTTGTCGCCGATTTGGCGCGCACCGCCCGCGATCCGTTTCAACCGCCGCCACATTTTGGAAAATTCGCGCGGCGCGGGCGTGCGTCCGCCAATCGTGTCCACAAACACGACGCGATTATTTTGCGCCAGCCGCTTGGCGATGTGGTGGCAATTGACGCGCGTGCTCCAATCCCATTCGGCGTTCGCGAGAATCAAAATTGTTTCGTCGCGCAAAGTTGAATCGCTCATCGAATCTTACAGAGGACACAGATGAACACAGATTTTTTCCATCCGTGTTTATCAGTGTTAATCCGTGTCCAATTACCCGACTATCATTTCCTTCGTCAATCAGAAACCCGAGATGAAGCGAGTACCTGTCGAAATACTTGGACGAATTGTTCCGTCACCGCCGCCCAGGTGTGGGCTTGAATCGTTTGGTGCGCGCGTTCGCCCAGCGCGCGTGTCGCGTCGGGATGCGCGAGCATTTCGCGCAAGCCACACGCTAGTGCGTTCACGTCAATATCGACGAGTAAACCATTCACGCCGGGCTGCACCAAATCGATCACGCCGCCCGATTTCGTCGCGAGCACCGCTTTGTGCGCCGCCATCGCTTCGGCGACGACGATGCCGAACGGCTCCAAGCGCGATGATAACACAAAAAACTCGCAGCCCCAAAACAGCGCGATGGACGTGGCGTGGTCAGCCCAGCCCAGCAAGACGACGCGTCCGCGCAAATTCAGTTCGTCAATCAGCCGCTCCAGCGCGGCGCGTTCTTCGCCATCGCCCACAATCAACAAATGGATTTGCGGAAACTCGACAGCAATCTGCGCGAACGCGCGAATCAGCAAATCGAAACCTTTTTTGTGAACGAGCCGCCCCATCGCGAGAATGTACGGCGCGGAATGTCGATAGGATCGCGGATCGCGAAATTCGTCGGGATCGAATCCATCGCCCACAACGCCGACGAACGCGCGCGGCGAAACATGCTTGAGAAATCGCGCGGCGTCGCGCTGTACGTACAACGAGCAAAAGAGCGCGGCGTCCGCGCGCGCGAACAGACGCGTCAGCATCCAGCGCTGCAAACGCGAACGCTGCGGAATGCCTTGAATGTCGTTCCCGCGCGCCGAAACGACGAGACGAAATCGCAAAACGTAATGCAGCAAAAGAACGTAGAGCGCGTTGATGCTCAAGAAATGCACGTACACCAAATCGGGTTGGAACGCGCGGAGCGCGCGCGCCATGCCGACGAGCGTCCACGCCGCGCGCAACGGCAGCGACCACAACGGACGACGCCCCCACGGGAAACGATTGACCCACACGCCATCGACTTGTTCGCGCGGCGGTACATTTCCTAGCGGCAGCGAACTGAGAATGACGACGGAGTGTCCCTGCCGCGTCAGATTGCGCGCGATGTTTCGCACCGCGGTTTGCACGCCGCCAATCGTCGGCAAATAATCGCTTGCGACAATCGCGATTCTCACGGCGTCACCTTGATCTTCTCGCCCAGCAGCAAGCGATTGCCCAACGTCGTTCCGCTCGCATCTTGAACGATCAAGCGCGTCAGGGCTGGGTATTCGTACACGCCAATTTCGATTGCGTATTCGCCGGGCGCAAGATCGCGCGGCAGTGCCAGGTCGTAATCGTCGCGGACAATTTCACCCGCGTCCCAAATCGAAGTCGGATATGCGCCGCGGCGCGGTTGCGCGTCGACCTGGACGCGCACCATACCGTGGGCATCGTTCAAATGCACGAACACCGTAAAATCTTTGTCCGTCTTCGCCGCGCTCTGCCAATAGAGCGTCAAATTCACCACAGCGCCCGGATGCCACACGCGATCCGCAAGCGCGTAACTTTTCAACACAATCGAATCGCCAAATCGAACGTTCGCCGAACGCGCGCGCTGCAATTCTTCCGACGCTGGAGGCGCAGGCGTGACCTTGATTGGACGGATGAAGAGTTTATCGGAGATCGGTTCATTCGCGCGCGACAGCATCGGCACACGCCCCTGCCCTTCCGCATCCACATTCAATTCCAGACGATACATCCCTGGTTCGATAGGCGCAGCCATCGTCCACGACACGCGCGCGATCCGTTCGCTCCAAGTCGCGGCAGACGCATCACCAAACAAGTCACCACTTGCTTGCGCGACTTCGCGATCAGCCGCATCGCGTACGCGCACGGTAAGTCGCAGCGGCTCGCGACGCGCCGCGAGCGCGCGCCAGTATAGCACAACATCGAGCGGCTTGCCCGCCTGCGCGGTTTTCACATCATAGCCAACCAACTCGATCCAACCGGAATATATCCCAAACCGCGCGGCGACGCGGTGGCTCGGCAAATCAGTCGCGCCAGTCCGATGAATGCGAACTTCAAAACCACCATCCGCGAAACGCTTGACCTCGGGAAACCGCGAGAAGAATTCAGCGTATCGCGTCGCCCATTCGGAATAGCGCGCGCGGTCTTCGAAGAAACGACCGTACGTCCCATAACTGAAAACCAGGTATTCAAAACCGTTCTGCACGTACCAATCGGGCGAATGTGACACGATCCCATCTACTCCGACAACCGCATAACGGCCCGGGTCGACGTACGGGCTATATGCCTCGACGGCGACGCGCGAGTCCGGCGGCAAGTTCTGTTCGATCCACACGCGCGCGGTCTCGCGGCTGTCGACGCGGTATAACGAGAGATTATGCTCCACGGTCGCGCGCAACATTGGAAACGCCAACAGGATCGCCAAGCCGGATAGAACTCCCAATTGCGCGTTCCGGCTCGGCGACCAACGCCGCGCTGCGAAATCTACGCCGCGCGCCAACCCAAGCGCCGCGCCAATGATCAGAAATGGGATCACCGGCAAGATCGTCGTATCGAAATGGACAGTGTATAGATTGATGAACGCGAAATAGACCACCGAAAAACTGATCAAGACGATCATCTTTTTTTCGCGCGCCAGCAATCCACGGAGCGCTTCGAGAATTGCCAACGGCATTAACCATCCCAGCGCGCCGATCAACATTTCGAGATACCACGCGAATGAGTCGCCCTCACCTCCCGCGTGCCCCGTCGCATAATGCGATGCCTCGGCGAGGAGACCCGTCTGCCAAAACCTTGTCCAATCCAAAAGGGCGTACGGAGTCGCGGCGAAAAACGCGCCAAGACTTGCGAACGCGGCGAAATAAATCTCGCGGCGCATGATCCCGCGCCAGCCGAAACGCAACCAATGCGCGCAGACAATCGGAATCACGACGAACGCAGCATTGTATTTGCTCGCAGCTGCCAATCCAGCCGCGATACCGGCGAACACATAGTTGCGCGCGCGCGGGTCATCAACGATTTTGATCGCCAAGTACACCGTCACGAGAACGAACAAGACCAAATACGTGTCGGGACGAATGTACTGACTATTTCTGACGCCGACGGCTTCGACGGCGAAGAAAAGCGCGGCGAGCCACGGCGCCGCTTTGCGGACAGCAAGTTCGCGGCAAATCAAATACACGACGACCATCGCCAGCGTACCGGTCAGCGCAGTCAAGCCGCGGGCGAGCCAGAATTCCGCCGGGAGCAAAACTTTGCCGACTCCCACGGCGATGACATCGGGCATTGGCAAATCAGTCGGCGCGGCGTACCAACCGAGAAATTTTCCGACTCCAAAGAGCGCGAGATAAATCAGCGCGTCAAGGTACAATAGCAACGAGGGCCAGTTGTAGAAATGTGGATTCAAGTCGCCTGTATGCAAAAACCGCAGCGCAATAGTGACCGGCAGCGCTTCGTCGGGATGATAGATGTATGGCAGCCCAAAGCCGATGCCCCATAACCGCAAACCCAGTCCGAAGATGACAATCGCGCTGAGGAGCCGCTTTGCTTTGAGTTGATTCACTCGTTCGCCTCTCCCCGGCGACTAATCGCGATCAAGTTGAGCCATGTCGCCGATCCATTGTCCACCACGCTAAAATCGTCCACCGCGAATTTAGTCGCGTCGAACGGTTCCGCGGTTGCGCTGCCCGGGCGGCGCAACCGCACCTTGATTCGATTCAGCCAACTGTTCGGCACGATCATCTGCGCGAGCATTTTCGGATACGCGACGAATGGGTTTGGGCGCACGCGTCGCTTTTCGATTTCCAGAACCGCAGGCGTCGCCGTGATCCCGCGCAATTGCGTCCGGGGAAAGACCGCGCCGACCACACGCGCCAAGTCGCGCGCGGAATACTCGCGCAGGTGATCGCGATTCCACGGCTTTTGAAATGGCAGCAAGCGCAGCGCCCGATTCGGCGTCGCGATGATCGCGACGCCTGCCGCCGCGTTCACGCGTTCGATTTCTTCCAAGTATTTTCGCACGTTCGGGATGCGCGCGATCATCCCGAAGGAAACGACCGTCTCAAAACTCGCGGCACGAAACGGGAGGGCTTGCGCGTCGCAGACGACGAACGCGAGATTCGCGCGCGTGTATTTCTGACGCGCGCGCCCGAGCGCCGCGCCATCGCGCTCCGCTGCGACGATGAGCCGCGCGGTGTGCGCGAGCGCGTCGCTGCCGTACCCCTCGCCGCAGCCCAAATCGAGCGCGCGTTTGCGCGCGGTGAAACTCGCCGCAAACTTGTACAGCGCGAGGTGTTTCAGATAGACGAGGTAATCTTCCAAGGTTTGCGCGTGCGACGCGGGCGCCGCGCGTTCGCGGGTATCTTGCCCAGTCATCGCTCCGCCTCGACCAGCACACCGCGTCCGACCACGCGACCGCGCAATTTGTCGTACACATAGAACGCGATCACGACGACAAAGAGAACGTACGAAAGCAAAATCATCTGCGCCGATCCGTACACGCCGACGAGCGCGCGCACATCGGGCAAGCCGTAACGCGTGAATCCCGTGCGCGTCGAAAACGCGTACACTGCCGCGACCCAGAAACTCAACGCCCACACGGTCAGCAGTCGCGCGCGCGGTGTCCAATCGACAATCAGCAAGAAGGTGATCACAATGAGCGACAAATGCACCGGGTCCATATCGGGCGTCCACAAAATGCCGATCGCCGTCGCCAGCGCGATCGTTTCGAAAATGTCGATGCGTTTGAACCAAAAGAGCGCGTAGATCGCGAGCAGCGAAACGATCAGCGCGATCATCAGCGCGTTCTTGTCGAACAGACCGAGCGCGTTCAGCAGAACGGCGGGCGCGGTGTGCATCGGCGTCGCAGTGCGTCCCGAACGAAAGTGATAGACGTAGAACCAATCGGGAAACCAGGGCGCGTGCGCAAGCGCGACGACCGCGCCGAAGAGCGCGCCGTGTTTGACAAAATCGCGCCAATCGCGCGAGACGAACAGCAAAAGCGGCAAGAGATAAAACACGCTGAGCCATTTGAACGCGGCGAGAAGCGCGGCGAGTAAGATAACCAGCGTGGCGCGCAAGACTCGAAACGTGATGCGTGGTACGTGGTGCGTGATGCGCGTTGCATCCTGAGCGGAGCGCAACGCAGTCGAAGGATGCGTGTTGCGTGTTGCGTGCTGCGTCGGCAATGTGAGCAGATAGAAAATCAGAAATGTCAGCATGAGCACGATGGTCTTGTCTGCTGGAACGAATACGAAATTGTAAATCGTCAGCGGACCCAGCGCGTAAAAAATCTGAAAGGGTATTTGTAGGCGCGATTGTCTGAGCAACACACCCAGCAGCGTGATATTCAGCGCGTCGAAGAGCGCGAATAGAACTTGGATCGCGCGCTGATCGTTCCACACTGCGACGGTCGCGACGTAAATCGCGAGTTCGAGCGGCGCCATATCCGCGCGAAATTCGCCTGACTGTCCGCGCGCCCAGAGCGCGTACGGATTTTCGCCGCGCAGCGCGGCTTGCGCGGGCCAATAATAATTCCGCAAGTCGGCTTTGTTCGTAAAGAACTCGACTTTGGATTCCAGCGGTCCCGGGAAAATCAAAAACAATCGCAGCGCGAAACCGGCTAGCACTAAAAGCAACGTCGTCTTGTTCAAGCAAACATCCTCGCAATGAACGCGTATGGCTTGTCGCGTATGGCGGATAGCAAATTTTGTTTAGCCATTCGCCATATGCCATTGGCTATACGCTTTTTCGCAGCACTGCTTTCACTCCGCCCGCGGCGATTTCCTGCGCGAAGGGAATGAACACGAGCGGCGCGAGCGCGCTCAACAACAGAAACAGCAGAAACATACCAAATGAAAATTCGCGGCGCGCGCGTGCGATCGTCGCGCGCAAATTTTTCCAGCGCGGCGGCTGGCGCAACGCCGTCAGCAAGCCAGCCACCAAGCGCATGCCCGGGTGCGTCAAGAACGGACGGGCGCGCCAATACGCAAAAGCAAAACCCGCGCGCCGCGCGTCGCGCCGGAAACGCCAAATCGTCAAGCGATTCAAGGAGGCAAATACCTCATACGCATCCTGCGGCGTCAAAATTCCAATGCGTCGATTGATTGCCAGCAATTTGCGTCTGACCAACTCGCGCGGCAAACAGTGAAACCAGGGAACCAAAACATAATCGTCAATGTGTCCGGACAGCGGACCGTAGAACGGCGGAAAGACGACGAAGACGATGCCGCCGCGCCGCAAAATGCGCTGGCACTCGCGCAAGAGCGCAAATGGATCGGCGACGTGTTCGATCACGCTGTCGAGCAAAATCGCGTCGAACGCGTCGGCGCGAAACGGCAACCGCGCGCCATCGGCGGCGAGAAAGTTGATCGCCGCGCCGCGCTCTCGCGCCGCGTCCACGCCCAACCGCAACGCTGAAATGTCCACGTCAAGCGATGTGACGCGCATCCCGGCTTGCGCGTACGCGATCCCTTTGCCGCCGCGCCCTGCGCCGACTTCGAGCACGCGCGCGGTGTCCAAGTCAAACCAGCGCGCCAAAAAAGCAAGCGCGCGGCGCGCTTCGTGAATCTGATATTCGATGTACGCCTCAGCCGAATCGAGGCGCGAGTCTACTGCCTGGGTGTACGCCAAATCCATCATCGATCATTCTACGGCTTGACGATCGTCAACGTCGTCAACGCCGCCTCACCGATCACCGTGCCGTTCGCCGCATCGCGCAAGACGATATACACCCGGTATTCGCCGCTAGTCATATCTTGCGGGACAATCCAATCGTGCCAATCCAAAAGCACCTCGCCGGCATCCCACTGCGTTGTGGAAAAAGTCCCGTCCGCCGGACGATTCTTCTGTTCGAAGACGACGCGCTCGTGCGCGTCACGCAGTTGGATCGCGACGAGATAATCTCCCTGCGGCTTGCTGCGCGCGCGCCAATAAAGTCCCAGTTGAATCGGATCGCCTGGACTGGCTCGATCAAATGGAAACTCGTACCCCAAAAAGCGCATCTCGCGCATATCCACAAAGAGCCGCTGCCCCATCGATAATTCGCTCGCAGTAATAGAGGTTTTGTTTTTTTCAATGTGGACCGTCGCCATCACTGCGCCGGCACCGAGCGAGACGCCTTGAGCATCAAACGCCTCCAAATTGCTGCTATCCGCGCGATGAACCTCAAGCGCGATCTGATAGTCGCCTGTTGGCATTGTGGGGGGCAAATCAAGCGCGTACTGATCGCCAATCGATTTTCCGATCAACCATTGGTTCGTCGGCAATGCTCCATCCTGTGGTTCGCTCTCCACACGCGACCAGACGTGTCCTCGTGAATCGACTACTTGCAGGGCAATCCGGTATTGCTCTGAGATCGCTTTTTCCGCGCGCCATTCGACGATTGGGCGCAACACCATGTTGCCCGTTAAGCCCTCGCGCGGCACAAGTGAATAGCCAAGCAAGGCAACGCCATCGCCAAATTTGATATTCAGTTTTTGCTCCGGCGCTTTTCGTCGCGCAAAGATGAACTCATCTTTTTCGACGAGAGTATCAAAATAGCCCGTCGACATCCAATTGTCCCAAATGCCTTTATGGAACAAAAACAGATCGCGCTTTGCCACCAAATAATCGGCTTGGCGATAATCCGAGATCGTGGGAAAAACATAGATATTCTGGCGCGTTGAAAAATGCGGCGACAACTCTTCCTGCGCGACAACAGTCGCGCCCGGCGGCACTTGACTCGCGAGTTGGCGCGCGGTGGTTGCCGCAGTGCGATCCCGCGCGACGAGTTGCACCAGATCGAATCGCCCGCCCGGGCGCAGCGGTCCAACCAACCCATCGCCCAAGAGAGACGCGCCGATAAGCAACACACCCAATATTATTTCACGCGTACGTCTACGCGGATCAAAACGAACGCCAAGCAAGGTCAGGTCGAATGAAAGCAACCGACTCAAACCGGAGATCGCAGCAAAATATATGCACGGGATAAGCGGAGCGGGATAGTGAGAAGTGAGCCACGGAGTGTTCGTGAGAAAAGTCATACCCAGGAAAGGCAATGCGATCAGCAAGAGATCAGCACCGGCGAATGGAATAAATGCTAATGGAAAGAGAAGATCCAAAATGAACGCCAGGTTTTGCGACGACGCTAGAAGATTCCAGACTCGATCCACCTGATAGAACAATGAATGAACGATTTCAGAAGAATTTGTTCCAAGATGCCCGAAAAGATGCGGGCGCGCAAAGAAATAATCCCGCCCGGTCAACCAGGGAAACAGATAATTGATGAGCGCCAAAAACCAAACGCTCACAAGAACTAGAATAGCCAACCCCAACCATCGCCGTCGCTGAACAACCAAAATATAAAGACCGAGACCGAACACTACGAACGCCGCTTCCTCTTTGACCAGGGACAGCAAAATCGCGCAAACCAGAAAGGGAACGTAGCGTTGCCTCAACAGAAAAAATAACGCGAACGACAAGAGCGGCACTGACAAGGAAATAACGTGAAATTGACTCAGGTTGACAAACTCGACGGCAGGATACAAAAAGAACGACAGCGCGACAACGAACGCAAGTCTCTGCCCCAAGCGACTATACGCGTACCAGTAGATTGGAAACACGCTGCCCGCCAGCGCCAACGTCTGCAAAACCAAGAGCGTGCGAGCATCACTGAACAAAGCGTAAAAAGGAACGAAAATGATCAGCAACGGAGCAAAATAGAAATTCCAGATTGTGGATGCTTCGATGATCGTATTTCTCGCCAATTGTCCAAGCGCGAAATTCGAGACATAGTGATCGTAAATCGCGAGATCAAGACCGGTGCCAAAAGAATCATGGCTCATCAGCGCGAGCGCAGCGAATATAATAACATACACCCACCCAAGCAAGACGAGTAGGCAAGCCGAGGATCGCAGGACAAAACCCGCAGCCGCGCCGCGCGATGTCAAACCCGATATTCCCATGTTCGCTAAACCTTGAAACTCTGGTAGACCTGCTCCATGCCATTCACCATCGCGTCGATGCTAAACCGCGCGACGATTTTCGCGCGCGCCGACGCGCCCATCGAACGCGCGAGCGCGGGATCGTTCAGCACGCGCAGAATTTCGCGCGCCAGCGCGTCGTTATTGCCACGCGGAATCAGAATGCCGTCGCGCATCGTCGCGGCGTCAATCAGCGTCGAGTTCGCGCCCACGTCAGAAACGATGACCGGCTTGGCGCACGCCATCGCTTCGGCAATCGTCAGATCGTAGCCGTCCGTCCGCAGCGTGGGATCGACGAACACATCGCACAAGTTGAAATAGCGCGCGCACTCGGCGAGCGATTGCGCGCCGACAAAGCGCACGCGCGCCGCAACCCCCAGATCGCGCGCCAGTTTTTCGAGCGCGGCGCGATAATCGCCGTCGCCGACGACGATCAGCACGGCGCGCATTTGCGCGAGTACGCGCGGCATCACCGCAATCGCATTCTGCACGCCTTTGTCTTTTTGCAAACGCGCGAGCGCGAGGATGATTTTCTCATCGCTGCTAATCTGCAATTGGGTTTTTAGAGATTGGAGATTGGAGATTGGTGGCGCGAACAGATCGGCGTCGATTCCATTGTACACTTTGCGAATGCGCGATTCGGGAATCCGATAGAGCGTTGTGTACTTCCACACGTCCGCATCGCTCGTAGCGATCAAAATATCCGAGTCGCGCGCGAACCAGAGATCTCGCACGATATAGTTGTGCGCCATGTTCAGCGTCACCGCGATAAAGCGCGCCGCGCCGAATGGATTGGTCAACGCAAAATCGGTATGCCAACTCGTCGTAACTACGTCTAGGTGCGTGCCGTGAAATGAAGTGATGAGCGGCAGGCGATACTTGCGATGCAATCGCTTTTGGTACGCGCCATACGCGCCAACGCTTTGACTGTGCAAAACGTCGAACGGTGCGCGCGCATGCAATGCTTCGCACAGGCGCGCCGACGCCGACCAATACGCGTTCGAATAGCGTCCGGCGGTCGTGCCTTTCAAGAAATGAATCTCGACGCCTTGAATGATCTCGAATTCTTTGCCATCCGCGCGCGCGCTCGTCAGCACGATAACGCGATGTCCGCGCCGCGCCAATCCCGCGCTGAGCGTCTGCACGTGATCTTGCATGCCACCCGCCGCATGCGCTGGCATAATCCGAGAGAACATACCAATGTTCATTTTTTCCGCCGCACGAAACCGATCACGACATTGACCAACGTCTTGCTTTCCGACACTCCCGTCAACAGAGCGAGCACGAAATACGCGATGCCGCCGAATGCCGCGAATGTCACGCCGACGATGCGCGCGGTCAATGTCTCGACGCCCAAATCCAAAATCGAAAAAAGCCAGAACGCCGCGCCCGCGCAGACCAACGCCATCACCGCGCAGCGCAAAATGTAGAGCAGCAGACCGCGCAATTCGAGATGCGGCACGCGGCGCGCGAGTATCAGTGTCAACACAACCGCGCTCACCAACGCCGTGATCGAGGTCGAGAGCGCGATACCCGCGTGCGACCCAATCGGCATGAAGAGCAAATTCAAAATGATGTGCAATACCGCCGCGCCCGCGCCGACGATGAACGGCGTCACATTGTCCAGCAGCGCAAAGAACGCGCGCTGCAAAACGTACATCGCCGCAATGCCGATCAAGCCAAGCGCGTACATCGTCAACGCTTGCGCGGTGCGCGCGACTGCCGCCGGATCGAATTCGCCGCGACCGAGAATCAAACCGATGATCGGCGCGCCGAAAAGGATCAGCAAAAAGATCAGTGGCATCAAAATCAAAATCAGCAAACGCAACGACGAATCGACGGTGCGCGCGGTGTTGGCGAGATCGTTCGTCGCCGCCAAGCGGCTGAGACTGGGAAAGACCGCGATGCCGAGACTGATGCCGAGCATGTAAAACATTCCCAGCACCGAGTCCGCATAGTACAACGCGCTCACGCTGCCCGCCGGCAGCGTCGCCGCCATCGTGCGATCCACGAGCAAATTGATCTGCGCGACAATCGACAACGCGGCAATCGGAATGAACGCGCGCAAGACTTGACGCAGCGCGGGATGTCGCCAATCCAAACGCCAAGCATATTGCGGACGCTCGCGGCGCAACTCGATCAACTGAATCGCCACTTGCAATCCGACGCCGATCAAAAATCCCCACGCGACCGCATAGACGCCGATCGCGGGCGAAAACACGATTACGGTACCGATGATGCCGACGTTCAGCGCGAGAAAAATCAGCGCGGGCGCGGTGAACCGATCCAGCGAATTCAACATCGCCATCAGCATGTTCAATGCCGCGCCCAGCAACAGCGTCGGCATCATGATCACGAGCAAGTTCGTCGCGAGCGCGGCAGTCGGCGCGTCGAGTTTGCTGCCAATGATCGAAATGATCGGCGCGGCGAACAACATCGCGAGAACCGTCAGCGCGCCTGTGATGAGCAAAACGATGTTCGTGAGGATGCTCGCGACGTACCAAAATTCCGAACGCGCCGCGCGCGCATCGCCTTCCGTCGCGAGATAGCGCGCGAACGTCGGCATGATTGCCGCGGTGATCGCGCTCCCCGCGACGACGTTGTTGATGATCGTCGGCACCGAGCCCGCGAGAAAATACGCGTCCAATTGCGCCGAGAGTCCAAAGCGCGCGCTCACGACCATCTCGCGCAGAATGCCGCTCACCTTGCCCAACACAAAACCGAGCGCGGTGATCGTCGCGAACGACAGCACGCGTCCCATCGGCGCGGCTTTTTGTCCTTTCGTTTCCAGTGCGTCGATTTCGTTCATTGCGAATTCGCCGAAGAAAAAATCAAGCCGATCAGCGCGCCGAGCAACATTCCATTTTGATCCGTCGTCAAACCGACGACAGTCAGATTGCCGCACAGAATTGCGATTGTCGCCGCGCCTAGCCCAATCGCGCGCGCTGGCGCGCGCGCAGACTGCGCGTCCCGAAATGCGCGCCCAACGACGACGCCGACGAACAGCGCGAGCATGGCAAACCCAACCAGTCCCATCTCGACAAGGACGGCGACGTACGCGCTCTCGGGGGAGCGCAGGTTCAGAACAAACGCGCCGCCGCTCAAACTCGGCGCGGCGTCGAGCAAGAAAGGCGAATTGTTCAAACCAAAACCAAACAGCGGACGTTGCGCGAGCAAGCCCAACAATTGCAACCACGTCGTCACGCGACCCGCCGTCGCAAACGCGCCTTCCTCGCGCTGCACGAGAAAAAGCACACGCGACGCGATATCGCCAGAGAAAAGCGCGGCAAGCGCGAGCGCGACAATGCAGCCAAGCGCGCCCAGCGCGAGCAACCGCGGCGACACACGCGGCGCATACAACAGAGCGATCGTCGCGATGCCGCCTGCCAGCGCGAGCATTCCCGACCATTTGATCGTTTGCATCAACGCGACGGCAAGCAACGCGGCAAAGAGCGACAACCCCGCGTAGCGTAATACGTGATGCGTGATACGTGATGCGGTCGGCGGTCGGCGGTCGGCGGTCTGTGCTTCCCCAAGCAGCAGCGCAATCACAAGAGACAAAATCGCGGCGAGAAAAATCGCGTAATCGATGTTGTTGATAAATGTGCCAAACGCTAAAACGCGTTGATTGAAAAGCCAATTGAACGACAAATCGGTCAAACGATCGCGCAGCATGTTCGGCTGGTACACGAGCGAACTGATCGGCATTTGCAGAATATCGATCACGCGCGGCACATCGAGCAGCGTTTGGAGCGAACCGAGCGCGGCTTCGCCAACACCGGCGGCGATCAAAACGACGATGATCTGTTTGGCGAGTTGTTCCGAACGAACGATCTCACCGATGACGAACGCCGTCGCGACAATCGGCAGCCACAGATAAATTCCCTTGAGCGCTTCGTACCGATTGATCGCGGTTGGCACGGCGACAAGCGCGGCGAGCGCGAAGAGCGCGGCGGGGATCATCCAGGGCAACGACCGCAGACCGCCGATCCTTCGACCTCGCTCAGGACGAGCCGCAGACTGCCAGTCGGGGCGTAGTACGCGGACGATGAATACGCGCAGCGCGGCAACCGCGACGAACACGAGCGCGCCGCGCAAATTGAGCGCGCCCGCGAATGGAAAATAGATTTGCAGTGGAATCAGCGCGGCGAGCGCGAGCGCGACCCAGGACAGCGGCAGAATCAGCGCGGCGACGCTAAAGACGCACACGACCAACATTGTCGCAACCGATTGTTCCGCGCCGAGCGCGCTCAACGCGCCGAGCGCGATGGCGGCAAACGCGCAGACGAGCACAATCGCGCGAGCGCGTGTTGCATCGGACGGCGACGCGATGGAGATAGCGGTCATCGCGCGTTCAACTCCACGAGCGCGCGCGCGATGGCTTGTTGATCGTCCACATGTGGTTCGTATTTCAAAGCGAGCGTCAACATCTTCTTCGCGTCGTCCACGCGATTTTGGCGCGCGTAAAATTGCCCCGCTGCAAACAGCGCGTCGGAACTATGCGCGTCGCGCGCTAACGCCGCGCGGTACCATTCCTCCGCGCTTTGCATATCGCCGTGCGATTCCGCGAGGCGCGCGAGCGCGAGGTGCGCGCCAATCGTCCACGGCGCATCGTCAACCACGCGCGTCAAAATTTCGACGGCTTGCCTTTCCGCGCTCGGATCGAGGCGTAACAACGTCAACGCGTAATCAATGCGCGGGCGTGAGTCGCGCGGCGCGATTTTTTGCGCGCGTTCGAACAGCGCGAGCGCGTCGCGATCTTTGCCTTGTGTAACCAGCAATTCGCCTTGCCGCGAAAAAATCGTCGAGAGAAATTCGGGATCGGCGGTCAGTTCAGCCGCGCGTCCAAGTTCGCGCATCGCTTCGGGATTGTTGGGCGTCAGATAGCCGAGCGCGTCGCCGAGATAGTAATGCGTCTCCGCGCGTTCGGGCGCAATGCCGACCGCGAGGCGCGCGTATTTTTCGGCATCCCGCCATTCGTGTTTGAAACCCGCGCGCATGGACTGGTTTGCAAAATAATCGAGCGCGCCTGCCGCGCGCCAGCGCGCGAACGCCGCGCTCGCGTTGCCCGCTTGCCATTCGGCTTGCCCCCAAACGAACTGCGCGATGAAATCATCGTCCAGCGCGTCTCCCGTCGCGCGCAAAGTGTCCGCCGCGCGGGACGCGTCGCCGCGCGCGAGCAAGACGCGCGCTTGCGCGAACTCGACGCGCGCGTCGCCCGACCACGCGCGCGCGTGCGCGAGTTGCGCGTCCGCGATTTGTAGGGGCAACCCTGCGTGGTTGCCCTGATCTGTTTTCAACGCGCGCGCGATTTGCGCGTGGGCGGCGTTGCGAAACCACGCGCTCGCGGCGGATGGCAAAATCAGCGCGGTGACAAGCACCGCGCCGATGAGCACGAACAATGCGATTATTTTGGCACGACCGAGAATCTTCATACGCCACGGGCGGGACAAGTTGGCAACTTGTCCTACTTGCGTGCGATAAACTCCAGCGAGAACGCGCCGAGCAAACCGATCAACACGCCGAACGCCGCCCCGATCAAAACGTTCTGCGCGAGTTTCGGCGCGATGGGCGCGGTTGGCGCGGCGGCAGGAATGATCGTGGGAACGTACGCGGTGTTTGCGAGAATCATCGTCCGTTCATAATCGCGCGCAAAATCGAGATAGACCGATTCGGCGATGTCGCGTTCGCGGAGGAGTTGTTGGAATTCCAGAATCTTGGCGCGCGATAAATTGGACGGCACATCGGGCGCGGTCGGATCGTACGAGAAACCGTTGTTACGCGCGAACGCGATGAGCGCGTCCTGCGCGTCGTCCATGCGTTTGCGCGCGGCTGTCGCTTCCGCACCGGTCGGCTGGACGAGTTGCTGAATACGCGCCGCGCCGGCTTGCGCGTACGCGTTCGCGGTATCGGCGACTTGTTTGGGATCGTCGCCGCGCGCGGTGAGATGAATCAGCGAGCGATCATTGCCGTCGGGCGCAATCGTCACCGCGGCTTGCGGCTTCGCCGCATTGACGACATCCGCGCCTTTGAGCAGCGCGACGTAGTACGTCGGCGTGTACGCGGTCGGCAGGCGGCGCGCGTCGCCGACCATCAAATAGTACGGCGGCAACTGGTTCGCGAGCGAAATCGAAACAGTCGTCGGCGCGAGCGCGAGCGTCGCCGTCGCTTCGTACATCGGTTTGAGCGCGAAGGTGACGAGCGCGGCGGACAGCATCGCGAGGAGCGGCATCGCGACGACGACGTACCAGCGGCGAATCAGCACATCAAGATAATCGCGCACGGTAATTTCGTTGGACATCCAGGAACTCTACGGGCACACGCTGAACTGCGCGGCGGGACCGCCGCTGCCATCCGGTTTGATGAATTCCGCTTCCTGTCGACTGTTGGGATCGACCGAGAACGCGCGCGCGAAGAACGACAGACAATCGCCCGGTCCGGTCACGCGCCAATTATCCATCGACGCAAATTCCGAAGTGCCGACGGGAATGTTGGTATCGAGCGGCGTCGTATCGCCGAATGAATTGCGCTTATCGGGTTCGAAGATTCGGATGCGCCAGCGATATGCCTGAACGATTCCGGTCGTATTGAGAAAAGTGACCCAGAACTTGACAAACGCCCCGCGCTTGGGCTCCTTCGGATCAACGCGAATCGAAGTGGCGTAGACGCCCGGTGGCGCGTGGATCGTCGGCGAGGCGGGCGGGCGCGTCGGCACGCGCGTCGCGGTTGGCGCGGTCGGCGCGCCCGGCTGAGTCGCGACGGCTTGCGGCAACGTCGGACTGGGCGCGCCAATCGGCGGTTGAACGACCTGGGTTGGGATCGGCGTTGGTTGCGCGATGGCCGGCGCGACGACGACAGAGAGCAACGCCGGATCGCTGGCTGCGCCGGACGCGTTGAACGCGCGGACGCTCATGGTGTGGGTTCCCGGCGTCGCTTTCCAGCGCTGGACCAAGGTGTAGGTGGTCTGCCCCTTCGGAATCGGCGGGACATCGGTTGCCACGACTGCGCCATCCACCGCGAGTTCGACGCGGACGATCCCGGTCGGATCGGTCGCGAGCGATTGCACTTGAACTTCTTCTCCTTCGTTCAATTGCGCGCCGGGGACGGGCACGAGAATCGTCACCGTTGGTTTCGCCGCGGGCGCGAGACCAAACGTGCTAAGATCGCACGCCAGCACACCCAAACTCGCGACGACAAAAAATAAAGCCATGGCTCGAAACAGCGGTGGAAGAAATAAACGTGATCGCATAGTTGTCTCCTCTTTGGGTTGACCCAGGAACTAGTTCTCTTGTCGAAAATAAATCTCGTCTGAATCGGCTGCTGGTTGTGATAATAGCATACATCGGCGATGGGAGCAAATTAGTTCTTTTTCATTCTTGCGTGAATCCCCAATTCGGCATATAATAGAGTCGAACGCGCAACAGGGATGTGTCGCACCCACGTCAGTACCGGTTGCTCAAGTTACAAGGAGGAAAGAGGCACCGCATTTTTGCCTACTCGATTCTTTGGCTTGGGCTTTTTTGTTGCGCGCGATACTGTCATTGCGAGCGAAGCGAAGCAATCCCCAACTCACGATTCGGAGATTGCTTCGTCGCAACGAACGCTCCTCGCAATGACACGACAACATGAGATTGGAGATTTTGAAATGGACAAATCAGCGACTATGCCGCAACCGCCGTCGTTATTCGATCCGTCGCACGACGTTTATCGGTACGAACCGCGCGCGCTCGACGCGATCTTCAAACCAAAAAATGTCGCGGTGATCGGCGCAACCGAAACGACCGGCTCGGTCGGGCGCACGGTCTTGTGGAATTTGATCAGCAATCCTTTCGGCGGGACCGTCTTCCCGGTCAACCCCAAACGCCCCGGCGTGCTGGGCATCAAAGCGTACACGACGATCAAAGAAGTGCCGGAGCAAGTCGACCTCGCCGTCATCGTCACGCCGCCGCCGTCCGTTCCCGGCATCGTCAAAGATTGCGTCGATCTGGGAATTCCCGGCGCGATCATCATCTCGGCGGGCTTTAAAGAAATCGGCGCGGAAGGCGCGGCGCTGGAGCAAAAAATTCTTCAGGTCGCGCAAAGCGGCAATCTCCGCATCATCGGACCGAACTGCCTCGGCGTGATGAGTTCGATCAGCGGCTTGAACGCGACGTTCGCCGCCGGCATGGCGCGCCCCGGCACCGTCGGCTTTATCAGCCAGAGCGGCGCGCTCTGCACCGCCGTTCTCGATTGGAGTTTCCAGGAAAACGTCGGCTTTTCGCATTTCGTTTCCATCGGCTCGATGCTCGACGTGGACTGGGGCGATCTGATCTATTATCTCGGCGACGATCCGCACACGTCGAGTATCGTGATGTACATGGAATCGATCGGCAACGCGCGCTCATTCCTTTCCGCCGCGCGCGAAGTCGCGCAGATCAAACCGATCATCATCATCAAGCCCGGGCGCACCGAAGGCGCAGCCAAAGCCGCCGCATCGCACACCGGTTCGCTCACCGGCAGCGACGACGTGCTCGACGCGGCGTTCAAACGCTCCGGCGTGTTGCGCGTCGACAGCATCGGCGATCTATTCGCGATGGCGGAAGTGCTGGCGAAGCAACCACGCCCCAAAGGTCCGCGCTTGACGATTGTCACGAACGCGGGCGGTCCCGGCGTGCTCGCGACCGACGCGTTGATCACGAGCGGTGGCGAACTGACGCCGCTCTCCGATGAAGCGATGAAAGCGTTCAACGATATTCTGCCGTCGGTGTGGAGCCACAACAATCCGGTCGACATTATCGGCGATGCGACGCCGGAGCGATACGCCAAAGCGTTGGAAACTGCCGCGAACGATCAGAACAGCGATGGAATGCTCGTCATTCTCACGCCGCAAGCGATGACCGATCCGACGCAGATCGCGGAAAAATTGAAACCGTACGCGACGAGCACCGGCAAACCGATCCTCGCGAGTTGGATGGGCGGTAAAGAAGTCGCGGCAGGCATTTCGATTCTCAACCACGCGAGCATTCCCAGTTTCGAATATCCCGACGACGCGGTGCGGATGTTCAGTTACATGTGGCAGTACTCGCAGAACTTGAAGAGTCTGTACGAAACGCCGATTCTGCCAAAACCAAAACGCAACGGCACCGAACCATCGGACGAGGTCGCCGATCAGATCATTCAAAAAGTGCGCGCGTCCGGTCGCACAATTCTCACCGAATTCGAATCCAAGCAACTGCTCGCGGCGTACCACATTCCCATCGTCGAGACGCGCGTGGCGACGACTGAAGCGGACGCGGTGAAACACGCGAACGAAATCGGTTATCCGGTCGTACTGAAATTGTACTCGGAGACGATCACGCACAAGACCGATGTCGGCGGCGTGATGCTGAATCTCAAAGACGCGGACGCGGTCACGCGCGCGTTCAACACGATCAAAAAATCGGTTGCCGAAAAAGTGGGCGCAAAGCATTTCCAGGGCGTCACCGTCCAACCAATGATCAAACTCGACGGATACGAATTGATCCTGGGCAGCAGCGTCGATCCGCAATTCGGTCCCGTCCTGCTGTTCGGCTTGGGCGGACAACTCGTCGAAGTGTTCAAGGACAGCGCGCTCGGTCTGCCGCCGCTCAACACGACGCTCGCGCGCCGGATGATCGAGCAGACGAAGATTTTCAAGGCGCTCAAGGGTGTGCGCGGGCGCAAGCCGGTCGATCTCGCTGCGCTCGAAACGATCATGGTGCAATTCAGCCAACTCGTCGCGGAACAAAAATGGATCAAGGAGATCGACATCAACCCGCTGCTCGCGTCGCCGGAACACCTGATCGCGCTCGACGCGCGCGTTGTGGTGTACGATCAGAATACGACGGAAGACAAACTGCCGAGACTTTCGATCCGCGCGTATCCGTCGCAGTACATCAAAGAAGTACAAGCGAAAGACGGCACGACGATCGCACTGCGCCCGATTCGACCGGAAGACGAACCGCTGCTCAGCAAATTCCACGAAACGCTATCGGACCGCAGCGTGTATCTGCGCTATTTCAGCCCGCTCGTGCTCTCCGCGCGCGTCACGCACGAACGGCTCGCGCGCGTCTGCTTTGCCGATTACAATCGCGAAATTCCCATCGTCGCGGAACACCAGGGACAAATCATCGCGGTCGGTCGGCTCAGTCGTTTGCACGAATCGACGACCGCGCGCTTGACGATGCTCGTCAGCGATCGCTTCCAGGGTCACGGCATCGGGCATATATTGTTGCAGCACCTGCTCGACATCGGACGCGCCGAAAAACTGACGCGCGTCATCGCGCACATTCTCGCGGACAATGTGATGATGCAAAAACTATGCGAGAAACACGGCTTTCGGATCAACCCGCTGGAAAAGGGAGTCGTCAAAGCCGAAGTCAATCTGTAAATGACAAGACCTTCGAGGCGCGCAACCTCGAAGGTCTTTTTGTTTGACGAACGCGTTTCACTTGCTTTGCGACGACTAACGCGCGATGTCCGGTGCTGCCGCGTCGAGCAGCGCTTCGACTTCCGCGCGCGTCGTGATGACTTGATCGCCGAACTGGCTCAACGCGAGCGCGGCGGTCAACGCGCCGTAACGCACGGCTTTCGCGAAATCGTTTTGCAGCCAGCCGTGCAACACGCCGCCGACCATCGCGTCGCCCGCGCCGATGCGATCCAGGATCGTCACCTCGCGCGCGGGCTGGCGATACGCTACGCGATTTTTGCGATCCCAACCGATTATCCCGTCGCTCGACAAAGACGAAACGATGAATGACGCGCCAGTCAATTCGCTCAGCCGCGTCACGATTTCTTCCGGTTCGCCCGTGATGCCAAAGACCTGCCGCGCGTCACTCCGGCTGCAAAATAGAATCTCGACATGCTCCAGCATCGGCGCGATGGCTGCGCGCGCCTGAGTCGGCGTCCAAATCCGCTGGCGATAGTTCATGTCGAAACTGACCGCGATGTTTTTCGTGTGCGCGCGCTGAAGCGCTTCGCGTACGATCTCGCGCACAGAGGGCGAAAGCGGCACCGTCAAACCGGACAGATGCAGCAAGCGCGTGTCGAGCAAATAATCCCAGTCGATCTGTTCCTTCGTCAGATTCGTAAAGCACGTATTCGCGCGATCAAAGTACACCTGGGTCGCGCGCGGCGGCGCGGCGTACTCGACATAGTACGTCGCCAGACGATATTTGTCGCTCCACACCATCGCGGAAAGATCGAGTCCCGACAGCATAAACTCGTTCACGACGCGCTTGCCGAGCGGCGTCGTTGGCAGACTGCTGATCCAGCCGCAGTGCCAGCCGAGCCGCGCGAGCAAACTTGCGACGTTCGCTTCGGTGCAGGCGACGCGCACGTCGAGTTGAGTCGCGCGCTCCAGGCGTTGACCCGGCGGAACGCTATAGCGCAGTTGTCCCTCGCCAACCGTCGTCAGATCGAAACGCGGCATTAGTGGTTCTCCAGAGTTCGAATCATATTCAGATCAAAATCGTTTAGTGAAGTTAGTACGAGATCCGCTTGCCGCAAAATCTCCGGCGCGGGCGGCGCGTAACGCGCATCCGGCGCCGCGATCACTTTCATCCCGGCGTTTTTGCCGGAGAGAATTCCGTTGCCGGAATCTTCGAGGCACACGCAGCGCGTCGGTTCGACGCCGAGCAAGCGCGCGGCTTCCAGATACACATCCGGCGCGGGCTTGCCGCGCGGCAATTCGTCGGAGCAAACGATCGCTTGAAACTTGCCGCGCATCGGCGCATCGCGCGTCACCGCGTCGATCAGCACGCGCGGCGAACCGGAAGCCAAGCCGGTTGGCAAATGCCGCGCCGCCAGATCGACCGCCGCAAGCGCGCCGGGCAAGTACGGAATCTGGCGCGCGTACAACTCCACCATCGCGCCGATGATGTGCGCTTCAACTTGTTCCGGCGCTAATTCCAAGTTGAGCCGCCGGATCATATAATTCGCCCAGGTGCGCGTGCTGACGCCCATGCATGCGCGATGATCGTCCGCGTTCCACGCGATACCGCGTTCCGCCGCCATTGCGCGCCGCGCCTCATTCCAGTACCGCTCGGAATCGACGAGCAGTCCATCGAGATCGAAAATTATTGCTTCAATCATTTGTTTTTGCCATTCACGCATCGCGCCACAACCCGCCTTCGCACATTCGCGCCATGACCCACTCGCGCGATTCGCGCGCGATTCGTACGGCATCCGGCGAGTCATCGTTCCACATTTCGAGCATCACGGGTCCAACAAAATTCATCTCGGCGAGTTTTTGGAACGCATCCACAAACGGCACGACACCTTGACCGAACGGCACGCGGCGCGGTTCGCCCGGACGCGCGTCTTTGACGTGAACGCCAACGATGTGCCCGCGTCCACGTTCCAGTTCCGCGCGCACGTCGAGTCCATGTTCGCCCAGGTTGCCGATATCCGGGTAAATTTGGAACCAGGGCGAGTTGAACTCGCAGACGAATTCCATCGCGCGCGTGATCGAGTCCACGTCGTTGCCGTCCACGTTTTCGAGCGCGAGCATCACACCGGCGTTGCTCGCCCATTCGAGTCCCTGCGCGAGTCCGTCGCGATAGCGCGCGCGCGAATCCGGCGTGTGCGGTTCATAGTACACGTAATACCCGGCGAGTTGAATAATACGGATATTTACGCCGATGGCAAGATCGACGGCGCGGCGCAGAATGTCCAGCGCGCGCGCGCGGATCGCGACGTCCGCGCTGCCGAGCGCGAATTTGCGATGCCCGCTCAAACACATCGTCGTGATCGGCACGCCGGTTTCGGCGATTGCGTCGCGCAGTTCGGCGCGTTCGCGCGGCGACCACGCGAGACGCGCGAGGCGTTCGTCGCTTTCGTCCACCGACAGTTCGACAAAATCAAACCCCGCCGATTTCGCGAGGTCGAGTCGTTCGCGCCAGGTGATATTGTACGGCAGGGCTTTTTCGTAGATGCCGAGGGAGAGTTGGGTTGCCAAGTTCACTCACCTAGACCTGACAGGTTTCTGAAAACCTGTCAGGTCTCGATCACGCAAACGTTTTGCTAATCGCGTCTTGGAATGTTTTTGCCGCGAGCGCGGGATCTGGCGCGGCGTAGATGCCGCGTCCGGCGATGAAGACGTACACCGGCACGCCTTTGAAGAGCGGAATGTCTTGCGGCACGACGCCGCCGGTTACAGTAACTTTAAATCCCAGGTCGTTCAGTTTGCGGATTTCGTCGAAATCTTTTTGTCCCCAGGTCAGTTCGCCTTTCGCTTCCGCGTCGCGCGAGCGATGCGTGATCACTTGCGGCACGCCGAGCGCACACCATTGCTTCGCCTGCTCCCACGTCCAGCCGTCGATCAATTCGATCTGGACTTGTCCGCCGCGCTGGGTCGCTTCTTTCATCACGGCTTGTACGGTGTTCATCGTCGCGCCGCTGACGACGCTGACCCAGTTCGCGCCCGCGTCGAATGCCATTTTCGAAATGAGACTGCCGGCTTCGGCGATGCGGACGTCGGCGAGAATCGTTTTCGTCGGAAACAGACTGCGAATGATTCTGACTGCGCGCATTCCCTCGGCGAGACACAAAATCGTGCCACATTCGATCACGTCAATGTGCGGCGCGGCTTGTTGCAGCGGCGCAAGCGCGGAAGGCAAATCGTACGTATCGAGCGCGATTTGAAGTCTCGGTTTTTCCATTTCCAATCTCTAATCTCCAATCCTTCGACTTCGCTCAGGACGAGTCTCCAATTTCTATCCTTTAACCGCGCCCGCCGTCATACCTTGAATCACCTGACGCGCCGAGGCGAACGTAAGCAAGAGCGGCGGAATGACCAGCAGCGTGCCCATCGCCATGATGCGTCCCCACTGCACGCCTTCGTCGGTGAGATACAACGTGGTGGCGACCGGCAGCGTGCGCGTGTAGCGATTCGTCAGAATCAGCGCGAGCAAAAATTCGTTCCAAGCAATGCGGAAGGTAAAGATCGCGGCGACGGCATATCCGGCGCGCATCAGCGGGAATAAAATTTGAAAGAAGATCTGGACGGCGTTGCAGCCGTCGATGATCGCGGCTTCTTCCAATTCGATTGGAATTTGCTTGATGAATCCGAACAAGAGCCAGATCGCAAACGGCAAGCCGAGCGCGGTGTAAAAAAGGATCAGTCCAAGCCGACCATCTTCGATGCCCCAGTTTTGCCACAACGCGAAAACCGGCACGGCGAGCACCGCCGTCGGCACCATGCGGATGAGCAGCGTGCTGTGCGCGAGCAAGCCGCGCCCGGGGAATTGCAGACGCGCGAGCGCGTAGGATGCCAGACCCGCCGTGAACAAGGTCAAGAACGTCGTCGTCAGTCCGACGATCACCGAGTTCGTCAAGTAGCGATCGAATTTTTGTCCAAAGATCACGACTTCGTAGTTATCGGTCGTCGGCGTAAAGACCCAGGTCGGTTCGCTCGACATGATGTCTACTTGCGCTTTGAACGAAGTCTGGAGCATCATGTAGATTGGGAAAAGCGCAATCAACGCGAGAAACACGAGCACGGCAAAGTACGCGATGCTCCCCCATTTGATTTTTCGCTCTGGTTTTTGTTTTATCATTTCGGCTCCGCAGGTAAGCAGTGAACAGTATTCAGTGTTCAGTCACGCAACACGCAACACGTATCTACAAGTCACTTCGCTCTTTCAGCGGATTGCTAATTCTCAAAAGTCCGACGCTCAAAACCAGGATAATTGCAATCAGCAAAACTGAAATCGCCGCGGCGTAGCCCAGTTCCTGCGAGGTGAACGCGGTCTTGTAAATGTGCAGCGAGAGCACTTCAGTCGAAAGACCTGGACCGCCGAACGTCATGATGAAGATCACTTCGAGCGCTTTGAACACGTCAATCAAGCGCATCAAGACCGTGATGAGCAGAATCGAGCGCAGCATTGGCAATTTGACAAAGAGGATCGTTTGCAGCCAGTTCGCGCCGTCAATGCGCGACGCCTCGGTCACTTCGGCGGGGAGACCTTGCAAGCCCGCCAAGACGATGATGAAGATAAAGGGCGTCCACTGCCAGAGATCGGTTAGCACCAGCGCGGGCAGCGCGAGGTCGGGACTGCCAAGCCACTCGAGGCGTGTAAATCCCAACGGCTGCAAAAATGGCAGCGCCTTGCCGATCGCTTCGAGATAATGATCGATGACGCCCACGCGCGCGTCGAGCATGTACCGCCAGATCAAACCGACGACGACCGGCGAGACCATGTACGGCAAAATGAAAATCGTGCGAAAGACCGCGACTCCGGCGAAAGGTCGTTCGAGCATGAGCGCGAGCGCGGTGCCCAGAACCATTTCGAGAACCATGATCCAGAACGCGTACTGCAACGTCACGCCGATCGACGTGTGAACATAGTCGTCGGTCAACATGCGCTCAAAAGCCGCCCAGCCGATGAACTGCCGCTTGTCCCACGGTACGCCAATCGACCAGCGGTACATACTCAAATCAAACGCGTTGAACAACGGCACGAGCAAGCCGACGACGAGGATCGCCACCGCCGGAAGCAGGAAGAGAAACGCCACGTAGGTTTTGGGATCGGCGAAGGATTTGAACGCGCCAAATGTCGCCAGCGACAGTGTGCGCTTGCGCGGCAAATCGGAAACTCTTGTGACTTGGGTCATGCTGCACCTCGACAAGACCTGTCAGGTCTCAGAGACCTGACAGGTCTGTGACCGTACCGATCTACTTTGCGACGACCCAACCATAGTAGCCCGCGCGTTCCATCTCGGCGCGGATTTTCTTCGCGGCGTCGTCCAACGCTTGCTTCGCGGTCTTTTTGCCGGTCGCAAACTCCGACAACTCGACGCCCAGGATCGGCGCATTGATGCCTTGCCATTCCGGGATCAGCGGTCGCCAATCCATGTTCGCACATTCCAACTGCTTGACGATCACCGGATATTCGGGGAATTTTGCTTGGAGCGCCGGATCGCCAAACGTGGACTTGCGAATCGGATCGCCACCCAACTCGACAACTTTTTTATCTTGCGCTTTCGAAGTCATCCACTGGATGAACAAGAACGCGGCTTCCTTCTTCTTCGAATTCGCGGCGATGCCCATCGCTTGCCCGCCGGTTTCCGAAAGACACGTCTTGTCTTTCGGGTGCAGCGCGTAGCCGACCTTGCCGTCGATCTTCGACTGCTTCGGGTCGCGGCTCATCGCGGCGATCTTGTGCGCGTCGACAAACATCGCGACGTTCCCTTGCAAGAAAGCATTCGTCTCCGCGCCGAAATCAGCCGTGTTGACGCCTGGCTGCGCGTTGTCCATGATCTTCTTCAATGTCTCGGCGGCTTTGACGCCCGTCGCGTCGTTCACGACCGGATTCCACTTGTCGTCGAAAATCGCGCCGCCGAGCGGGCTGAGGTGCAGCAGATACGCATGCACGATCTGGTGACCCGACGCGCCGCGCGACGCGATACCTTTCATGTTCGGCACATTCTTGCTGATCCATTCGGCGGTTTGCAGCAATTCGTCGTACGTCTCCGGCACCTTCAACTTGTTCTGCTCGAAGATGTCTTTGCGGTACGCGAGGATGCTCGTCTCGGGCCCGAAGGGGACGCCGTACAACGCTTGCGTTGGTCCCGCCAAGTAGCCCTTCTTCCCGCCGACGACTGCGCCCGAGTACATAAACGCTTTGGTAATGTCATCGGGATCGTAATTAGGATCGACGAGCGCGGGCATCGCAAAGTACTGCGACATCGGCGCGAGCATGCCCTTGGCGACGTACTCGCCCTTTTCGAACACCGTCCAGGCGACGACGTCGTAATCGCCGGCCGGCTTACTTAGTTCAAGAATCTGTTTGTCTTTCAGTTTGGCGTACTCGGTGAAATCAACTTCCACCTTGATCCCGGTTTCCTTTTCGAAATCGGGGATCATTTTCGCGGCGAACTGAAAGTGTGACAACGAGGGCCACGAAACGACGATTTTGGCGCCCGCGTACTTTTTGTACGTGTTCGCGCCGAACGAGTAATAGCCCGCGCGATCCATTTCTGCGCGCACTTTATTCGCGGCGTCGTCCAGCGCTTGCTTCGCCGTCTTTTTGCCGGTCGCAAATTCCGACAACTCGACGCCGAGGATCGGCGCGTTGATCGATTGCCATTCTGGGATCAACGGGCGCCAGTCCGGATTCGCAAACTCGAGTTGTTTCAAGATGACCGGGTATTCGGGGAATTTCTTTTGCAGTTCCGGATCGTTGTAGGTGGATTTGCGGATCGCGTCACCGCCCAACTCGACGATTTTCTTATCGGCTTTTTTCGAGGTCATCCATTGGATGAACAAGAACGCGGCTTCCTTCTTCTTCGAATTCGCGGCAATGCCCATCGCTTGCCCGCCGGTTTCCGACAAGCCCGTCTTGTCTTTCGGGTGCAGCGCGTAGCCGACCTTGCCGTCAATCTTCGATTGCTTTGGATCGCGGCTCATCGCGGCGATCTTGTGCGCGTCCAAGAACATCGCGGTCTGCCCTTGCAAGAAAGCGTTCGTCTCTGCGCCAAAGTCGGCGCTGGTGACGCCTGGCTGCGCGTTGTCCATGATCTTTTTCAACGTCTCGGCGGCTTTGACACCGGTTTCGTTGTTGAACACCGGATTCCACTTGTCGTCAAAGATCGCGCCGCCGAGCGGGCTGAGGTGCAGCAAGTACGCGTGGACGATCTGGTGACCCGACGCGCCGCGCGACGCGATGCCCTTCATGTTCGGCACGTTCTTGCTGATCCAATCCGCGGTTTGCAGCAATTCGTCGTACGTCTCCGGCACCTTCAACTTGTTCTGCTCAAAGATGTCTTTGCGGTACGCGAGGATGCTCGTCTCGGGCCCGAAGGGGACGCCGTACAATCCGCCGGTCACGCCCGGCATATACCCCTTTTTGCCGCCGACGACTGAACCGGATTGCAGGTAACCTGCCACGATGTCGTCGGGATCGTAATCGGGATCGACCAGCGCGGGCATCGCAAAGTACTGCGACAACGGCGCGAGCAGCCCTTTCGCGACGTACTCGCCTTTTTCGAACACCGTCCACGCGACGACGTCGTAATCGCCGGTCGGCTTGCTCAGTTCGAGAATTTGTTTGTCTTTCAGTTTGGCGTACTCGGTGAAATCGACTTCCACCTTGATCCCGGTTTCCTTTTCAAAATCGGGGATCATTTTCGCGGCGAATTGAAAGTGCGACAGCGAGGGCCACGAAACGACGATTTTGGCGCCCGCGTACTTTTTGTACGGCGATTCGCCGGGTTGCGCGGGCGCGGCGGCTTTGGTCGGCTCCGGCGCTTTGGTGGGTTGCGCGGCTTGTCCCGGCGGCACGACAATCGCCTGGGTCGGCGCAGGGGCTTTGGTCGTCTGCGCGGGCGCGCTGGGCGCTTTGGTCGGCTCGGCGGGCGCGCCGCACGCGGTCACCAACATACCGAGCAACGTAATCGCGATGAGTAATCGAAACATTGTTTTCATTTTTCTCTCCATCGAGGACTGGGGATTCGGCTAAACCATGGGGGCAATCGTCAACTCACAAAAAATCGCTACAACTCCACCTCCTCCTTTCTTCGAATCGCGCACGAGTGGGAATCGGTGTCAACGAATGTTCAACGAATAAACGAATGAAACGCCCACGCAGCGCGCGATATTCGTTTATTCGTTCCTTCATTCGTTGACACCGCATTTCCAACCTCGATACTTATAGGAATGACTTGAACGGCAGATCGGGTTCGCCTTCAAACGCATCGTCAAAGCCGCGCGGATAGTGATATTCGAGTTTGTCTTTGTCGCAGGGAAAGACGAATTTGCCACCGACTTGCCAGATGAACGGTTTGAATTGGTACTGTAAACGATGATTTCGCATTTTCCACAACACGAGAATTTCTTGCGGGTCGGCTTGAAAGTTGGTCCAGATGTCGTGATGAATCGGGATGACGACCTTGGCGCGCAGCGCTTCCGCCATCCGCAAAATATCGACCGCCGTCATCTTGTCGGTGATGCCGCGCGGATTTTCGCCGAACGCGCCGAGCGCGACGTCGATTGTGTGATCGTTCCCGTGCTTGGCGTAATAATTCGAATAGTGCGAATCGCCGCTGTGATACAAACTGCCGCCCGGCGTTTTGACGAGATAATTTACCGCCTTGTCGTCCATTTCTGGCGGAAGTTTTCCCGCGAGCGTCACGCCGACCGGCGCGGTCACCAACGCGGTGCGGTCGAACGAATCGAGCGCGATCAGTTCGGCGTCTTTGATTTTCACGACATCACCGGGTTTGACGGTGACGCAGCGTTCGGCGGGGACACCCCAACTCGTCCACAACTCGACG
The DNA here is from genome assembly GCA_020723345.1 of Candidatus Aquidulcis sp. GTDB lineage: Bacteria > Chloroflexota > Anaerolineae > UBA4142 > UBA4142 > VGOB01. The sequence goes on along the minus strand of DYJA01000012.1, from coordinate 4,968 downwards.
CACGCTTTCGGTCCGATGAATGGGACGGACGCGGCGCAATTTTGGATGACCGCGGCAGCGACGTTCGCGTCGATGTGATCGGCGTGATCGTGCGTCGCGATGACCGCGTCGATGTTTTTGATCGCGAACGGATCGAGCACACAGGGGACGTTTCGCAAATTGGGTTGGAGTTTTTTGCAGCCCGACATGCGCTGCATTTGATGCTGCGGATTCATCAACGAATTTTTGCCGGAGCGTTTGCCGGTGCCGACCCACAAGTCAATGCAGAGGTTGGTGCTGTTTTCGGTTTTGATCCAAATGCCGGTACAGCCGAGCCACCACATTGCGAACGTGCCCGGCGCGATGACTTGGCGTTCGATTTCTTCGTTGAGCCACGTGCCCCATTCGGGAAACGTGCTCAGAATCCAAGATTCGCGCGTTATATCACTGACCTTGCTCATTGGGTTCTCCTGATGGCAATCCGAGCGAATTCGATGCGGGAAAATTCAATTGCGCATCCTTGCGAAGGTTGGTCAGTTGTCTGCCGCCGAAAGGGACGCAACCTTCGCAAGGTTGGCAACGTGCAGAAAAGCGAGGAGGAAAGAACTGCGCGTAATATACGATAGAAAATGCCACTCGTCAATAATTTTCTCACAAGATTGAGAAAATGTGCATATCGGAAAGCGTGATTTGACAGAGAAAGTGGATTTCTGGTAGAATATATGGGAAATCGTCCGTGATAACGAACACTTGATTGGAGAAAAAATGAGCGATCAAGAGGAATTATTGGTCGAGGTCGCGCGCTATTACTATCAGCAAAATCTGACGCAAGCGGAAATCGGACGGCGCATCAACGCGTCGCGTTCGACGGTGTCGCGTCTGTTGCAGCAAGCGTTGGACACGGGGCTTGTCAAAATCTCGATCAATTACGCGTGGGAACGCGCGCCAGAACTGGAGCAACAACTGATTGCCAAGTTTCATCTGCGTGAGGCGCGCGTGCTGATCGGCAAAGGACGCGACGAGGAAGAGATTCGCAGAGGCATGGGCGTACTCGCCGCGCGCGTGATCGACAGCCGCTTGAAAGATGGAACGATCTTTGGCGTTTCGTACGGACGCTCGCTCGCAAGCACGATCGCCGCGCTGCACCCGACGCGCAAAATCGCGATCATGGTCGTGCCGATCATCGGCGCGCTTGGCTCAAACAATCCGCTAATTGATGGTCCCGAACTCATCCGGCAAATCGCGCAGATTTACGGCGGCGAGTACCGTTATTTGCCGGTGCCGCTCGTGGTGGAAGACACGCGCACGCGCGACGCGCTCGTACAGTCAACGCAAATCTACGACTTGCTCGCGCTGGCGCGCAAAGCGCACCTCGCGCTGCTGGGGATCGGCGCGCCCGGTCCCGACGTATCGAGTTTGATTTGGAGCGGCTATCTCAACGAGCGCGAACTCGCGCGCGTCAAAGAGCAAGGCGCGGTCGGGCACATGTGCGGGCAATTCTTCGATTGTGCGGGGAATTTGCTCGACGTGGAATTGAATCACCGCGCGATTGGCATCGGCATCAAGACGCTGCAAAAGATCGAAACGGTAATCGCGGTCGCGGGCGGCGAAGCCAAAGCCGAAGCGATCCTGGGCGCGCTGCGCGGTCGCTATCTCAATCTGCTGGTGACCGACGATCTTGCCGCGCGCAAAATTTTGGCGTTGGCGGCATCTGGTTAGTCGCGTCGCCTGCGAATTTGCCAAGACGCGCTAATCGTGCTATGATAGCGCCCGCCTGAGAACGGGCCGCTAGCTCAATTGGCAGAGCAAATGACTCTTAATCATTAGGTTCAGGGTTCGAGTCCCTGGCGGCTCACCAAACAAAAACCGTCGGATGAATTCCGACGGTTTTCTATTTACCAAGACGGATAATTCTACAGCACATTCAACAGCAAAAGCACCAGCACGCCCAAAGTCAACGCAATGAACAACGTGACGCCAAACGCCACGGCAAAAAAGAACGCGACGCCGGGCAGTCGTTGCCGCAATTTGCTCAAGAGGATATGAGTGCTCAACGTCGCAATGTACGCGGAAAGAGTACCCAGGATAATGCGGAGCAAATCGGAATGAGAATCCTGACCGCCCGAAGAACTGAGCGCGATCAGCAAGTTGCGAAGTTCGGAACGGATCGCCGGGAAAAAAAAGATCAGTTCAGAGACGAGAATCAAGAGCGACAGCCCCAGCAAGCACCCACTCGGCGACCAGAGTTGGCGCGTCGGCTTGGCGAATGCTTCCGCCGGGCTCAACTTTTCCTTCGAGACGCCCACCACCGTCGGCTCCACTTCGGAAACGGCGGAAGGTTGCGCGGACTTGACCTCGGGCGCGGCAGCTTCTTGGAGCGCCTGCATCATCGCCATCGCGTTGGCAAAGCGATCCTTGCGATCCTTGGCAAGCGCTTTGAGAACCACCTGCTCGATGCGCGGCGAAATGTCCGCGTTGATTTTGGTCGGCGGCGGCGGCGGTGTGGAAATATGATGATAGACGACCACGCTGGGTCTTTCGCCGGTGAACGGCACCCGCGCCGTCAACAATTCGTACAGGACGACGCCGAGCGAATAGATGTCGGTGCGCTCATCCAGCGGTTCGCCCTTTGCCTGTTCGGGAGAAATATACGTCGGGGTGCCGACGACGCGATCGCGCGACAAGGTGAGATCGGCTTCGGCGACGATGCGCGCCAAGCCAAAATCCATCAAGTAGACGTTGCCGTCGTTTCCCAACAAAATGTTCGACGGCTTGACATCGCGGTGCAAAACCGACTTTTGGTGCGCGTACGCCAGCGCGCTCGTCACCGCGCGCATGATCATCAAAATCGTCGCGAGGCGAACGGGCTTTTTGTACTTGGTTAAAAACTCGCGCAGCGTTTGCCCATCCACAAAACGCATAACGAGGAACGGCGTGCCCTCAAACTCGCTGACATCGTAAATGGGGACGATATTGGGGTGATCCAGTTTGGCGATGATCCGGGTCTCGCGCTTGAAACTGGACAAAAAGTCGGGATTGGCTTGAAAATCGGTGTGCGGAACTTTGAGCGCCACAAAGCGATCCAGCGGGGCTTGGTACGCTTTGTAGACCGTTGCCATGCCGCCCCGCCCGATTTGACTAACGATGCGATAGGGACCAATCTCTCGATCCAGCTCAATTGGCATAGAAACATAACCTCTGTAGACCGATCATACTACCCTTAGCATATCCGATCCTGGCTACGGAGTGCGATTATGCTCTGCTCCGGGCAACTGCCAATATATCTACCAGTGCGCATGGAACTCGAGAACGCGTACGCATACTGAACTGCCGCTATTATAACACCACTACCCAAAAAAGAAAAGCCCAATTTACGCTTCCGGCGTTTTGGTGTATAATCAGCGCAGGTGAGGCAAACCGAATGGATTATCCTGGCTCGCGGAAAATTCGAATCCTCTTGGCGGATGCGGACGCCGCCTTTTGCGTCTTTGTGCGCTACTCGCTCGAACAACTCGGCTTCAATGTCACCGTCGCGAACGATGGCGCCGATCTGCTCGCGCGCTTTGTGCCCAAAGAGTTCGATGTGGTAACCGTCGGCGTCACGGCGCCTCTGATCGATGGTTTGCAGATTTTGCGCGCGATCAAAAAGCGACATGCGGCGACGCCCGTTATTCTCTTCTGCGACGCCAATTCAGTGCCCCTCGCCGAAGAGGGCATGCAAGAAGGCGCGTTCGTGTACTTTCAAAAGCCGCTGAACGATTTCGCGCAACTGGGCGATGCGATCACGCGCGCCTACGAAACCCAGGTGCGGCACCGCCCCGCGCCCGAACCCGCCGCGCCGCCATCGCATCCCGCCGCGCCCGAATCGGACGCGCTCGCGACGATCCTGCTCCGTCAACTGGTCGAAGCCGTCCTCACTCAGCCGCTAAGCGTGACCATGCAAATGCTTTCCGCCGCGGGCGCGCAAATCGCGCACGCGCCGTACGGCGTTGTCCTCCTCGCCCGCTCCAGCGCAGAATTGCAAGTCTCGGGCGTGCATGGCTTTGCCAATCAAGAAGCCGCCACACTCGATCTTGCCGCGCGGCTCGGCGATAACTTTACCGCGCGCGTCATCGCCGAGGGCAGAACCATCGTCGCTTCGCCGCCGCCCGAATCGGCGGCGGCGGCCGCGCAGCACGCCGTCGGCGTGCCCTTGCTCGCGCAAAATCAGCCCCGCGGCGCGCTGATCGTCTATCCACTTGCGGCGGGGTCGGTGGACAGCGCGCGCCTCGCGCAGTTGGAATTGATCGCCGCGCTCGGCGTCCTCGCGCTCGAACTCGCGCGGGTGCGCGAAGAAAACGCTCGGCTAGTCGCCACCGATCCGACGACCGGGATGCTCAAACGCGAACTCTTTTTGGAATTGGCAGACCGCGAATTCCGCCGCAGTTGGCGGTACGATCAGCCGATCACCGCGCTCATCGTCGACGTCGACGATCTGGCGAGCATCAACCTCAAGTGCGGTCACACCTTTGGCAATCACGTTCTACGCGAAGTCGCCAACGTGTGCGCGAACGTTGTGCGCTCCATCGATCTGATCGGACGGTACGAGGGCGACGCGTTTGCGATCCTGTTGCTGATGACCGAAAACGCCGGCGCCAAAACGGTGGCGGAACGTCTGCGCGCCGGGATCGCCGCGATTCAAATGCCCAACGCGCCCAGCCCGGTGCAAATCACCGCCACGCTCGGCGTGTGCTCTTACCCGCGCGACAATTGCGCTTCGATTTTCGACTTGCTCGCGCTGTCGCAAGAAGCGCAACGCGCCGCGCGTTATCGCGGCGCGAACCAAATCGTCTACGCATGATCTGTACCGCCATTGTCAATTCGAGGAGGCGTCCTGAGCAAAGTCGAAGGATGCCGACGGGAAATCTCGGTTTCCCGTCGGAGATTTCTCGCTCCGCTCTCCTGAAAATGGACGGTTGCGCGAGCCGCTGGCTCGCGCTGCGACGGGCG
>DYJA01000011.1 GCA_020723345.1 Candidatus Aquidulcis sp. | reverse complement strand
AGCCACCACCATCTATTCCAGACTTGCACCTCCAATCAATTCAGCCCGTAACAGGGTACGTGGTGGTCGGAACTTCGCACGACACACCGACCTTTGCTGTAGCTTCGATCCGCCAGTGGTGGGTTGCACGTGGACGAAAAATCCATCCGCACTCACACCACTTGCTGATTCAAGCGGATTGTGGCGGCTCGAACGGGCACGCGTGTTGGGTTTGGAAAGTACGCTTGCAAGCATTCGCGGATGAGTTCGGTTTGACGATCACGGTCACTCACTATCCCCCGGGCGCTTCCAAGTGGAATCGCATCGAACATCGTCTGTTCTGCTTGATCAGCGGAAACTGGGCTGGAATTCCGCTGGACACTTTTGAGACAGTGCTCAAACACATTCGAACGACTCAGTCAGCGACGGACTTGCGCTGTCGAGCTTGGTTGGATCGTCGAGACTACCCAACTCGCGTCAAAGCGACATCGGAAGAGATCGCCCGTTTACGCATACGCTATCACAAAACGTTTCCGCAATGGAATTACACCATTTACTCACATCGCAAGCCAAATTGAAATTGACCAACTTATTTTTGGACAAAGACTAAAGAACCTATCGCCGCACAAACAGGAGGGACAGAAAGTTCATTGGCTGAGCCGCGCCGCATGCGATCACGTTGTCAGCCAAGGTGAACTGCGACCACCAACTCGAAATAGATTAATCTGCCAAGTTCGCATCACCAATGATACGGACTTGAAGTATGATCGTCGAATCAGCTCACAAAGGGATTCATAAATGTTCTCCTTGCGCTTATGAACTCGGCGCGGGACTTGCAAAACAGGGCACGGACGACGAAGATGGAAATGAATGCGTCAAGTATCGCGGTTTTATCGGTTACTTGCCAAGCAGAAGCAGTATACCCGCAATGATTGCAAGAACTTGGGAAAAAGCGCCAAGTGCACCCAGGGCGGGCACAAATGCCGTTAGCCCAATCAAGATGAGCCAAATCGCGAGTATCACGGTGCCAAGATTTCTGTCGAGTCTCATGCTCGTCTCCTTTCGAGATTGACCTCTACGCGCCGGTGTAACCGGGATTCAAGAGCTTGAGTAGTGCTTGCCAGAAGAACTCATTCTGAAACGCGACGCAGAACTGCAGAAAGCGACGTTGGAATGGTATGGTAGCAGTTTGTGAAACAGATTCTTTCCCGAATATCTTCGGGAAGACACTTGGAAAAACGGCTGTGGCGACGATCACTGCAAAACCACGCGTTCGATCCCAAACGTGCCAATACTGAATGGCTGATTTGACTCGACCAGACCAAGCCTATTCTCCCAAAGGACAGATATGGCAAATGGTTGGAGAGTACAACCGTTCATTTTCCATCCGCCACTATTGCCGATGAATCATGGCAGGTTGCCCCTATTAGAACAATTCGGCCCACTCGTTTTGCTGCCCGCCCAAATCTCAACTTCACTTAAGCCATTATTTCCAGAGGCATCGTCCGCCTTGAGGTTGACCCAGCTAATTGTTTGCGGTGATGAGAGGGTTACATCAATACAGCGCGGTCCTCCGCTGTTCATATCAAATCGTCTATTCATCCCATTGCTCAGCGTAACAATGAGTTGGTTGATTTGATTGTTGTCCGGCGAGTTCTGCGGGCGATCCCAAACGATGATACGATTGATTGTCGCTGCGTCTTGCAAAGTCAATCGCAGATTGAAACGATGCCCCAGTCCGTTCGTCCAGAAGGTAGACAAATTGCCATCGAATGCGTTGCCCGAATTGATGCCATCCGGCTCGCGCCGTGCGCGCGGGGCAAGGTTGCCAGTGGGTCCCGGACGCGTTGGCGTGAGAGTGGGCGGTTGGGATGCGCTGACATTGATCGTCACATAGTTGCTGCTGCCGTTGGCGAACTTGATGTCGTACCAATTCGCTCCATCAGAATAATTGGGCGTGAGGGAGTAACTGCCGATGCGATCAAACCCGCGATTCGCGTCGTAGGTGTATTCTTGCCCAGGTTGCAACGTCAAATTCTCAAGCCAGAAAAAGTCATATGTCGAGTTGGTGCTGGCATGGCGCCCCTTCACGCCGAGATAACGCGCGGTGATTGGCGAACCGCCATCGTTGCGGACACGATACCGCGCGTTGACGTCCTGATTCGCTTGCGGATTCGTGTTCGACACGCTCAATCCCCCAATGATTACCAAGCGTCCCGGTGAAGACGGGATCGTCGGTGTACGCGTCGGCGTAGGCGTCAGCGTGATTTGACGCGGCGCGACGTTGAACCAGACGCGCGGATAGGGCCACGCGCCTGCCCACGCGCCAAAGATATCCATCCACACCGGCTCGGCAAAATAATCGCCCGGTGCGTCAAAAGTCCGGCTCTGGCGATAATCGAGTTCCTGACCGGGTTGCAAAGTGAGCGCGAACACCGCCGGGAAATCCACCTCGGGCGCGTTCCAGTTCAAATTACGCGCGTTCGGTCCCCGCGCGCCGGCGTCCAACTGGCGAATGATGATCGTGCGACTGCTCGCGTTACGAATGCGAAACGATGCCGTCACGCTATCCCCCACGCGCGGAGAGATATTTGAGAGAGAGAGCCCGCCAACGATTTGCAGATCGCGATCTGAAGACGCGGCCGGCGTTAATGTTGACGTCGCGGTCGGAGCGCGCGTCCATGTTGGCGTGATTGTGATGATACGCGGCGTGTCTTGAATCGTGAGAGACCATCCATCGCTCCAATCGCTTTCGCCGCTCGCGTTGCGCGCTTTAACGTGCCAGCGCACGATACCTGCCGGCAGTTGCCCGATGCGGCAAGACGTACCATTCTGCCAATCGCAGCCGCGCACTGTGTTGCCCCAAGTTTCGACTTTGTATTCCATCGCGTTCTGCGCCGGATTCCATGAAATGGTCACGTCATCGCTCGACGAGGCAGTACTACCGTCGCGCGGATCGCGTAACGTGGGTTTGGCTGGTTGAGCCGGTGCCGGCGGCGTGCCCTCAACAAAGAATGACATCTGGGGGCTCCAGTCGCTTTCCCGCCCGCTCGCATTGCGCGCGCACACACGCCAGGTGAACCGGGCTAGCGACACTGGATTGACCGTGTATTGCAAGTCATTGATCCACGCGCTAGTCTTTGTCCCGCCCGCATCTGATTGATATTCCACTTGATATTGCGAGGCATAGGCGGAAGGAGTCCACTTGAGCAAGACTTCCGATACATCGCGAAAACGCTCACCATCACCAGGCCAGCGGTAGGCTGGCGGATTGACAATCCGTTCGACTGTCCGCGCATCACTGCGATCTACCGCTTCGATAGGTTTGTTCGTCGAAGTTGCATAACTCCACGCGCTGGGATTTTTTGCGTCGGGTGCAGGTGGATAATACCCATCCAAGCCGCGTATACTTTCACAACTGGAACTACCATCCCCTTTCAATAAAACAAAATGCAAATGCACGCTGAACGCGGGGTTACCGCTCTTGCCCATATACCCCAGTTTGTCGCCGGCTTTGACCTCATCATCTTTTGCAACCGCAATTTGATCCATGTGGAAATAGGTTGAAATGACGTCGTTATCATGCCTAATCTTGACGGTGCGTCCTGCAGTATCCGAACGCATCTGAGCAAAAATCACCTTGCCATCTGCTGGAGCCAGAATTGGGGTTTGGGTCTCTTCGGGTGACCAAATATCCACGGCGCAAACATCTTCCCACCAAGTTCCACAATGTGTTCTATCCCCTGGATGACTGCAATCGTGGAGCGATTCCTTGGGTCCTTGATAGATCCACCAACTGCCGCGCGGCAAAGGGAACCGCCAACCAGTCAAATCAATTGCTGCCGGAACGCGCGCCGGGTGAAATGACAAAACGCTGGCAAGGACGAACAATCCGAAAATTGCATTGCGTATTTTCATCACACGTTTTCTCACCACGTTTTCTCACCGTGTAAATCGAAATGATTTGACCAGTTCATCAAACAACCGCACTATCGTAGCGAGTTCCTCGGTCGAACGCGCGGTTACGCCGCGCAGAGCAAATAGATATACTTGGTTGTTGTGAACGGCCAGGTAAAGAACCGCAGACATTTGTTTGTTGCCCCGCTCTGCGATCTGGAGGCGTATCGCCTTCTCCCCGCCGATCTGCGTTGATGTGGAAGACAGTACTTGGGACGATCCCAACCAGTCGGGATCGCGCGCATAGTCAATGGCAGACATGCCCGGTGTGGCGCGATCGACTGTAATTTCGATTGAGAAATCTTCCGGCGTTTCAAAGCCGGCATCCGCGCCAATGTCCACACCCGACCATGTTGCCGGATAGCGCAAAGTGTAATTGCCGGACACATTGGTATAATTCGCCCACTCAATCGTGTTAAGTGGAATGCTCGTGATGCTTGGGGCAGGTGTCGTTTGGGGCGTGAGCCAACGGATAGGCAACACGGGTGTCACAGTGCCTGATAAGATTGGAGTGATCGGCGGCATGGGTAGCGAAGTAACACCAGCCACGAATACCTGCGGAGTACTCGTCGCTATCGGGGCAGTAGCGCGCGTTATGGCTATCCGCGTCAAGTCAGCGGCAAGATAGGGAGGCGTAATGGCGAAAGGCGCAGAAGAGCGCATCGGCGTTGCGTTGGCATTGCAACCCATCACGAGCGCGACGATGCAGGTTATAAGAACAAACAAACTCAATCGGTAGACGTGACTCATGGCTCTCCCAACCCCTACGGGATTGCGCTATTGGCAAGACAGGGTTTGTCCCCCCAGCGTCGCGCGGGGTGTCACTCCGCCTTGCTCGCCCAGCTCAAAACGCTCTGACAGACAACTGACATTCCAATTTCATCGTCGCCACGCCGGACCGAGCTCGCCCTGCGCGCCAACAATCGCTGGAACAGTCCACTCAGCACCGGTGCCGAGATCGCGGATCACAATGTGCGGCATCGTTCCTTCGATGTGCCCATAAGCAATCAGGCGACTGGTGGAACAGGCAGGTTGGAAATTATCTTTACTATCGGGATGACGCGTCAATTGTTGCACAGTACTGCCGTCGCGATTCATTGAATAGACCTCGTAATGACCACTCCGTTTGGAATGATAGATGATCTGGTCGCCCGGCATAAAGCACGGTTTTTCATCTTCTACCGAGTTGTTGGTCAAGCGTCGCTGATTTGCGCCATCCGCATTCATGATATAGATTTCTGCTTCGCCGCCATCGCGGTACGACGCGAAGGTGATATAATTAGCGGAAAGTGAATACTCGGGCGCAAAATTTGCGCTGGGCATCGCGGCGAGTTTACGTTGTTTGGATCCATTGATATTCATCACGAAAATCTGAGTGCCACCATCGCGCTCTGACGCAAAGACGATCCGTTGTCCATCTGGGGAAAATGCGGGTTGGAATGAGGGAGTGCTCCCAGAGGTCAATTGTCGAATGTTGTTGCCGTCGGCATCCATCAAGAAGATTTGAGTTTCATTGTTGACGGAAGATTCAAAGGCAACCCATTTGCCGTCTTTCGATAAAGCCGGGTGCCACGCGTTCATCGGTGTCACCATAAACGGAATCTCACCCTTATTCGCTCGTCGCAGTCCATAAATTTTATACATATCGTTACCCATCGCGGCTGTGAAAGCAAATTCGACAGATGTTTGCGGAGGTGGGGGAATTGGGCTGTAGTACTCGAGCTCAATTTCAACAGGACGCCCTTGATAATAAAAATAATCAAAGATGGCGACAGGCATCCAGGTTAGGAATGCAAGTGAAATTTTTGCGATTTTGACAGGTGTTTTGGCTTTCTTTGCGAGAACATCGAAGGCGCATCCTACCCCGGCATCTCTCAGAACTTCTCCAGCTCTAGTGTAGAACTCATCTGCAACCTGGGAGAACTCTCGTCTTGCGCCAATCCAGTCTCCGTTGGCGGCGAGACTAGTAGTTGCCCCCACGATACTGGAGACTCTAACCGCAGTGTATACAAGTTGTTCCTCTGGAATCCAACAAGACATTCCGATTGGCTCAAGCGCAAGTGCAGTTCTCAGCAAGAAGAGACTACCATCCCATATCCATGATCGAAGTGTCATCTTTCCCTGTATGAGGACTTGAGCGGGGGCGGATACTACAATAGGTGAAACGTGGAGTTGGATATCAAGAGAGGGTATAAGATCAGCCAGGGGAATCCATTGCAGGTTTGCGTTCTGGATATTGTGGGCCTGCAATTCAAGAGAATAGCCACCGCCAATTAGCGGTAATCCAGTGCCGTTCGAAAAGCGCGCAGACCCAAGACAATTCATACCCGAGCCTGTATTAACAAGAGTCGCGTTGACTCTGGAATCCTGCGGATTGACGGCAATTTGCCAGGTCAAACAAGGGGATTGGGCGCGAGTGGGGAGGGGTGAACTCGACACCAGAAAGATGCCGATGGCGAAGAAGACCATGCGATAGAGTTTGAGCAGATGAAAAGAGATCATTGTTACCTCGCGTGTCACAAAACTCTACGGGAAGACCGTCGCGACGATCTTGACGTAACCACGACGCTGGGTATCTGGGTCAATGACGATTGCGCCAGTGCCTTGTTTACCGTCCTTTTGGAACAGAAGGAGAAATCCTTTGGAATCCAGTTCAGTCCGCTCGACCATCTGCCATCCTTTCGAGGTAAAAAAGGTAGAAAGCAGATCAGCGGCGCTCCTCGGATCACCCTGGTACAGGAGTTTGGCTGCAAAACCCTTGGTACCCTGCGGTGACACTCCCGAAGTTGCCCCAACAAGGATAAACTGATTTGGATAACGCAGATCAGGATGCCAGTCTGAAGAGTAGGCAATCGCTTCGGAAGGAAAGGGAACAGTCGCGAGTGGAGGAGGCAATTTGAGCAGTTCCGGCGTTGGGGATGTATTGGGTGTGGCTACAGTCGGTGAAGGTACCCGGCTTGATACAGGAGAGGCGGTAGATGGAGGTGAGGAGGTAACATCGGACGTAGGCACTTGCAGTGTGCGCGTGGATAACGGAGTAACGACGCGCGTTGCGGCAGCGCGCGTCAAATCTGCTGCAAGATAGGGTGGGGTTGCATTAGCGCTACATCCGGACACCAGCGCAGTGATGCAAATCGCCAGGAGAAACAAGGTCCAAGAACGAATAGATGTCATAGCTTTCCCCAATTCGTACACCAGACTGTCACGAGACCGGGATTTTAGTTCACGCTTGTCTATGATGATACAAAAGCAATAGAAAGTGCCAACCTGTGATTACAATTTCCTGCATAACACGCAGCAAGTTCAACTTCCGCAACATCAAATCGCTTGATTATGTCTCTGATATGTACGAATGCTCCGCTGTGTTTCCGCAATACGGTCAGCCAGCAGATCGGCATGCAGTTCGGGATCAAGCGCGATCAAGCGCGCGGCTTGGGTTATTGCTTCCTGAGCGTTTGCCCAATCCTTCTCCTGCAACCAATTCTCTGCGCGCCCGTTGAGTTTCTCGGCTTGCACTAGAATTCGATCTTGGATTGTCCTTCGAGTGTATACGATACTGAGTGTGTAAGGATCGGTCTCGATCGCCAATCGCACAAGGGAATATGCCTTTTCCAAATCTCCTTCCATCACCGCGTTTTGGTAGAACCCCTCAGCATCTTGGCGAATTTTGCGCTTGTCGTCAATCTCGACTTGCAGTCTTTTGATCTTGATTTGTGGTTCACCCGAAAGCGTTAACCCTACGGCAACGAGCTCTGGATCGTTCAGGCCCTCCAGATCTTGCCACTTGTCCAGTTGAGCTTGCGCACCGTATGGATCGTGATTGTCTAACAATACGTGACGCGCAAGGTCAACGTATTCGGTGACTTTGTCGCTCCAAAATTGGCGGACGTGCTCGCGCGCCACTTCAACGGCTGACTTGAAAGGCAGGAGACCATACCCGGCATTCTTGTCTGGCGTCAAAAAATAGGTGACCCGCTCTTCAGGATTGCTCTCGTTCGACTTGAGAAACATTTTGAATTGTGTGACGACTTCATTCCCTGCCGCGCGGGTCAAGGTCAAAGTGTGTTTGTCTGCGGATTCGTTGAGCAAACGTTCCGCTTGGACAGCAAGAATTTCGAGCCGGCGTTTTGGCGCTGGCGAAACAATCATACTGCCCTTGCAGTGCCCTTGAATCTTGGTGAACGCTTCCTTATAATCTCGGACAATCGACTCGCCAAAGCCACCTTGCTCTTCGGTTGACTTGGCGCGATCCCAAAACTCCTGGATTTCGCGGGCGATTTCAAGATACTTGGCGAGATCCTCCCCCTCGCGTTCCAGGCGACGCAAGGTTTCTTTCCAAGCAGGCAGATCCGCGGCGGCAAGCCCCAAAGCGCGCAATTCGTTGATCGCCGTATTCGTTTGACCGGACCAATCCTCTTTGGGCAATACACTGTTGTCAACGGATTTCTTGAGATTGGCTAGTGCATCTTGGATTTGCTTTTGTAGTTTAGCGCCGCGTTCAGTAAGTTGCTTGCGATAAATTTTCTCCAGGCGATCTCGCTCGTCCGCCAATTCGCCTACGGGACTGAGTTTATCTAACCTGCGGAAGTCAGCCACGATTGCGCGCAAGTCCCTTTTGGGACTTTTCAGCTCACGCCGGATATTCTTCGTCAATTCTTCAATTTGGGCGCGCTCCCTTGCTTGTTGCAGCATCTGTTTCTTTTTCGCCGTCGTGAACCTACTTCGCCGAGTTGATTTTGAGCGCGCGGATGATTTGCGTGGCAAGTAGCGGTCAAGCGCAGTCAGAACTTGCTCGGCAAGATGCTCAGGTGATCTAAAGAAAGAGATTTGGCGAATCCTCTTGAACTCCTCCTTCAACTCATTCAGTTGTCTCAGTGAATCAGGATCATGTTCGCAGTGAATCGGTTTGATATTGGCATTCCTCTCGTCAATCAAAAATAGTAGACGAGGCATTCTGCGTTTGGTTGCACGCCTGAACTCGGCTTCAGTATATGAGATCGCCGAGCCAGAAGGTTTTGAACCATAGCGCATACCAAGGAAACCCAAATAGAGATCTGCTTCACCAACCTTTGCAAGACATTCGTCAAGGGATGGCCTATCAGCCGCGCTAAGAGATTCCATACCCAGCCATTGGATATTGTGGCCATTGGCGCGTAGCGTATCAATAACCGAAAGCACGCTTCGGCGATACGGTTCTAGATCATCGAAGGTAGAGCTGACGAAGATCTTCATTACGAAATCCTTTGACCATGATGACACCTTGCAAATTGTGATGATTCGTTGGAGTATTCACCCCGATCTGGCGTAGCGCGTGTGAGATAGCGGGGAAAAGTATTGTGGAGTTACGGCAAAGGGTGCAGAACGCAGCGTTTCATTCATTCCACGCCCTGAGTAAAGTGCGATCAATTTTCAAGGACTCGGCAGTCATTTAATCTCCTCAAGATTCCTGATCTTTACCCAACCAGTGATTCGGATCTTTGCCCAATCGCCTTGGGGGTAGTCCCCCTTCGTGCAAGGATAATCAAGCGAAAATGCGCCCGGCTCAAGTCGAGGCGACACTTTGTTTTTCGCCTCTTCGCGTTCTTTCGGATCGCCAGGTAACCAATTGGGCACGGATGACGGTGAATCTACGTCGAATCTTGCTTCTACAGAAATATAGTCAGGCTTCGCCATGACAAGTTTGCAACTGTGTTTAGCCTCTGGATCGTCAGGTGTCTTAGCACCAGGACCAATAATTGCCTTGACTACCCATACCTCTAATGTCACTTGGGCATAATTGCCTTTGGACCCCTCAACGGTTTGTAGTGTCGCCGTTATGGGAATTTGGAAGATGATGATCTGTTTGGGATCCTCACTTGCCGAAACCATCAAGTTGTCGGGCTTGGTCAACTTGTACTTTTTCCCAGCAATTACCGCTACAGTTGTTGGTGAGGGGGTCGGAGTATTTGTAGGGATAGTCGTTGCCGTTGGCGTTGGTGTAATAGTTAGCACCGGCGTCCGAGTTGGCGCTGATATTGGCGCAATAGTCAGCGTAGGCATCCGCGTTGGCTCTGCCATCGGTGTGTTCCTACTGATTGGCACCGCCTCCATTTTAGCCTGCAAATCAGCCACCGTAGCGCGCAATGCTACTACTTCCAGCATTGAAGGTCCGATGAGGGTCCAACCCAGGAGAGCCAAACCGGCGAGGAGGAGGAACAGGAATGTCCATAATAACAACATGAAACGGAAGCGTCGTTGTGCGTATTTGTAGAGATCGCTCTCTGACTCATCCAGTTGACGCAATTTCTCTTCCAACTCTTTTTCCAAACCATTCAAACGATTGGCGGTGTACTGCAGAAACCCATCCCTCCGCCTGGCTGAAGGTCTGGCGGAATGCAAAGGGTTATCTGGAGTTGGAGTCCCATTCTGGGTTTGTTCATTTTCTTGATCTGACATTTGATTGGTCTCCTACGGCTAGCCATAACAATCGGATTGCGTTCTGCCATAATACAACAGAATCAAGACTTGACTTGGGCGGTTATGAGATTTTTGCCGAGAGTGGATTTCTCCAATCCATCGTCTTTTATCTTTCGCAATCCATCTAGATCACCAAATATTGCTGTCCTTTCTAGCTCGTCTTGCCAAAGACGGTAGAAAATATAGAACACTTCGCTACTCAAGCGAGCATACAGGTCTCCGAGTATATCTCTTGGAAAACCAATGCTTTGACTAGCTTTTTTGACCTGATCAGGTGTCGGTATTTCTCCCGCTTTCATTTCGCGGAGATTTTCCGCGACCATATCATTTTGTTCTTGAGCGTATAACAATGTATCATATGCCAGCTGCACCTCGTCAGCGCGCTTTGCCCAATTGCTGATCGTTTCTAGATCGATAACTGTCAAGTTGGGGGTCTCTGCTCGTTGAGCGATATGTCTTTTTAACGCGGCCAGGTCTGGCTGCACATCTTCGCCCGGATATCTAGAGACCTTATTCTGAATACCCTCCAAAATGACTTGGATCCCGTTGAAGAACCTTTGGCGTTCGTCAAAGGTGTCTCTTAACCCCTCAGCATATCGGTGCTGACTTTCACGTTCAAGAAACAATCTCTGTTCGTCGAGCTCTGCAATCAGCCAAAAATTCCAATCCCGCTTTTCTTTGAACACCTTTGATAAAGCATTGCGGGCCACGCTCGCGGTACCTTCCACTTCCGAGAATTTGTCTAGCGCAGAAAGTCTCCATTGATTGAGCGCAATCTTCCATGCCTCAATAAGGCGCAAGTCAGCTTGATGGAATTTCTCAAGCCACTTGGCGGCTTCTTCCAATTGACGAAAACGCTCCTGCTCAAGCTGTGTTGCGTTGGCAAGCTGTCCCTGAGCAAGTTCATAATATTTTCTTGTCTCATCCTTGTTAAACATTCGTGCTGCACTCAAGCCGCCAGACAGATAACTCGCCAACGACAATTGATCCAGTGTCGGCATAGCCATCTGACTGATTTGGCTTGCGGTTTCAACTTGAGGATCGGCTAGTTTCTTCACAGCATCCTGAACTGCCTGTACTGCCTTTTGCGTTTCCGCCGCAATGTTTTGCCACTTGAGAATTTCTCTTTCAGTCGCCCTAATTTTGGGCAAGGTATCCTTTTGCACACAGGCAAGATCCTGCGCCAATTGATTATATCTACTAATCACAGCATCTGCTTCGGGGAAACTCTTTTGTTGTTTCTTCGCCTCTTTCAAATTCTCAAGAAACGTGTCCACTGCACTTTGTGTTGCAGATTGTTTTACCTCAAGGGAACGCTGATATTCTTGCAATTTATCTTCCAAGTCAGCGCGTGTTCGGTCAACAATACCTATAAACTGACCGAGTTGTACGTTTTCCTGCTCGAATTGTGTGCTTTGGTTTTCCAACTCGCGTACCAGTTTTTCCATCGCCTTGATCAGTTCACTGATTTGCTGTTCCATCCGTTCTGCCTCCCGCACCGAACGAATCACCGAAACGCGGTGCTGTTCAACTTTATCTGTCGCCAGCGCGCGGCGATCGAAAAGTTGAACCCGCGCCTTTTCGGCTTGCTGAAGAATCTTGTCGTACTTTGGATCGGGATCAATAATAATTTGCGCCGTTCCGTATTGACTCAACTCATCGTATGCTTGTTTCCATTCGGCAAAGCGCGTTGCGGTTTTCTCAAGCGACTCTGTGTTTTTCTCTTTCACAGTCAAATCGCCATATTCCCGAATCGCTACAAGCAATCGCCTGCCCTCTTCCAATTCGTCCAGCCATTCGCCCTGCGCCAGACGCTCCAGATGCGCGATGGCGGATTCGGTGATTTGCCGATGCAATGTCTCTTTCAGTGTGGAGCGATGCAGTGGAAAGACGATTGATTGGATCCGCGCCAGCGCGTTGGCTTCGTCGCGCGATTCGAGCGTTCCAGCGAAATCGCGATCTAGCTCTTGAATCGCATTTAGCAATTCATCGTCTTCCCTGCGTTCTTGGGCAACACCAGGTCTGTCTTTGAGATTGGTACGATAATACTGAATCGTCTCCTCCAACCGGCTGGATACATTGATCCATCCATCCGACTGGGCAAGCAAGTCGAAAATAGCATCCGCTTGCCGCTTGAATTCTGCGGCGTGCCGTTCCAGGTAGTGTTCTTGTTCACGTTGTCGAACGTAATCGTCGAAACCGAGCAACGAAAGCACACCCCGGCGGAGGTCGCTGGCTTGATCCTCCGCAATCCTCTTCAATTCCTCCCATTGTGCCACGGCGTCCGTATGTCTATCCGCGAGCCAGTCTTCCCGAATTTGCAATTCCAGTTCCAAGGGTTTTATTTCGCCCGCCATCGGTTCGGGCAGTTCGCGCAACCCATTACTCTCGGCGAGCGCGCGCTGCGCGTCTTGGATCGCGGCGCGCAAGTCGGTGATTGCTTTGAGTTTGGCGAGCGCTTCCTGAATAGTGAGCAGACGAGCCACTCCAACTTTTTGCTCGAATGCGTCAAGCGCATCGGCAATCTTGCGCGCGGTCTCACCAATGACCAAGTCATTGCGGTTACCTTGCCATGCCCAATTCGCCAGATAAGACCAGCGGCGCAAAGCCATCAACGCTAACGCTTCGGCGTCACCCGCAGCATCAATTTTGCGTATCTCGGTCAAAGCAAGCGTCGCCGCTTCTTTGAAACTGCCGCTTTGAACTCTCTGATACAACTGTTTCGTAATCGCGCGGAGTTGTTCAATTTCCTTTTGCTCCGACTCCTTCGCCCAAATTTCCAACTCGCTCAATTCTTTCGCTTGCTTGTCCGGCAAACGGGTGGTATGCCGCCTCACCAAATCCGCTAGCACGCGGACTTGGCGTGCAAGTTCGGCATGCCTTGAAAGCGAGGATTCCTTGTCCGCGTGTTTTTTCAGATTGAGCGCGTCCGCCAAGAGTTCCTTTGTCTGGCTTTGCGCTCGCTGAAAATCTTGCCATTGTTTCACGGTGGCATCTTTGAGCGTGGTCGCGTCTTGAAAACCTTGCGCGGTATGGCTATTGAGCGCTTTGAAAATCAAAATGCGCGCGCCGATGCTCAGACGTTGCCACGCCGGGTTCGTGTCGTCAAATGGATCAGCAAAAGTCGAAACGGCTTGCCCCATTGCCAACTGCGCCCAGAGTTGCCCAAAGACTCGCAGGTCTTGGCGAATAAGCGGGTCGCGTTCTTGTTCGTCTTTCGGCATTGGCAAAGCGCGGTTCCAATCTAGCACAATCAAGCGTTGTTTGGTCTTATCCCAGTACAGATCACCCACTTTGCGATCCCCGCGCGTCGTGCGCTGGAGTTTACCGTGCAGGGTCTCCAGCAGTTCGGCGTATTGCCAGCCGACTTGCAGAATGGTTTCCTCTGCCAACACCCCGCCTGGTAAACGTTTCGCGATTTGAACGAGTTGTTGATCTGGTTTGACGCGCTCGAGCAAAATGATTTTGCAATCCTTGTACTCTGGGGCTTGACCCTCGTGTGCCCACGGTGTACGTTGGGTCGCTTCCAGTTCCGCTAGGATTTTTCGCTCGGCGACAAAATCCGCCAACGTCTCGGCAGATAGATCAGGAAAGGCGATTTTGACAACGACAGCATCGCGCTCTGGGCCCTTGACCGGATACACAACCCCGATTGCACCTTTTCCCAAGGGTTCATGTCCGCGGTCAATTTCATACGTCTTTTGCGTTTTTAGATCGACAACTCTATCAGGAATAATCATTGTTGCTCCATAAACATGGTGATGCGATCAGGCAAGGTCTCCCAGTCGAGCACCTGTACGACGGGGAATCCCGCATCTCTATTGTCCAAAATACGCTTTGAGTTTGTCGAACACGACCAAGCCCGCCAACGCGCCCAGGTCTTGCAATTCGCGCGGTTGGTTCGCCAGTGGTGGCGCGCCTTGCCAATCGTGCCATTGCGCGTAGTACTCTTGCCATGCCTGAATCGTCGCTTCGTCGGGCTGATCGGTTGCGGCGCGAATGGCGTCAATCGCGGCGGATTCGCCGTGTTGACAGAAATTGTAGAGCGTGGCTACTTCAGGCGCGAGTGTGACTTCGGCTTTCTTTTCCGCCAAGGTGTACGTCGCGCCGACGGGCACGTGGAGCGTGATCGCGCCGTCTTGCGCAGGCACGCGCACCCAGCCCGCCGCAAACGCCAAGCCGAACAAGCGCACACGCGGCTGATTTTCCAACGCCATCACCACGAGCGGGTGGAACTGGCGGATCGGCAGACGGAAAATATTGGGATCGGGCAGGCGTCTTTCGAATGTCAGCGCGTTGCGTTCCGCCGCAAAGACAGTTTGCATTTCTGCGCCCTCTGCACCGGCAACGGTCGTCCGCATAGATTGTTCGTATACCCGACGCGCGTCGTCCATTTCCGGCACATCCGCAACCGCGACGAGATCAAGCGTGCGGATCAACACAGTGGCGTACTGATCGGTCAAAGGCACTATGCTGGTTGGGCACGGATTGAGACTGCCGGGGATCTGTTGTTGCACACCGCCGAGATTGGCAAACACATTGACCAGTTCTTGTGCTCGCGCGCGTGCAATTTGTGGAATGCCAAACGCGGCATTCCAGATATTTGTCTTTTGCCGCGACAAGAGGTGAGGCATCGCCGTCACCCACATTCGCGCGGTCGTGTGCGCCGATTGTTCTTGATCGGCGATCATTTGACGACCGGACATTATATCCGCCAGGGTCACCGTTTCCCACATTTCACGCACAACGTGATTGCCCAGTCGCAATACCTCTTGGACAAACTTTTCCGATGTTTCGGGAACTAGCGTCATTGCATTTCCCTCGAAAGTAACGAGTGACAGACACGGTGCGCCTTCGGGCGAGAATTCCCAATAAAAGCGTTCGTGATATTCCTGGATGTGCTTGTCCGCCGCAAGATGGTACCATTCATCCGCCAGATCAATCCGATTGTTTGGATCATCCAGTGATTGTGTGACATCGCGGACGCGCCACCACAAGTACTCGCGCACTGCCACGCGATCCATTTGCGCGCGGCGATGGCGGGCTTGGGTTTCCAAATCGGCGACACGCTGATAGACGCCAATGAGGGGCGGCTTGCCGGGCGCGCCTGCCGCGCCTTCGAGCAACTCACGTTGTTTACGCAAGCTATTGCTGGCTAGTTGCGTTTCAGCATGCCACTGCGCCGCCATCTTGCGCGCGCGTTCATACGCGGCGGCACTCTCTTGTGACCTCGCCGATTCTTGCGCTTCGCCGGCCACCTTCTCCGCTTGCGCAAGATAGTGCGCCACTTGATCGAGGAATTGCAAAGCAAACCGGACACGTCCTACCGGCACTGTCTTGCTCGCTTTCGCGCCATTCAAAATCAACTTGAGCGCATGTTGCAAATATGTGCGGAAACTATTGGCTACGCTATCTGGTTCGGGCAAGCGATTCAAATCCGCGCGGTCCACGCTGGGACGCGAACCAAGACAAAGCGATTCGATCACATTCATTCCACCGGGGAGTGTGCCGCAACCATAATCGCCTTGCAAAAAGCGTGCGGCGTCTTCGGCGGCGTTCGGCGCAGGTGTGCCGGGTTGCTTGGGCACATTCGTGCCTTGGATAAACTCGTGCAACAATTGGCGCGCCCAGCGCAGTTTGATTTGATCCACAATATCTTTCATCGGCAAGCGATAGACGAAACTTCCCGCGCCGCCGATGAACGCCGCATTGCGTTGTTGTTGATAGATCGCGCCCTGGGCTTGGATCTGCCGACGATAGTCACCTTCGCCTCCCGCGCCAGTCCCGCGATCCAAGCGAAATGCAATGATATCTGCCATCGCGGCAAACGTCGTTGCCCAAGGTTGGGTATCTTTGTCCTGTCCGCTCTCTGCTAGTCCCCCCGTGCCAAAGAAAAAGAGATCGTCGAACAATTGCCGGTCGCATACGCTATCCAGCGGCAACTTGGCATTGGCGCGATATGCCATCGGATACGCTCTGCCTTGCGCGAGTTGGAAGCGCTGCAATTCGCGCATTGCCGCAAACGTGTTGATCTGACGCTGGCTGGAATTGCCGGGTGTTTGATTGAATACGCCGGCAGTCGCCAAGTATCCTTCCACTGTGACAGTGCCACCGGCGGGAATAGTTTGCTGTCCCGCTAAACGCGCCAAGTGCGCTAGATCGAATAGCGTGCCGCTCATCCCACCCGCGAGCGAACCGATCACAATCACGCGCGTTTGGCGACCGTCAAGCGCATCGCGCGCGCCATTGGCAAGCAGATTCCAAATCTGTTTAGCGTCCGTCGTCGAACCAGTCTGCCGTTCGGCTTCGCCGAGCATTTTCTTTATCAGACCGGCGCGCGCCATCGGGCGGCGTCCGCGCGTACCTTCCGCAAGGTTGACCTGTCCGGCGGGTAGTTGAGCGTAGCGTTCGGTCGGAAGCCAACCTTGCAATGCCGGCTCGACATTTGGGTTGGCGCGCATTGTTCGCACGACATTTTCGAGACTATCCTGCAGGAGCAACATTTCGCTCGGTTCCAACCGCACGCCGGCAAATTCGACCGCTTGCGGTTTACCGTTAGCGTCCATCAGCGTGTTCGTTTCTTCTTCCGAAGTATCAAGCAGAACAAAGCGCACACCCGGCGGCAGTTTGCCGATTCCGCCATCAAGCAAAGACTTTTTCAGATGCGTCAACACCCAGCGTCCGGTTCCGCCTACACCGATGATGAGCGCGGGCGCAACTTGCCAAGTAGGATTAAGCACAAGTGGTGGCAAAGGTCCCGGTCTTGGACGAACAGGGGTTGCATCTACCTCAATAATGTCGATCCGACGACGCGTGAAGTACCAGCAAAGCAAGTACAGGATCGGAATCAGCAGGAATGGAATGAGGCACGGCCAAAGCCCCAACACTCCCGCCCATGGATCCATTTTTGGGGGCTCGCCCCAGAATGGCAAATGCTCGAACGCGCGTCCATCTGCCGCGCTGGACAACAACATTGCCGGACCCGAAGTTCCGTCCGGGTTGATGCGCGTGGTGAAAATATCGTACTGGTTGCCGTTGCGCTTGCTGTTAAACGCCAGCGTTTGACCGTCGCGCGACCAGGTGGGCCACGAGTTGCTGATGCCGGTCAAGCGTCTGCCGTCTTGGGTATCATTCGCGGCAAGCCGAATCGGTGTGCCGCCTTCCGCCGGAATCATATAGATCTCGGCGTAGGGATCCGAGTACGTCGTCGTGCCGCTAATATGATGCGTAAAAGCGATCCATCTGCCATCCGGCGAATAGGCAGGATAGTAGTTGAATCCTCTGCCGCTTGCGCCGGGCAGCGGCTTGGCAACCCCACCAGTAGCGGGCACAGTATAGATATCCGAAGCCGAATCCGCGCGATAGGTTCCAGAAGGATCGTTCGAGCGCACAAAGGCAATCGTAGTTCCGTCGGGTGACCACGCCGGCATCAACTGCGCCACATTACTTTCACTTGCGCCGGCGAGTGGAGTGATCGTGCCGCCATCCGCATCCATAATCACGATTTGCCGGCGATCTGTTGAAATAGCAAGTTTGGTTCCATCCGGCGACCAATTCAAGAACGATCCTGTCACGCCGGGTATATCAATCCGTTTGCCGTCCAAGCCATAGACGACGACGGGGCCAACGCCGCCGCCGCTAATCGCCGCGATCCGATGCGTTGTCGAGGAGACGGCGTGGCACGCCACGCACCCGCTGCTCGAATTCACTTCGCGGAAGGGCAGGGCAGGACGCACACCGTCACGACTACTGACGTAAATACCCGAACCTCCAAACGAATCAATTTTCCAGAAATAAACTGATTCGCCGCCGACACATGCCGCGTTCAAGAGTTGGTTTAGGATCAAGCAAAGCAAAATGAACGCGAGCGGGAGCAAAAGCCACCAAATCAGCGGACACGGTTTGCGCTTTTCTTGCAATTCCCTTACAATTCGCAAGAAGTACACGATGAAGAACAACATCAGCAACGGCACGAGACAGAGCAACCACGGCGGCAAACTCGTGCCATAATCACAGGTTGTTTGTTGAACCATTTCATTGAAAGTGGGTGTTGGAGTAGGCAAGGGGGTCGCCGTCCGCGTGGACGTTGGAGGACGCGTGGCAGTCGCCGTCGGCGCGAGCACTTGCACGGGCAAACCCGGCTTTTCGGAGATAGTACTAGGCGCCTTTTCACACTGCGTAAAAGTGAGTGTGTCACCTCGATCAATCAATAAATTCCCCTGCGCGATAGGTTTGAGTTTGTACGTAAAAGTCTGCTGGGTATCGCCGAGCGAATCGAGTTTCCAAGTGATGGTGTCCACGGAAATCGTCGCGGGGGCTGGCGAGATTGAGTTGGGGACAATCTGAAATGCGCTGACTTCAATCGTATGCTTGAGCGTCAGATCAGTTGCCGCGACGAATTGCTTGACACTCTCGGCGATCTTTTCATAAATCGAAGTCAAATTATTCGTGTCCGGCGAATAGTAATAGTCGCTGGATTGAGAAGCCAGTGAACGCAACAAATTTTGATTCGCGCCACTCCCCAAACCAATTGTAATCACGCGCAAGCCATCCCTCTTCGCCGCATCAGCCGCATTCCGCGCGCTCGTCTCATCGCTTTCGCCGTCGGAAAGCAGGATGATCACA
Source organism: Candidatus Aquidulcis sp. (assembly GCA_020723345.1). Lineage (GTDB taxonomy): Bacteria > Chloroflexota > Anaerolineae > UBA4142 > UBA4142 > VGOB01. The sequence continues at coordinate 89,170 of DYJA01000011.1, read as the reverse complement.
CCATTGGTGTTTGAACGACGGCGCGCGCTTTTAAGTTCCTGGCGCGCCACGTCAACCCCACGATCAAGACTGGTGTTACCGGACGAGACCAAGCCATCAATCGCCTTGTCCAATGTCTGACGATTGGTATCCAATGGTTGAGCCAAATTAGCCGCTTCGTTGAATTGAACCAGCGCGACCTTGTCGTTCCCCAGATTGACTTTGGAGAGAAAGACTTTGGCGGCTTCTTTGGCGCTGTCCAGCTTGGATTTGCCGCCAAGAAAACCTAACAAGTTCCCCATACTGCTGGAGCGATCAATCACCAATACAATGTCTAGTGGTTTACGCGCGACTTGGGTGCCGCACCCGGCGCTGTTGCCGCTCACCGTGAGGGTTACGGTAAATTCGCCCTGCCCGTACGGAAGCACATTAGGCGCGACTACGCGCTGAAAGGTGACAGCGGAATTGGTTTGCCCAAACGCCGTGCTGGCAGACACCAGCAACAGCGCGCCAACGAACAACAATGCGATGAATTTGCTCAAGTGAGATAGGTTACGGGACATGGTGATCCTCCGGTTCGGTCGGAAATTGCTTGATAGGATTTTGGAGTCAAGTTACCCAGTCGTGCAAATATCTTCTTCTTTCAGCAGGAGTGAGCTCTTTTTTGTTTCTAGATATTTTCTCACGAGCCAATGTTCGAATCTGTTCGGGCTGATATTCTTTGATTGAGTATAATCGTCCTATCCCATCCAGACTTGCTGTGGCGACATAGTTTCCATCTGGACTAAATGCAACACACTGCACAGGTTTAGTATGTCCGTGAAACTCTTCAAGTAGCCAACCATACAAAACATCCCATAATTTCACAGTATTGTCCAAACTTGCCGAAACAACAAGTTGTCCATTGGGGCTAAATGCTACAGTATTCACCGGAGCTGCGTGTAGCACATCGACAGTAACTTGGCCAGTTTCCGCGTCCCAGATTTTGGCCGTATTGTCCCCACCGGCTGTTGCAATATATTTGTTGTCTGGACTAAATATGGCTTGTCTGACCCAACTCTTGTGAGTAGATAAATTTTTCAGGCATTTCCCAGTAGACACATCCCAAACACACACTTTGCTATCATCACTCGCAGTTACTAGATACTCGTCATTGTAACTAAAATTGACACCATAAATTGTTAAATTGTGACCTGACAACTTTGCTGTACATCGCCGCCCAACCAGATTCCAGATCTCCACAACGGCACTTTGGTTGCCACGAGCAACAGCCAGAAATTTACCATTATGACTAATGGAAAGGCAACTGATATTATCCCCTTGCACCAATATCTGGGAATTCAAGTCCTTCTTGTCCAAATCCCAAATTCGTACAGTTTTGTCGACTCCACTAGTTACTATCAATCTATCATCTGGGCTAAAAAGCGCGTTGTACACTGATCCAAGATGTCCACGCAAAGTTCCCAAGGACTGCCCTGTAGTAGCACTCCACAATCTCGCTGTCCCATCATCGCTAGACGTCAAAATCTGGTTGTTATGGTAGCTGAAGGACACAGAACGTAATCGCGATTCATGTCCATCAAGTACTAAACGCGACTTGCCTGAGGTGACCTCCCATGTTCGAGCAATTGCATTTGTGCCAAAAGCAACAACACAATTATTGTCGTGGCCGAAAGAAATACCGAGCAATTGATCTTCATATCCCCTAAGCTCGAGAGGGGCACGCATTAGGTGTGACTGCCAAATCCTCACCTTTGCGTCTTCACCGCCAGTTACGATGATGTTGCCCTTTCCACTAACAGTTGCCGTTCTTACTGCCCCGCGATGCCCCCTCAATACCAATATGCAATCACCAATTATGGCATCCCACACCCGGCTTGTTTCGTCGCCGCTGGTTGTAATTATGAATTTACCATCGGGAGTGAAAAGAACGTCAAGCACGGGATCTGTATGCCCACGCAAAACAGCCAGGAGCATTCCCATATGGGTATCCCAAATTCTCACGGTGCCATCTTCGCTGGCTGTCAAAATACGAGTGCCATCGTTGTTAAATAGTGAACTAGTAATAATACCGGTATGGCCACGTAATGCTTGAAGGCACAGACCTGACCTGGTATTCCATACTCGCGCAATATTATCCTGTCCTGAAGTAAGAAGAAGTTCGTTGTCTGCAATGCCCTTCGGGTAGTACGAAATGTGGTCAACAGGCCCTTCGTGTCCACGTAATTCTGTTCGAAGCTTACCGCTACTAGCTTCCCATATTTTGACCATACCATCATCGCTACCGGTTGCAACAAATTCATCGTCAGGGTTGAAGGTAATACAATTAACTGAGCGCGAGTGACCTACCATTTGAGCGATCGGTGTTCCTACTTTAGTAGTCCAAACCCTTGCAGTCATGTCCTTGCTGGACGTAGCGACAAATTGACCATCAGCACTAAACGTAGCACAGGTAATATCTTCAGAATGTCCTTTCAATTCGTGTGATAGGTTTCCTTTATTAGTCCATACGAATGCGCGCTTGCTTGAAAAAGTCAAGATAAACTTGCTATCAGGACTATACACTGCGCCGAGCACAGGGCTTTCATGTTGCATCAAATTTACTGGGCGATACCGAGCTGTCCAGATCCGCGCGGTGCAATCATCGCTAGCCGTCAGCAAATATTGTCCATCAGGACTGTAGGCTACACATTTCACGGGTCTGAGGTGATCACGAATAATATATCGCATATAGGAACGCACTACTGCCAGTCTGAGAGCACTGTAGGCTTGGGGAATTTCCTCTATACGGAGTGCCTCAAGAGCTAAAAGAACTGATAGATCCTGATCTTGTTGCATCTGGGAAATTGAATTTGCCGCTAGCTCACGCGCAAAAGCAATACTTCTCTGTTTTTGAATATACGCGTTTTGTTTCTGAACGAATCTTGCTCGCCAATCTAGAACCGCAGCCGAAAGAGCATCGTGAAAAATCTCATATCGGATCGCAGGATGTTGATTAGATAGAGGAGAAAGCAAACGGACAATTCTTGAATCAGTACTCGACAGTTTTTCGAGCACTAGAGTAATTTCATTTTTTTTCAAGTTGGTGTAAGCAGCAAGATCACTCGCTGAATAGGCAACCTTCGCTCTTGATGGTGTTACGAGATAGCGAAAGATTTGCGCGGCAATATTTTGCTCTGGCGTATCTAATTCCTCCATCTTATCGTCAAGGTGTTTTCTGACAATAGACTCGGCATAACCTACTTCGTGAAGCGTTTTCAAACGCAATACATCGGAGCCAGCCTCTATTTCTGTTTTCCACAGTCGTTCCATTACCAGTTGCAAATAAGGGGCATCCACCTCATCCTTGCTGGAAATAGAGAATCTGGAACCTTCAACTACCCCCATAATCTTACCAGCGGTCACTTCATTTAACACGGTTTCAACAAGTTCCGGCTCAATTCGAATTTCAGTTTTGTTTATTTCATTGAATTTGCGAATTGGGTTTTCAATTGCTTCTTTCGCGGGTGTACGACCGAGCCGATTGATGCGTATATTATTATCAAAGAGATTGGGAATATAACCCTCAAATCGATCCAATTTTGCCAGTGAGTCCTCACGGATCGAAATCAAGAAGTTTATCCCGAGCCCTTCTGTTCGTATGGCGTCAGATAACTGAGTGGTAAACTCATCTACCTCAGGATGATAAGCCAAGTAGCTTTCAAATTGATCTAGAATTACAAGAAGTGTAGACCGCGTTGCTTGTTTCCACTTGTCTACCAAATCTGGAATAGAATCGTTTGGCTGGAATCCAAGATCATAGGACTGTACAAAAGGCGATAGTACTTGTCTAATTTGCTCTGATAGACCACCAACTAGATTTCCCGACCACCTATCAAAAACAATAACAATGAATTCCGGAGTATTACGTTCTTCAGTGCTACTCTGCAAACGCTTTTGTGCAAGCGTACTTAGATAATGGACAACGCCAGCACGTAAAAGCGAACTTTTACCAACACCACTTGCACCATAAACAACAGTGAAACGCGAAGTTAGTAGGTTGGCAGCAACCACCTCACATTCTTGCTCGCGACCAAAAAAAATATTCGCGTCAGATTCAGAGAAAGGCGCTAGCCCTTTATATGGTTTCGCTATGGTATGTGCAATGGACATAATTTTCACCCGGGTTTGTATCCGCTGAAAGAAGCTCTGAGATTGGCAACAAATGAAACTAGATCGCTTGGAAAAACAATCACGTTGCGTCTCCTCCACAATTCTTGATCAATGGCTGTAGGATCAAGTTGAATCGCCCATGACCGAGAGTCAAATTCAACATCTGCCCAGACACGGCGTAAAATAACGCGAAGGTTCCAATCATTTAAACTATGCCCCAAAAAAAGAATATGTTTAAGCTTTAATTGCTGACATAGTATTGCTGGCAGGGGACTTACTTTGTCATTATAGGCCAAATAATCGATGTAATGATCCTCTGTTATAACATAGCTATCCTTTGCGCTTTCGGCTCTATTCACGTGCCCATGCATCTTTAGGATAATTGTGCGTTGGATCTCGCCGTATTTTACAGGAAATTTATCATATTCGTTCAATTTATAAATGGTTTCCTCCTTGCCACCGTATGGAATATGTTTGAACAACCCTTTGTCTTTTCCATCTGCCGTGTAATACACTAGGTCGTAGGGTTCGTTCGCTTTATCGAATGCACTCTCAAGCATCGTGTCATAGTTTGTTGTAACGATAAGCATTGGATGAAAAGGCAAATGTTTCCTAATTAGTGTTCGGCGAAGATTAGCAAGAAAGTAATGTAGTACAGTCGGTTGATAATTGGGTTCGAAATGCTTGTGCAATTCGTCATATAGTGCTACCCGTCCGTTAAAGACTTCGGCATATTGTGATACATGCATCAAATTAGGTGTTTCAGATCCACTTGGGTAAGCAAACCTGTGCGCCAAGGAATTACATAGATCCTGTGAACTGGGAGGATACGTACCTGGTTTAGAAGAACTTGAAGTTCTGGAGCGTGAACACAGACTAGCACCTGCTCCTAAAAAGGGTACTAACTTACCTGCCAAGATTTCACGAAGTACCATTTGAGAAATATCGGGAATACCAGTAGGCACAAAAGGCTCCTATCAAGTTATTCTTGATTCGTTTATTTACACTGGTTGACCTTTGACGCAACGAAAACCCAAATCAAAACCACTTACATTGAGAGCATACGAAAACCGAAAAGCGCATCTTGCATCTGCCTGATCGCCATACCACGAACTCCCTCGTGCGACACGATATTGTCCAGCAGATGCGTTATAGGGATTCCTGTTGGAAGCATTTTCATAATAATCAGATTGGTACCAATCGGCACACCATTCCCACACGTTGCCTGCCATGTCGGCAATGCCATAAGGGCTATCTCCCTTGGGCGAGAATTTTCCAACAGGAGTTGTGGTGCCGATTCCTTTTTCTCTTGTATTGCAGTTTTCACTTTGCCAAGTGTCGCCCCATGGCCAAATGCGTTTCTTTTGTCCCAAAGCATCCCATGAAGCGGCTTTTTCCCATTCTGCTTCGATCGGCAACCGAACTATTTCGTTGTTCTGTAGATTATTGATGTTGCGTAATTGTTCGGTCAACCAACGACAGTATGCTATAGCATCAATCCAACTCACATTGGCCACAGGATGCGATTCAAACCCATCCCGAAACAAATCACCTGACCAATCTCTTGGAGCAGGATGTCGCGTCGCCTTAATGAACGCCTGATATTGTTCATAGGTCACAGGGTATTTCGCGATTTCGAATTCATTCAGATATACGCAACGATCCGGTTTCTCTTCTTTAAAGTATTCTTTCTCTTGCGATTCTCTCGCCCAGGTTTGCGTTCCTGGCATTTGCGCCAAGCGTGAAATATCTTCATCCGAAGTGCCCATCCGAAATTCGCCTTCGGGAATCCGCACGAAAATCGGAATCGGAAAACCGAGTGCCGTTGACATAGTCGTAACATTTTTAGCGGATTGTACCAGAGGATCAATAACAGTTCCGCGAGTCAATGTGAAATACGAGTCGAGTTCGGTATAGTCTGCTGTTTGAAAACAAGCATCGTAGTCTCGCAAATAGAGAGTCATCACGCGCCTTAAAGCATCGTCGGCAAGCAAATGCTCTCCAACTGGTGGAGTAATAGTTTGGTTCGTTGGAGCTTCGAGATTGTGCGTTTGATCTTTGGAAGACTTGGGGAGTTGCTCCTCAAAATATTTTTCTACATCCCGCAACAGTGCGGGGTTTTTGCGTAAGCGATCATACAAGATCGGGTGATTGTGATAGATGACAATCACCTTGGCGAGGCGAACCTGGGAAATTCGGAGTTTGCGACGCTCAGCCAGACGAGAGACAAATAGGAAAATATTGATTGCGCGTTTGACCTTGCGTGGATTAGTTTCCAACCCTTCAGCAAAAACATCCGCGCAGCGGACATCGGAAAATTCCAACAGATTCTTGATAAATGGTTTCATCTCCTGCGGCTCAATCTTGGGCAAACGAAAGGGCAGTTGAATAATCTTTTCAAGATACTGCACGCCATCAATAGGTATCGCGGATTCATCATTTGCCGATGCACTAGCAAACCCTCGGTACTTGACTTTGATGCCCCGCGCAATTACGTCTTGGTCAAGTCCCAGCAAGAAAATACATCCTTTGACGTCGAGAAAGAGTTTGATTGCCTCAAGGACTTCAATTGCCTTTTCGGGTAGACAACGGTCAAGATCATCAATAAACACAACTAGACGCTGATTTTGGGATATAACATACTGCTGAACGAGTTTTCCAAATTCATTTTGAAACTGTTCGATTGAGTTTAGCTGCGCTTGGTGATGCGTGACCACATTCCGCCGAAAAGTATCGAACAGATCGTTTATGCCTTCAGCTTTGCCCAGCGCGCCCTGCGCTGACTTTACGGTTTCGACCAGATGCGATAGACCTGGCACAAAAGCAAAGGATAGCTTGATTGCGCCACCTAAACCAAACCGTCCCAACTTTGCCCAGTCTATCGTAATTCCGGCTTTTTCTTCCCATTCAACGTCACGGTACAAGCGTTGCTCAAGATTCTCAATTCGTTGACGACGATTGAATGAAGTGGTATCCTCACCTTCCTCGTTGCGATCCCGCAGAGCATCAACAACGCGAAGCAACAACGCACGCCATAGCGATTCTTCCTTTTCGTATTTCCAAGCGTCAAACCAGACAATCCGAAACTGTTGCACATTCTCGGATGAAGGGTGTTGCAATGCGTGTTCGACAAAATGCATCAATGATGTTTTGCCGCTACCCCAAGTCCCGAAAAGTCCAATCACCAAGGGACCGTGGTTATTCTCATCCCGAACGATATCCACCAGTGTCTCAGTATATGGGGTAAAATCGAGCAAATCTCTATCTGCTTCGCGATCGTTAAGAAATTGTGGCAGCCCGGCAGACATGGACACCTCGCAGTGTTCCAATCGGACTGGCATGTGATCATTCAATTCTATTTTCCCACATGCCAATCCTCTTGTGAGTAACGGATTCTTGCTATTCTGACAATGCTGATGGCAGTTGGCTTATAGTGGAACGCATCCTCCAACTCATGGCGTCAACTTACTCCCATCCTTCGGGCAGAAACTTGTGTCCGCCAAGTCGTACTCTCTGCCGCATTTCGGACACTTGGCGAGTTTTGCACCTAACTGCGCGCCGCATTTCTTGCAAAAGTTCGCATCCTCCGAATTGCTAGTGCCGCAGTTTGGACAGGTAACGCCCTGAGGCACAGTCGTCTCTGGCATCGGAGGGAGCACTTGCTCCGGCTGAATTTCCTCCGGTTCAGCAAACGCCCAATCCCACTCGCCTCCGTATCGTTCAATCTGTCCATTCAGGGTGCGGATTTCTTCGTTCAGCACGAGGATCAACATCGTGAGCAAATCCGCCTCGCGTTGAATTTCAGGCGCGACTGCTTTGGGCGGCGTGCTTGGCATCACCGCATCTCGATAGTCTTGTGACAACAATCGAGTCTCCCATACTTTGACCTCGGCTTGGTACCGCAGATACTGCGCCACGCGCTTTTGCGCCTCCTGTACTTGATCCTTGCTCATCCCAGCAGGAGGCAGCCACGGGAATCCCTTGGCAATCCGACGCACGCAATCGGCATCAATCGCTTTATCCAATGTCGTTTGGATGCGATAGTCATCCAGCGTATCCTCTACATTGCCGACTGCGTGTTTTTTGTAGTTGAACTGGTTGATCGCGTCCAAGAGACTGGGGATTTCAGCCAATTGGGTCAAATCCCAATATTTGGGACTGGCGGGCTTGTTCGTCATTGGGTTGACCAATATTCCATTCCGCGATACACCGGTCGGTTCAACCATCAAACGGTAGACTGCCTTGCTGTCCGGGTTTGCGCCCGGTGGATTGTTGGACGGCACATCCTCGTAGAGTAACGCGCCGGTTTCCCTAACACCTTGCCCCCAATCAAAATTGGGGTTGCCATAAGCCAAGCAATGCGCGATCAGGCGAAAACGAGCCAGGTCTTCCAATTGCACGACCACGCGATCTTCGATCTCACGCGGGCGTTGTGGACGGCGTTGGTCACCCATTGCCATCTGCGCCAGTTGGCTTTCGTAACGAACCGTATGCTCTTCCGCCGGAAAGATATGTAAATAGGTCCGTTGTTTTACCGGATACGCGCGATAGTCGCTCACGCCCCCGCTAAAAGTCGCGATGTTCTTGGGTTGGTTGAGTTCGCTAAAGTAGACAAACCCCAACTTGAAGCGATCCATCGAGTCGGCGTAATCCACAAACTTGGAAGTTTCGGGTTTGCCATCTTCGATGACCGTTCGCTCAACTTGAACATGGTTGAGTCTCCCCAACTCATCGGCAAGTTGTTGCATGAACACGCTGCGCGCTTGGGCTTGCTGTTGTTGATCGGAGCCCGCTTGGGCTTCGCCGACACTTTCCAAATTCACGCGCAAAAAGTTGGCGGGCAAGGGTTGATCGCCGCGGACCTCTAGCAGAGGTCCGGTTTTTTGATGAATCAGTTTTGCCAGATCCTCCATCGTTTTCTGGCGCGCCGGACCGTAATTGTCCATTAGGTAACGCAGAATGGAAAGATCGTCCCACGCCGGCTTGAAAACCGCTCGGCAACGCTCAAGAAATATTTTTCCATTCACCGCGCCAATGTTCTGTCCCTTTTCCGAACTGAATTCTTGTTCTCCCTTTTCCCCCAAATTGAGCCCTAATCGGATCCGCCCCGTATTTTCGTCAATGTGCGCGGTCCACGCCAATTCGCCTAGGATTTGCTTGAGTTGCGTTCGGGAATTCGCTACCCCGCCCCGCGAGACATAGTCACTGTATTTACCATTTTCATAGGTCAAATCGCTGACCTGTTCGCGAACTCGGGCTTCCGCGTTGCGCTCCCGGTCATGCTGGTTATTCGCGCGCCCCTCAAGCACCAGCGCATAAACACCGCCTTCTTTCACATTCCGATGTCCTAACGCTTCCGCCCAGCCATTCACTTCGGCGAGCGTGTTGTCCGCCGTTAGAACCAGATCGCGCACGGTTTCAAACGCGACGCGCTCGGCAATTTCGCTTTTGAGGATTTGGAGGTACTGCTGGGCTTTGGCTATGTACTCTTTGCGATTTGCGCCGAAAAGCCCGCCGCCCTTTTGCATTTTCTCGATCAGTTCCTTAAGCAGAGTTTCGGATTCTTCCCGTCGGCTTCCAGTCTGCCGTTGGCGGCTCGTTCCCGTAGACCGCTGCGCGCCTTCGGTCTTTTCGATTGCCAATTGCGCTTGTTGCAAATCATCCCGCACCTGGCGGAGAAAAGCGATCATATAACCGAGTTTGCCTGCTTTGGCTTCGAACGCGTCCGCGCCCTTCAAACCATTCAAGGTTTCCTCGATTAGTACGCGCAGTTGCGTGCGGAATTTCTTGATGTGCGTGGCTTTTAATTCATCGAGCGTCACCTTGACGCGTCCCCCGCTTCGACGCCCGGTGTCGTCATCTTCCTCGCCGATCAAAATTTTAAAGATCCGACGCACCTCATTTGCTACCTGATCCGCTTGATCACGATCGCTCCCGCCGGGGCTGGGATGGACATAGTATTCGTTGCCTTCCATTTGCCCGCCGCGCTTGACTTTTTCCTTTGTAATATCGCTTTCCAGCACAATCGTCGCGCGTTCGATGTTGTCGCTTGTCATTACGGACTGATCTTCGGGCTTGAGCAACTTGATCCAGTCTTCGGTGGTGCGATTCCGGATTTCCCCCTCAACCTCGGAGCGCGTGGCTGATCTGCTGTATCTCGCGCCCTGTTCGCCCAAATCCTGGGTGAAAGCGGTTGGGGAACTTCGTCTCAACCATTCGCGTCCCTTGTCCGCGCCATCGTTAAGCGGTTCTGCTTTCATCCCGCCGCGTTTGTTTGTGGCTAACGGCGAATTCGGCAAGCCGGTATCTTTCGACCAATCGGTTGGCACGAGCAATTCGTCCAATGCTTCTTTGGCGAGGCGGTGCGTCCATTCTTCGACGATGTGAAAGATGGGCAGAACGAATGTAAAAGTACCCAACGCGCCAAAAGTGGGAATATCTGCTGGGATCTTGAGCGCCGTGCGTTGCTTATCCGAATTGACCGTGTGTGAGGTAAACTTGGCACCGGACTTGGCGTCTACGTGCGCGACGATGGCATCTGCAATCGTGGGCGCAATCCCATCTTCAATCCGAGAAGTCGTGAGGGGATTATAGATGCGATGTCCATCGAAAAGATATACCGCGTCGTACGGGCGTTTCGTGATCCTACCGCGCAAAAGTTCGGGATCGCCTTCATCTGCATAATTCATTGGGTAACCGGTCGCGTAATCCGTCGCCGAGACCAAGCGGCTACATTCGCGCAGGCAGGCGTATGCTTGCGCTTGGTAGGTGCTTTTCAAGCGCGGGTCTTCGAGTTTCACTTGGGGTGTGCCAAGAAAGGCGTCTACAAGCACAAAATACCCACGCACAGACACCTTGTCCAGATTCTGTTGTTTGGCAACGACAGACGCCAAGTGCGCAATGTCCACAAAAAGCCCTGCGCCGGTACCGCCGACGAAGGAGCCCGTGATATGCACGTACAAATCAGTCGCGCCGGGCGCGCCCCGCCGAATGCTATTCATTGCGGCAGTCAGCATATTCGTCACGGTCACTCGGTTTTGAAAGAGCGCCATTCTGCCAAATTGTCGGAATTGTCCCGCGCCTTTGTTCAGGTGCCACAAATCCGCCGGTAAATTTTCGGCAAGATATTGGCTGGCGTTCCACCAAGTTCCCAGATAGTAATGCTGTCCTTCGGCGACTTCTTTCGCCAGATCGAGGACATTGCCGCCAATGTGGACATATTCGCCGTGTCCCAGTTCCACCGGTCCGGTGCGCCGTTCGCCGGTTCGGCGCGGTCTGCCCCAGCCACCTACGTGCACACGGTTCGTGGCTTCGGTGTCAAAGGCAAGAATCTGAACACCCGCTGGCACGCCGTCCGTCTCGCTGATTTCGAGCAGGTCCTTTTTGACATAGGTCGCCACCGTTACGCCGGTGCCACCCAGCCCAATGATCAATGAGGGTACAGGTTTGATCGCCATAGTCTACCTCCTTTGTAAGACTGGTGATGTGAGAACCTTATTCTTGATTTGCCCTTGGATCGCGCAAGTACATAATGTAGCCAAACAGCGGCAGCTCAGCTGCACTTTCAACTCCGCCCCGCGATAATTTATACTCTTTGGAGGCGGTGCCTGCCTTGGTCGAATAAACCACCTTCGCTTGAACTTTGCCACTGATGCGATTGCCGCGTGACTGTTGCGTTTCGAGATTCCGCACTTCGATCTTGCGAATGTTCAAACGTTTTTCAAACTCTTGATGGTGCCAGGGAATCACACCTCGCCACGCCCAACCGTTCAGGAATCGCGCGAAATTGGAAGATGACGGCAAGGCGCGTTGCCACATTACTTTGAGTGACTCGTCTACGTCTCTTTCAGACGCAGGCGCGTCAGGATCGGAAACCTCGCGGCGCGCGATCACAAGCGTACCGCGCCGGAACGGATTCGGGCGTGCCGCAATGGTGTGGCCGACCCACTGCCCAATATCCAACAAGATCAGACCGGCGATTGCCAACAAGCCAAATACGCCCATATTGAGCGTGCCCTTGTAATTATAGGTCCACGCTTTATCGCCCCACACAAAGTCCGGCTTGAGATTGGCGGCAGGCAAGATCCGGATCGTGTAATCATCCGCTCCAAAATTCTTGGCTTCGGCGCGATAGACACCGGGTTGTGCGGTGCGCTGCAAGACCAACTCCGCACTCCGATCTCTGCGGCTTGAATCGGTGACGCCTAACTTGAAGACCTGATCGTTGCTACCTTCAACTACTTGGGATGGCTCAACCATCTTGCCGGTGGCATCCACAATCTGGACTTCAAAGACCAAGCCATTGGGTTGACCCAAAAAGTTCGTGCCTTCGAAAACCGGTTGAGCCGGCTTCAGGACTTGCGGTTTGAGTAATGTTGCGGCAGAAACATTGAACGAAATGTCACTTTTGCCTAGTTCCTTTTTGGTACCATCGGACAAAGTGACCGAACCGGCGTATTGGATTCGATGCAAGCCAGTTTGCTGAGGAGTCACGGTACCTGTCCAGGCACCATCGGTTCCGGCAACCAGTGGCAGGGATTGCGATTTATCTGCGACGAAGAGATTAGCGGTGATATTCACCGGCAAGGTGATCGTGACAGATTTATTGTCTGCCCCTGCCACCAACGCCAGCGTAGTTGAAATTGGCGCATATTGCTGAATGCGACTGCCCGCAGTAGGTCCTGCGGATACTGTCAACTTGACTGGTTCAATAGTAAATGCGCCAATTTGCCTTTTCACAATCTCGATCGTCTTGCCTTCAGCATCCCGCGAAGTAGCCAACAGGTCAATGGTATGCGCCCCCGGTTCAATTGGAATATAAGGCGCCGTAAATTTATTTTTGCCATCCGGCAACGCATTGAGAACATCGATGCCAGAGACGTCGTTCACGCTTGCCTTGATCTGAAGTGGGTAGGCAGGCCCATATTCCGGCAAGGGATTACCTGCTGAATCGGTAATTTGAAATGAAACATCAAACTGGCTGAATTGGCGCAACGAGCCCCTGTTGACGGCGGGGGTCAAGAGGTTACCATTTGCTGGAATAGGTAACATCTGGATATCGCATTTTTCTACCGGGAGGTTAGTCTTGATCCGCCATACGCCAGGCAAGGGACCAACCACACGTACCGTTTCGATTGGACCATTAAACCCTTCTATGGTTGTCTTGATATCGGTGCGAGATGGTTCAATGATGCCTCGCTCATCTTCGATCCGTAAATGATTAGGTTGACTCGTCGCTTTGTACAGCGTGAAGGACACTTGTTGAAGAAATGGCGGTACGATAATCGTTCCACGCGCCGGATCAAAGCATTGAAGCGGTCTGGGCAGCCACTCTTGGATAATTTTGGCAAACCGGTCCCCAATCTCCTTATCGTCATTGACGAGACCGGTCTTGATGTTATCCTTCTTTTGATTGCCGGTGACCTTAAGCCAATAAGATTCCGTTTCATTCCAAAAAGCATCCTGGCTCATTGCAATCACATAAATATTGTAGGCGGAGAGGGGCATGGACGTATCTACAAATTTCTGCAGTTTGGCAAAATGATCCGGCATCGAGAACCCGAGATCAGGGAGCTGCGGCCGTCCATCCGTCAGGACAATCACCGCGCGGGTTGGGCAATTTCCAATTTGCTGGGGCAGCCGGTTGAATAATTCGCCTGCCTTTTCAAACGCGCCGACAAAATTAGTGTTACCCATATCCGCTGTGTCCCATTTGCCCGGCGCCAATGCTTGGCTAAGCATGCCCCATTGTTGCGTCCATTGGGCATCATTGGCGGCTGCGATGCTGGTCCAATCAATTCCGACCTCGGCAGCGGTACCGAAATTGACCAATGCAAAGCGCACCGTCATCGTCGGATACTGGGTATAACGCAAGATACCAATTCGTTCGACGGCGTGCTTGGGACCCTCGAAACGCAATTTCAACGGATCGTTCACGACGGGATGAGCAGAATTACCACGCATCGAGCCGCTTTGGTCAACCAGAAAGATCAGCTGCAATTCGTTGCAGGTTGAAGGCGCGGCAAACGCGCCTAGCGTCGCAAATTGCATCGTTAGGAATAATGCGCTGACGCTGGCTACCAAACAAACTACCCAGACAATCATTCGATTCAATTTGAACATGTTATGACTCCTTACACCATGGACACTGATGGCTATGAGAGTGAGTGCAATTGTCTTTCAATTTTGCGTACACCTTGGAGGGATATTGCCCCTCTATCAATAATCTGATCGTTTCCTTGCGATTATACTGTGCGCGGCGAAACATAATTCGGGGATTACGCGCGTTCCAGTCTAGCACGGCGTAACTGGCGCAGAGATCTTTCGGCGCGATATGATCTTTGGGCAGACGCGGCGAACCCACGCTCCCCGGGTTGATCAGAACCGGTTGGGTGGGGGTATTGGGCAAATCAAGCCACACCCCGATCTTGCTATCATTGATGACGAGGGACGGATGCCACTTGTCTTTTTCAAATTTGTAAAAGCTTCGCACATGCGAATGCCCCACAATCATCACACTGGGCTTTTCCCACCGCTCTTGATGCATGCGTTGAAACCCTTGAATCGCGCTAGGATGCTTTACAAAATCGCATAGCGTTTCCCAAGTGGTAGCGACCTGGTAATGCTGTGTGATTGGTTCTTCCACACATTCTCTCGGTCGCTCTGCCGGGGGGCGTTTGTTCAAGCCAAAACTACCATGCGCGAGATAAACGCCCGGCAGAGGGGAAGCCATCGACGGCAAGTTGCCAATTCGTCGCTTGATCTCGCCCGCCCACCCGATGTCTTGCAGATACACCCAATGCTGAACAATCGTCCACGCATCGCTCTCGCTCCTAAACTCCTTTTCCCATTGCTTGCGCTTTGCCACATCGCTGACGATGGAGGGGTCATCAATCAAACGCACGAGGTCTTGATCGTGGTTCCCGACTACCCAGCAATCTGGTCTGATGGTTTCTGTGACCTGCTCCCAAACAAGGTCCGGGCTAGGTCCGCGTCCAAAAATGTCACCCAGACACCAAAAACGCAATTCAGGGGTTCTATGATCCAAGCGACTGTTTTCTTGCGTCAGTTGACGCGCATCTTGCTCGACCGCTTCCAATGCCTGCAAGTTGGCGTGAATGTCTGAAATCAATGCGATGTACATTGTGTAATTCCTACAGGCCCAAATCCCTTTGCGCCTTTGTGATGTAATCATCCTC
Source organism: Candidatus Aquidulcis sp. (assembly GCA_020723345.1). Classification (GTDB taxonomy): domain Bacteria; phylum Chloroflexota; class Anaerolineae; order UBA4142; family UBA4142; genus VGOB01. Next base: position 73,841 of record DYJA01000011.1, on the reverse strand, counting down.
GTCGCAAACCTGCTCTCTATATTTTGCAATAGCGATTTGGATTTCGTCTATCACTATTCGGACTCGCTTGTCGCGTCCAAATGGCAAACTGTTTTGTGCGCTACTAAGGTCGGCGTACAATTCTTCGATTTCTTTTTGCGCAGTCTCTTGGCGCTTCTTTCGCGTCGCGAGATCTTTTTCCAGGTTTCTACATTCTTCGATCTGCCGTTCCAGTTCGGCAAGCCGCTGAATCCGTTTAGCATCTAAGGCGCGAATAACCGCACTGGTCGGATTGCCGATTTCTGTTGGCAACCGTCCCAGTTCGCGGCGCGCGCGTTCAAGGGGCCACAACCCTTCAGCCGTGAAACGATTATCGCTTTGGGGATTGTCTAACCCCTCGCGGAGGTCATAACATCGTTGGCTCGCCCTAGAGAATTTGCCAATCTTGCGATCAGCCTTAATACTTTTCTCGGCGCTATCCCAATCGGCGATGCCAGGGCAACGATGCTGGATCGTGGCACCTTGCTCAGGAATTCCATGTTCCGCCAACCAATTGCGAATTTGCTCGATCTGTCGAGTTTTTTTCTGTATGATCGGCGCAATTTGGGTTAGCCCTTCATAGCGCATACGGGTTTCCGGATCTTGATAAACGAGCTGCGCTTGCAGACGACATTCATCCTTGTCTTCTTGAGTCCGCATCTCTTCGAGTCGGTGGAATATGCGCTCTAGTGGATAGTGCCCGTGCGCCAATGAAACGCGCAGATCAGAAACAAAGCCATCGAATTGCGTTTGCACAGGCGTGCTGGCGGTCTTGTTGTCTTGCTGCCACTGCTCAACCCGCTTGTCAAGGTCAGCAGGGTGGACCGCGCTTTCTACTTCTAGTTTGAATCCCCAATCAATATATTGCTTATGCTCTTTTTGTTTCTGTAAGCGTCCTTTTTGCTCCTCGACATATTCACGTAGCCACAAATAGGAAAGATGCGCAGTAAAACCTTGAAAGGCGGTTCCGGGTTCCGGCAAGCCAGGAGGTTGCGGCGCTGTCGGACTTGCGGTGGCGCGGGTGAAGACATTATCCACCAACTCAAAACTGCCGCGCCGCAGCGCATTCCGGATCAAATCAATCGTTTGCCCCAATTCACTTTGAAATGGCTTGAGTTTGCCTTCCATCCACCGGTCAAGTTCGCTTACGCTGTTCCCCAGCGCCTCGCTGTTGCTCTTGAGCCGGGTGGCAAGTTTTTCTAGAACACTATTGCTGGCTACCGCGCGTTCGCTGATCGCTTCATGACAAAATTGCAACGCGCTCAGTGGCGCGACGAGGTCTTGGCGCAATTGCTCACAAAACTCAATCTGCTTGGCAAGCACATCCCGTTTCGGATCAATGGTCGCATACTCGGAATGAAGTGCTGCCGCGCTGTCAGCCACTTCGGCTTGGACTTGGCGGGTGAGAGCACCTGCCAATCTGATCAGGCGATCAATCTCATCTTGCGTCTGCCCCGACCATTGTCCTGTCAAGATCACGATACAGATCCACGGTTCGAGCCGCGTGAATGGCGAACTGTGTTCCGGCAACTTGGCGCTTTGTTGGCGCAATTGTCTGATGGCGCGTTCGAGTTCGGCTTGCCACCACTTGTCAAGCAACTCGATGAGTGGATCGTTGCCATCGCGCGCTTGGAGGTAGGTGTTCTTGGCGGTCTGGGCTTCGTGAATGTGAACCTCACCACGGAGCAAGCGACTGATTTCGAATTTCTTGGACTCGAACTTTTTGTATCGTTGGGCTTGAGTAATTAGATCATTCAATTGAGATTGGCATTTGCGGGCATTGCTACATTTTAGACCGCGCTGACCATAATCAACGGCGCGTTCGCAATGGGTCAAAGAAGTCAAGGACTCGAAATCACTCATCATGGGTCTCCCGTGGCGAGGGTTGGCTCTGATCACGCGTAATCAGTTGGCTCGCCGCTTCAAGATGCGTCTGACCAAGCCACATCCACACTTCGGCGTCCGCCTCATTGACCTCGCTGTTCAACTGGCTGTATAGATCAATCTGTTGCGTGAAATCAGCGCGCGCGGCTTGTTCCCGAATCTGCTTCTTGTACGCCTCCAGCCGATGTTCCCAAAAATTATCAGCGCGGTGGTCGCGATAACCAACCGCCAGATCGTGCGCCGCATCCCAGGCGTGAACAACACCCTCCCAACCCGATTTTTGGGTTTTCGCCTTATTTTCTAATTCCTCTGCCGCAGCGATGGCGCAAGGCAATTCGGATTTGTTACGGTATTCCAGTTCCTTCTCCGAAGCGATTTCTTTGAGTTCTGCAAGCAGTTCCTTAATTCTGGCGCGCACTGCACTCGAGTATGATCCCTTTGCAAGTTCACGGTTCAGGACACTGGTGATCTGCTTCTCCAATTCAGTCAGGGCTTGTTGCTCCAGATGCACAAAATCGCTCGTGCGGAAGGTGGCTTTCGCTTTCCATTCGCCCGCTTTTTCATACGCCAGACGCGGATCCGTCGTGATAAGTTTATTGATGTCCGCCATTGCCTGCACCGCATCTTGCTGTTTTTCCTTGCGCGTATTGAGGTCATTCCACAAATGCTTGGCATCGGCGCCAAGCACAGGATGCTTCAATACGGTGGGTGTCAGCGCGTCAAGCGCGGTTGCCAGATCAGTTGATTTTTTATCATTGGCGGTGCGAAAGCCAATATAAGCATCTAATTCCGTACGGAGCGCATCGAATTCTTTTTGCAAATCCTCCTTTTGAATTTTGGGGCGCGTGCGTTTCCAATCTTCCAACGCGTTATTTAGTTGGTCCAAAGTGGCGCTGGCGTTGATCTGGGCGCGAATCCCATCTATGAAGTTTCTATCGCCCAGCTGTGCCTCCAGATCGATTTCGATTTGGCGGATTTCTTCCCATTGCTCCAGTTTTTGGGCGTAGCCTTTTTCGAACGCCTCTTTGAACGTCTCCAATTTTCCCTTGGCTTTGGCTGGACTCGTTTGCGCTTGAACATCGTTGATCACCTGGCGCACATCATCCAGCATGCGACGGACTCTTTGTAACCGTTTCGACAAATCGCCAAAGTTCACTGCGGGATCAAGCGCACTGAGTTGGTCAGCAGTTTCAAGTGCGTCGTCCACCTCATCCCATCTGCCTTCGTTCAAGGATACCTCAGCGGATTCCGCACATGCTCGTAACGCTTCAACCAATCGCTCTTGCAAAATGATTTTGGTAGATTGGATCGTCGGAGTATACTTATCTGTCTGTTCCGCCGAATGCAGTGCTATATACGCTTTGGACAAAGCGCTTTCATTCATCGCGTCGTGGCAGAACTTTTCAGCATCTTGGCGAGTTTTGCGCTTGTCGTCAATCTCGGTTTGCAGTCTTTTGATTCTAACTTGTGGATCGCCGGATAGAGTTAATCCTGCCTCAATGATTTCCGGATCGTGCAAGCCCTCCAAGTCTTGCCACTTGTCCAGTTGACCTTGCGCGCCGTATGGATCGTGCTCGTCTAGCAATTTGTGGCGCGCAAGGTCAACGTATTCGGTGACTTTGCCACTCCAAAACTGTCGGACGTGCTCGCGCGCCACTTCGACGGCTGATTTGACAGGCAGGAGACCATATCCGGCATTCTTGTCCGGAGTCAAAAAATAAGTGACGCGCTCTTCAGGATTCACCGCGCTCGATTTAAGGAATGCTCTAAATTGCGTGACAACTTCATTTCCTGCAGCACGCGTCAAAGTCAAAGTATGCTTGTTCGCGGATTCAGTGACCAACTGTTCCGCTTGATCGGCAAGATTTCCGAGTCGGCGTTTTGGAGCCGGCGAAACAATCTTGCTACTTTTCAAGTGTCCCTGGATTTTGGTTGACGCATCTTTGTAATCTTGGACGATCGAATCGCCAAAGCCGCCTTGCTCTTCGGTTGATTTGGCGCGAGCCCAAAGCTCTTTGACTTCCCGCTCAATGTCAAGCACTTTGGATAGGTCTTCGCGCTCGCGTTCCAACCGGTTCAGCGTGTCACGCCATCCACGAACGTCCTCGCGCGCGAGATCAAGCTCTTCCAACTCTTTCAGGGCAGCCCGAGTATTACCCGTCAAATCTTCTTGGGATGGTTCGCCTGCAGTCAACGCTTTTTTGAATTTATCCAAAGTCGCGCGAACCTGGTCTTGCAATTTGGAACTGCGCGCCTCGACCAATTTGCGAAACACGCTCTCCAGGCGGTCGCGTTCGATTGCCAATGCGCCGCGTGGTTTGCGGCGGCGAAGTTCTTTTAGTTTACCGGAGATTGCAACGAGTTCCTTTTCTTTGGACGGTCCTCGCAATTGCTTGCCGATCTCTTTTGCAAGTTCTTCGACAGTTAATTTTTCGGGTTGCACCATAAATCACCCTCACAGAGGATTTGATGAACGTTGTGCGCCTGCAATCCTGTTTTCAGATCAATGTCCACCGCCATTGTCATCCCCAGGAGGACAGCCCAGACAACGCGATCCACAACCTTCCGTTGTGATATAGCCCGGTTGGTCCTCTTTGGTTGGACAGAAGCTTAGTCCAAATTTCCCACTCGTGGGAACTTCGGCGTTGCCCTCTAGTGTTTGGTGGCGAATAGATACTTTCCATTTGTGGCTGCCGGGGCGAATTTCAAAGCAATAGGGTATGTTCGTAGTGTTAAAGGGTTTCGCTGGAATACTAACCGAACTCATCAAGTCCACAGTGAAAGAGAGAGGAGCATCAAACCAATTCTTGATTTCTATGATAAGCATGCCGGATGTCTGCGCCCGCGTTCCGCAAGAAACAGGTCCTACTACACTGGGCAATGCATTCGTGGGTATGGCTGAATTGGATGAGGGAGTTGAAGCAACAGTCGCTGGCGGCGTTGGTGTGATAGCCGCAGAAGTCGCCGTTCCTCCAGGTACGAGAGTTTGCCGAGTAGAAACCGAAGTCGGAATAGATACTTGTGTCGGTTGACCTACTGGCGCTACCGGCTTCCTTTCAGGTGCCGACGCGGTGGGCGTAGGCGCATCTGCATTGATAAACGGCAATGAGCACGCTACCAGCATAGCAAGAGCCATCAACGAGCCAATTTTCCATAAGTTCATTTGACAATCTCCTCACCTAACCGGCTATTTAGGACTTGCCTATGCCGGCTGAAAATCAGGAACATCTCAGGGTTTCGACGGCACCCCATAGAATCGTGGCATGAACACCAACATTGAATCAGCTGTTTGGTTGGGTTTGAAAGTCGTTCGCCCTTGAACAAAAAATCTAACCCTAACGTAGCGGTTGCGCAATCAGAGGCGCAATCAAGGTTTTGCTCCCACATTTTGCAACGGCTGGAACAGCCCCAAATTCAACTGATGGAGCGGCAAGCCATGCATGCACAATTTGAAATCCGGCATGGAACTGGCTTGAGCGAACACCAACACGGTACTCTTGGCAGTGCGCTGCACACTGGCCGTCGAGTTCGCCATGATCCGAACCATGGTTTTGGGACTGCCCAAGTCCGCTTGAATCTGGGGTGTGAGCTTCTCACTGGCCGAGTGCAACCACGGTTGGATGAACTGCGTCTGGTTGCAGGCCAGTCCCGTTAGCAAGACTTGGATCTGAATGCCATACTTGGCATGACTCATCAAGTGTTGAACGTGATGAACTGTTTTCATTTGTTTGTTGCCGGCTTCAATGATCTGCCGACTGTTGTAGTGCTTGAACCATTGCGGTAGACTGGGTCGTTGCGGTGTGTCCCGGTACATGATCAAGACACTGTGCTTGAGCTGTTGACCCAAGGCGAAACGTTCCAACCCCACCCGCAAGGGATACGGACACTCTTTCATGCGATAGTCTGCCCAGTCGATCATCTCGGCATTCTGTCCTACGCGCGTCCAGGGTGTCTGCGATGTGCAACGCTGCTGCAAAGCGACCGTGATTTTGCCGCTGGGCGATTTCGTTTCGACCTGATAACCCATCTCAATCTGCCAGGTCAAGTTTTCACCTGAACAAAAGCCCGCATCATTGCGACAGACACAAACCGGCGCATTGGGGTTCAGGCGGTTGTCTGCTTCCAGTTGCGCACGCCATGCCTGCAAACGTTTCTGTTCGGCGAGAATCTTTTGCAGGCGCTCGCGCTGTCTGCTCAATACAGCTTGCCGGTGTGCGAGTTGGGAGTGGAGCTTGTCCAACTGTGCGCAAACCGTTGAAATACGGCTGGAAATACGCTCAGTTTGAGCGGGCGGCATCCTTTTCTTGGATGCTTGAGCGAGCTGATAATATCGCCCGAGGCGTTCGCCCACTTTGGTTTTCAAGGCGGTCAGCGTGGTCTCTTGACGAGCACACAGACCTTCGAGTCGCCGAATACGTGATTGTAACTTTTCAATGCGCTGCGTGACTAACTCGGGGCGGCGACGCGGTCGCACGTCAGCTTGTTGTTCGGCCGCCCAGATTAATTCTTTGACGCAGTTCATGGAGACGGTATCACCGGGATGATGAAACCCATCCAGCCAGATCCGACCATAGCGTTCCGTCTGCACGCACACGCGCGCTAATTGATAGCCCAAGCGGATTTGGTTATTCATCCAGCCAAAGGCGACGTCGGGATAGGTCTGACTGGTCGAACTGACGGGTTGCCCCGTCAAGTCCAAATCAAAAATGATCTCACGCCCCGCCCGGAGTTCATCGTGGATCGCTTCGGCAATGAACGGTTGGTTGAACCGTGCAATCACGGTGCGTAGATCTTGGACCGTGATCGCGTCACATGCTTCCAAGGTCCGACTAACGTTTGAGTAATGCACGAAGCGGGCTTGCGCCCATGCTTCTGCCACCGCTTGATCTTTGGCGAGCGGGTGATGTCCCAGGCTCAAGTCTTGCAGATACTCCATGCCCGCCAGGAGACCCGCACTCAACTCGATCAGCTTGGTCTGTGGGGGCACGGCTCCAACTTGGCGTTGGACTTTCTGGGGAATGCGAACCTGCATCATCCCAGAGATCAATCCAGTGTGTCGTGCAAACTCACCGAAAGCGATCAACAACCCGTGCTCAGTTTGGCACTCAGTGAACTCAACGCCGGATAGGTTCATCAACCACCTCCGACGCTCAGTTTAGCCGATTAGAGCACTTTCAGCATGTCAAAACCAGAGCTATTTCTTTGATTCTGGCTCTGGTTGCGCAACTGTTACGCTAAAGATCAGATCGATCTCATTTCCGAACTATCTTCCGAGGCTCGTTATTCCGACAAGCCATGGTCAAGTTATCATTTGAATGCGAGTCAGGGACCTGATGCGCTTGGTTGCACAATATCTCTTTCACGCGCATAAAATCATCGAGACTAATTATCACTACCATTGGGCGTCCAAAAGTCTCCACAATGAATCGCTCGCCGTTGAATTTGACACGTTCCATAAGATCTCGTGTCTTGATGCGCAAATCAGTCGTATTGATCGTGATCGGTTCCCTTGGTTCCATGGATTATCCTCCTCCTCGCGCCATGCAACGCACCAGACAAGAAGCGTCCCTATGAGGTAGCACAATGTCTATGAAGTGGAGATAGTCGTACAACAATATAATCTCTTACGTCTCATTACACAATGGATTTTCTGCCACATATCTGCCACTTCTATGCCACCAATTGTGTGCTGCAACCGGATATGGGTGGAGGTTATTCCCAATCGCGTAGGATCCGCGCGGCGATCTGTATTGCCTTGGTGCTATAGCGATACAACGTCCGTTCGCCGATGTTTAGAGAAGTTGAAATCGCTTTGTTCTGAACTCCTTCAACATACGCCTTGTACAAAATGGTGTGGTAATGTTTTTCCCTTGAAAGATCCGAGCGGGGACCAGCCGGTTTTAGGCTCAATACGGTTTAGTTAAGACGAACGAAGTGACTCCAAGCACCTAGTTGTGGTATTCTTGGGCATCTTCTGCATGTCGGAGCTGCCTAATGCAAGTGCGCCTTCGCGTGTTCGAGTCCGGCGAAAGGTTCACCGATGCCGTGAAACTCGCCGCTATCGAGAAAGCCGTTCCTTTCCAACAGATTCAGAGCCTCGTCCGCACCTGTGGTGTTGCCGAGGAACGCGTTCGCAAGTTGCCCGCCGCGGCGTGCGTCTTGCTGGTCATCGCCATGAACCTCTTCCCAGTCGAAGACCTTCCCCAAGTGTTGCGGCGCATGGTGCAAGGCGTGCGCTTGCTCTTCGGTGATGGGGAATATCCGCTGGCCGGGAAAAGTGCGATTTCCCAGGCGCGCGCCCGGCTGGGCGACAAGCCCCTGGAAGCACTCTTTCACTCGGTCTGCCAGCCGATTGCCACAACGGTGACGCGTGGCGCTTTTCTCTTCGGTTTGCGCGTCATGGCGATTGACGGTGCCTCCGAAGATGTTCCCGACACCCCGGCCAATGCAGAAACGTTTGGGCGGCATCACAGTGATCGCGGCGAGAGTGCTTTTCCGCAAGTCAAAGCGGTGTACCTGATCGAGTGCGCCACGCACGTCATTTGTGATGCGATCTTCGGGGCCTGCCATATGAGCGAGCGCGCCGCCGCCCAACGCCTACTCCGTAGCGTCCGCAAAGGAATGCTGGTGACGTGGGATCGCGGCTTTTTCGGTTATGAATTGCTGCGCGCCGCACTCGCTACCGGGGCGCACATCTTGGGACGCGTGCCCGCCAACGTGATTTTGACCCCAGTGCGCTACCGGGCGGATGGTTCGTTCTTGGCATATCTCTATCCGTCGCCCAAAGCCCGTCGCCACCGCCGGGACGGAATCTTGGTGCGGGTGATCGAGTATACGTTCCATGATCCCCAGCAGCCGGGATACGGCGAAACCCATCGGCTCATTACCTCATTGCTGGATGCCGAGCAGTATCCCGCGTTGGAACTGATCGTGGGGTATCACGAACGCTGGGAAATCGAGATCACGATTGACGAATTGGACACCCACCAACATCTGCCGGGACGCCCCCTGCGGAGTCATAAACCTGTCGGAGTGCGGCAGGAATTGTATGGCGGGCTGTTGGCGCACTTTGCCATTCGGGTCCTGATGCACGAAGCGGCGTTGAGCGTGGACCAGGATCCGGATCGGCTGAGTTTCACCAACTCGTTACGGATCATTCAGCAAGCGATTCCCGAGTTCCAGTTGGTAGATACGGCGCAGCACCGGGAGCTGTATCAGCGACTGTTGCGCGATATTGCTCAACAACGCTTGCCCGAACGTGATCACCGCATCAATCCGCGGGTGGTCAAGCGGAAGATGTCCAAGTTTCGCTTGAAGCGTCCACAGCATCGTCACCCGGCTCGACCCTCCACACCGTTCGTTGAGTCTGTGGTGATCCTTAAATAAACCGTATTGGTTTTAGGCTCTCAATTGCGTCTTGCAGGACGCCGTTGAGCACACGCCCTACATCGACATGGCACGGTTTTGCGTTCCCAAGTACACGCTGTTTAACACTCTGGAGTTCAATAAGGGGGTGCGTACCAAGATACGAATAATCCCAGAGGTGCTCAAACCCATCGGCAACAAGTTCCTCAAACTTGCGGGTGTTCAAATCTGCCAGCGACATTGCCTGTCTCCTCAAAGGAATATTTGAACATACAGACGATTACTTTTGGGAGCGCATGATTCTACACTCCAACTGACGCAAGTCTACACACCTGCTATATTCATATCAGTCGTATAGGTCATATCATATTATACTCGAAAACAGACGGAACCTGGGTTAACATCCGGTTAAATTCTGGGACACCCAGGTTCCGGTAGCACCACATCATATCGTGGAGTCACCCAAAGGTAGCGGAAAACCGCCAGAAATGGGGCAAAATCGCCACGAAAAGCGATGCTTTTGGGGCTACAAGACATGCTCCACGATTGTGTGGGGTGCTACCCAGGTTCCAGATCCGAGTGATTATTTCGGAGATCCTCTGTGGCATTCAGCCAAGGCATGCAGTTCGCCTTGGTCTTTCAACCCGATAGCTTTTCTGCCAATACCTTTGCGGCAAGGACATTTGTAGCCGTTGCATAAACCAGTGGCTCACAATACTCTGTCAGGCCACTCTCCGCATATCTTGCTGCGCCTGCGGTTTCGTCCGTGTGCGATATCCAGACCAAAAGACAGATTCCTTCCTTCTGAATGAGGAATGGCCCAGCATCCTGGGATCCATTGCCAGAAAAGTGCGGCGAAGCGATCACATCCGTTAGCCGTTCGACAATTTTCTTTCTAATGCTCAATGGTAAGGTAAACCAAGATGGCTTGGCTTTCCAAATCTCCACTATTGCCACATTCTGCCTCGAGATGAAACACGATCCGATAATGGATGATGTAGGGCAATCGCATTTGAACTTTTTTCTCCCACTTGCGTTGTTTCTACAACAGTTTTTAGGGATGACGGCTTCAAATGTGGCAGTTCAGTGAAAATCGTCTCCCACTTTTGATTGAAAAATGGTCGTATGCAATCGCCCTGATGGATGATGCCAATTGATTGACAGTGTAAGTAAAGTATGCTACAGTCCAGACAAGGTTTGAACTCTTCAGATTCGTACTTCTCACAATAGATGATGTAATCTAGCGCATTTTTCTTTCACTCGGTTCGCCACTTTTCTTTGTCCCTGGCAGTTCATCTATGCCCAAGTCCGATCGCAATTCCATCCGAACGCTCTGTCGCAGGCGGATCGCTGCCCTGCGCCGAACTTCGCCCGATTGCTTTGTTCCTTCTGAAGACCGGGCGACTCTGATTGTCCAAGGCAATCTGAACAACGGGCGATTCCAGCGCTTTGCCGCCAATCGTGCCCAACGTCAATCTCTCATGTTTGCGGACTATGTTGACAGCGTCCTCCTGCATCTTAGCCGCGAACACGACTGCATTGACGCGCTCGAAAAAGCGGATGCCACAGAATGGGAACGGCTCCGCGAGTTTCTGGCGCGCCGCGCGTACCGGCTCGTTCAACGGTTTAGGAATGGAACGGAAGCGTGGGCGGAGGCGCTTGATTTCGCAAATGAGACGTGCCTAATCATTTTCGAGGAACGTTACCCGTTCGACGTCGCGTTTGAAGCGTGGGCGACTACCATTCTCAAGAATCTCATTCTGACTCGCTATTCGCGCAGCACCGATGTTATGGATCGTGCGAATGCGCCTGAATCGCTGGATGCTCCTGACATTGCCAACGAACACGCCGGTAATACCCTGGGTGAAATGCTCGCGGATGGGCAGTCGTCGGCACCTTTCGAAAAAATCGAAAATCAAACGCTCCTGCTGAATGTGATTGCCCAACTCCATCCGGCGCAGCGACAGGTGATTCAAGATACATTGCTGCGCGGGTTGGACGATACTCAAATCGCGCGACGACTAGGCAAGAGCAAGCAAGCGGTTTACAACTTGCGCCATCGGGCGCTCGTGCATCTGAAAAGGGTTCTCACGCGTCAAATCTCACCGCAAGAAAAAGACCGGAAAACGCATCAGAAGAAGTAGGAATGAGTCAATTGGGAACAGAAGCAAGGAGGGATCGAAATGAATAGACGAAAAAAGGATCCACGGGCGCTGCGCTTCCAGCATTTAGCGCAGGCGATTGCGTCTGTGCCTGACGCAATCCAAGCTCGGCGTCTCTCCCACGTCGAAGTTGAATCACTCATCGAGTTCTACGTAGACAGCGAAAAACGCGGAGAGAAGGTTCGAACGCTCTATCCAGCCGTTTGGGAACATTTGCAGTCTTGCGATCGCTGTCGTGCCTCCTACATTTTGCTGATCGAAGCCACGTCGAATAGTTCCACGCCGGAAAGCGATGGCTTGCCTTCCATCAAGGCGGCGCAACCATTACCGTTTCTGGTGGCGCAAAGGGAAGATGCCGCCTGGAACAGGCACGTTCGTTCACGCATTGGCGGCGCGCCGCTAGGTTTCGGATTCACTATTCACGCTGGACATTTGCAGCGGCTGGTCGCATTCCCCGCGCCGGCGATTGCGCTGCGCGATCAATCCCAACCCGGAGCCAGGTCGCTCCTTCTTTCCGATACCTTCACGCTAGGCAAACGCGAGGTGATGGTCGAACTGTGGACGCGTCGCACTGAAGACTCCACCCAAGTTCAAATCGAAATTCACCTCGCCTCCTCAACTTCGTTGTCCGAGCTCTTGCGCGTATCTATCCAATGGAATGGACATCGCTATTCAAGTCCGATTCGGCAGGGACGCGGTATGATAGACCGAATCGCCCTTGCGGACTTGGAGCGGGCGCGCGATCTGCGCGTCGAATTTGAAGAGATCCCCCCAGGCACCACGCCCAAGGAATAGCATGGAGCCAGCCCCTGATATTTTAGACACGGCGCGCCAAGTGGCGCGTCAGTTGTCTGTTTCGATTGCAACCCACCAATCCATTCTCCCCCCAGAAATTCTCGCTGTCGTCGCCAAAACTCCACCGAGTCCAATTGAACACGCGCTCGCGGAACTGATTGAATCGTCGCGCGCGTGTCTTGATCAGACCCCGCGCGAAGCGTGCGCGCTCGCGCGCGTCGCGTATGAACTGGCGCACACCAAAGCAATGGCGCGCGCGCAAGCTGAAACCGGGCTCGTACTCGCCCGCGCGCTGAACCGGCTGGGCGAATTTAGGACTGCCTTGCCGCTGTGTCACCAAGCCGCTGAGAGTTTTGCCGTGGCTGAGAATGCGGAAGACGCGGCGCGCGCCCTGTGTGAAGCCGCATGGGCGCACACCTTCATCGGCGATCTCAGCCAAACCCTTACCGCGATCGAACGCGCGCGCGCGGCGACATCAGCATCCCTCATCCATGCGCGCTGCGACTGGATTCACGCGCGCGTGCTGCGTGATCAATCCCACTACCCTGAAGCAATCGCACTCTTTGAAAAAGCGCGCGACACATTCCAATCCGCGCAGTCGCGCCTCGATGCCGCACGCTGCAAACGCGAACTAGCGCACACGCAGGTCCTCAGCGAACGCGGTGAGGGGATCACTTCTTTGGAATTGCTGCGGCGAGAGTTTGAGACGGCAGGTTGCGTTTTGGATGTCAGGCTGTGTGATTATTTCATTGCATTGGCACTTTGGGCGGCAAATCGCTATCGCGACGGATTGGAGTTGGCTTTGCGGACACGCCGCGCCTTGGAAGACTTGAAAGCCGATTTCTTCGTGGCATGGTGTGATATGCTGTTGGGATTATTTCATCAATCCTTGAATTGTTTTGACGATTCACTAAAGGCATCTCACCAGGCGCGTGATTACTTCCTCTCGCACGATATTCGCAAAGAAATTTCTGCTTGCGATATCAACCTGGGTGGAACATACTACCTGCTCAATCGAGACGATGAAGCACTGGCGCTGTACGAGGAAGCCGCCAATCTCTCCCTCGCGGATGGTCGTGAGACAAAGGCGGCTCGACTCTACAACAACATGGGATTGGTTTATGCAAGGCAAGGGCGTTTTTCAAAAGCGCTTGATCTGTATCATCGTGCGCTGCAAATCTTCACATCGAAACACATTTTCCAATCGGCCGCTGGCATCCAAACCAGTCTCGCGGCTTGCTATCGTTGTTTGGGACAGTACGACCAAGCCCTGAACCACTTGGAAAGCGCGAAGGAAATCTTCGCGCAGCATCAGCAACGCAGAGCTCTGATTCAATGCAACATCGTCTTGGCGGAAATCCATTCGGCTTGCGGCAGAATTACCGAATCGGTCGAGTGTCTGGAGCAAGCGCGAGGTATGGCGGCGACAGACCATTGGGATTCCCTCGTCGCCGTTTGCGACCGCTTGCTGGCACCGACGACGATTACGCGTGAGCATGCGCTCGCGCGCGTCGAGAATGCTCGCCGGCTTTTCCGCACCCACACCCAAGTCGTAGATGCTGCGTTGTGTGATCTCACGGAAGGCGAATTGCGGTTGCACTGGAGTGAACTGGCTCTAGCGCAAGATTGCTTCCGGCGCGCGTGCGCGACGCTCTCACCCGCGTTTCCTGACCAAGCGTGGCGGGCAGAATACGGTCTGGCGCGTTGTGCGATGCTATCGGGCAACCACACCGCAGCGCTCCGTCACTATGCGAGTGCAGTCCGCACGGTTGCCACCACGCGTTCAACCCTCGTGACCGAACAGATCAGCAACGATTTCTTTGCGCGCCGCCAATCGGTATTTGACGATGCACTCTCCGTCCCCGTACAGCAACCAGGCGCCGAATCCGCGCTCGAGGTGATCGAAGCCAGCAAAGCGCGGACCTTTCTGACCTTGCTGCAGAATCGCGGTTGGCGGCAGCGGTCCGACCGCGACGATCCGTACATCGCCGATTTGATCGGACGCGAAAAGGAACTGCGCTATCAACTCGCCAAAATGCGCGGGCGCATGGTCATGCAGACAGCGCCAGAATTGGGCGGGGCATTGCGTGGAAACAAGACCCTGGACTCCATTTCTGCCGCGGCGCTTGAAGAATTGCAAGCGCTGAGCCGGGCGTACGAATCAATCGTCGTCCAATTGCAATTGGGGACGCGGGGGTTGGCAGGTACTTCGATTCCTGCGCCTTTCGCGCTCACAAAATTTCGCGACGCGGCAAACGCGGCGTTTGGTACGGATTGGACTGCACTGGATTATTACCTCACCGACGATATGCTGACCATCGTTGTGGTCAGTCCGACCGAAGCGTACGTGGAGCGCAAAGAACTCTCTGCATATAGTCGCGCGCTCTTGGAACAGTGTACAGCGTCCGAACCGGATCTGCGGGAACTGATTTTCCGCGGTACACTACGCGGCGTGGAGGTGCCTTCATCGGGCGCAAGTTATTTGCAGCGCCTGTACTCTTTGCTGATTCCGCGAGAACTGGGAACGACCTTGATTATCTCACCGCACAGCGCGTTGCACAGACTGCCGTTTCACGCGCTCATGGACGATACTACCTTTCTGATCGAGCGACACACGTTGCTCTATTTGCCATGCCTACAGGCACTGCAATTGCTGAACGATATGTCTAGGGATGGCAGTGTGATGCGACCATTCGTCGTGGGCGTCTCCCATTTTGGCGATCAGATGCATTCGCTCCCATCTGCTACCGTCGAGGTAGACTTAGTACGCCAAGCATTTGACGGGGTTGGGGCGTCTCTCCTGGAAGGTCAAGCGACCCGGCGCAAGCTGCTTGAACTGGATGCTGCCGGTGAGTTGCAGAAATTCGATGTGCTCCACTTTGCGACCCATGCCATCCTGGACCGCGTTGCTCCGCATCGGTCAGGTGTACTGCTGGCTGATGACGTGCTCACCGTGATGGATATTCTCGATTTGACGTTGAATGCGCGTCTGGTCACGCTATCCGCGTGTCAGACCGCGTTGGGCGAAGGTGGGCAGGGAGATGAACTGGTTGATTTGGCGCGCGCGTTTTTCTACGCCGGTGCGCGCGCCTTGCTTGCCACGTTGTGGCAGGTTGAAGATCAGCCGATGGCAGAATTAACCGGACGGTTTTATCATCATCTGATTCAAAGTAATAATGCGGCTGTCGCATTGCGCCAAGCGCAAGTGGAAATGATCCATGCCGGCTACCCTGCGTACCAATGGGCACCCTTCGTTCTCATTGGACGAGCATAAGAAACAAAAAGATGGGAGACACCGAACTGTCTCCCATCCATCAGGTCCGGCGCGCTAGCAATCCCCTCCAGGGCATTGGCACGGCTCGTTCGCACACGAAATTCGGAGCAATGGAGCTGCGCCATCGATCGAGAGTACCGGCACAGCGTGGTCGCTTGGGCTGTTCAATGCGATCACCGAGGGCATTACGTCTGCCGCGACACCGATGAGCAGCAACGCGATGACCAGGAACACCATGAACGTCTTCATTTCTCTTTCACCTCCCTTCTTGCCAGAAAGGACGACAAAGTGCCTGGTTGACTTACAACTTGGGGCGCTGACTCGTTAGCGGGCTTGGTATTCAAAACCCCACGGCACTCTTGCTCCCCCAAAGAACAAACTGCCCTCATTCGTTCGAGGGCAGTTTGTTCTTTGGTCAGTCACTGTGATTTCAGATATTGCGCAATGGCGTCACTGATGGCTTTGGCGAAGTCTCCACGCCGGTCGCGGAGTTTTGCAACATCATTGTTCGAAGGGCCATCAATGAACGCCGTCTCGATCAATGCAGTCACTGGGTTCATCTCGTGAATGTATAACTGGTTCCATCCGGTGGCATTCTTGCGCGCACAGCGATCTCCAGCATTCTCAGGAAAGTCCCCACGCTTGTACAATCCTAACTGGTTTGACACTTGCTGTGTGAGGAGACTGGCAAGGCGCTGGCTCGCCGCGCTGGTTGATTTGTTGACCACGTAACATGATTCTGTTCCCGTGCCACCTCCAGCATTGGCATGAATCGCCACAACCAAATTCGCATCGAGTTGATTCGCGCGAATTGCAGCGTACGACAAACCCAGCAAAGGTTCATCCCCAGTGCGCGTCATCGAAACCTGGACGCCGTACGCCTCCAGGTTCACTTTCGCCCGGTTGGCAATATCAAGCACAATGGTTTTCTCTTGCATGCCATTGCCGGTTGCTCCCGGATCACTTTGCCAACCATGCCCAGGATCCAATGTCACTCGCTTGCCGCGCAAGCCATTGTCCGACGACGCGTTTTTCTCCCAACGCACCTGCGCTACCGCGCCGCCGCCATTCTCATAATACTCCACCTTGATCTCATGTTCGCCCGCACCGATCGTGCGCGTCTGGCGGTACTCCGTTGCAGCCTGATCTCGCCAAGCATCAATCACAAGGGTACCGTCAATGGACACGCGAATGCCATCGTCCGCACGGGCAGTGATCGTATAGCTCGCGTTGTCAAAAGTGAAGCAACCGCGCCAGCGCGCAGAAAAGTTGTCGTTGTTGACTCCACTGCCTGGACTGCCATTGCCCCAGTCGTAGTTGATGTTCCCTTCGTTGCGCACCAACACAGGTGCGCCACTCAGGTCGCGCGAGTTGTAGTACTCGGCGCAATATTGTCCGGCGGGAATGTTGCCGCAAGAATTCACTGTTTGCTTTTCCCACCGGAATTGAGCCACTGCGCCGCCACCGTTCTCGTAATATTCGACCTTGATGTTGTGATTCCCTTCGGCGACGGCACGCGTGACGCGATACTCCGCTGGAGGTTGATCGCGCCAGCCGTCGATGATGAGTGTGTCGTCCAACCAGACGCGGATGCCATCATCGGTGCGCGCAATGAAATTGTACGTGCCAGCCGCGATATAGGCGCGTCCCGTCCAACGAGCCGAGAAGTTGTCACTGCCGACCCCATTGCCAGGACCGCCATTTGCCCAATCATGGTTGATGGACCAACCTTCGCAGACGACATAGGTGGGGCTTCCGCTGAGGGAGCGATTGTTGAAGTACTCGACACGATACTGATTGGAACAGTCGAGTACGGATTCCTTTTGCCAACTGACGCGTGCGACCGCGCCACCTCCGTTCTCGTAGTATTCGACTTTGACCTCGTGTTCGCCAGTGCTCATAGCACGCGATTGTCTGTATGTCGTTGCGCCCTGATCGCGCCAAGCGTCGATTACGAGATTGCCATCAACATAGACGCGAATGCCGTCGTCGGCAGTTGCCGAGAAGACGTAGTTGCCACTTTCGAACCCAAACCGTCCACGCCAGCGCGCAGAAAAGTTATCGCTGTTGACACCATT
Source organism: Candidatus Aquidulcis sp. (assembly GCA_020723345.1). Classification (GTDB taxonomy): domain Bacteria; phylum Chloroflexota; class Anaerolineae; order UBA4142; family UBA4142; genus VGOB01. The sequence goes on along the minus strand of DYJA01000011.1, from coordinate 56,265 downwards.
GCCCGAACTCGCGTTGCCCCAATCGTAGCTGATGCCTCCCTCGTTTCGGGAGAAAACAGGGGTGCCACTCAAATCGCGGTTATTGTAGTAATCAACGCAGTACTGGCCACTTGGGATGTTGGTACAGGTATTTCCACCGCCGCGCTGAACTCGGATCGAGGAAGCGCGATCATGTCCGATGGCGTCATTCCCAAAGTCTGGATCATCACTCCGAAACGTTGACGACGCGCCTTGGTAGTTGTCGTGCTCGTACAGCATTGCCATCCAACTGCCGACAAACCGAATCGAGGATGCCGCGTCGTTGCCAACATACCAGCCCGTAGGGTTGGGTGAGTCGGCGGTAAACTTGGAGCACCGTCCCTGGTAGTTGGGATGTTCGTAAACATATACCCCTTCACTTCCGTCACAGTTGGTGCTGGCGGCGCTCTTCATTTGCATTCTGACCGATGATGTGCGGTCGTGTCCGATCGCATTGTTGGCCAAGTCAGAATCGTCGCCAGTGAACCATTCACAAGTACCATTGAAGCCGTCGTGCTCACACAATTGCGCTCTTACATTACCGCCGACTCGGATCGAAGACGCGGCATCGTTTGGAAAACCCATTGCGGCTGGGTTGGTGTAGTCGCCGACATTCAAGGTCTTGCATATCCCCTGATAGTTTGGGTGCTCATAGAGTACGATCTGGTTTGCGCCGTAGGTACAGCTGCCGGCGTACGCGGTGTCAGGTGCGCCGCCGAGCAAGACCGCAATCCCCATAACCAGCGAGACAACCGTCAAACGCACGAACTGAGTGTTCATCTTTATTCCTCCTGATACCCTGTTGTGTGTTTCGGTTCGCCGAAATACCTTTGCTTGCATGATTCCTCCTTCTTGCCTGTTTTTGGCATTCCCCTCTCACTTGCCAAGACGCAAAAACGCGCCGGTCACTTACAACCGGCGCGGAGAGACCGCAAGGACTTTTTGCATTTTCACGTCATTACAAGTAGAATGTCAGCGTAGACTGAAGGTGGCATCTCAATAGGGGAACAATCGGTGGAAGATTCATCGGAAAAACGCTGCCGCGAAGTCGTTCTCAAGACGCTGGCTGACCATGGCTGGCAGTTGGTCGAAGATCAGGGACAATTCGCTGCTGAAATCTGCGCTGAAATCTGCCAACGTGGCATTGCTGACACTACGCAAGAGCGAACTGCCATTCAACGCGCGGTGGTGCGACATTACTGTGTCATTTTGCACGCGGAGTGTGCGGGGTCAAACACGCCACGTCAGCAATGCGCCTTCACGGAACTGTGGAACTATCTGTTCCCAATTGCTTTGTATAAAACCCACGATACCGAACTCGCACAGGATTTGACGCAACAGTCGCTCGAAAAAACCTGGAAGCATCTATCACAATGCAAAGACCCCGCCAGTTTCTTGGGCTGGGCAAGTATGATCCTAATCAATGAAGTGAACGATTGGTTTCGCAAGAACAAGCATTTGATTTCAGATTCATTCGATGTCCTCACGGAAGAAGAAATAAACCGTTCTGACGAGCCTCCAAAATCAGAGCTGAATCAATTTTCTGCGAGACATGAGAATGGAACGACCGACTGGGCGATGAACGCCCATTTGCGACAGCAATTGCTTGACGTGATCCAAAAGTGTCTCAAAGATCCGCGACAACGCGCCATCATCATCGAGTCGTTTCTCAACGAGTGCGGATACAAAGAAATCGCAGAAATGCTCGGTATCACAATCGGCAACGTCCACGTCCTGCGTCACCGCGCTTTGCACACACTACGCAAATGCCAGGTATTCATTGAGTCCCTGGGAGACTATTTCAAATGATGGCTGTCATCTCTCATCGGCAAATTCGACGAAAACTCGAGTCGTCAGAGCTAGACGTGTTGCCGACTCCACTCCGTCGACTCGCTAGCGCAGCATGGAATATCCGAACCAACCCAAAAGCACACGCTCGATGCCGCGCGGCGCTTCCAGCATTGGTAGATTCGGAGATGATTGCAAAACTAGCCATGTTCGATGCGTCCGTTCGCGAGCATTTATTGATCTGCGATCACTGTGCTTTGCTGTACGCAGAGTTGCTTGAAATCTCATTGCTCGACTCGCTCGGACGATTGCCGCGACCATCCGCATTCCCTTCGCCGGATCTGTCGTTTCTGGAGACGCCCCATGACTGATCACACAGATGCCCAACTTGACGTGCTGCGCCGCAAGATGCGTGAGCGCGGCAAGGAATTGCCACCCACTGTAGCAAAACTCGCGCGCGCGGTTTTGGGGGAGTCAGACGCCGATTTGTCGCATGAGGAGTGTCTCGCCGCGATACCGACATACGTTAATGCTGAGATGGCCGGCGAACACATTGCCAAAAAGTTTCCGCGGGTCAAGCGGCATCTTGATACATGCGAGGAATGTTCCGCACAGTACACCGAACTACTCCAGGTGACGCTAGCCGAACAAGCCGGAGCAATTCTTGTCCCTTCCGCTATTCCATCACCCAATCTTGATTTTTTGCTGCAACCAATCAAGTTGCCTGACTTTGTTTTACGCCAAGCCATTCAGATTTTGCGGACGATTTCATCAGCGCCACTCCCTGACCTAGCAAGCATCGCCGAGGTCATCTTTGAACGGATCGATGCGCTCGGCGGAAAATTCGTCTTGCAACCCGGTTTGGCACGACAGCTGGCGCTTGATTCCGGCGAATTGAGTGAAGCGACAGTCACCCTCGCACTGACCTACGCGGCAACGCAACGCATCGTCAAATCATTGACGCCAGAGCAGATTGACGCATCGCTTGCAGAGAATCGGTTGCAAGCCCAAATTGAGGATATGGCAATCGCCGCGGCGCGCGAGATTCAGGTCGGAACCTCGCAGGCAAAGTGCCTCGCGCAGGAATACGCTCGTCATATCTGCGCTGATCCTGCTGAGTTGCGCGCATTAGTCCGACAATATCAACAATGAATGTCGATGATACGCCTCTTCCTGAACCGACAACAGTTGAACCGCCCTTGGTTCGTCTGAATGTTTTTGGGCTACCCAGTCGAACGACTTTGCTTTTCCTCTTGATCATCCTCGTTGTCGCGCTCCCCATCGCGGCCGCCCTATTCGGCGAAACGCCGATTTGCGTACCTTTTGTGTTCGTCGGAATGCTGATCCTGCCCCTACGTGACTTTCTTCGCAGACCTGATGAAATGCGACGCGCGTACGCGATGACCGATGCCCACCAACGCTTTCCCACATTGACTCAACGCTGGAACATCCTGGCGGCGCATCTTGGCTTCAAGTCCCCACGTTTGATGTTGACGCAGAAAAATGTCGGGGGTTTGATGTTTGGCTCTTTCACGCGTCGGTATGCGGTCATCTCTGAAACACTCGCCAGGTATCTCGAACGTTGGATCGAGTCATCAGACGAAAAGAAAAAATACCTCAGCGACGCGGTTCTGATTCATGAGCTCGCGCATTTTCTCCATCACGATGTGTGGATGGCTGGGTTCTCGCGGAGTCTCTTGCGAGTTACCATTGTGTTCATCGCGTTGAACTATGCCGTTTCAGCCATGACTCCTTTTCTCTACAACGCGCTCATCTCTTTCTTTGATTTCAGCCAATTGCTTGATCGCGACATGATCGAAATGATGCGCCGAGTTGACCCGCGGGCAACTGAGATCATGTTACATCCGCCGCAGATACAACCAGCAACTTGGGGAAACTACGAAGCCGTGATCCTCGCCGCGCACGCGCCACTTGTTCTCGGCAGCATCATTTTGCTGGTCTTCTACTGGCGCGCGCTCTTGCGAACGCGTGAATTGTATGCGGATGCGCGTGTTGTCGCGCGACAAGGAACTGAGGAATATCTGTGGAATCAATTGCAGACGCAGTCGGCGATACGGGGGATCCAACGGCAGCCGGTCACAAGGTGGGAGAAAGCGGCGTCGTGGATCGTTCAGTGGCGAACAACGACCGCGTTGAGATTAAGGGGACTTGCTGGATGGCTCGGCACGCATCCCTCGCTCAGGACGCGGCGAAAATGTCTGAACGCACCCCACACCATTTACGGGGATGATTGGGCAATTGGGGTGACCGCGGGGATCACTGTCGTTTTGTTGAACCTGACACTTGGCTCGCTCTTTCTATCGCGGTACATCCGAGGACCCAACAGTCAAGTTCCATTCATTGTTGGCTTCCTCGTCATTTCACTTTCATTACTGCCGACGTTGTGTCAGTTTCCTGAACGCACGCACGAACAGGCGCATCAAATCACACGCATCGTCGCGCTGTTTACTGCGATCAAACTCATTCCGCAATATCTCGTCGGCACAGGGCTGACTATCGCCATGTTGCTTGATCCGCAACTCATGGATCAAGCAGCTTGGGCGCTTGTTGGCGGCGCGGGCACAGTGCCTGAATCATTAGGAATTCCGGTGTGGTTTGTATTGGAAACATTCGTCGTGCGTCCGGCAATCCTCTTTACGATTGGAATGCCAATCGCGCTCATTTTTTGGCTGCGACTCGACGCGCATATCCGACGCCAACTATTGCGCTGGTATAGTTGCCCTTGGATGATTCATCACCCGAGTCGAATGTTGTGGGGAACTACAGCAATTCTCGCGGCGATTCTCGGTCTGATTGTTTTGCCAGTTCTGGATGTGCTAACGAATCCTACAGTGCACGATCTATTCGATCCGCTCACAATGAGTGGAATGATTCTTGGGGTTGTAATACTGATTCTTGGGGTCACTCTATTCTACATCGGAAATGGGCGATACTCCAAACACTGTCCAAGTTGTAACGCAATCGTCGAGGGGATATATCGTTTGGGTAAGCAATGCCCTGCGTGCAATACGCTGTTTCATCCTAGACTCTGCCTGCCTGCGTCACTCTATTCTCCCAATTTCCTTGATCGCAAGGACGAGCAAGTGGATTAGGAACGCCATTCCCCCCGCGCCAGCGAAGAGGAAAAGCAAACACATCGGAACGATGAGAACGATTTGCTCGCGGAGCGGCATTACGTCTAGGTTCTCAAAGGCACGGTAACGCAGCACCGAAACCATTAGCACCGCGGGGCAGCCGAGCCATGCCATCCCGAGTGCGATCACACTTGCATCGCGAACAATCAGCAATAGCGTGATGCTGATAAGCATCGCGAAGAACGTGGCAGCAAGCGCCAATCCTGAGATGACATTGAGATTTCGAATCAAAACCACCGGTGAGTTCCACAAGTCCCATTGCCACTGAAGCCAAGCTTGCGATGCAATGTGCGCAACAACTAATGCACAGAGTCCGCGCCACGTACTGAACACGTCGTACGCCGCAAGTGTGAACATGATCGCGCACAGGGCGCTGATTCCAAGCCCTATCCAAACTACAAGTGCATCACGCTGATTCGGCGGGGTGATCCAAAAATAGAGGAGGATGAGCGCAAAAATTGAGAGTGCAGAATAGAGCAAGATTCGGCGCATACGATTCCTCCCTTCTTTCGGAAACTTGGCGACATTGTATCGCGGTGTGATGTGTCCGTCAAATAGACCCTCGAACGTGGCGCGACCTTGATCAAGTACGTTGGCGATGCGATTGGCCAGAGTGCGCGTCTTGCCGCTTCCCGCGCCTGCGAGCACCAGTATTGGATCATCAACCTTTTCGACCGCAGCTCGTTGTTCTGGGTTGAGTCCTGCGAGATCAATCACTACTAGCAGTTGATACAACTGCTGCGCGGCGTTCTCGCGCTGATCGAATGTTCCGAGACATTCGGCGCAATGACAACCTGGTTTGTGCTGGTGCTTCATTTCGATTTCTCCTTGTTTGGTTTTTCTTCCTGGTCTCAGCGCGCGTGACCAGAGAGCGTAACGAGTAGCGGCTGCAACGCGGCGAGCAACATTTGCGCGCAAACGTACGCGAGCACGCACACTGCTACGATGAGAGCGAGCGCTTCTTTCATTTCCATCACCTCCTTTGTTGAATTTGTTTTTTGTCCCACGTATTTCGCGATATGTCCGCGAGACATGCGATCCGAAAACGCGAAAACCCCCAGGTCGTGAAAATCACGACGAGGGGGTATGCGGAAAGAAAAGGCAGCGAGATACCAGACCGCGCCGGCAATCACTCGCGCGGGTCAGGTGTCTTCGATTGTGCTATTGGGATTTGGCGATCAGACGCAGCAGGCGTGTCAACCTTGGATCACACAGCGCGCGTCCAGTGTTGTTCGTCGAGACGCCGCGCGCCTTTTTTCGATACACCTGGGGATTTGGGAACAGTCGTTCCTAAACTGAATAGAGGAAAGATGCAAAAAGTCCGTTGGCGGATTTGTTCCGACCAGCAGGCTTTTCTGGGTATGACAAACCACACGGAGTTGGATCTTCGTGGGGAAAAATCTCTATGGAGTTGTTCGCTTTCGTGAGTCGAAACTCTGATGTATCTGAAGATACACCGTTCGATTCCAAAGAGAGACCATGACACCTGCAATGGAATCCATCTCGAGTGAAAGCATGTGCCGAAGAGTAGAGCGAAGAACCAGCAACGAAGGCACAGGACCCGAGAGCAATCGTCCAAGGCGACGAATGAGACCATGTGAAATGAAGTTGAGCATATTATACGGGATGAGTGAGGGACGAGTCAATAGATTTGCGAGGAACCGGGGAAAAGGGAATGTGAGAGTGCGTACGAGGAGGAGCGGTAACAATGTCGCGGAGAAGTAGGAGGGAATATATAAGATAGTCGCAGCAGTTTTTCGAGACAAGTGCCGTTTTTCTGGGAGATTTTTGGATTCCGAGGAAGGTGGGCGGATGTAAAATGACAAAGTAGCGGGACGCAAAATGACAAATACTTGGGACGCGAAATGACGAATTGCCGAGCGATTAACATGAACCCAAATCAGGATCAGCGCGTTGGCTGGATCGATTATTGCCATTCCCCAAAGTCTGGGGTATAATTGAATCAGCCAAATACAAATGCCTCGTTTGGCTATTGTGGACGCCGCAAAGTAGTGCCCAGGTTGAACGACCACCTCAGGCGGATGAGAGTTTGTATGGTCGCCCGCTCAGGTCTTGATGCCAGGGCGGGCGTTTGTATTTGTGGGTCAGGAGCATTCGATTGGTAGCCAACAACACCGAAATCGAAAAACGACTTTGGGACGCGGCGGATCGCCTGCGTGCCAATTCCAAATTAAAAGCGTCCGAGTATTCGGTCCCTGTCCTGGGATTGATTTTTCTGCGCTATGCCGATCACAAATTCGCGCAGGCGCAAAAGGAATTGCAGAGCAAAGCATCGGGACGCCGCAAGGTCAGCAAGTACGATTATCAAGCGCGCGGCGTGATGTTTATGCCCGACGAAGCGCGCTATGATCGCTTGCTCAATTTGCCCGAAGGCGCGGACGTGGCGACCGCGATCAACAATGCGATGAAAGCCATCGAAGCGGAGAACGAAGAACTCAAGGACGTTTTGCCCAAGACGTACAAGCGGCTCGAAAACAATACGCTCGTCGAACTGTTGCGCGATTTCAACGAAATCCCGATGGACATCGAGGGCGACGCGTTCGGCAAAATCTACGAATACTTTCTCGGCAAGTTTGCGATGAGCGAGGGACAAAAGGGCGGCGAGTTTTTCACGCCGACCTCTATCGTCAAATTGATTGTCGAGATCATCGAGCCGTTTCACGGGCGCATCTTTGACCCCGCCTCGGGATCGGGTGGTATGTTTGTACAGAGCGCGGCGTTTGTCGAACGGCACAAGCGCAAGCCGAACGATGAGATTTCGATTTTCGGTCAGGAGAAAACGGCGGAGACGGTTCGCTTGTGTCGAATGAATCTGGCGGTGCACGGACTATCGGGACAAATCCGCGAGGCGAATTCGTACTATGACGATGTACACAAGGCGGTCGGCAAATTCGATTTTGTGATGGCGAATCCGCCGTTCAATGTGGACAAAGTGGACAAGGATCGCATCAAGGATGACAAGGCGCGCTTTCCATTTGGGATGCCAAAGGTGGACAATGCCAATTACCTGTGGATTCAACTGTTCCATAGTTCGTTGAACAAAACAGGACGTGCGGGTTTCGTGATGGCGAATTCCGCGAGCGACGCGCGCGCGTCCGAAATGGAAATCCGCAAGCAGATGATCCAAGCCGACGTGGTGGACGTGATGGTCGCGGTCGGTTCCAATTTCTTTTACACGGTTACGCTTCCTTGCACGTTGTGGTTCTTGGATAAGGGCAAAGCACACCCCCACCCTAACCCTCCCCCGTCAGTAACAAGGGAGGGGAGAAAAGGCAAAGTGTTGTTCATTGATGCGCGCAACATTTACCAACAGATTGACCGCGCCCACCGCGAATTCACGCCCGCGCAGATCGAATTCCTGGGCAACATTGTGCGCTTGTATCGCGGCGAGGAAATCGAAACCGACGACGATAGCGCGGCGTTGATGAAAGCGAACTTTCCAAAAGGGAAATATCGCGACGTGGCAGGCTTGTGCAAGGTGGCAACGCTGAAAGAGATTGAAGCGCAGGGTTGGAGTTTGAATCCTGGGCGATACGTGGGCGTTGCCGAAAAAGCCGCCGATGATTTTGATTTCAAGGAACGCTTGGAAGAATTGAACGAGGAATTGGAAACGCTGAATATCGAGGCGCGCGGCTTGGAGGAGAAAATCGCTGAGAACGTGGCGATGCTCGCAGAGAATCGGGAGACGAGAACAGATGGCAGGTCAGGATGATCAACTCGAAATGACGCCAGCAGGCATCCCATTGAGTCTGCGCCCTTTTTTCCAAGAATACAACTTGGAAGACCTCGACCCCGAGCGCAGCGCGTTTACGGTGATCGAGCGAACGTTGGCGTGGGGCGACTGGTTGGAGTTGCGCTGGCTCTTTGTGCGCTATGGCGCCCAGCGGCTGGCGGAGTGGGTGCGGCAAGCGGGTTGGCGGTGTTTGCCCAAACGACGATTCACATTTTGGACGTGGTTCTTCGATCTGCGCGATTGCGCGCAAGGTGAACGAATATGGCAACACTAGCCGCGCCGCATTGGCAAGCTGTGGTTCCTAAAACAAGAGAGTTATTGGCGATCCTGGGTACGATGCCACTATTGCATCCGTTCTATCTTGGCGGCGGTACCGCGCTCGCGCTCCGTTTGGGTCATCGGATCTCCCAAGACCTCGACCTGTTTGCCAACATCGAGAATCTGACGGATGATTTACGCCGCAGCATTGTGACAGAACTGCGCCGCGCCCATGCGGTGACGATTTTGCAAGATTCGCCTCTGGGTTTGGTGATCGAAGTGGACGGACTCGCGATGAGTTACTTTACCTACGGGTATCCGCTGCTCGCGCCGACCGATTCGGTCAGTGGGGTCGAGATCGCGGGGCTGATGGACGTTGGGCTGATGAAACTGGATGCGCTCATGGGGCGCGGTATGCGCAAGGATTTCTACGACGTTTATTTCGTCGCGCCCCACGTTCCGCTGGACGAACTCGTGGCGCGTTGGGAGGACAAGTATTCCTATTCGCGCGGTGTGCGAATGCGCCTGCTGACCGCGCTCGTAGATTTCTCGATTGCCGACCAACAGCAAGACCCCATCCTGCTCGCGCCAGTGAGTTGGGGACAGGTCAAAGCATTCTGCGAGGCAGAGGCGCGGCGATTGAGCAACCTATGGTTCGCGCAGACTGATTCGGAGAGAAGTTGAAGCGCACGAGTTGGAAGAACGAATAAATAAGAATGTGCAAGGGCTATTGAAACAAACGCGATGAAAACGAAATCAAGGATTTGGACAAAAACCAAACTTGGTGATGTGCTAACATTGCAGAGAGGTTATGATCTTCCTGAACGAGATCGCCGCGAGGGAAATGTACCGATAGTAACATCATCTGGAATTACTGGATACCACGATACGGCAAAAGTCGATGGCCCAGGAGTTGTCACAGGCAGATACGGTACGTTGGGCGAAGTCTACTTTGTCAAAGAAGATTTTTGGCCCCATAACACAACCTTGTTTGTCAAAGATTTCAAAGGCAACGATCCTCTATTCGTCAAGTATTTTCTTGGCACGCTCGGACTTGGTGTTCAAAGTGCTGCCGCCGCAGTTCCAGGGTTGAATAGAAACGCTCTTCATCTGTTGCCAGTACGGATTCCGTCTCTTTCTACCCAGCGCAAAATCGCTGCCATCCTCTCCGCCTACGACGACCTCATCGAGAACAACACGCGCCGCATCAAGATTCTGGAAGAGATGGCGCAGATGCTCTACCGCGAGTGGTTTGTGAATTTCCGTTTCCCAGGTCACGCAAAAGTACGGATGGTAAATTCGCGGTTGGGGCAAGTGCCAGAGGGGTGGGAGATTGTAGAACTGGGTGAGATTGCTGAAGTCAACAAATCAAGCGTCAAAAAAGGTGAAGAGCCAATAGAAATCAACTACGTTGATATCGCATCTGTGACAACAGGACAAATCGAAACGATACAACTAATGCCTTTTGTAGATGCACCAGGTAGAGCGCGACGCATCGTAAAAGATGGCGACATTATCTGGTCAATGGTTCGCCCCAATCGGAAATCTTTTTCGCTGATTCTCAAGCCACTCCCCAATTTGATTGTATCTACAGGATTTGCAGTGATTGGCGCAAAACAAGTTCCCTACACCTATTTGTATCAAAGTATGACCACAGACGACTTTGTAGGTTATCTTACAAATCACGCTACGGGTGCGGCTTATCCAGCCGTTAGCGCGTCAGATTTTGAGAAAGCAGACATTCTCATCCCTCCCAAAAGAACGCTTGATTTATTCCACAGTATCGCCAAAGACTTCTTTGTTGAAAAAGAAATCCTGGGTCAAAAGAATATCAACCTCCGCCGCACCCGCGACCTGCTGTTGCCCAAGTTGATTTCGGGCGCGGTGGAGGTGGAAGGATTGGATATTCGGGTGTCGTAGAGACGTGTCGGTGACACGTCTCCGAGAGGCACCAACGGCGCGTCTCTACGCGGCGACACGTTGCGTCATATTGGTGATAGAGACGTTTCACCGAAACGTCTCTACGGAGGGGGCGGAAACAATGACCCTGTTCAAAAACAAATATCGCATCGAATCCACGCGGTTACGCGGTTGGGATTATTCATCCCCTGGATTGTATTTCGTCACCATCTGCGCTAAAAATCGCGTTTGTTATTTTGGCGACGTGGTCAATGGCGAGATGAACCTGTCACCCATCGGTGACATTGTCGCGGATGAATGGCAAAAGACGCCGCAGGTGCGCGCCAATGTCCAATTGGACGAATGGGCTGTGATGCCAAATCATTTGCACGGAATTATTTGGATTACGCACACCGTAGAGACGGGTCGGCGACCCGTCTCTACACGGCGACCCGTCTCCGAGACAACCCGATCCGAGACGTTTCACCGAAACGTCTCTACGGGATTGCAACCCAATTCCCTTGGCTCGATCATCGGGCAAATCAAATCGGTTTGCACCAAACGCATCCGCGCGGAAGGACACGGAGATTTCGATTGGCAAGAACGATTCCACGACGAAATTATTCGCAACGAACGCGCGTTGGATGCGGTGCGCGCGTACATCATCAATAACCCCACCAATTGGGACAAGGACAAGGATAATCCCGTTGGTTTGCGGATGTAACGCCAATGATCCCCAACGATTACACCGAAGACGCCTTGGTGGAACAACCCGCGATTGCGCTGTTTGCGCAATTGGGTTGGGAGACCGCAAATTGTTACGATGAAATATTCGGTAGAGACGTTCCGGCGGAACGTCTCTACGCGGGTCGTCTCGGAGACGTGTCACCGACACGTCTCTACGTTGGTCGCGAAACGTCCGCCGAGGTTGTGCTGGTGGCGCGTCTGCGCGATGCGTTGCGTCGTCTCAATCCGAACGCGCCCAGCGATGCGATTGACGCTGCCGTCGAAGAACTGACGCGCGACCGCAGCGCGATGACGCTTGCCGCCGCCAATCGCGATGTGTATCGTTTGCTGAAGAACGGCGTCAAGGTCACGGTGCGAAGCGACGACGATGAACAAGACATCGCCGAAACGATTCGCGTGATTGACTGGGACGATCCCGCCCAGAACGACTATTTCCTCGCGTCGCAATTCTGGGTCACGGGCGAGATGTACAAACGCCGCGCCGACCTCATTGGTTTTGTCAATGGCATTCCGCTCGTTTTTGTCGAGTTGAAAGCACCGCAAAAAGATGTCGAAGACGCCTACCACGACAATCTGCGCGATTACAAGAACACAATCCCCCAACTCTTTTGGTACAACGCGTTCATCATTCTCTCGAACGGAAGCGACAGCCGCATCGGAAGCATCACCGCCGAATGGGACCACTTTGCCGAATGGAAGCGCATCAACTCGGAAGGCGAGCGAGGCGTCGTCTCGCTGGAAACGCTGATTCGCGGCACGTGCGAACACACGCGCTTGCTCGACCTCGTCGAAAACTTTATCCTCTTTGAAGAAAGCACGGGCGGCTTACGTAAACTCGTCGCCAAGAACCATCAATACCTCGGCGTGAACAACGCGATTGCCGCTGTCGAACGCATCGGCAAGAATCGTGGAAAACTCGGCGTCTTTTGGCACACCCAGGGCAGCGGCAAGAGTTATTCGATGGTGATGTTCTCGCAAAAGATTCTCCGCAAACTCGGCGGGAATTACACCTTTGTCGTCGTCACCGACCGCGACGACCTCGACGATCAGATTTACAAAAACTTTGTCCGCACCGCTGCGGTGATTGAAGACCCCAAGGATGTGCGCGCCGATAGCGGCGAACATCTCAAACGATTGTTGGGCGAAGACCATCGCTATGTCTTTACGCTGATTCAGAAATTCCACACGCGTAGAGACGACCCGGCGGGTCGTCTCTACCCCGAAATCTCCCCACGCTCGAATATCATCGTGATGGCAGATGAAGCGCATCGCAGTCAGTACGATACGTTTGCGCTGAATATGCGGAATGCGCTGCCAAATGCCGCGTTCCTCGCGTTCACGGGCACGCCGTTGATTGTCGGCGAAGAACGCACGCGCCAGGTCTTTGGCGATTACGTCAGCATCTACAATTTCAAGCAATCGGCGGACGATCACGCGACTGTTCCACTCTACTACGAAAATCGCATTCCTGAACTGCAACTCACGAACGAAGAATTGAACGAAGATATGGAACGTGTGCTTGATGATGCCGCCGTAGACGAAGCGCAAGAGAAACGTCTCGAACGCGAATTTACGCGCGAGTATCACCTCATCACGCGCGACGAGCGTCTGGAGAAAATCGCCGAGGACATTGTTCAGCATTTCCTCGTCCGCGCGTTCAAGAAAATGGATCAGCCCGACGACTACGGTTTGCTCACGCCCGCCGATCAGATAGACCGTTCCAAAGCGATGGTTGTCGCGGTGGACAAGGCGACGGCGGTCAAGATGTACGACAAGGTGAAAAAATTCTGGAGCCAGCAACTTGTCTTTTGGCAAGCGGAATTGTCCGACGCGCACGCTGAGGCGCGCGAGAAAATTCAAGCGCGCATCCAGTTTATGCAAGAGACCGATCTGGCGGTCGTCGTATCGCAATCGCAAAACGAGATCGAGGATTTGCGCGCCAAAGGCGTTGACATCGAACCGCACCGTCGCCGCATTGTGAGAGAAGACCTGGACACCAAGTTCAAAGACCCGAACGATCCATTTCGCATCGTCTTTGTCTGCGCGATGTGGATGACGGGGTTTGACGTGCCATCGTGCGCGACGATTTATCTCGACAAGCCGATGCGTAACCACACCTTGATGCAGACGATTGCCCGCGCCAACCGCGTCTTTGGCGACAAGATCAACGGCTTGATCGTGGATTACATCGGCGTCTTTCGCAATCTGCAACAAGCGCTCGCGATTTACGGATCGGCGTCGGGCGGCGGCATCGAACCTGGCGATACACCCGTGCAAGCAAAGCGCGAGTTGGTAGAGGACTTGCGTCGTGCCGTCGAGGAAACGCGCACGTTCTGTCGAAAGCAACGTGTGGATTTGAAGGCAATCATAACGGCGAAGGAATTGCAACGCGTCGCGCTATTCGGTCAAGCGGCAGATGCGCTCGTCAAGAACGACGACATCAAACGCAAGTTTTCGTTATTGGCATCGGATGTCGTGCAACTCTATCAAGCGGTTTTGCCCGACCGCGCGGCGAGTGAATTCGCGGCAACTTACCATCTCGTGCGCGCGCTCGCCGACAAGATTCGGACGTTCGAGGACAAGCCAGAGATTGGTAGTGCGGCAAAGAAGGTCGAGGACTTGCTCGATCAATCCATAACCCCTGTAACATACGCAATCTCCCGCACTACTCCTGAGAAAGCACTGCTCGATCTAAGCCAGGTTGATTTCGATGCGCTCAAGAAACAATTCGATGCGAGTCGGAAACAAACCGAAGTCGAGCAATTGCGCGGCGTCATCAATCGCAAACTGAGCAAGATGGTGCGGCTCAATCGGACGCGGATGGACTATTACGAGAAATTCCAACAGATGATCGCGGACTATAACGCAGGCGCAACGAATGTAGATGCGTTCTTCGCGCAGTTGGTCAAATTCGCGCGGGGATTGAACGAGGAAGAAAAACGCGGTATCGCCGAACAACTCACCGAAGAGGAACTCGCGCTCTTTGATTTGTTGACCAAGCCCGATTTGCAGCTAACCGCTGCGGAAAAGAAGCAAGTCCGCAAAGTGGCGCAAGAACTTTTGGGGACACTGAAGGAATCGAAACTCGTACTCGACTGGCGCAAGAAACAGCAGGCGCGCGCGGCGGTGCGCGTTGTGATCCAGCAGAATCTTGAGCGACTACCCAAAACATATATGCCCGATCTCTACCGCGCCAAATGTGACGTCGTTTATCAACACGTCTTTGATTCCTACTACGGCGAAGGTCAAAGCGTATATGCTTTGCCTCGCTGATTGATCAATACAAGAGATTCATTAGCCGTCCTGCGAGAATAACGTGAAGTACGGCGCCGTTTCCTAATTTTGTGAAAACGCGGATGCCTCCCCAGAACGGAAGTGCGCGAGTTCGCACAGCACAGCCAGTTCATCCCCTTGCCATGCCCGAACGAAACACTTGCGTTCGGACCTGACGTCGGCTACAGATCGCGCGCATGACTTGACGCGAGCCAGAGTTCGTTCCACTGCACGCGGATCATGCTTGAGCGTATCTTTCATAGCGACTTGTCGGAAAAACATTCAAAGCAGTAGACTTTGGGACTCGCCGCCGCACGCTCAGAACGCGCGACATCTCCGCGCAACCAGATCGGCGCGTCGACGCCGCTCGCCTCGAGGCGATCAAAGGTCGTGATGAAAATCGGAAAGCGGGCTTTTTCCTCAACCGCCGAACGCCGCCACGCTTCTGCGCGCTCCCAGCTATTGGTCACGACGAGCAACCGCAAGAACTCGATCCCCTCGCTGCGAAGAACGTTCGAGTTGATGCAGGCGTCGTACTCCGACAACTTGCCGCGAAACCGCGCGAGCGGTGAACGGCTGCGATCAATTTCGAGCGCGAATTCGTACCGCTTTTTGCCAGCGATGTACGCGCCGCGCCCATCCGGTAGAAAACTGTGCCAGCGCGGTCCTGCCTCGTAATACAAACGTCCCTCCAATTCCGAGAGCCAGGTCAGCCGATGATGGCGCACACGTGCGACCTCCGCCAGGTGGAGAAAGAATTCGTTTTCGGCTTTCGTATGTTCCAGGTGTCTCACGAGTTCGCTAAAGCCGCCCGCCCATCCGCGCGCTCGCGCGTATCGGCACACCGCGTTCCCAAACCCAGCAACCAACGCGAGATACTGTTGCCCTTTTGGCGCGATAAGATAGCGCGATTCGTATGGCTCGATCAGTTTCAGTTGGATCATCTCCGCAAGAGCCGGGCGCACCCAGCGCAACGTACCCCTGAGCAAGAGAGTCAATTCCTCGCGTGTCAGCAAGGGATGCGCGGCAATCTCGTCCAGGAGTCGCTTGGCGAGTGGCGTCAGATTGAGCGAGATCTGCGCGAGCTCACTCAAACTTGACGCGCCTTCAATCTTCTTTTTATCTTGTCGGACTCCCTGTTCAATGCCTGACAATTCTGGCGTAATTACGCCATTAATCTTCTCACGTCCTTCACTCTTGGGTTTCGTTCCACTCAACGGCATCTTTCGCCACGGGACTTGATCCGGCAGCGGAGCTCGCGACCCCTCCGTATCGAACAAGAGTGCAGTGCGATGTCCCGAAATGGTCGAGTACCAGATCGGACTGGCACGGTCGTTCCGCAGCGATAACATCGCGCGGACAGTGGTGAGGTAGGCGCGCGGCATCGGCAATTGTCGCGAAAGAGCAGTCGAACGCAGAATGGAATAGTACTCCTGGAGACGCAATTCGTCTTGCGCGATGACCAGGAGAACCGGGAAAAGTACTTCCTTCTCCTTGCCCCAATAGCGCGGATCGTCCTGCGCCGCAACGAATTGCGCAAAGCGTTCGCGGACACCCTCCACTGGCGCGCGGTTCAGATCGAACTCGACGACGACGAATGTCCACCTCTTGTCTTTGTGTTGCATGATCGCGGCGCCGTGAAATGGAATCCAGACCGCGCTCCGTTTCGTGCTGAAGAGCTTTCCCACTTCGACATCCCAGGCCACCGCCTGCCAGAGTCCTGCGGCGCTCGGCGAAACGTTCGTTGGTTTGCTCACTTGCTTGCCCGAACGGTTTCGGCTCATCAAGCGGTTGGGCTTGGGAGGAGATAACCACAGAAACAGGGTTCGCAACTGAAAGACGCGCTCCAGCGTGACGACAAGCCGATTCAGCCGTTCCGTTGACAAGCGAGCATGCGCGGCAACATCGCTGAAAGGCACTCCCACCTGCCGCGCCAATTCCTCAAGCCCGGCGCGCGTCGGCGCGTAGATCGCCCGCGCGCGCATCCCTGGTCGCCGCGCATTCGCCTGCCAGATCCAGCCGCGCTTCCGCAGTTCACGCAATCCGTACCGCACCCCAGCCGATGAGACGTGGAGAAGCAGTTCCAATTGTCGCCGGGAAAGCAGCGGATGCTCACGCAACGCCTTCAGGATTTCATCACGGATTAGCGATCGCTTCTTCATCCCCCTCCTCATTGCGCGCACGGCGGTCTCGTTCGGCTTGGTCTTCCGAAACTCCCAGGTTACCATTCAGAGGATTCTGCTCTGACTCCATTGTTTCATTACCGCGAATCACCAAATCGGCTCCTGGCGTTTGACCTAACGCTGCTGGTTCTGTACCGTCAATCACCGAATCTGCCTCCGGTGGAATTTGACCTGACGTGCTTGACTCACTGCCCCTGACTACCGAACTGTCATCCGACGGTGTCTGACTTGACGCCGGTGGCTTGGGACTCTCTGCGTTCCTTTTATCACCTGATCGATCCCTGGTCGAACCAGGGAGTTTGTTTTCCAACATCAACTTTTTCAGCATCGCGCGCTCACGGCCGTACCATTGTTCCTGAAAAGCATCGCGTTCGGAGGCGACGACGGACATCGCACGCGTGTACCGTCCCATCTGTTCGGTAATCTGCGCGATGACCGCACGATTCTGCGGCGGCGGGGGCAGCGTCGCGACGTGCATCACAGGAAGCCGCGTGTGCCGCAACTGGGTTTTGACGTAGCAGGCGTAGTCGTCCAGATTGATGATGTCGGTCGCGGTCACCGCCTCGTCCAATTCGTGCCGCAACAAATCGGCATCCTCCGCGCTCGTCTGGAACACAAAGAGTGACGCGATGTTCGACAGAATCGAGGCGCGCAATTCTTTGTTGATTGCATCGAGCTGCCCCAATGCCTGGGTCGCGAGAATGAAACTCGCCCATCTTTTGCAATTCGGCGAGTAGTCCCTTGTAATCCACGCCAGGGATGGATTGGAATTCATCGATCACGACGATGACCTTGGCGCGCGCCGACGGATCGGGAATTGCCATCTGCTCGCGCACGGCAAAGTTGATGTAATCCACGATCACCGCGCCCAGGATTCCGCCGGCATCGGGACCGATCACCCCTGTCGCTGTGTTGACCAACAGAATGCGGCGTTCAGCGAGGAGTTCGCGAAAGTTGATCGTCGACCGGGATTGCGCGACAACGCCGCGAATCGTCGCGTGCGTCGAAAAGCGGTGAATCTTGGTCTGGACTGGGTTGATCACGTCGATCTGCAGATTCTGATACATGCGCTCAAAGTAGCCGCTCCACCATTCCAGAATGTCGGCGTCTTTGACGTAATCCTTCAAGAGGCGATGGCGAAAGTTGCCCAATTCAAAGAGTGGCAGAATATCGAGGAGCGTGAATTGCTGCTGTCCGTGCGCCGCGAAGCGTTCGTTGATGTAGAGCAAGGTGCGCGCCGCCATTCGCAGCGCGTCTTCCATCCGCGGTCCCCAGTAGTCACTCCAGATCATTTCGCCGACGTGGACGAGGTGCGAAACGACCCTATCCGCGCTGCGTCCCTGCGTCATGTCCAGCAGATTCAGCCCGACGATCTGGCTTGAGTCGCTCAGCCTGTATTCAAGGGTTGTCGAAATCTTATTCATTTTGCCGCTGTTTCAATGCAGTTTCGAGTGTTCTTACGTAAACTGCGTCTGAAAAGCGTTCAATTTGGTGCTCAAAAGCGATAAGAATCGCGTAACCCTTGAAAACAGGCTCAGATCGACGTAAACGACATCCTTCGCGCGCGAAGGCGGAACGACGCCGAGCACCGCGCGCGCCAGGTCGCCGTGCGGATCGATCACGACGACCGCCGCGGCTTTCTTCATCGCCTCGACCGCGAGATTTGCCATTAACGTTGACTTGCCCTTCTGGGTCTTGGCGACCATAAAGTTGTGATGCCACAATGTATCGGCATCCAGATGCACGGGAATCCGTTGCCCTTGATGCACCGAATGCCCAATCAGAATCCCTTGCTCGACAGTATTGGGCAGGGGCAGGAGTCGTTTCGCTTTGGCGCGTTCGACGAACGGCGCCTCGAATCCAACTGGCAGATGCCACATCGACGCGATCTCGGCGACGGTCAGGCGCACCCCGCGATCCAACCATTCGTCCCACAACGGTTTGCATGGCAGCGAGATGTCGCGGGGATCAAACTCCGCGATGTGCGGCTCGAGCGCGTTCCCGCTCGCGAGATTGAATTGAGCGTACGCTTTGACGAGCGACCGCAAGCGCAGTCGTGTGAGTTCGGGGGTTTGCGCGAACGCGGTCAGACGAAGTGAGACGTCATATGCCGACGAACCCTCCAATTTTCGTTTTACCATTTCGGGATTGATGTTGGTCTCGTCCATCATCAGTTTAATCACGTAGAGCAATCCCGTGAGTATTACCACTCCGGTGACAAGAGCCACACCGAATTCCAACCAGCGGTGTTGCAGGTACGTGATGACCCCGCACAACACCGTCGCGAGAAAAATGATTGCCACAACCAATCCAACGAGTTGCCGCATGAACAAACTCGCAGAACGTGGCACTTCGCCTCTGGATGGGTCAACCTGACGCTCCATGCCTTGGTAACGATCTGCCCAGTTCGCCGGCGCGGGAAAGAGAATCAGTTGCGACAGCATCCGTTCCCCTTGTTCCAGGTCGGCAAACGTGCCGAGGAGTCCGAGCACCGGATCGGCTTCGAGGAAATCGCCGTTGCGGAAGGTTCGCAAGGGAAGATACAGCTGTCGCCGCAAAGTGAAATCCGCTGACATCTGCGCGAGTTTATGGTCGTACGCCGGATCCTCTTCAGGCGGAACGGTTCGGAACTCGGCTTGGGGATAGGTCGCCTGAATCTGGCGGCGGAGATGCGCGAGGGTTTCGTGCGGCGCGCGAATTGTGAAACGCCGCATGTGCGAATCGCCAGCAATCTCAAGCGAAAACGGTGTCTCAGTTGCAAACCGACTGAGCAGGAGTTCCACCGCGAGCGCGTCGACCGTATTGTCGCGCGGGGGAATGATCTCAAGAACCTCAGTCGGGCCCGTGGACGACTGACGTGCTGGGGCACTCACCACCACAGGACGCATGGGCGCGCCGAGTTGTGGCGAAAGCGCACTGAGTTGCGGAATAGCCGCAAACCCGCGTGCGCCCGTCTTGATGCGTTCGAGCGCTATACCACAACAGATGAAGCGGCGTGCGCCGGCATCAAGCGGGCGGTATTGGGTTCTGCATTTCGGACAGCGATAGATGGCTAGATTTCGCATTGGTGGTCTCCTTTCAAGGTCGTGCGCGTGCTAACTTGGCTCCCACGAGACGAAGCAGGTCGAGGTGGCTGTGGGCCGGTATGAGTCTTGGACGATGCTACAGTCGTACGCGCGTACACTCGCTTTTTCTGGCGGGATTGTCCCGCATTTCTTCTGCCGTACAGGAGCAGGGAACCAACTCAACCATCGGCGTACAATCAGCAGCTCGACGTGACGCGACTCTTCGTGCTTTGGAAGGCAGGCAGTCTGACCTGGTGTGTGTGCGCAAACTGCCTGCCAACCCAACCAACCCGCGACACGGCGGGGCCAACCCAATTGACATTGGCATTTGTCCCGGAACGAACTCATGTTGCAGTGCCAAGCAACGGGCTTGCCGAGAAAGCGAACGAAGGAGTCACGCACACACGCGGAGTGAATGTCCCCGCCCAAAGTCCGAGGAGAACGTAGCACGACTACAAATCGCTTTCCGTGCCTGTTTCGGAGGATGAACAATTCCCGTACCCGTCGGTCTCTCACTTCGCAAGTCATTCCAATGCGATAGACTCCGCGATCTCGGCCGGAGTACTCAGTCCACGGATCGTCAACATGCCCTCGTCGAGTTGACCCTCTTCGCTTATCTTGTAGACGTATTTCTTTCCTTGCCCACCGCTGATAACCTCAAGGTATTCTCTATTCTCAAGTGGACGAACGTAGGTCACCACAAAATCGTAGGTCGTTTTTGCCCAGGTCGCGATGTCAGAACGAGTGAACGTGCTGCGTCGTTCGTGCTCTGGTTTGCCTTCATCTTCGCTCACCCATCTTGCCAAGCCAGCGCGAATGATTCCCAACAGGGCTCGACTGTGTTCCGTCAGTTCATCCAATCCCGCGGCAATTGCCGGGGCAGCATAGCGATAAGCCACCTCATAATCCGCCAAATCTGCTTCGATGTACTCGAGTCTATCATTCATCCTGGGATCCGAATCTGTCTTCTTGGGTTTTTGCTTCTGGCGAAGGAAGGCAATCGCCTTGATGACTTCCAGAAAACGCGGCAAGTCACGTCGCGTGCGTGGAATGTCCGCCGGGAATTTGATCAAGTCAGCATAAGGAATCACCACCTTGACCGGCTCTAATAACCGCTGAGCGTTGCGATGCCGACGCACAATCGCTTCCTTCTCTTTCTCGCTCCGCAATCCCTCAAGGGTCGCATTCCTTCGCTGTAGTTCATGGACGCGTTGTGTTTGTTTCTCGGTCCCGTCCAGATACAGCTCGAAAACGCGCGTCGCGTTCTCGTTGTGAATGGTGGGACGCGTCGTCGTCTCGGTATACGCCATCGGCCCGTTGACCTGATTCTCCCGCGTGCGCATTTCTCCCGTCAGTGGATCCTTTGCAGCATATGCAACTCGAATTATATTCTCCGATTGCAGGACCCGAATGGTATAGTCACTTTCCTCAGAGCCGTCGCGTTCCGTCACCGCCATGAACTTGTGTTGCAATGCGTTCGGAGGCAGGTACGCCAGAGACTGAGCCGTTAACCGCGTGTATTCGACCACGTCCTCGGGCGGCATCAAGCGCACAACCTTTTTGACCATCTCTGATTTGCCCCAAGCCGACGGACTCTTGATGACCGTCGAAAGAGGACGATCCTGTTTGCGCGATGTCGCCACCAGATACTGGAGAATTTTGTTGGCGTCCTCGCCGACGTAGCCCAACGTGGTAATGTCTTCGACAATGCGCTCGAACAGGCGCGGGTCTTGGAGAAAAGCGATTGCTTCGGCGCGTTCTTCGTTTGTCATCTCCCTTACTTTGGCGGCTTGTGCCTCTTCCTCCGCCGCCCTCTCCTTGACCTGGCGTATCTGCTCTGATTGTTCCCAGGCATCGCGCAGTTTCGCCAGATCGCTTTCGTATGCGCGGACTGCCGAATAGGTGAGCCCAAAGTGCGGTTTGATCTTGTAGTTCAGAAACGCGCTAGCGATTGCTTTGTCCATTGGCGCAAGCTCCTCAAGGATCGGGCGCAGCACCAGGGGCAGGCGCAGCTTGTCGGTATCCGTTGGCACCCCCTCCACCTTCGCTTCCAACTCTGCGATCCGCACGTTGATCAAGTTGTCGTCACCGCCCAAGTCCTCCTCCAAAGTTTTCGCGGCAGGATGTTCGGAATGCTGATTTCGCACCAGGCGTGGCACTCTCATCCCGGCATCCAGTCCACTTTGAATCGTTGCGATGGCTTCGCGTGCTCCCAGCCCAACCGTCCGCGCGGCATCAGAGAGGCGCGCCTCGACGGTCGAACGATCAAGCGATCCAGTCGCGACGAGTTGACCGAGCGTGAACGCGGATTTGTTCAACTGCGTATTGCGGTTGCCCTCGGCAGTCGCTAAGAGTGTGTCGATCTCGCGCTGCAAAGCCGTTGCATCATTGATGCGACTGGGGGCATTCTGTCGAGTTGGAAATCCGCGTGGCGCACGGGTGACGCAGATGGTCAGTCGCTCAAGATCCTCAAGCGCGTAGACCAGTTCCAAATCCGCGCGCGCGAAATCAACGAGTGGATAGTTCGGCGCATACTGCGGCTTGAGGTTGTGCGTGCCAGGAACACGCAGGACTCGTGCGAGGTCTTTCGCGCCAAGATCGCCTCCGACCAACACAACCCAGTCCGCCTGCAATTGGCGGGCGCGGTCTCGATCTGACTCAGTCGTGATCACGAACGTATCGCACAAGAACCAGTAGCAATGATAGCCCCCGCCGCTATCGACGATGACAGATGGCGAGACTTTCAATGCATCAATGTGCTCCCGCGCTTTTCCTTTGTCGCAAAAATCCGCCGCGTCGAAATCGGCGAAGACACAATTGATGCCGGCGATGTCCCCGATTCGCGCACGCTCGTGATTGCTGCGCTTGTGGCTCGTCGGATGGATCCCATAGAACCAATTGCCCTGCCCTGAAGGAATAGCCGTTGGGTTGACGGACTGCCACCAGATGCTTTGCTTGCTCTCCGCATTCCACCAGTACCCATATTCTCCGCCGCGATGCGTCGTCGTCACAAGTCGCAAAGAGTTGTCGGATAACTTCATCTCTCCGATTTCCGTCTCAAGAGGTTTGACCATATGGACGACAGCATACCGTACCTTACATTAGCGGGTAAGGATTTTTCCAACACTCGCCGCGCGCCAAATGGCGCGCTGAATGTGTCGGCATTTGCGCGGGCGAAAAACTCTGGGCGGTGAAGTGGGAACATCCAAGAGGAAAAAGAAACGGCGTCCTTGCATCCATTTCATATCGAAATGGATGGGACGCCTCAATCTAATGTTGCTCAATCATCCTACGAGAAAAGGTGAGGGAGTAATCCCAGGTCGAGAGAGGTAACTCAGGAGACTGGATCAGAGGCGAATGCAGTTGATTTCGCGTTGCCTTCGGGGATGAGACGATCGACGTTCTTGGGAGCATCCGAGAGGAGTTGCAAGTTGCGAGAAACCGACGCCAGGATTAGGATGCCTTGATCGCGCGCGGCACACTCACCTTAACCTCAGTTCCTTTGCCGCGCGCAGACCTGATCTGCAAGGCGCCGCCCAATAGGTGAGCGCGCTCCTGCATCCCCATCAGCCCGAAATGATTCGTGCGGGCGAATGCCGTTCGGTCTGCCGGCACGTCGAAACCTTCTCCATCGTCCGCTATCGTGACGATGATTTGGTTCGACAGGAACGAAACGTTTAACCCGATTTGCTGCGCCCGAGTATGTTTGCCCGCGTTGCGCAGCGCTTCCTGGACAATGCGGTAAAGCGCAATCTCGCGGTCCACACCGAGAGAATATTCTTCACCGGTGACTTGAATCTGAGCTCCCGATTCTTGCGCGAGTTGTCGCAGCGCGACGAGTAGCCCGAGATCTTCCAAGTAGGGTGGACGGAGGTCGCTGGCGAACCGGCGCAGCGAATCTGACAAACTGGATACTTGTTTGCGGATTTCAGCGACGGCTACTGTAGCCGGTGCCGCTGGCCCAATCAAATCTCGCAGATTGTCCACATGCTGTCCCAGGACCACCAACGACTGGATGGTATCGTCGTGGATCTCGCGTGCCAGGCGTTTCCGTTCTTCTTCTTCCGCGTCGGTAATTCGCGCGATGTAGAACTCCGTCGCATCTTGCCCGGCAAGCACTTGCTGCGCCAAGTGATCAAGCGCCATCCGTAACTGCTCTATTTCGCGCACCCCGCCAGTCGGTTTCGCAGCCGCATGGTAATCTCCGCGCGCGATTTCATCCACTGTCTCGGTGAGAATGCGTAGGGGAACAATGAGTTGGCGCAGAGAGAGATAGCTGAACGCGATCACGAGAACACCCAGCAGGCTGAGGACTGCCAGTGTCACAAACTGCCCAAGAAATGGACCTGCCATGGAGGAAACGGTCATGGTTGAGACGGAAAACAAACTGACCATGACCGTGGCGAGGGTAGCCAGCACCAAGATAGCGATGCGAAAACGCAGACTACTCCACATTCTTTTCGCCTCCAATGGGTTTTCCCGGCAGTAATACTTCATCTGCGTCAAGGTCAATCCAGTGCTCCCGCAATGCCACATTCACGGCCGCGGTCCGAGTGTAGACTCCAAGTTTGAGGTAGATACTGCGTAGCCGTGACTGCACGGCGCGCGCGTCAATCCCAATCTTTTCGGCAATCTCTTTGTTCGAATCACCCTTGGCTACAAGGAGGAGCGTATCAAGTTCTTTCTGCGTCAACACCTCGACGTAGCGGTCACCTAGATTGTATTTTCCCTTTTCGCGCTGAACCAGCCGTCTATGCGTCTCTTCTGAAAAGAAGGTTCCTCCCTGCGCAACGGCCCGTACCGCCAAGCGACACTGGTCGGAGCTGGCGTGTTTGTCAAGGAAGCCGCTCGCGCCGGCATGGCGCGCCGCATCCAGATACGGGTCGCTAATATACCCTGTCAAAATGATCACACGCGTCTCTGGGCATTCTTTCAAGACGCGCTTCATCGCTTCGATGCCGTTCAGCGGCGGCATTTTGATGTCGAAGATCGCGACCTGGGGCTCCTCTTCTTTCACCAGGCGGATGGCTTCTTCGCCATTGCTCGCTTCACCCACGACACGAATTCCTGGTTCTTTCTCCAAGGATGCCTTTATTCCTTCCCTGACGACAGGATGATCGTCAGCCAGAACCACGCGAATCACAGGAGACTTGGGCATCGTTCCTCCAATACCGAATCTGCAGAATTGATCTTGCTATTACTGACAAAGATACTCTCTGGGAACGAGAAAAGTAAGGTGGTAAACACGAAACCTGACGCGCCAAATGGCGCGTGCCTTTGCGCCAGATAATTTATGTACCCTTACTTGTAGCACGACGGTTCTGTTTACGCAAATTTCTCAAATCGGTCCTTTCGTTCCCGTCGAATGTGCAATTCACCCGTTGCAGATCCTTTTCGAGAGTGTTGCAGAATTCAGTGACGTGAACTTGAAAGTGGTCTCAAAATGTGCAATGATTGTGGTGCCGACCAACAACCTTTTGTACACGAGAGACCACCATGCCTATTATACCCGATTTTGCGCTCGCTGTCTTCAAACTCTACCTCACCCAACTGCTCGTTTGGTTGAGCGACCAAACTTACCTCACGCTCCTCAAACGTGATGCCGCGCATCTCCTCGTCAAACTCGCGGACTGCCTCAACTTCACTCCCCTCGAAACCGCGTGCGCGCCCTATCATCACTCGACCGGACCGGGGACGCCTCCCACACATCCCGCGCCGCGCCTCGTGCGTGCCTTGCTCGTCAAGTATCTCTACAACTGGTCGCTGCGCGATCTCGAATGGCACACGCTTCGCGGCTTCAACCTCGTCGTCAAATGGTTTGTCGGCTATCCGATCTTCGCCGAGGGTCCCGACCACTCCACGCTCGAACGCTTCGAGTTGTGGGTCTGCTGCAAACAGCCGCGCACGCTCTTCGATGAAACTTTGCGCCAGATTGACGCCGACTTTCCCAATGAACGGCAACACTCCCAGGTTGGCGATACGTATGCCTTACGCGCGAATGCGGCGAAAGAATCCTTGGTCGATTTGTTACGCCACACCTGCAAACGCGTGCTCGCGGCGCTCCACAAAGTGGATGCGGCACGCGCCGCCGCCGTGCGCGCGGACTTGGATCCGGTCGCGCTCTTCGGGGCGAAGGACGAACGCCGCGAGTTTCATCTCACCCCCACCGAACGCGCCGCGCGCTTGCAAACCACCGTCCGCGCCGCGCTCGACTGTGCGCGCGTGGTGCGCGACCAACTCGACACGCCCACCCCGCTATCGGCTGAGCAACGCACGCCGATTCTGGAATGGTTGTGCTATCTCGACAAAATCATCGCCGATGAAGTGGTGCTCGTGCCCACGGAAAATCCGACGCTGCCCCAAGTCACCGAACGACCGGCGGACGACAAAGGCGCGTATCGCCTCGGCAGTGCCACCGATCCGGAAGCGACCTATCGCGTGCATGGCGCCGCCACCGACAAAACCGATTTCGGTTACAACGTCCAAGTTGCCGTCACGGAAAACTTTGTCCGTGAAATCCAGGTCGAGACCGGCGCACAACCCGATGCCGTCGCGATTCCCGCGGTGCTCCGCGCCGAAGCGGAACACCACGACCTGGCTCCCGCGAAATTCATTTACGATACGGCCGCCGGCAACGGCAAAACGCGCGCCTTGGTCACCGAAGCGACCCAGGGACAAACGCAACTCGTCGCACCCCTGCCGCCCACGCACACCCCCACCGGCAAATTCACCCCCAACCGCTTTCAATTGTCGGACGATGGTACAACGTTGATGTGTCCGAACGAACAGACCACGACCATCGCGTATCGCTCCGGCAGTGGCGACGGACGACTCTTTCGTTTCCTGGGTCTGCAATGCCGCGATTGTCCCGTCTGGGAATTATGTCGCACCCACAAACCTGGGTCGAAGCGTATGCGCCAAGTCTTCATCAGTGATTACCGCCGCGAAGTGGAAGCGGCGCGCCGCTACAATGCGACCGAGCAATTTCAGCTCGATATGCAGGCGCGTCCCAGGGTGGAACGGATTATTGCCGCGCTCGTCCGCTACAACGGCGCGCGGAACGCGCGCCGGCGCGGCAAGTTCAAGTGCGATTTTCAAGCGAAGATGAATGCCGTGGCGTACAATCTGAAAAAGTGGATGAAGTTGTTAAACATCAAGACCGCGCAAGCCGCGAGTCCGTGAAATTGCATTGGGTGCACTGCACGAAATCAGATGGACGAAGGAGGACCGGCTGCCAAAAGCCGAGCGCACGTCGTTTGAACAAGCGGCATGGAGTTACCGGGATGACCTGACCTGGGTTGATTGAGCGAGTGTAAGTTCTGAAGACCAAGTGCGACCCTCAAATCAAGCGGCAAAGTGCGTCCTCAACGCCGCTCAACGCCCCGCACGCCTAATTCTGCAACACTCTCTTTTCAGGGATGAGTTGCAGCACGGCTTGTTGGAGAGTCCCTTCATTTCGATTAGGAATGCACGAAAGGACGTTGTTCCCTTTTCCACTTGGCTGTTCTCATTTTCCTGCCGAGTGCTTTCTTTGCATGTACAAGTGCCGATGCATTCGGCGCGCCAAATGGCGCGAGGCGATTGTCAGAAAAATCCTTCTCAGCCGAAGGCAGATCTGTTATGTTGTATTACGTACAAATCTGGTCTGACGAGCGGATCGGGGTGAAGGAGTTGACCACGCCGTGAGGGGGTAGCATCGAAAGTTGGGTGCAAATTCCGGTAGTGTCCCTGTAACGGGGGAAACTATAGCTTGTAATTGAGGCATTTACACCATCGAAGGAGAGAATCATGTATAGGACACCACATTTTTTGATCTTCAATTGACAAGTTATGAGAAAGGAGCAGATGCAACAAACACCGAACAGTTATCCTCGTTTCCAGACAACACACAAGAATCCCGATCGAGAGGCAGCGATACTCGCGCGCGCTTACGCATACATTCTGACATGGATCAAAGATGCAGCCCAAGCAAGTAGCAAGAGTTCAAATGAGAACGCGGCGCGGCCCACCCAGGCAGACGAGCCATCGGACAGACGTAACTAACGCTGAACTTTGAAAAGTAAATAGGACGGCAGAATTGCAATGGCGTGGCAAATGATGTAAAATCGGCCCACATGGGGGAGACGATACATCAATGGCTGATGAGTGGATCACAGTTCGAGAAGCTGCTCGACTGAGCGGATATCACATAGAACATATCCGACGACTTACCCGAACCGGCGAGGTCAAAGCTCGCAAGTTTGCGACCGTCTGGCAAGTCAACCGCAAGTCGTTGCTTGCTTATTTGACGCGAGTGAAAGAACTCGGCGAACGCCGTGGTCCCAAACCTGCTTGACTTTGGTTGAACTCTATGATATAATTGTTGATATAGTCAACATTTGAGACCCTAAATCGTGCCGCGCAAGTGCTGGTAACACTTACACGGCACTAACCCAACCCACCGAAGAGACCGGTGAGCGGGCTAACCGCATTATATCACAGTGCGGGCAGTCTGCCACTTTTGGCGGGCTGCCCGTTTTCTTTTGGATTACGGTGGGAGACTCGTTGGGGTGATCACAATAAGCCGACAAAGAGCTTCCCGAACCCAGTAACGCCCGAAAAAAATCCCTTGCGAGGTACACAAAATGCGGAAACTAACCAAGCGGTCATGTCACATCATTGACATGACCCGAATTGCCTACGCAACTTTTGGTGTGGGCATAGCCAAGTACAACCCGCGCAAATGCTTGGCATGTGGTCAACCCATCAAGCGTGGCGAGTCCTGGCGCCGAGATGCCAGTGCTGCCGACCCGGACGGCCATGGGCGCGTTGTTATCGTTCGCCACTCGCCTCGTTGCCCAGATCAGAAAAGTCAAGGCGCATTTCAGAAGATGCTGACGAAGCGGTCAGGCGGCAACCCGACTCGCTAGTCTCACCCGTCCGACGGCAAGTGGACGGCGCACCCATCCGCGCTCGGATACCGCGCGTAACGGCAACCGCCGGCCACGACCCTGAAGACCTGCTCCAACCCCTCGTGAACCAGAGCTACACGCTCACGGAGGCGAGCAATTCGCCTCCGCATTCTCTTACAACAAAAGGTGCATTATGAAACAGATCAGGCAATTTCACAGATGCCGAAAACCTACGTCGGGCACTCCATGCAGCATTCCGCGACCAGTGATGCCAATCGAAGCCTTGCAGCTTTTGCAAAGCGCGTCAAACTTCTGCTTGCAAGCAGGACTACAAGTGACGGTAACGAACGACGACAACGGCACATTGGTGCTTTCCATTCCGAACGCACACTGCATCCAGGTTGACGGCGGCAGACACACTGCGTTTCGACCTGGCAGCCTATTGATAAGGAAGGAGGCGTCGTGAGCAAACGTGCAGGATTATATGCACGAGTGAGTACAGGCGCACAACTTGAGAATACCAGCCCTGAATCTCAGTTGACGCGTTGCAGACAATATTGCATCGAGCGCGGCTATGAGATTGTCACCGAGCAGGTAGAAGCAATCTCTGGCAGTTTTGTTCTCGCGCGAACCCGATTTAACGAACTACTTGAAATGGCGGGCAATGGCCTGATTGACGTGCTTGTGTGCGACATTCCTGACCGCTTGGGACGCGGCGATGCCATCGCCAAGCTGGAATTACTGGCCCAATTAAGCGGCGCTCCGGTTGAATACGCATCCCCTGGGCGTGATGTCTCGACGATTGAAGGTCTGGCACTGAAAGCGACCGACCAATTGGTTAGCGGAATTGAGCGGTTGAATATTCGGCGACGCGGGCTGCAAGGCAAGCGCGATCGCGCGGCAACGGGAAGGGTGATTGCCACTGCCTGTCGTCCATATGGATACAAGTTTGAAACTAAACGCGATGAACGCGGACGCAAGATTTCTTGCACGCTGGTAGTGATCGAATCCGAGGCACGCGTTGTCGAGGTCATGTTCCATTGGCTCGTCGATGAATGTATGACTACTTATGCGATCACCATGCGACTGAACGAAAAGGGCATTCCTGCGCCTAAAGGGGGCAGATGGACTCGACGGACCGTCGGACTGATTCTGAAATCAACGGTCTATATCGGGGAATGGCGTTATGGCAAATCACGATTCCAATTGTTGGATGCTCCTGGCAAACGCAAGTCCTGTGTTGTAGAGCGCAATCGCAGCGATGCGATCATTGTGCCGGTCTCACCGATCATCTCAAAAGAACTATTTGCGGATGCCCAGGCGCAACTCGCCGAGAACCGACGCAGGTTCCATCGTCCTGCTAAGGTCACCTACCTTCTGGGATCAGGACGATTGAAATGCGCGGTGTGCAATGGAACGTACAATGGAGCGACGAGCCGTGGTCGGTGGCATTACTATCGCTGCCGACGAAGCCTGACCGACGTCGCCGAATCCGAACGATGCAAGGGACATGTCAATGGTGATCTCATGGACGATGCCGCTTGGGCATGCGTTCGCGAGGCGCTAATGAATCCTGACCGATTGTTTGCGGGCATTGCTGAAATGCGTCAGGAAGCAAAACGTGCGCAAAAAATGGTTGAAGCAAACCTCGCCGTGATTGTGGCACAGATTGAGAAGACACGAGATCGAGTCAATCGGCTGGTGGACCTTTACACTGCCGGCGAGATTGACAAGACGACCTTCACCGAGAAGAAAGCCACGATTCAAGGTGAATTCAAAAAACTCGAGTCCGAGCGCGAAGACATGCTGAAACGGCTGGGTGAGGTTAGGATCCTGGATAGTAATGAGGAAGCACAACTGAGGCAGGTTGCAGCGGAGATTGCGGAAAAGTTGGACTGGGGTACACCACAGCAGAGGGCGACTCTGTTTGAAATACTTCGCGTGCTTTGTTTCTACGACTACAAGACCAGTGATCTAACAGTAACGGGGCTTATCGGCAAACACGTCAAGAAACTGAGTAGCGGATGTCGAAATGTCCGTCGTCGAATTCTGCGTGAACGAAATTGATGCCGCGCTCTTTCAAGCGTTTGGCAAAAATGCGCGCACCGTATTGCAAGTTGAATTCGTCGCGCAAGCCCGCGTCAAGATAAATCAGCCGCAATGAGCGCAGCGCGTCGAGATGTTGATCGACGATGCAGACGGGATCCCAGGCGAGCCAGCGCTGCCACACGTCATCGCGCAGTTCGCCCGTTTCGAGGTCGAATGGGAGATCGAAACCATGCGGCGCGTTCGGATTCGGCGAGTAGCAGGCGGACATCGCGACGATGTTGAGCAGCGCGTTGAATTCGCGATCATGCGGATGAATCGTCGAAAACTCGTTCCAGAATTTGTCGAGACCACCGTACTTTTTCAAGCCGCGCAGCGCGCCCGCAAAATCGGGTTTGTAGCAAAACTCGAAATAGAGATCGCCGCTGTGCGACGCCATTATACCAAAGATTTCGGGATGACGCATCGCCAGCATCACCGCGCCGTACCCGCCCGACGATTTGCCGACGACCGCGCGATGATCGCGATCAGCAATCGTGCGATATTTGTTGTCCACGAACGCGACGAGTTCTTGCGTGACGTGATCTTCGTACCGCCCGACCGCAGGCGAGTTGATGTACTGGCTGCCGCCGATGCGCGTAAAGCAATCGGGCATCACGAGAATCATCGGCTGCACCTTGCCCTGCGCGATCAAACGATCCATGCGCTCCGCAATCGTTTCGCCCCACGGCGCGTCGTTCAAGAACGTGAGACCGCGCCCGGTGAATCCCGCGAGGACGAAGACGACGGGATAGCGCGCGCTGCTTTTGTCGTAATCAGGCGGCAAGTAGATTGGCACGCGGCGCACGAATGGATCGCCGATCGGATTGCCGCGCAGAACTTCGCTGGCGATGGTTTCGATGGTGATGGTGCCTTGGGACACTGCGAGACCTCCAGACTTGAGCGCAGGCGAGTACGTCACTCCATAATCAGCGAACGCCTCTCATGGCTCTCCGAATACTCCCCACACGTCTTGGTAATCTGCCACAGCTTTCTTGAACACAGCGTACCATACAGAATGGGGCCTTCGTATACTCTTCGTATTCTTAGCAATCACCTGACTTGGCACAACGAAATACTCAATGGACTCGCCTGTCTTGGTAGGACGGAGATTCACAAGAACATAGATGTGGTTTGTGGATACCATCGGTTTCTTGCCCACAAGCCAAGCGGTGAACGCTCGCGCATTCGTCTTCACCTGAACCGAGAAAGTTCGACGACAAGCCTGGTCTGTCACAAGAATGTCGGCCCCCATCGCACTCCGTGACGTGGGAGATGCGATGAAACCACGCCGTGCAAGTTCTGCTGAGACAAGGTAGACTCCTCGCATCCCAGTCAATTGACCCTTCATTTTTCCTCTTGCTGCTTCCTTGCCTGCGTCTCAAAATTTCTACTTCTACTCGGCAGTAGAAGTGGCGCATAACTTCAATTCGCGTATCCTTGTTTCCCTCACCGTCTCGTTATCATCCGCAAACGTGAATGTTGCCTCGACACGCTTGCCTTGCAGAACGAGCGGCAGCCAGTGTGCGTCGTCCGCCCACATTTTAGCATAAGGAATAGCTTTTGTGTCAAACCACATCGGCTGCATTTCGTCCGTCTCGCGCGGCTCGCCGCGCCAACGCCGCGCGAGAAACGCGTGGACGATTTGATCCCATTCGGGTTTCGCGGGAAAGAAAAATTCTAGGCGCGCGACGGGCGCGAGATCGTTCGCGTCAACCTGAACGCCGCATTCCTCGCGCAGTTCGCGCGCGGCGGCGGCGGGAATCGTCTCACCTGCTTCGATCTTGCCGCCGAATCCGTTCAACTTGCCTTGTGCGAAACCGCGCTTTTTCAACCCCAAGAGAATTTGGTTGTCGCGCGTGAGGAAAATGAGAGTTGCGTTTTGCATGGAAAATGAACCGTAATGCGTGTTGCGTGATCTTTGTGAAGATCAGTGTTTGACCGAGCGCGCGAGCGCAAAGAGCGCAATGCCCGTCCAAACGATGTTGACAAACGACGATGGGTACGCGCCCCAATAAATCGTATTGCTCAGCAGGCACACACTGCCGACCAGATTCATGACTTGATACACCACCGAATCGCCTTGCACGCGCTTGGCGGAAACCAGCGCGTACGCCAAGAGCACAGCAGCAGAACCGATCCAACCGATCACATTGATAAAAAGAGCGATGTCCATCTGTGTAGTCATCCTTCCAAGTATTGACGCAACTCGCGCGCCGCTTTTTCCCACATAAACTGCTTCACCTGCGCGAATCCTTTCGCGCGCATATCCGCGCGCAACGCTTCATCCGCCAGCGCGCGTTGAATCGCGTCCGCCATCGCGTCGATGTCGCGCGGATCAAAGTACAGCGCGGCGTCGCCCGCGACTTCGGGCAGCGACGATGCGTTGGAGCAAACAACGGGCGCGCCGCACGCCATCGCCTCCGCGATTCCCAAACCGAATCCTTCGTACAACGACGGGTACACGAACAACGTCGCGCCTGCGTACAGCGCCGGCAGATCGTCGTCGGCGAAAAACTCGGGGAAGATGACACGCTCGCGCAAGTTCAATCGTTCGACGGTCTGGAAAATCTCTTCGTACATCCAGCCGCGTCCGCCCGCAATGATCAATTGCAAATCGCGAATTAGGAATTGCGAGTTCGCAATTTGCGATTCGCTATTCGCAATTCGCGCGAACGCTTCGATCAACCGCGCGTAATTTTTTCTCGGCTGAATCGTGCTGACCGAGAGCAAGTACGGCTTGCCGCGCGTCAGTGCGCGCACCCGCGCGCGCGCGTCGTCCGAGACATCGGGGCGAAAGCGCGGATCAACGCCAGAGTACAGCACGCGAATTTTTTCGAGCGGAACGCGGTACACGTCAACCAGATCGCGCTGCGTGCTTGCCGCGTCGGCGAGAACCAAGTCCGCGCGCGCGACGGAAGGCGGCACCGCGCGATTGAGATAGTTCAACAGTGGCGCGGGAAAACATTCGGGCACGCGGACGTAGGAGAGATCGTGAACCGTGACGAGTTTGCGCCGCGCGCGCGTCGGCGGCAGAAGAAAATCGGGCGAGTAGAACACGTCCACCGCGCCGATGAACGCTTCAATCGGCAGCGGAATACGCGCGCGCTGCCACAGCGCGGCGAGGTAGCGTTCGGTCAGCGGCGCGCGGACAATCGAGAAATTGGGAGACCAATCGAACTGCAACAAATCGGCGTGCGCGTCGCGCGGAACGAAGAGGACGTACTGATTCGCGTGATCGAGACGCGACAACGCGCGGACAAGTTCGCGCGCGTACCGCCCAATCCCCGCGCGTTCGCGTGAGGCGGAGGTGAAATCAATGCCGATGCGTAGTTGCATAGTTAGATAGTTGGATGGTTGGTTAGTTGGCTGGTGTTTGCCTAACAAACTATCAAACTATCGAACCAACAAACTAAATTCCCCGATACGTCCAGTTTCGATTGACGAAGAAATTCCAAAACAACACGACGATGATCGCCGTCGCTTTGGCAAAGTTGTAATCAATCGGGTGCGAAAATAACTCGCCGAAGACGAGCGCATCCGTCGTCAAGAACACGATTTGGTTGATGCCCAAACCGATCAGATTCACCAGCGCGAACTTGCCGAATTGCGTATGCACCGGACGTTCGCGCGATTCGGGAAACGTCCATAAACGATTCCAGGTAAAGTTGCTGAAAATCGCGCACGATACTGAAACCAGATTCGCGTATTCTTTTGGTACGCCAACGCCCAACACGAGCAGATTGAGCACACTAAAGTCAACTACCGCGCCAATCGCGCCAACGGTTGCAAACTTCATAAAGCGCGTCAACTCGCCATTGTTACTCGAATCGAATGAGAAAAAATTTGCCAACGAAAATCCTCCAAGCGAATTGCAAATTGCGAACTACGAGAGGCGCGGGCGATATCCAATCACCGAATCACCCAATCGCCGAATCTTCGATCCACGCGAGCATGCCCAGCCCAATGCCGACTTGAACCGCCATGCCATGCACGAACAAATTGTCGAACACGTTGTGCGCGGAAAGCGCGACGAGCATTCCCAGCAGTCCTGCCGCGACACTCTGCCAGAATCCACGCGACGCGCGAAGCGCGCGCCAACTCTGCCAAAAGATCGCGAGCCACAGAATCGCGTACGCCGCGAGTCCGATGAACCCCGTTTCGGCGGCGACGTTGAGATAGTAATTATGCGCGTGTCCGAGCGGATCGTCCCAGCGCGGCAGCGCGTAATCGGAATACACGACAGCGTAATTGCCAATGCCGACGCCAAGCGCCGGGTGATTGTGCAACATTCCCCACGCGGCTTGCCAGTGCGCCATCCGTTCGACGACGGCGAAATTCGCGTCGTCGACTTTGACGCCGCGCACATCAAATACGCCCAAGTAATCCGCGACGCCGCTAAAGCGCTCGACGATCACGTCGGGAATGACGTTGATGCTGTTGAGCAAAATGCCGAACGTCAGCGCGAACGCGGCGATGATCGTCAGCACGAACGCGCGGCGACTCTGGACGATCACCGTAACGATCAAGCCCGTCGCGATTCCCAGCCACGCGCCGCGCGACCAACTCATCACCGCGGCGGTCAACATCGCGCCAAGCGACAATGCGGCAAGCGCAGAGTATCCAGTATTGAGTATCCAGTGTTCAGTTTTTCTGAATACTGAATACTGAACACTGAACACCGCAATCACCACGCCCAACGCGACCGGCAAAATCAGCGCGAGGTAACCCGCAAACGGATTGGGCTGCTCGAACGTGCCGAACGCGCGAATGTAACTGCCAAACAGCAGGAACCCCTTCGGTCCCCACTGAAATAGAAATTGGTATATGCCAATCGCGGCTTCGGCGAAACCGGCTAGAAACATCACCGCGAGCGCGCGTTTCATTTTCGCCGTGTCGAAATTATTCGCGACGTAAACGTACATCGCGAACATCTCGATCCACTTTGTCGATTCCTTGATCGCGAATTGCAGCGACAGCGCGCCCGTGATCGAAAGCATCGCGGCGAAGAGAAACAGCGCGAATGGAAGCGACAGCGGCGGGAAATGAATCGTGATGCCGCGCTCGATCACGATCATCCGCGCGAGCCACAGCACGATCAACAGCGCGACTGCGATGTCGACTGCCGTCAGATTGCCCGCGCCGACCGAAATCGGAAACCACGATCCGAACGGCACCGCGACAATCGCGCTGTACAGCGCGATCTCGTGCCAGCGCAGCAGCGCCAGCGCGACGAGCGCGCCGCCGATCACCGCGACCGCGCTCGTCGTCGGCAGCACGATCAACGCAAGCGCGATGGCGATCAACGCAAGCGCGATCCAAAACCTGGACACGTTTCGTTGAATAGTTGAGATTCGCATAAGTGCAATAGTGCAATAGCGCGGTAGTGCGATAGTTCAACTATCGCACTATTGCACTATCCAACTATCGCACTATTTTCGCCTTGAAATACGCAATCGTCTTTTCCAGTCCTTCGTCGAGACCGACTTTCGGTTCCCAACCCAGGAGACGTTTCGCTTTCGAGATGTCGGGACAACGGCGGCTGGGATCGTCAATCGGACGCGGGATGTACATGATGCCCGCTTTGTTTCCCGTCAGCGCGTTGATTTTTTCGGCGAACGCGCGAATCGTCATCTCGTTCGGATTGCCGATGTTGACGGGCATCGTTTCATCCGACGCGAGCAAGCGCGCGATCCCTTCGACTTCATCGCTCACGTAACAGAACGAACGCGTCTGCATCCCGTCGCCGTGTACCGTCAGTGGCTCGCCGCGCAGCGCCTGCCCGATCAGATTCGGCACAACGCGTCCATCGTCGAGCGCGTTGCGCGGACCGTACGTATTAAAGATGCGGACGATCCGCGTGTCGACGTTGTGCGCGCGACGATACGCCAGCGTGATCGCTTCCGCGAAACGCTTCGCCTCGTCGTACACGCCGCGCGGACCGATCGGATTGACGTTGCCCCAGTAATCTTCGCGCTGCGGATGCACGAGCGGATCGCCGTACACTTCGGACGTGGACGCCAACAAAAAGCGCGCCCCTTTGGCGCGCGCCAAGCCCAATGCCTTGTGCGTGCCGAGCGCGCCGACCTTGAGCGTTTGAATCGGGTACGCGAGGTACGAAACGGGGCTGGCAGGCGACGCAAAATGCAAAATCGCGTCCACGTAACCTTCGACGCGGAGATAATCGGTCACATCCTGCCGAATAAAAGTAAAGCGCGGATGATTTTTCAAGTGCGCGATGTTGTCGGGGCTACCCGTGATGAAATTGTCAATCGCGATCACTTGCTCGCCGCGCGCGAGAAAATAATCGCACAGGTGCGAGCCGATAAAACCCGCGCCGCCAGTGACTAGAATACGCATCGGTGTTAATCCCTTCTCGCGCGCATTCGCCTTTTTTTGAATTTCCGCGCGGCTCGCGCGGTCAGCGGCGGCGAACGCGTGCGACCACAAGCGATGTGGCGCAATTATAAATGACAAATGAACAAATGACAAATGAGCCATTTGCGCGCGATTTGTCTCGCGTGGTATAATGTGGGCAGGAGGTGCTCGTGTTAACCTACCACGATCTTGAAGTCGCGCTCAAATGCGTGCCCGTGGAGCGATTGCCCAAGGTGTACGAACTTATTCTGGCGCAGACAGAATGGCCGTTCGATGCTACTCCCGCGGAGATGGAAGCCGACGACCGCGAATGGGATCAACTATTTGCCACTGAAGCATCGCAAAAGTTCCTCGCGCGCATGGCTGCCGAAGTGCGCGCGGAGATCGCTAGTGGCGCGACTGAGCCACTGGAACAATTGTTGACCGAGGATGAGACAAACAATAAAGTCCAGGACGACTCGCCAGTTCAGACGAAAGTATCAGCAACTCCCCGCTGAAGTGCGCCGTCAGGCGCGCCAAGCATATCGTCTATGGCGACGCAACCCGCATCATCCCGGTTTACAGTTCAAACGCGTGTCCGAGCGTGAACCAATCTATTCTGTCCGAATCGGACTGCACTGGCGGGCATCGGCGTTCGTGGACAACGATACAGCAACATGGTGGTGGATCGGCAGCCACGCCGAATACGATGCCCTGATCAAGTAAAAATGATCCTTCATTCGCGCGCCGAAATCATACAACTTCCTGCACGCTGATTGCTTCGATCACCCCCAACGTCAGCATCCACACAAACGCGAGATCAACGTAGAAATACGCCGCGTCGATCATCCCATGCGCGAGCGCCGCCGTCATACTCGCCATCAAACCGATCACGACTGCCCTCTGAGTTCCCACAAGTTCCCTTAGTTCCCTCAATCCCCTACGATAAAAAGCGAACATCATCCACGCCAACACGACTACCCCCGCCACTCCCAGTCGCGCCCAAAAATCTAAAACGATGTTGTGCGGGTGCGAAAGGTTCGGCTCGCGCCACGCGTCGGGATGAATGTACTTGGGGTACTCGTACAAAAAGTTGTCGAGACCAACACCAAAGATGGGATGATCGCGGATCATCGCGATTGCCGATTCCCAAACGCTCACGCGGAAAAATCCCGTGCCTGTGCCGATCTGAAAGAACGATTGCGCGCGCTCCGTTTGCAAAAACGGAATGACGACGATGACGCCGACGATGAGCAAGACGATCATCGCGATTCGCACGCGCTTGCCGCTTGCCAAACCGATGCACGCGAGACCTGCCGCGATGCCCAGCCACGCGCCGCGCGAGTACGTCAAGTACAGCGCGAGCGCGATGATGAGCGCGGAGGCGGGCGAATAAATTCGCCGCAACAAGTTCACTAAACCTGCCTTCGCAGGTTTAGTCTGCGTAGGCAGACTTGGCGATGTTGTTGCTGCGACTTCCAGTCGCCCCAACAGCGCGAGCGCGATCACCAGCGGCAACGCGCGATCAAGGTACAGCGCGAGATTGTTCGGCGAGCCGTAGACCGCGAGCACTCGCCGCACCCCTTCGCCGATGATGACCCAGCTCGTGAAAAAGAACTGGTACAAGCCGATCAGCGACACCGCAACCGCCGACAGAATGAACGCGTTCACCAGTCGCCACAAATCGCGCCGCGACAAATTCGACGCGCGGATCAGCGCGTACAACAGCGCGGGTTCGATCACGATCACGCGAAACTCGCGCATCGCCACGCCAAAGTTGGACGCGATTTTCACGGAGAGGAGACCGAGCAGGACAAAGCAAATGACTGCCCAATCCATTGACCGCAGACAGCTGACCGCAGACCGCAGGTCTTTGAGCGCGGTCAGCTGTCGGCGGTCGGCGGTCGCTCGCACAAGCCACGCCGCCGCGGAAACCAACACGAGCAACTCGACCACTGAGAACTGCGCGCCGCCGATCAGATTTTTCGGCAGGAGATAGAATGGGATCGTGAAAACGGTGATCGCCAAACCCAGATCAAGGCGCAGCGCGAAAAGAAAAACAAGGAGCGCGAGGAACGCGAAATTCAGCGCGGCGTTTGGCGAGTAGTACAGCGCGATTGCCGCGCCCGCAAGCAGCGCGAACTGCGCGAGTTCGGGCAGCGCAGCAAAGCGCGCTTGAATCGGCTGCCAAACGATCTCCCAGGGCAAGCGCCACGCGGCAACCGCGCCGCGCCACGCCGCGACGAGCGCGACAAGCGCGAGCGCGCCGAGCGTCAAGTAGAACCGCGTAAAATCGAATGACGCGGGCTGAACCGGCGCGGCAAGCGCGCGCGTCAGCGCGGTGTACGCGGAACGCGGCTGGAAATTCTTGCCGACGAGCGAAAAGCCCCAGACGGGATCGTCGCTTGGCGCGTTCGGCTGGAAGGTCTGCGCGATCAGCACCGGCATCCACGCCCACTCGCTGCGCGCGCGCTGAACTGCATTCGCCAAGCGCGCGCTCTGCGTTTCTTCCGCGTCCGATCCCCACGGCGATGGTTTGCCGCCCCATCCCGGCGGCAGCGCGTTCCAACCAAACTCGACTGCCCAGATCGGTTTGTGCGCGTCGCCGTACGCGAGCATTTCATCGCGCAGCAAAATCGCGCGCGAAAAGTTGAACACGTCTTTGTCTGCGCGGCGATCATCGGGACCGCTCCACATGCCGTACGCTTTCGCGCCGACGATGTCGAAATAATTTTGCGCGCCGACTTTATACAAGCCGCGCAAAAACAAAATGTCGGAGTAATCGGGATGACCGCGAATCAACTCGCCGCTGTAACCGAGTCCCGCCGACAAAATCTTCACCCCTCCCCTGCCCTCCCCGCTCGCAGGGAGGGAGACCGCGCGCGCGTTTGTCGCGGCAGAGCGCAGCAGCGCGGCGTACTCAATCGGATCCGCGTTGCGGCGTCCCCAAAACGGATGCACGTTTGGGTTGTCCCAGACTTGTACGTACCGCACGCGGTCGCCGTAACGCTTGACGAACGCGGCGATAAAGCGCCCATAATCGTCGGGATTCGCGGGCGGCGCGTTGACGAGATCGGCTTCGCCGGGATGCCGCGCCCACACCGGCGTCGTGTCGATCACCGCGATCATTTGCAAGCCAAACTCGTTCGCGCGCGCGACGATGCGATCTGATTTGTCCCACGCAAATTCATTCCGGCGCGGTTCGAGATCGTTCCAGTAGAAATGTTGCCTTGTGTAACCAAAGCCGCCGTCCCGAATGAGCGCGAGCGCGCGCGTCAACTCCGCGTCAGAGTACTGTTCCAGCGCGACGTTCACGCCGAACGCGGTTTCCACGCGCGCGCCAAATTCGACGCCACGCGTCTTCGCCTGCATGTCGCGAAAGGACGCGAAAAGAAACGCGAAAGCGGCAGCGAGAATGATCGCACAAAGCAAGAAAACAAAGAGCTTGATTGCTGTCTGTCGTTGGTTGTTTGTCATCTATTTCCAAAAATCGCTAAAGCGATTACTACAAACTCCTCACGCTTCACGCTTCACGCTTCACTTCCCCCACTGCGGTTTCGCGGACGCGCCGTTCGCGGTCAACTGCGCCCAATTTTTCGACGCGAGATCGTACAGCCACAGATCGTTTTCGCGCACCGCGATCAGTTGCCGCGCATCCGGCGACCACGCAATCTGCATCGTCGTCAATCCCTCGTCGGGCGATTGGCTCAGCGGAAAAATCTGCTGCTTGTTGCCACCATCACGATCCATGATGACGAGCGCGTACCGGCTGCGTTCGCTGTTGCTCGGCGCAAGTGCGACGCCAAACGCGATGCGACTTTCGCCGCGCGCGTCCGGCAGCGACCACAATGGCTTCGCCCACATCCCAGTTTGCTTCGCGAGCGATGCGGTCACCGTCGCATCGCGCGCAAGCGCCCACACTTCGAACGTCGGATCGGCGCTTGCAACCGCGGGATTGCCAAGCGGCGCATGAATCGTCGTAACGATAAAGCGGCTGTCGGGCGACCACGCGACTTGCGGAACCCAGACCCAATCGGCGGGCGTGCGAAACGGCGCGAATTTTTTGAGGACGCGCCGCGGCGCGGGCACGTTCGGCACGGGGATCGCGCGTCCCGCCAGTTCGATCACGCCGATTTCGTTTGCGAACGCGTACGCGAGTGCGCGACCATCCGGCGCGAACGCGAAATTCGCACCCCACCAACTGTACGGCGCGGGCATACTCGGCAGCCAAATTTGCGCGGCGCGGCCGGCGATGTTGCTTTCGCCCGGCGTGAGCGGCAACTGCCATAGATCATTGCGTGCTTTCCAGCCCGGCGCGCCGGTGGTTTTCTCGCCGGTCGAATACACCAGCGAACGCGCGTCCGGCGCGATCTGCGCGGCAAGCGCGTCTTTGACCGGCAACGCGCGCGGCGTTTCGCCAAGCACGAGCGTGTCGACGATCCAGAGTGAATTGAGCGCGGACGATGTTTCGTCGGCGGCGCGCGTGAAAACAAGATAACGTCCGTCGAGCGAGAGTGAAAAGACGCGCCCGTCGAGATCGCCGGTCGTCGTCAGCGCGCGCTTGTCGCCGCTGGAGTGGCGCATCACCCACGCGTTGCCGTTCGCGATGTACACAATCGTGCCGAGTGAAAGCGGAACCGCGCGCAAACTGCCCTGCGTGCCAATCGCCAAAATTTCGTCTTTGGGTTGCGCGACCACCATACGCCCGGACTCGCGTCGCGCGGTCTCTTTGCCGTTTTCCAACGTGATCGTGTAGGTGATCGCGACGGCGCCATTTGCGCCAAGTTGGACGACGCGGATCTGGTTTTGTGGGTACGTTTCGTCGCGCACGAGTTGGCGCGTGAATGGTAGCGGGCGCGTCGTCGTTTCGGTTTTGAACGTGACGCGCGTCACCGTGATCGTCGTACCCAGCCCGACTTCGGCGAACGGCGGTGGTTCCACTTTGTCGTTATCGCCGAGCGCGATGTTTTGCTCAGTTAAGACTTCTTGAACAGTGACCGCCATCGTTTCCAAAACGCGCCGGTCGCCGTCCACGAGCAGCACAACGCGCTTGGCAGTCGGCGCGCAAGCAAAGAGAAATATCAAGAACAGGACGCGGATTAACGCGGACAAACGCGGACAAGATTGAAAGACCACGCGCGCAAGTTTAACACAGGTCACACGAGGG
Source organism: Candidatus Aquidulcis sp. (assembly GCA_020723345.1). Taxonomy (GTDB): domain Bacteria; phylum Chloroflexota; class Anaerolineae; order UBA4142; family UBA4142; genus VGOB01. Next base: position 13,625 of record DYJA01000011.1, on the reverse strand, counting down.
GGCAAACCGCGCGTAGGCGACCGCCGCCGAATGAATTCGGCGTCTCAATGAGGTGAAAATCGGTTGGAAACCGATTGGCATCAACTCGATTCACACTTGCACCTGCGGTTACGCAAGTGCAGGTGTCGAGTTTCCACCTCGTTGAGCCGTCGTTTTGAAACGACGGCGGTCTCAACCAAAAGTTTGACGCACACCCTCGCCCCTACTTCGATTTGACCAAATCCTTCATTCCTCGTATAATAGCCCAGCAATTTTTGAGTAGGGCAAGTTTGCAAACTTGCCCTACATTTTCGACTGAGAAAGGTTTTCGCACCATGGAAGAAATTTTCTTGACCGCCCAACCCCGGACGGTCATTGGCAAACAAGTAAACGCGATGCGCCGCGCCGGCACGATTCCCGCGGTGCTGTACGGCAAACATCTCGACCAACCGCTCGCGCTGCAAGTGGAAGAAAAGACTTTGCAAACCGTCGTCGCCAAAGCCGGGCACAATCGCTTGATCAAATTGACTGTCGATACCGGCACGCCGCGCCTTGTCTTGACGCGCGAAGTGCAGCGCAATCCGATGTCGGGTCGGATCGTTCACGTCGATTTGCAAGAAGTCTCGATGACCGAAAAAATCACGACGCCGGTGCCGCTCGTGCTTGTCGGCACATCGCCCGCCGTCACGCGCGGCGAAGGTCTGTTGATCCACGGCATCGATACGGTGCAGATTCGCGTGCTGCCCGGCGATCTCATTCCGCAAATCGAAGTGGATGTGAGCGGACTCGAAAGTCTCAACCAGAGTTTGTTCGTCAAGAATCTCAAGGTCAGCGACAAGATCGAAGTCCTCACCTCCGGCGATGAAATGGTCGCCAAGGTTGTGCCGGTGAAGGAAGAAGTGATTGCCGCCGAAGCGCCGGTCGCCACCGCCGAAGTCGAAGTGATCAAGAAGGGCAAGATCGAAGAGGAAGGCGCGGAAGGCGAAGCGCCTGCCGCCGGCGGCGAAGTCAAGAAACCAGAAGCCGCAAAGAAGGAAGAAAAGAAATAACCTCTGGAAGTTGGAGGGCGGATGTTGGAAAAGCGGAGTTGGGTTGCAACTCCGCTTTTTTGCGTACCGATGGATTGTGGTATAATGGGTTGGGTAGTCGCATAATCTGGTGGTCGTGTCCTCGCTGCAACATACTTGATTAGGCGTAGAGAGGATAGAATGCAAACCTCGCTAATTAACAAATCTATTGACTATGCCAAAGCCATAGCCGACTTGGTGGCAAAAATGCCTCTGGAACGTGCCGCTCAAGTGTATGATTTTGCGCGCTTTCTTCAAGCACAATCCACCCGCACTCGCGCCAATGAAGAAGACGACGATTGGTTGAACGACTCGGAAGAACAAATGCAAGCAGAAGATGCGCTCTGGGATGCAACTTTCACCCGTCAGCGCGATGAATTCACGGCGCTCGCGCAAGCCGCACGGGCTGAGATTGACGCGGGCGCGACTCAACCCATGTTCGATGAGCGCGGCGAAATCAAGACACGATGAATTCGCATACCACCCGCAGTTTTCGAGATGCATTCGACGCGCTCCCCCCTGTCGTACAACAGCGCGCCAGAAGAGCATACAAAATGTGGTTGGAGAATCCAAACTTGCCGGGACTGCGCTTCAAGCGCGTCGGCGATCAAGTCTCCGTCCGTATCGGACGTGATTATCGCGCCCTCGGTATCTTGCGAAATGACAGTGTATTGGTATTGGATTGGTAAACATGATCAGTACGATCGAAACATCGGCTAGGGTTCTAGGAGCATTGATAATTGTTTAGTCCCCTAAACTCCATTCTCGGTCTCTTTTCCCGTGACATTGGGATCGATCTCGGCACCGCGAACACGCTCGTGCTCGTGCGCGGCGTTGGCATCGTCATCAACGAGCCCTCCGTCGTCGCCGTCGAAAAGCGCACCAAGCGCGTCCTCGCGATTGGCTCCGAAGCCAAGCAAATGGTCGGGCGCACGCCTGCCGACATCGTCGCGATTCGTCCGCTGCGCGACGGCGTCATTTCCGATTTCGACGTAACGGAAAAGATGCTGGAGTATTTCATTACCAAGGTTCACGACCAGGCGCTCTTGCCTTTGCCGCATCGCCCGCGCATCGTCATCGGAATTCCGAGCGGCGTGACCGAAGTGGAAAAGCGCGCGGTGCACGACGCGGCGATGAATGCGGGCGCGCGCGAAGTCTTTTTGATCGAAGAGCCGATGGCGGCGGCAATCGGTTCCGGCTTGCCGATCACCGAATCGATCGGCAGCATGATCGTCGACATTGGCGGCGGGACGACGGAGATGGCGGTGTTCTCGCTCGGCGGCATCGTCACCAGCCGCTCGATCCGCGTCGCGGGCGATGAGATGGACGAAGAAATTATCCGCTATGCGCGCGAAAAATACAACGTCCTCATCGGCGAACGGATGGCGGAAGAAATCAAAACAAACATCGGCTCGGCGTTTCCGCTGCCGGAGGAAAAAACGCACATGCTGCGCGGACGCAATTTGATCACGGGGCTGCCAACTGAAATCGAAGTGTCGTCCGTCGAAATTCGCGAAGCGCTCGCGAACCCACTCAACCAAATCATCGACGCGCTCAAAACGACGATTGACGAAACGCCGCCCGAACTCGTATCCGACTTGATGCAGTACGGCATCGCGCTCGCGGGCGGCGGCGGATTGCTCGGCGGCATCGCCGAGCGGCTGTCGCAAGAAACCAAGATGCGCGTGTATGTCTCCGAAGATCCGCTCACCTGCGTCGTGCGCGGCGCTGGGCACGTTTTGGAAGAACTGGACACGCTCCACAAAATCGTCACGCCCACGCGCGGAAGACGCTAACGAAATTGCGAATAGCAAATTGCGAATGGATTTGCAATTCGCTGTTCGCCATTCGCAATTCGCTATTTGCCAATGTATGCTTCAAACCGCAACCGCAATGCGCTGCTCGTCGCCCTCGTCGTCATTGCGATCCTCGCGCTGATTCTCCACCTGACCGGTCAATTGCAACCGCTCGAAGATTTGGCGTTTGGCTGGCTTCAGCCGCTGCTACGCGGCGCGCTCGGCATCAGCGCTGGCGCGCAAGCCGTCACCGGCACCGTCGCGGACGTGACCGCGCTGCGCGACCAAGTCAAGCAACTGCAAAGCCAGGTCACCGAATTAACCATCGCGCGCGTCCGCATCCGCGAACTCGAAAACGAAAATACGCTGCTGCGCCGCCAACTCGCGTACAAACAAGCCAATCCCGATTTCGACATTCTCGGCGCGGCAGTTTTGCAGAGCAATCCCGATCTCGCGCGCGTCGTCGGGCAAGACCCGTCGAACCTCGCGCGGTACATCATTATAGACCAGGGGAGCGAAGAAGGCATCAAGTCCGGCATGCCGGTCGTCACGCCGCAGGGTCTCGCCGGGCGCATCACCGCGACCGGAACGCATTGGGCGAAAGCGCTGCTCATCACCGACGCGGCGAGTTCCGTCAACGCGGTCGTGCAATCGACGCGCGCGACCGGCATCGTACAGGGCGACGTGAACGGCAATCTGACGATCAAGTACGTGCCGCAAGGTGAAGCGATCAAGACCGGCGATTTGATTTTGACTTCGGGGATGGGCGGCGGTTTTCCAAAACGCCTGGTGATTGGACAGGTGACACAAGTCCGCAAACACGACATTGAACTATTTCAAGAAGCAAGCATTCAACCGACCGTCGATTTCGCGCGGCTCGAATTTGTCCTCGTCCTGAAAAAGTTCACGCCCGCCGACATCACGCAAGAACCGACGCCCACGCCGACGGCGGCACCGCGACCGACGCGCTCGCCGACGCCGGGGCAGTGAAGTAATCGGGCGATCAGTAATCAGGCGACCCGTCACTGATTGACCGATTACCTGGTTGACCAATCTCCGTTAACAACTTAACACCCTCTTTGTTCGCCACAGCATAGCCAACTCGGTGGTTTCGCCGTACTATGAACGCGTGACCGAAAGCGAGTTGGCTTTATCTTTTCAGAACAGCGACGCGGGACATCCTCAATCCGACCTGGTCGCTTCAGCATTTGACCTTGCCACGCACACTCTGCGCGCACGGCGCGCCTCGCTGTTACTCCGCGCGCGCGAACATCCCGACGAATTAGGCATCGCTCTCGCGCATGGGATCAACGCGCGCGTCATTCGCGAGAGCCGCGTCGCCATCGGTACGCCGATTGCGGGCTGGGTTGCTCAAGCGCGTCAGCCCGTGCTCGTCGGTGATCGCAGCGACACCGCACTGTTGCCCCTCACGCGCCGCGCGGATTATTCGACATGCTCATTCGCGTGCGCGCCCGTACTTTCCGCGCAGGAAAGCATCGGCGTGCTGAACGTGACGGACAAGGCAGGCAATCACGCGTTCGACTCCGGCGATTTGCGTATGCTGATCCACTTTGCCAATCACCTCGCCGATTGTCTCGTCGTGCAAAATCGTTGTCAGCAGATTTGGGAGATGGCGCGGCGCGATCCGCTAACCGGGCTGCTGAATCGACAGGCGTTCGCAGAATTTTTGCAAGAACAAGCCGCGCGGATTCCAGACGCGTGCGAGCCAATGTCGTGCTTGATGATCGACCTGGACGATTTCAAAGCGATCAACGACGCGCACGGGCACCAAATTGGCGATATTGTGCTGACCGTTGCCGCGCGGGCGATTGAGGCGCAAGTGCGCCCCGAGGACAAGGTGTTTCGTTACGGCGGCGATGAGTTCGTCGTGTTTCTGGCGGACACCGAGTGGAATCAGGCGCGTGTGATCGCAGCGCGGATTCGGTATGCGCTATCCAGTTCAGCGCGCGGTCAAGAATTGACGGGTCGCGCGTTGAGCGCGACCATCGGCGTCGCCACTTATCCGCACGATGTCCACTCGGTGATCGAACTGACCGAGCGCGCCGACCAGGGAATGTACTTTCTCAAACGGCGGCTGCGCGCGGCAGATTGATACAAAAAGCGGAGAGGATGTCGTGCATCCTCTCCGCTTTTTTTGCGCGTCTGGTCAAGTCGGCAACTGCGCCAATCCGTTCCGGTACGCGTAAATGACAAGTTCCAAACGATCCGCGACAGCCAACTTGGCGAAAATCGAAGTCAGGTGATGGCGGACGGTGATCTCGCTGATACAAAGCCGGTCGGCGACCTCCTTGTTCTTCAAGCCCGCGCCGATGAGCGAAATCACTTCGCGTTCGCGCATACTCAGCGCCGCGATCTTTTTCTGTTCTGGATCCTGCGGGGCGGTCCAGGCGCGCGAGTATTTTGTGAGGACATCGGCGATCAGCGCGCGTTCGAACCATGCCTCGCCGGCGTGGACTTTGACAATCGCTTTGAAAAGCGTCTCGGCGGAATGATCTTTGAACACGATGCCGATCGCGCCTCGCTGGACGGCGCGGTGGTGAACTTCGGGATTGTGGACGCCGGTCACCAGCAACAGCCGCGCCGCGCGCGCCACCGCCAGCAAATCGCCGATGAGATCGACGCTCTCATCGTACCCGTCGCTCAGTTCGTACAGAATAATGTGGGGATCGGTCGCGGCGGCAAGCGTCAACGCATCGGCAGGATTGTGGGCTTGCCCGACCACAACCCAGCCCGCGCGTTGTTCGATGAGCAAACGCAAGCCGGCGCAGGTGAGCGCGTGTTTATCCACGAGCAAGATTCGGAGAGAGTCGCTGTTCACTGTGGGCTGTTCACTGTCTTTGCGTCAACGCATCGCGCTCCGCCAACACGCGCGACAGATCGAGAATGGTGATCTTGCCTTCTTCGAACACCAGCAGTTTGCTCCGAGACCATTGCTTCAAAATCTGATTGACCCACTCGCGGCGCACGCCCAATAACGAAGCGATGTCGGACTGGGTGAGTCCCCAATCCAGCACGTACCGCCCTTCGGCTTGCTTCTCCCCAAATTGCTCCACGTACAACAGTAGAATGCGCAAGAGCCGACTGGTCGCGTCATACTGCGCGAGCGCTTCGGTAATCGCCGCCGTCCAGCGCACTTTGAGCGCGAGCATGCGCACCGTCGCTTCCGCCAATTCGGGGAGGGCGCGCAGATGGCGCATAAAATCGACATCGGCAATTTGGAGGAGATCGCATTTGGTCAGCGTCTTGGCGGACGCCGAGCGCGGCTGTTGATCGAAGATCGAAAATTCGCCAAAGATGTCGCCGGTCGTGAAAATGTTCGTCGTCGTCTCGCCGCCTTCCAACGTGGTCTTGTAGATCCGGACTTTGCCGGTCATGATGATGTACAGCGCGCGTCCGGTTTCGCCCTGATGAAAAATAATGTTGCCGCGCGGGTAGACAAAACGGCGGAAATCGCGCGCCAGTGCGTTTCGTTTTTCTTCGCTCAAATTGGCGAAAAGCGGCACGCGTTTCAAAAAGTCGGCGATCTGGGTTTGAGCGGCTGGGTTGGCGGTAAGTGGCATAGGTGCATTATACCATAGGCGCAAAATGCGTCTGTTGATAAGTTAACATCTGGTGAGTTAAAGACCATACAGACGCGCGCGTTGGGCTAGGTTATACTGTTTCCGTGAGCGCGGAGTGTCTGCCGAAATTTCGCCCATCCCTACGATCATGCCCGTGCCATTTCACACGGCAAACGACTGATCGCAAACCTTGGCGGACACTCCGCACTTTTTCATTATCAGATCACATAATTCCCACTAACACAAAGGATTATGCATACCTCGCGTTTGATACATTCACCTTTTTGACAACCTCGCGTTTGTCTGTACAATTCTCCGCGTGGCAATCTCCTCGCTCGAAGCGTACCTCCCGTCCGACCGTCGCGGCGCGCTCGCGCGCGGCGAAACTTTGCCCGACCGCACCCGCGGCGCCGCGCTCTTTGCCGACATTTCCGGTTTCACGCCGCTTGCCGACGACCTCGCGCGGACGCACGGCGCGCAACGCGGCGCGGAAGAATTGACGCGCCAGATCAACGCGGTGTACGACGCGCTCATCGCGCAGGTGGACACGTTCGGCGGCAGCGTCATCGGGTTTAGCGGTGACGCGATCATGTGCTGGTTCAGCAGAAAGGATGAAGGCACGCTTCGCGGGATGAAGGATGAAGAAAAAGCGGATGCTTCATCTTTCATCCTGCATCCCTCTGCCCTTGCTATTGCTTGCGCGTTGGTGATGCAAGACGCACTGCGCGCGTTTCCGCAGCACGCGATTCACATCGCCATCGCGAGCGGCACAGCGCGGCGCTTTGTCGTCGGCGATCCAGCGATCCAATTGATCGACGCGCTCGCGGGCGACGCGCCGACGCGCGTCGCGTGGGCGGAACCACTCGCGCAACCCGGCGAAATTATTGCCGACCGCGCGACGATTGACGCGGCGGGCGAGCGCGTCCGCACGCCTGAATGGCGACAGGACGAGACAAGCGGCGAGCGGTTCGCCGCGCTGGACGCCATAGACCTCACAGGTTTCTCAAAACCGGTGAGGTCTGATGTGCCCGCGCTCAGCGACGAACAACTGCGCGCGTGGATCTTGCCTGCCGTGTACGAACGTCGGCGCGCGGGCTTGGATGAATTTTCGATTGAACTGCGCCCTGCCGCCGCGTTGTTCGCGCGCTTTGAAGGGATCGCCTATGAACGCGACGATGCGCACGCGCGATTGGACGCGTTCGTGCGCGGCGCGCAAGCGATTATCGCGCGGCACGACGGCGCGCTGATTCAACTGACGATTGGCGACAAGGGGAGTTATTTGTACGCCGCGTTTGGCGCGCCGCACGCGCACGAAGACGACGCGCGCCGCGCGATGAACGCCGCGCGAGAGTTGCAGACGCTGCCGGCGGTGACACTCCACATCGGCGTCAGTCGCGGGATGATGCGCGTCGGCGCGTACGGCAGCGCGACGCGGCGCACGTACGGCGTCATCGGCGATGCGACAAATCTCGCCGCGCGCTTGATGATGCTCGCGCCCAGCGGCGAAATCCGGTGCGATTACAACGTGTATCGCGCGACGAACGCGCGCATCGCATTTGAAACCTTGCCGCCGGTGCGCGTCAAGGGCAAAGCCGGATTGGTACGCGTGTATCGTCCGACGGTAGAGACGTTCCGGCGGAACGTCTCTACGACCAAAATCATCGGGCGACGCGCGGAGATCGCCGAAATCGAAAAAGCGTTGGACGCAGTCCAAAACGGCGCGACGCGCGTGCTGATCGTCGAAGGCGAAGCGGGCATTGGCAAATCGCGTTTGGTGGACGAGTTGAAACGCTTGGCGCGCGAACGCGGTTTGACGGGACTCGTCGGCAATGGGCAGAGCATCGAACAGCAGACGTCGTACCGCGCGTGGCGCGATGCGTTCAATTCGTACTTTGATCTCGACGACGTGACCGACGCAAACGAACGCCGCGCGCGCGTCGAATCACTTGTGCCGCAACTCGTTCCCGAACACGCGCAACGTCTCCCCGTCCTCAACGATGTGCTGGGGCTGAACATTCCAGAAAACGAGTTGACGCAATCGCTCGACGCCAAGTTGCGACAACAAAATGTGATGACGGTGTCGACCGCGCTCTTGCGCGCGTGGACTAGCGAGCGTCCGTTGATCCTCGTTCTCGAAGACGCGCACTGGCTTGATGGGTTGTCGTGGCAATTGGCGGCGCAAGTGGCGCGCGCGTTGTCGCTGGCGAACGCGCCACTCTTGTTCATCCTCGTCAATCGTCCGCTCGACGAAAACAGCGCAGGGCAAAAAATTTTCGCCGAACTGCGCGCGATGAGCAACACGCAATCGCTCGTCCTGTCCGCGCTCGCACCAGACGCGATCGTCGCGCTCATCGCGAATCGTTTGAATGTCGCAACCGATGCACTACCCGCGCCGCTCGTCGCGCTGGTGCAGGCGCGCGCGAACGGAAATCCATTCTTCGCCGAAGAACTGGTTTTCAATTTGCGCGATACGAACGCCATGACGATTGAAACGTCAACGGAACGCGCCTCACGCATCACGCTTTCACCAGATTGGGATCAATCCGCCGAAACGCTTCCCCACACGCTTCACGGTCTCATTCTCTCGCGTATCGATCGCCTGCCGCCCGAACGCCAATTCGTCATCAAAGTCGCGGCGGTGATTGGGCGCGCGTTTATGTTCGCGCCGTTGCATCACGTCGTCAATCGGTATGTGGGGCTGATCGCGCAATCGCTCACGGAGCATCTCACCGCGTTGACGAAAGCGGATTTCACATTTCTCGAAACGCTCGAACCCGACCTGACGTACATCTTCAAGCACATCATCACACAAGAAGCCGCGTATCAAACGTTGTTGTTTTCACAGCGGCGCGAATTGCATCGCGTTGTCGCGGAATGGTATGAAGGCGGTGAACGGTCAACCGTGAACAGTGAACAGTCGCCGACGGTATACTATCCGCTTCTCGCGTATCACTATCGTCACGCCGAAGATGGGGCAAAGGAACGGCGGTACGCGCGACTGGCGGGCGAAGCGGCGGCGCGACAATATGCGAACGACGCGGCAGTGAGTTATCTGAGCCGCGCGCTGGAGTTGACCCCCGTCGATGATGCGACGACTTGCTGCGCGTTACTGTTGGCGCGTGAAGCAATCTATCATATTCAAGGCAAACGCCCAGCCCAAACGGCAGATCTGGACACGTTGGCAACTCTAGCGCAAAGGAGCAATGACCTGCTCGCGCAAACCCAGGTCTCCCTGCGCCGGGCGAAACTGGCGGTGGAAACGGGCAACTATGCCGAAGCGGTCACGCACGCTCGAGCGACGCGAGATGCCGCGCAGACCGCCCAAGACCAAACATTCCAGGCGGCAGGACAAATCGAATGGGGACGCGCGCTGGCGCGGCAAGCCCAATACGCGCCAGCGCGCGAGCACTTGGCGCAAGCATTGACGCTCGCGCACGCGGCAGGCGCGGATGCGCTACAAGCGGATTGTCTGCACACGCTGGGCACGATTCTGAGCGAGGAAGGAAATTACGCGCGCGCACAGAATTACTTTGAACAAGCCCTGGCGCTTCGACACGCACTGGGCGATCAACGCGGCGAGGGCAACGCGCTCCACTCGCTCGGGAACGTCGCCATCTTTCAAGCCGATTATCCGCGCGCATCGGGCTACTATGAACGCGCGGTAGCGATTTTTCGCAAGATCGGCGCGCGCACGGACGAGGGAGTCACGCTGGGCAACCTGGGAACCGTCGCGCTCTATCAAAGCGACTATGCGCGCGCGTCGAGTTATTACGCGGAGACACTGTTGATCGCGCGCGAAACTGGCAATCGGCGCAGTGAGAGCAACGCGCTCGGCAACCTGGGAATTGTCGCGCGCTATCGCGAAGACTATGCGCAATCTATCGCCTATTCCGAGCAAGCCCTCGCGATCGACCGCGCGATTGGTCATCGGCAAGGCGCGGGCAGAAAACTCAACAGTCTCGGGGAATCGACGCGGATGCAAGGCAATTATGATCGGGCGAAGGAGTATTACGCGCAGGCGCTCACGATCGCGCGCGCGTTGGGCGAACGCCGCAGCGAAAGTATTGCACTCAGTAATTTGGGTCTGGCGGCGCTGGGTCAGCAGGCGTATGAACGCGCGCGGGAATATTACGCTCACGCCGTTGCCATTGCGCGCGAGTTGGGGGATCAGGATCGGATCGGTTATACGCTGACCGGACTGGGCGAAGCGCACGCGGGGTTGGGACAATACGCCGACGCCGCGGACGCGTTGCAGCAAGCCATTGCCATCCGACGAGACATCGGGCAAACGCCGCTGCGGATGGAATCTCTGGCAGCGTTGGCACGCGTTTATCTCGCGCAAGGCGATTTATCAAAAGCATCGGCAGTGACGCAAGAGGTTTTGGCATACGTAGACCAAGCTCGTTCGCTCGATGGCGCGGATGAACCTCTGCGGATTCTGCTAACTTGTTACCAAGTCTTGGCGGCAGACGATCATCCGCGCGCGGCTGAAATACTGCAAACCACTTTCAAACGATTGCGCCAGCGCGCTGCGCGCGTTTCCGATCCAAGCGCGCGCCGTTCGTTGCTGGCAAATGTGCCTTGCCATCGCGAGATCCTCGCGGCGTGGGCGCAACGCGCGCAAATGTCGCTCGACCAAGCGATTGACCAATCGACCAATTGACTAACCATGCCCCTCTGGATTCTCATTCCGCTACTCGCGCTCAGTGCGATCATTCAAATCACGATCCTACCGCAGGTTCCGATCTTCGGCTACAAGCCCGATCTCGCGCTCGCGCTCGTCGTCGCGTGGGCGCTGCTTGCGCCGGTCGGCGAAGCCGCGATCTGGGGTTTCATCATCGGCATCTTTCTCGATCTCGCGTCCGGCTTGCCGTTCGGCGCGCATACCCTCGCGCTGACGACAATCGGCTGGCTGATCGGCTGGGGACAAGAAACCTTCTTTCGCGGCAATCTACTCGCGCCGCCGATTGCGATTGTCCTCGCGACCGTCCTCCACAATATCATCGTGCTGGGAATGTTGGCGCTCTTCAACTGGCAAATCAGTTGGGGCGATTATTTGCTCCGCGTCACGCTGCCGAGCGCGATTTTGAACACGCTCGCGCTGCCGCTCGTCTATTTCCCGCTGCGCCGGATCGTGCGCTGGATGCGACCGCAACTTGAATTCTAGGAAGCAAAGTAGACCGGTAGACAGGTCAACCGGTCGCGCGACTCGTCTACTTGTTTGCCTGTTTACTTGTCTACTTTTTCCAACCAGAGTATAATTCCCCCCGTGAACGATTCCGAAAGTCAATATTCATTCGCGCAAACGATCACCGAAGCGGAACAAGCGCCGCGCGGTAACTTTCGCATCATGCGCGGCGTGATCCTCCTCGCGTTCGTCCTCCTCGTGCTCCAACTCGGCAACATTCAAGTCGTCAACGGCGAGTACTATCAACGCGCCGCCGATCGCAATCGCTTTCGCCTCACCAGCACCGACGCGCTGCGCGGCATCATCTACGACCGCGCGGGCAAAATTCTCGTTCGCAACATTCCATCGTTCAACGTCTCGATCACCCCTGCCGATTTTCCGCTCGACCAGCGCGAGCGCATTTACCAACAACTCGCCGCGCTGCTCCAGACGCCGATTGACACGGTGATCGAAAACGTGACGACCGACGCGGTCGGCAGTCTGCCGAGCGAGATCGCGCGCGTCGTCATTCCGCCGAAACGCAAACCAGGGTTGCGCGAACTCGTCACGACCGGACAGCGCGATCCATTTACGCCCGTCCTCATCAAATCGAACGTGCCGCGCGAGATCGCGTTTTACCTCGAAGAACATCGGCTCGATTTTCCCGGCGTCGTCGTCGGCTTGGAGCCGGTGCGCGAGTACGTCCAAGGCGCGCTCTTCTCGCACATCCTCGGCTACACCGGACCCATCCCGCGTGAACAACTCGACACGTATCGCGCGCTCGGGTACGCACCCGCCGATCAAGTCGGCTTGATGGGACTCGAATCCACGTTCGAATCGGATCTGCGCGGGACGAAAGGGCGACGGTATATCGAGGTGGATGTCACGGGGCGCGAAGTCGCGCTGCTCGGCAGTGAGCCGCCGACGCCCGGGCGCAATGTCGTACTGACGCTGGACACGGAATTTCAAAAGAACGTTCAGACGATTTTGCAAAAAGCGTTGAAGAGCGCGCGCGCGAAACAAGGCGTCGCCATCGCGCTCGATCCGCGCACCGGCGCGATTTTCGCGATGGTCACGCTGCCGAGTTACGACGACAATTTGTTCGCGACCGGCATTTCGACCGAAGAGTTGACTAACCTGATTCAGGATCCGCTGCGACCGCTCGTCAATCACGCGATTACCGGGCAATATCCGCCGGGCTCGACATTCAAACTCATTCCCGCGAGCGCGGCGCTGCAGGAACGCGTCGTGGACATCAACACGCGCATCGAAACGCCCGGCACGATTTGGGTGCCGCATCAATATTTTCCCGACGATCCAACGCTCGCGCAGCCATTTTACGATTGGTATAAACCGGGGTTCGGTTCGCTCGCGATTCGTGACGGTATCACCTGGTCGTCCGACGTGTTCTTTTACAAAATCTCCGGCGGCGAATCGCCAACCTTCGACAGCGGTCTCGGCGAAAGCCGCCTCGCCGCGTACGCGCGCATGTTCGGCATCGGCGAATTGACCGGAATCGATCTGCCCGGCGAAGCGAAAGGGCTCGTCCCCGATCCAACTTGGAAGCGCAAGACGATTGGCGATCTCTGGACGATTGGCGACACGTATAACATGGGGATCGGTCAGGGGTACGTGCTAGCGACGCCGCTGCAAATCACGAATATGACCGCGATCGTCGCGAACGGCGGCACGCTCTACAAACCGCAACTCGTCACCGACGTTCGGGATTCGGAAGGGCGGATCGTTCGCACGCTGGAGCCGCAAGTGATTCGGCGAGTGCGCGTCGATCCGCAGAATTTTACGATTGTGCGCGAGGGGATGCGCGACGCGGTGACGCGCGGTACCGCGATCAAGGCAAACCTCGCCGGAGTGAACGTCGCGGCGAAAACCGGCACCGCCGAATATTACGGTCCGAAAGTCAACGGACATTTGCCGACGCACGCGTGGTTTACCGCGTACGCGCCGTACGAAGACCCGCAGATCGTCGTGACCGTGTTCGTGTACGGCGGCGGCGAAGGATCCGAGGTTGCCGCGC
>DYJA01000096.1 GCA_020723345.1 Candidatus Aquidulcis sp. | reverse complement strand
GTCGCAGAGCGAGCCAGCGGCTCGCGCAACCGTCCATTTTCAGGGTAGTTGACGCGCCCCGATCAAACCCAGCACCGCTTCAACGCGGCAGGACAGTTGACGCAAATCCGCGACCGCTTCAACAACGCGATCGCGCTCACGTACACCGCGAATCAATTGACGCAGGCGCGAGCGGCGGGCGGTCAGACCTTGACCTTTGCGTACACCAACGGTCTGCTCACCTCAGTCACCGACAACGCCGGACACGCTTTTCAATACGCGTACACCAATGGCAAGTTGACGAGCATCACCAACCCGATGTCGGCGATCACCCGCTTTACGTACACGAACAGTTGCTTGAACGCGCTCATCGATCCGCGTAACACGACGACGACGCTCGCCTACAACGCGGTGGGAAATGTCATCACGATCACGAACCCAGTGGGACAAGTTTCCAACTTGTCCTACGACGCGCCAAACCGTCTCACGCGCAAAACGACACCGCTTGGCGCGACGCAGTACGCGTACGACAATATCGCCAACCTGCTCACGCTGACGGATCCATCGGGTGCAACATCCAACTATTCCTACAACGCGGTCAACTGGGTCACGCTGCAAGACGACCGCGCGTCCGGCGGCGCGCTGAACGTCTCGTACGCGTTTGCTGACCAGCGCGCCGACAACAATTCGCGCAAACACAAAAGCCGACCTCACTCCCCGGTCGGCTTGCTCATTTCCCCGCGCGACTATTTGACCACATGACTATCTGACGACGCGCCTATTCGACTACGCGACCACCTGACCACGCGACTATCACGGCGGCGTCCAGTCCGCGCCCAAAATCACGCGAATATCCACATCGCTTTTGATGTTCGCAATCCGCCGGATGTTCGCCGGTTCGACGCGGAAAATCTTCGCCAGTTCCGCAATCGTCGCGCTTTTGTTGCCGGTGTAATCAACCAGCACCGTATTCGCGTAATCGAAGCGGTCGGCGTTGCCGTACGAATAAATCTGGAAACCTTGCTTCTGAAGATATTTCGTCGTCCGCTCCGCCATCTGCTCGTCCGACGTACCGTTCAGCACGATGATGCTTGCCGCTTCCTGCTTCACCTTGCTCGACTGACCGTTCGTCGCCGCGTCACGCGGGATGATCTGATCGATCAAGTGCCCGACTTTGATCCGGTCGAACCACAACACGTCCGCGCCCGTGCTCGCGCGAAACTCGACCGTCATCGTCTGATCGACCGAACCGGACTTTATATTTTCCGCTTTCACTTTGGCGGCGATTTGCGCGAGCGCGATAATCTCCGGCGGCTTCATATCCGTTTCAAATGTGCCCGCCATCGATTGAAGCAGCGCGGGCAATTTGGGCAGCAAGTCGAGCCGCATCGCTTTATCGCGCGCCGCCAGCAAAACCTGGATCGTTCGCCGGTTGCGCCCAAAGTCGCCGTCCTGGTATCGCGTCCGCGCGTATTGCAGCGCCTGCTCGCCGTTCAAGTGCTGCGGTCCCGCGTTAAAGTGAATGTGCATCGTTCGATAATCTTCCGTCGGATAGACAGGATCGTCAATCGCTTTGGGCACGTTGATGTCGATGCCGCCGAGCGCGTCAATCGCTTTGCGAAAACCGTTAAAGTCGATCAGGACGTAATAGTGGACGCGCCGCCCGAAATTGTACTCGACGGTTTTTTTCGCGAGCGCGGGTCCGCCGCCGGGATACTTGTTGATCGCGCCGTACCAATTCGCGGTGTTGATCCGACTTTCGCCGACGCCGGGAATCGGCACCCACAGATCGCGCGGAAACGATACCACGCCCGCCGTGTACGTCTTTGGATCGAGCGTCGCCAAAAGCATCGTGTCGGTGCGGCATACGCCCTTGTCGACCGGGCGACAATCGGTGCCCATCAGCAATACGTTCACGCGTTCGCCCGCCGCGATGTTCGGCGCGGGGTCCGGCGCTGGCGGCAATATCGCCGAAATCACCGGGGGACCATCCACGCTGGGCGCGCCAAGCGCGACCACGGCTTCGCGCGCGGTATCGTAAATTTGATAACCGAAAAACAGCGCGCCGCAAACAAAGAGGGTCACGAAGACAATCGCGATAAACTCGATCACCGCAAGCGCGGGGCGAATGTGAGGAGTCGGAGGCAATCGTTTCTCCATAACTGCGGCAATTATAGCACAACCCGCCGGGGATACAAAAAGTAAGGGCGAAGCATTTGCCGCTCTACAATTGTCCGCTAGTCGCTTTGTATTATGCCAACACTGATTTCAAACGAACCACGTTTTGGCAAATGCTTCGCCCCTACTTTGTTTTTTGATCGCTTTTGTGGTAAACTACTTGCGATGTCACTTCTGGGAGAACGCTTGCGCCAAGCGCGCGAAGGACGCGGCGTCGCGCCGCTCCAAGCCGAAATGGATACGCGCATCCGCGCCGCGGTGATTGAATCGCTCGAAAAAGGCGATTACGAACATCTGCCGCCGGAGCCGTTTCTGCGCGGTCTGATTCGCACGTACGCGACGTACCTCGGACTCGATTCGGAAGAGATGCTCGAACTCTATCGCGCCGATCGTACGCCGCCGCCGCCTGTGCGTCCTGCGCGCGGCGCGCCGATCAAAACACCCGGTGCGCCCGTCGCCGCGCCGACGATTCAACCCCCGCCGACGATGCCCGAAGAATCCGTCACACCGGCAACGACGCTGCCGCCCGCTGAGCCGGTTCGCAAGCCCGCGGCGATTCGCTTGCCCTCGCTGCGCCCGCCGATTCCGCGACCGCCCGCGCTCAAACCCAGTTTGCCGGAACCGCCCGCGCCGCCGGAAGCGCTCACCCAACCCGCCGCGCCGGTCGCCGCGACACCGGCGATAAGCGACGCGCCCGCTCCGCCAATTTCGCTCGCACATTCCACGCGTCGCCCGATGCCGTTGCCGGTCATTCTCGCGATCATCGGCGGCGTCGTTTGCATTTGCTTGATCGGCGCGGTCATCGGCTTGACGCAATTCTCGCCGATCATTTCGCAACTCGCCGGGCTGACCGCGAGCACGCCGACGCGCGTTCCGCCGACACGCACGCCAACGCTGCGCCCCGGCACCAACCCGACTGCAATTCCAACGCTTGCCGCGACCGCGCCGCCGTTCGCGCCATTGTCCGGCAGTCCGACTGCCACGCTCAAAGCGACGCCGCGTTCCGCGCCCGAAACATTCACCGGATTGAATCTCGAAGTCGTCGAAATTTCGCAAACGATCACCTTGCGCGTCGGCGTCGACGGCGTGCTCGTGTTCAATGGACAAATGCAGCCGGGCACGACCCGCGCGTGGCGCGCGAAAGATTCGCTGTACGTCGAGATCGAAAATCCCAAAGGCGCGACGCTCGAAATGAACGGCAATTCGAAATGGTTCGCGCCGCGGACTTTTGCGGAAACGAAATCGTTGGAACGCCAGTGGTCGCTCAACGAAAAAGGCACCCCGATCGCCGTCTCGCCTAGCCCGCCCGCCACGCCATCGATCCGCGCGCCGACAACGCCCACGCCAACGCTGACGCCATTCTCGTAGATCGAATATGCGATACCATCTCATCACGCTCGGCTGCGCGAAAAACGTCGCCGACTCTGACGGCATTGACGCGATTCTCGCGCACGCCGAAATATATAGCGCCGCCCGCGCAGACATTGCCGATGTTTTGATCGTCAACACGTGCGGCTTTTTGCAGGCATCGCGCCAAGAATCTCTGCAAACTTTGCGCGACCTCGCGAGCAACAAACGCGACGAGCAATTATTGATCGCGGTCGGCTGCCTCATTTCGCGCTACGGCGCGGAGATTCAACGCCAGGTGCCGCAAGTCGACGGCATCATCGACGCGGGACACTGGCTCGCGCTGCCGCGGCTCATCCACTATCTCAAAGGCGGCGAAGCCGCGCCGAAAGACTGGCTCACCGACGCGTACGACGGCTTGTCGCTCGAACAACTCGCCGCGCGCTCGATCGTCGAACCGCTGCCGCGCCACCCACACGGTCCCAGCGCGTACCTCAAAATCGCCGACGGTTGTGATCGCCCGTGTTCGTTCTGCATCATCCCGGCGATCAAGGGCGCGCATCGCAGCAAGCCGCAAGACGCCGTCATCGGCGAGGCGCGCGATCTGATCGCGCACGGCGTCAAAGAAATCGTCCTCGTCGCGCAAGACACGACGGCGTACGGCTGGGATTTTGGCGAACGCGACGCGCTCGCCGGTCTCATCGAAAAAATGTGCCGCGAGGTCGCTGGCTTGGAATGGCTGCGCTTGATGTACACATTCCCCGGTCACATCACGCCGCGGCTGATCGAAACGATGGCGCGCTTTCCGCAGGTCGTTCACTACATCGACGTGCCCCTCCAGCATGCGCATCCCGAAACACTCAAACGCATGAAACGTCCGAACATCGCCGTGACGCGCGACATGTTGAACGCGCTGCGCGCCGCGCTGCCCGATCTCGCGCTGCGCACGACGTTCATCGTCGGCTTCCCCGGCGAAACGGAAGAAGAGTACGCCGCGCTCCTCGCGTTTTTGGAGGAACAGCGATTCGACCGCGTTGGCATCTTCGAGTACTCGCGCGAAGATGGTACGCTCGCGGCGACATTGCCCGATCAAGTTCCCGGCAAAACGAAAAAATATCGACGCGAACGCGCGATGGCGCTGCAACAACAAATTTCGCTCGCCAAAAACAAACAGTGCATCGGCAAAGAAATGCGCGTGCTCGTCGAGGGCTTTGGCGACGGCATGACGATCGCGCGGTCGTACCGCGACGCGCCGGAAGTCGACGGCGTCGTCCTCATTCAAAAAGAATTGCCCATCGGCGAATTTGCGCGTGTAAAAATCACGCGGGCGATGGAGTACGATTTGATCGGGAAAGCAGAGGGGTAAAGAAGGGATAAGAAGACGCAGAAGGCAGAGAAGGCGCGCGCCCTCTCCCCCTCTCTGCCTTCTCTGTCCTCTTATGCCTTCTTCTGCCTTCTTCACCCTTCTCAATTCCATCCAGGAGATAACGGTGTCTGATCCACAATTGAATTTCGATTTCATCCTCGTCCCCGCCGGTGAATTCGTCATCGGCACAAACACCGGACGCGGCGTCGACGTCGAACCGGACGAAATGCCACAGCACAAATTAGCGCTGCCCGATTTCCACATCGCGCGTTTCCCGGTGACGAACGCGCAGTACGCCGCGTTTATCGCGGCGACCGGACATCGCGCGCCGAAATTTTGGCGCGACGGCAAAATACCGGACGGCAAATCCGATCATCCAGTCGTCGGCGTCAACTTTCACGACGCGCTCGCATTTTGCAACTGGGCATCGGAAGATTTGCGCTTGCCGGTCCGTTTGCCGCTCGAACCCGAATGGGAAAAAGCCGCGCGCGGTCCTTCGACTCCACTTCGTTCCGCTCAGGACTCGACCGGCGCTCAGGATGCCGCGCGCGTCTATCCGTGGGGCAATCAGTGGGAAGCCAAGCGCGCGAATACGTTCGAATCGAAACTGAACGACACGACGCCGGTCGCGCGCTATGCGTCGGAAAGTGCGAGCCCGTACGGCGTCGCCGATCTCGTCGGCAATGTGAGCGAGTGGTGCTTTTCGATGTTCAGCAAATATCCGTACCGCGCAGACGACGGACGCGAATTGCTGCAACTCGCGGATGGACAACATCTGCCCTGGGTCGAACGCTGGGGCTTGCAAGTGACAAACGAGCCATCGCGCATCAAAGGGAACGAGCAGCGCGTTTTGCGCGGCGGATCGTTCCGCGGCACCAAAGCGATTTGTCGCTGCGCGTACCGCAGTTGGGCGGCGGCGATTCATCTCAGCGACGATACCGGATTCCGGGTCGCGTACAGAAAGCAGTAGACCCCAGCGAAAAAATCATCGCCCACGAAGAACACGAAGAGAAAATTCGGCATGGTTCAAAAACTCTGAAAAGTTAGATTGACACTTTTGCACAACGGTTCGGAAATTTTTCGGCAACCAAGTGCCTCGAAGTGGCTATTTTGAGCATAAAACTGTGGATTCTTGACTCTTATGTCCAGTTCGCCAAGTCTTCTGTCCTGGAAAAGTGTCAAGCTAACTTGAACCATGCCGAAAATTCGTGCCCCTTTGTGGACAAACCATTGCCGAAACAGCGTAAACCGGACGGCTGGTCGAAAACCTGTCCGGTCTTTTGATTCATCTCATATATTTCGCACTTCATCTTCACAAGTTCTCCACAACCTTCCGCTATATTCGAGATACAATTTTCAGCAGGAGGATCTTTAGAATGAAACGATATACTGTTGTGGGTATCGCGCTCGCGATGATCGTGCTGCTCATAATCGCGGGCGTCGCGTTTGTCGCATACTCAATGGGACGGAACCAAGTCGCGAGTAATCAAACTCCGTACGGCTACGGTCCCGGCGCGGGTCGCGGCATGGGGATGGGACGCGGCATGATGGGCGGATCGAACACGCCGGGCGGCGGACTCGCGCCGGTTAACCCGACCGCGCCTGCCGCGCAACCGGCGGCGCCTTCTTCCGGCGCAGCGCCAACCAACGCGCCAACCAACATGTCAACGCAAAAAGCCGGTAACTGGAACGTCACGCTCGCACTGACGCCGTATCCGCCGGTCTCGTTCCAGCCGACGACATTCGACATCACGATCACAGACGAAAAAGGCAGCGCGGTTTCGGATGCCAAAGTCAGTTTGGATTTGACAATGCCATCGATGTGGATGCCGTCGAACAAACCGACGGCGCAATCATTGGGCGAGGGAAAATACCAAGCGACCGGACGGTTCACGATGCGCGGCGGTTGGCAAATCGCGGTGATCGTCGAACGCGGCGCGGAAAAACAAACCGCGTACTTTCAACTGGGATTATAGTGTTGTCATTTCGAGGAGCGTCTTGAGCGGAGCAGCACTCTGAGCGAAACGAAGTGGAGTCGAAGAGTCGCTGCGCTGGAAATGGCAACCGGAGAATAGAATGATCTTCGGAAATTTGGCGATCGCGTTCGCGACCGGCTTGATCAGCAGTGTGGGACATTGTCTCGGCATGTGCGGCGGGATCGTCGCGATATTTTCCGCGCGGCGCGCCGCGCTCGCCGGAGCAAGCCCAGGATTGGCAAACCGCGTTGCGTCGCTGCTGCCCGTCCACGCCGGTCGCATCACGACCTACGCGCTGCTCGGCGCGGCGATGGGCGCGGCGGGCGCGCTCCTGGAACAAGTCGGCGGACTCGTCGGCTGGCAAGGCGCGCTGTCGATCATCGTCGGGATCGTGATGCTCTTGATCGGATTGAGTTTGCTCGGCGTTCTGCCACCCATCGAAGTCGCGCTCGCGGCAGTTTCTGGTTCGCCGATGACGCGCATGAAAGGACTGTTCGGCAGTTCGAGCGCGTGGAGCAGTTTGGCGGTCGGCTTGCTGTGGGGCTTGCTGCCATGCGGACTCGTCTTTGCGATGCTCGTCAACGCGGCAAGCACGCAAACGATCTGGGGCGGCGCGCTCACGATGATCGCGTTCGGTTTGGGCACTGTGCCAACGCTGCTGGGTTTTGGACTCGCGTCGAACTTGCTCAGCGCGCAATTGCGCGGGCGCTTGATGACCGTCGCCGCGCTCATCATCTTTTTCTTCGGCGCGCAAGCAATTTTGCGCGGACTCGCGGCGATGAATGTGATTCCATCGCTCATCCTGGGACCGGTGATGCTATGGTGAAAGAATCAGCGCGCTGCGAACATTGCGACGCGGAAACAAAATATCCCATCACAAAAACAATCGGCGGGCGTGAATTGAATTTCTGCTGCGCGGGTTGCTTGCGGGTGTACGAATTTCTGATCGAAGAAAATTTGCTCGATCAGGTGAAGACACAGTTAAAAAAAGCGGACGACGCGGGCAAGGCAAAGTAAAAGAACAGAAACCAGGTTTCTCCAAGAAACCTGGTTTCTGCTTGTATTCAAGAAACTCACAACTTTTTTCCCGCTAGAATTCCTTTCTCGCGGATCATCCTCTCGGATATTCCCGACTTGACCTGAATCCCCTTGAAACTCCAATTGGTGAGAACGCTCCGCGCTTCCTTGGGAACGATAATAGCGTCAATCGGGTATCCACGATGCGTTTGCTCATCAAATCGCCAAATCAAAATAGCGATTCGGTACCTCAAAATCCCTGTTTTGGCTTCTTTGTATGTCAACGGTGCAACGGTAAAAGTCTTGGTCGTACGATCAATCCTGACGGTCTTGAGATCGAAATTGAGTGGGTCACCGTAATCTGGAGTGACAGCATCATTCCGTTTGAATTCATAACCCGCCACGCAGCAAAACTCGGCAACATCCTTCTCCCACAGTTTACTATTACCTTGCCTTTCCTGAGCATTGCTGATTGGAATCGAGCGCCCCGAATCGAGGTACTTGAGTATCAATCTCTTCAGTTCCTCCAATGAAATCTCCATCATGTCTCCTCGGGTTTTACATTGTGGCCAGTCTGCCGCGCTTTCGATTTTGTCCAGCGGAACAAAATCGCTTGTTCCAAATCCATCCGCAAACGCGCTTGCATCAATTTGATTTGATCACCCTGATAACCTATCAAGGTAAGAAAGATAGCATCGACTTCATCTCGCAGCAATTTGGCATGTTCGGATTTGCGGGACTCTGTCTCAAGAATAGATTGATGCAAGCGCATCAGCACTCGTTTTTGTTGAGGGGTAATCTTGGTCAAATCTGGACAAGGCAGCGTATTGAGATGCGAAACTTGAATTTTCAGCATGAAACTTCCATCATAGCGTGCGCGGTGCAAACCGATCCCTTCAAGCAAATAGTGTGCGATCCTGCTTGTCAGGAATAGAAAGACAAGCACTGCCGTTTCTTCGTCAACGCATGATTCAATCACCTGGAACTGATCGGTGATAAATGAACCCGATTGATTCCAAAAAACCCCAATCTCGGTATCCACGACACATTGGACGGCAATTTGAGGAGGATGCTTCAATCCAAGCGTATACCATTCAGGATAATGTCCCTGCGTAGACAAGCGATCAATGGGACGATCACACAGTTTGCCTTCCTTTTGGCAGATCGAACATTTCTGGCACATTCCAGAATGTGGAAAACGATGAGGGTGTGTACGATGTTCTTCCTCCGCAAGTGATTGACACTTGGGACAGGCGTACTCAATTCCGCGTCGGTAGATGTACCGCGCAATCGGATCCAACCTGGATACTTGCGTGTACCCGCGCTCAATCTGTTCTACCAAGTCGTGAAGATTTAGGATGCGGTACGGCGTATCGTCAGGAAGTGCAAAGTTCGGGATGTCTCGCGAATTCCTGACCGCTTTCGCTAGCACTTTGGACGGCAAACGCATATCAATAGGAAGTAGATCAGGACGGATGAGAAAGAAAGCGTTGCACCCTGTCTTGATGCCCATCTTCACGCGGGCATAGTCCCCGAGTTTCCGTTCACAGCGAGTAGTCAATTCTTCTCGTAGCGAGTCTTCAAAAAGTGTTTGAGTCCAGTTCGAAGAAATTGCGAGTTTAGTACGGCTGACTTCGCGACTGACAACATCAATCAAAGGCTGATCTGGAGCAATCAAATGGTGGAATCTGGCCGCCGCTATGGGGGTACGACGCGCTAGAGAGAGGATAACGGTATTCGCTTTGACTTTGAGACCTTGTTGAATAAAAGGATGTTCGTGAAGCGTGAAGATATGCCGCAATTCGACTTGCTCCGTGAGAAACCGCCGAATTGGTTCGCCATAGCGAGTGTCGAAGAAATTACGGGATGTAATGTACGCCAGGATGCCGTTGTCTCGCAATACTTCTGTGCCACGCAAGATGAAGAAATTGCTCAGGTCAGAAGTTGGTTTCACGGCATACTTGGGATAACGACTATTCCAACTCCCAATAAACTCGGCTTTTCCAGAAACATGGTTTCCTTGACTAAGCGCGATAAAAGGCGGATTGCCTACACACAGGTCGAAAGCGTGTTGCGTCAACAACGTTGTACCTGCTCGCTTTGATTTGCTATCGTCGATCGCATTTGACCAATAAGATGGTTGTACGTTCGGGAATTGTGCAGAAATGTCCGCCAATGCATTTCCCTGAACGAGATTGTCCAACGTGAGCGATGTCATTGGCGAATTCACATCTATTGCATCTAATTCGATTGCCAACAGCCAGAGTCGCATTCTTGCAACAGTGATAGCTTCTGGCATGATGTCCAAGCCGAACACGTTGTTCATTAGGATGTGACGCATCAAGGAAATACGCTCGGATTTTGGGGGGTTCTCGCTATGTAAAGAACGCACGAAGATTCCAAGATCAAATAGAACGCGCGCGGCGGACACAAGAAACGCACCTCCGCCGACACTTAAATCGATCAATCGCACACGCGAAAAGGCGTTGGCGATCCATTGGAATTCCTTTTCAAATTCGCACGCCTGCTTCCAATCGCGCGCGTACCAACACCGCGTTGCTTGGATCACGCCTGCGGCATCGCCCAATTCCTTTTCGGCATTAATTGTGCTCCACTCGTGGAAGGCGTGGATTACGATTGAATTCGCTAGAAAGTCAGGTGTAAAATAAGAGCCCGTTTCGCGATTGTCAATCCAACGTTGATAGATGTAATCCAAGAGCCAAGGTTTGACTGAACAACCGGCTTGCGGATCAGTGTTGCCATTTTGAAGTGACCACTTGTAGCGCGGCAGAATCTCATGCATTAACTTGGTTAAAGATACTTGATTTACGCGCAACGTCGAGTGATCAGACTGACTAGAAAGATCTAATTCGGGAGCAAGGTTCGTCCCATCCAGGAATCGGGCGAATAGCAAATTACTAATCAAGGCAACCTCCTGTTCAAAAGATGGAAGCCCTGATTTGTTTGAGACAAGGTGACCCCTGAGGAGCACTAATTCCCTAAACAAATCCAAGGAAGCATCTGTCATTGTCGTTGACTCGCGAAACATATTGGACATCGGCAGCATTTCCCTCATAGCAAATAATAGACGAAAAACTGGTAAAGGTCAAGATGGATTCTATATCGAGAGAACATTTCCCTGTGCTCTCTACGGCTAATCAGGTAACTTCGACACCGCGCCGGTACTAAAAAAATCGTCGAACGGCAACTCTATCAACTTGTCGTTCACCACAATATCAATTAACGCGCGCAGCAAGGGCAAGTCGTCTGGCGCGATGACGCCGCGTTCGAACATCTTAGGTAACGCGGCGCTCATCGCGCGCACGATTTCCACTGATTCCAAAGTTTCGCCCGCCATCATCTCGCGCGCTTGCACGTACGAATTTCCCTTGCCCAACAGCGTCCCCAAACGCATCGTGCGTCCGCCCGCGCTGGTGACGTACAAATCGCCCGCGACCGGCAAACCGTACGCCCACGCGGTCGACGCGCCGACTGCACGCAAAACTCGTTCGATTTCAGTACACGCCTGCGCGAAAACTGCGGCGGCGGTGTTGTGCACGAACGCGCCCGCCGCGTCAGGTCCGCCAGATTTTTCGAGCAGACCAAATACCATTCCGACCGCGAGCGTGTACGCGTTTTTGAGCGCGGCGCTGTACTCCAAGCCGATCAGATCCGTTGTCGTCCAAATGTGATAGTACGCCGTGCGAAAAATGCGCGCGAGTTTTTCCGCCGCGTCGTGAGCGCGCGAACCGAAGACGACGCAACTGTGACGCCGCCCAGCCAATTCACCCGCGATGCACGGTCCGCCAATCGCGGCAAATTTGATCTGGTCGCGCGCGCGCGCGGGCAATTCGCTCGCGAGCGCATCGGGCAGAATCGTCAACTGTCCATCCGCGTTCGCCTCAAGTCCTTTCGTGATCGCGATAATCATTTGCCCCGGTCGCAAGTGCGGCGCGAGCGTTTTGCCGATCCAGCGCACACCGGGCGAACTGACGCCGCTGACGATGATCTCCGCGTCGCGCAATCCCTCCGCGATTTCCTCGACGAAAAGCGACTCCACTCCGCGCGGCAATTCGCGCCCGAGCCGTGGATGAAAATGCTTTCGCTTGCAACTCGCGATGATCTCCGCATCCAAGTGCGTGCCGACCAATCGCACCGTGTGCCCATTATCCGAAAGGGGCCACGCGGTCGCCGTTCCCATTAATCCCGCGCCAACAATCGTTACGTTCGCCATTATGCACTCCCTCAATCAGTTTTTCGGTCCGTCCATTCCCATTTTATCACATCGCGATATTTTCGCGCGCAAATTGTCATTTCGAGGAGGCGCTTTTTGTCGACGAGAAATCGCGTGGCTGCCGCCAGAGATTTCTCGCTCTGCTACCCAAAAACTTGACGTTCGTTCGTAGTCAGGCACGCAGCGCACTTTGCGGAGTGCCTCCACGCCTGCTACAACGCGACTCCGCAAACTTCGCTTCGTCGCTTACTACGAACTGCAAGTTTCTGCCGACGAACATACCGCGCGGCGGTATGTACTCTCGAAATGACAACTATTGGACACACAACGCAATCAGTGTTATCATTGCGTCCATCAATTTCACGAACGGAGAATATTTTGTCAGACGCCATCACACCCGATTGGGTGAAGGACGCCATCTTTTACCAAATCTTTCCCGACCGCTTTGCGAAAAGTACGCAAATCGAAAAACCGCACAACCTGGAGGCGTGGGACGCGCCGCCGACGACAAACGGCTTCAAAGGCGGCGACCTGCTCGGCGTCGTCGAGCATTTGGATTACCTGAGCGATCTCGGCATCAACGCGATCTATTTCAATCCGATTTTTCAATCGGCGTCGAATCATCGCTACCACACGCAGGATTATTTTCAGGTTGACCCGATTCTCGGCGGCAACGCCGCGTTCAGCGCGCTAGTCGACGCGGCGCATCAGCGCGGCATCCGCGTCATTTTCGACGGCGTGTTCAATCACGCGAGTCGCGGCTTTTATCAATTCAGTCACGCGCTCGAAAATGGCGCGGCATCGCCGTACCGCGACTGGTTCAACTTGCACGGCTTTCCCGTCCGCGCGTACGAAGGCGCGCCGAATTACGACGCGTGGTGGAATCTCGCCGCGCTGCCCAAGTTCAATCACCAGAATCCGCAGGTGCGCGAATTTCTTTTTCGCGTCGCGGAGCATTGGGTGCGCGCCGGCATCGACGGCTGGCGGCTCGACGTGCCCGGCGAAATCGACGACGACGAATTTTGGCGCGAGTTTCGCCGCCGCGTGAAAAACATCAATCCCGACGCGTACATCGTCGGCGAAATCTGGCAGCGCGGCGACCGGTGGCTGCGCGGCGATCAATTCGACGCGGTGATGAATTATCAATTCACGCGCCTGTGTCTCGGCTTTTTTGTCGACCCCGAAGGCATCGATCGCGCGCTCGCGCACGAACATTCGTACGGCACGATCGGCGCGCTGGACACCGCCGAATTCGCGCGCGCGCTGACCGACATG
Organism: Candidatus Aquidulcis sp.; assembly: GCA_020723345.1. GTDB lineage: Bacteria > Chloroflexota > Anaerolineae > UBA4142 > UBA4142 > VGOB01. The sequence continues at coordinate 6,097 of DYJA01000096.1, read as the reverse complement.
CTGACGTGGTACCCGCGCGAGATCACGTACGCGCAACTGAATTTGCTCGACAGCCACGACACGGCGCGCTTTGTGACGATTGCGCGCGGCGATACGACCGCGCTCAAACTCGCGCTCTTGATGATGTTCGGCTTCGTCGGCGCGCCGATGCTGTACTACGGCGACGAAATCGCGCTGGAAGGTCGCCTCGATCCGGATTGCCGCCGCGCGATGATTTGGGAGCCGAGCAAACGCGGCAAGGAAATGCTTGGCTACACCAAACGCCTGACCGCGCTCCGGCAAAAATACGTCGCGCTGCGCCGCGGCGCGCTGACGCCACTGTACACCAACAGCAAAGAATTCGCGTTCGCGCGGCACCAGTCCGACGCGCCGACGGTCATCGTCGCGTTGAACGCCGGACGCGAACCGGTCGCGCTCGATTTGCGCGTGGAGCGTTGGCTACCGGACGGCGCGCGCCTCGTCGAAGAATGGACGCGCGAGGAAATCGTCGTGCAAGAAGGATTTGCGCGCGGCATTCAAATCGCGCCGCGCGAGGGAACGGTTTGGGTAGCCACCAAAGGATAAAGGATGAAGGCAGAATGAACATTCATCCTTCTGCCTTTTGTGTATGCGTCAAATTCTCCACCTCGATCTCGACGCGTTCTTCGCGTCCGTCGAAACGCTGCTTCAGCCCGAACTGCGCGTCAAGCCGTTGATCGTCGCGATGGGCAATCCGCAAGGTCGCGGCGTCGTCTCCACCGCGTCGTATGAAGCGCGCCAGTTCGGCGTTCACAGCGCGATGCCATTGCGCGAAGCGATGCGCCTGTGCCCTCAAGCGATCATCGTTCCGCCGAATTTTCGCGTGTACTCCGAATACTCGCGCCGCGTGATGAATCTGTTGCGCGAGTACACCCCGCTCGTCGAACAAGTTTCGATTGACGAAGCGTACGTCGAAATTTCTCCCGACCGCGACGCGGCGCAGATCGCGCGCGAAATGCAATCGCGCATCAAAACGGAAATCGGCTTGGACTGCACGATTGCCGTCGCGTCGAACAAACTCGTCGCCAAAGTCGCGTGCAACGCGCACAAGCCGCACGGTTTCGTCGTCGTGCCGCCCGGCGACGAAGAAGAATTTCTCGCGCCGCTGCCAATCGAAAAATTGCCGGGCGCAGGCAAAGTGACGCGCGGCAAACTCGCGCGGTGGAACGTCAAGACGATTGGCGATCTCGCGCGCGTGCCGGTCGAGGAACTGCGCGCGGAGTTTGGCAAGGTGGGAATTTATCTGCACGAAGGCGCGCACGGGCGCGACGATTCGCCCATCGTGACCGAGGGGAAAACGAAATCGATCAGCGAGGAAAATACGTTCGATTACGACACGCGGGATCCAAAACAACTGGTCAAACTGATCGAGGAGATGAGTGCGGGTGTCGCGCGCGCTTTGAAGAAAGAAAATTTCGTCGCGCGCACAATCGTTCTGAAATTGCGCTACGCCGATTTCACGACGATCACGCGTCAAACCACCCTGCGCGTACCCACCGATAACGCCGACGAAATTCGCAAACTCGCCATCGAATTGCTCCGCCAACATTGGGAACGCAAACGCGCCGTCCGCCTCATCGGCGTCGGCGCGCATAATTTGCTGGAAGCGTCGGGTACGCGGCAGTTGGAATTCGGGTTCGTAGTTGGCGATTTATCGCCGTGAAAGCGCGCCCAAGCGCGCACTACGAATCACACGCGCGAACGGGTCTATCGTCGGGTAACAACAGCGCGAGCGCGGCGGCGATCACGGGCAACGCCGCGTTGAGATTCAGCGTTTGGAGCAATCCAATTTGATCCGCAAGCACGCCGCTGATCGCGACGCCAATCGCGCCGGAGATGAACGTGAAACCCAGGACGATGCCCGACATCAACCCCAAGCCGCGCGGCACGAGCGATTGCGCCATCACGAGCGTTACCGGCGTCGACGCGCCCATCAACAATCCTAGAAACACGCCAGCCACATAAACCATGATGCTGTTGCTCTGCAATAACAACCAGAGCAGGGGACCGCACAGCACGGTCGTCGCGATCAGAACGCGCCGCCGCCCGATTTTGTCGGACAAGGTTCCGCCGATGAGTCCGCCAATCGCGAGCGGCAGCAAAATGCTGAACAATACATTGCCCGCGTCGGCGTTCGAATAACCGAACGCTTTGAAAACCTGCGGCACGTACGTCGAAACGGACGAGTGAACCCAGGAACGCAAAAACATGACGAGCATCAAGACGACGATCACGCCGACCGCCGCGCGCGTCGCCATCGTCGTGACGGATGAAGCCGCGGCGCGTTGTTCTTCGCGCGGCTGCGCCGCCAACGCCCAGAACACAATCGCGGCTTGGATCAGTCCCAGCGCGGCGAGCGTTTCGGGCATATAATTTCCCGTCATCGCGAAAATCGCCGTGTTGAAAATCGGACCGAACGCAAAGCCGGTGTTGCCGCCGAGCATAAAAACTGACGCCGATGCGCCGCGCTGCGTCGCGGGCGCGCGCGCGGCAAGCGTCGCGCCTTGCGGATGAAACGCGCCGGAGCCCATGCCTGCGATGATCGCCAACCCGAGCAACAGCGAATAATTGTCCACAAAGCGCATCACGCCGACGGTTGTCGCAATCCCGGCGACACCCAGCACAGCCATGGGTCGCGCGCCGCGTCGGTCGCCCAACCAGCCGAAGAACGGTTGACTCAACGATCCCGCCAGACTAAAAACCATCGAAACAAAACCGATTTGCGCGTACGATAATCCAAGCGGCTGTGTGAGCGCGAGCAAAATCAACGGCACCATACCGGAGTACATATCGACGCTGAAATGTCCAAACGTCGCGGCAAGCAGATAACGATTTTTGAGGAGTGACATGGATCCCTTTCAGAAAAGCGTAGGACAAGTTTCCAGAACTTGTCCCGCCGCGTTTGTAGTATAATACAGCCGATAACGAAAAGCAAATAGCGTATGGCAAATGGCGAATGACGTATAGGATATGGCGTATGGTTGGCGCCCATTGGTCATACGCGATTTGCCCTACGCCATCAGCCCGTGGGAGAAAATTCCGATGTCATCCACCAGAGACACAAGTTATCAATACCCGCGCAACATTCGTCGCGGCGTGACGTTGCTGTGGGTTTTCATTTTGGCATTGAACGTACTCGAATATTTCCTCGCGTGGACACGCGCGATTTACGCGTGGCTCTATGTGCCGCTGCGTTTGCCGTATTACGAATTTCTCCAACCCTTCCACAACGTCGCGTCCGATTTGCTGACCGCGCACCTGGGTCTGCTCGTCGCGCTGATCTTTGCGCGCGCGCTCGCGTTTCTCACACCGCGCATCATTTTCTACAACCACGGAATATTGCTGACCAGCGCGCTCGGTCGCCGTTTTGTGCCGTACACCGCGCTGCGCGACGTGCGCTCGACGGAATTACCGAACGGGCGCTTTGTCGTCTGGGTCGATGCGACTGCCGCGTTGCCGCTGCAAAATTTTCTCGCCGCGCTGATTTTTGGTCGATGGTTCTGGCGCGGCTTTTTGCTCACCTCCGATCTCACCGCGTTCGACACAGTGATCGCGACGATTGTCGCGCGTCTCAAGGACAAGTATGGCGAAGAGAAATTTGCCGCGCATTTCGTCGAAGAGCCGCCGACGCTGCAATTGCAAATGCTCAACGCGCCCGTCGCCACGATTCACGACGTCGTCGCCGAAGAATCGCTGCCGATCACATCGCGCGACGCGACCTGGCACACGGTTTCGTTTTCGTCCGCGCTGCTCCTGCCAATGCTTGTCAGCGCGATCATCCATGGGCAAATCCCGTGGGGCGCAATCGTCATCCTGCTCTTGGCGGCAGCCGAAGTGCCGCTCGTCGCGGTCTACCTCAGCGCCGTCCCGCTCAGTTCGATCCGCCACATCGAATTCAACGACGCGCTGCGCGTCTATCCGCTGACGCAATTGCCGCGCTGGGCGATCGCGCTCGCGCTGACGCTGCTCATCGTCGCGGGTGTGCCGTTCAGCGCGCTCGTCTTCATCGTCATCTTTGCGATTGCGCCCGGCGTTTTTTTCGTGATGCGATTGACGGAGGAATGGTTCGACATCAGGTTCCCCGAAAGTTTGATCGGGACTTTGGTGACAGTGATTTACCAAGTGCTGGTGTTTGAATTGTTTCTGGCGTTGCTGCCGCGGTGACTTGGACGGAGAGATAACAACGGACAAGATCGGATTCAACGGACGCGCGCTTGTCCGATTAATCCGCTGGTGTCCGTTGTCATTTTTGACTCGCCCGCAAAACTGATATATACTCTTGAGCGTAAGACCGTCGCTGAACGAGTGGTACGTAGTTGAACGACCCAACGAGGGGGCAATGAACGACTCGGCTCGTACGGTTCGTGGTAACGAAGTTGTAGCACCTGTCGTCAGGCGCGTGTGAAGCGCGCGCTGGCGGCAGGTGTTTGTATTTTCAGAGCAGAGACAACCCCCATCCCCAACTCTGAAAGGAGATAGCCACGATGCTCAGGGATGTTATCCAGAAAATGGAAATCAAGGAAATGCGGTCAGGGCGGAGCGATGATTATGATCGTACCTGCAAACTGTTGGAAAAGTACGCGCCGGTCTTGCGCTTTGAAAAGGGAGAGTACTTTTTTCCGATGAGTGCTCTGATGTACATTGTGTGCAGTAATATTTGGTGGATCCCTGCGCCTGCAGTGCAACGCAAAGGAAAAGAATGGGGTGAATTCGGTTTTCGTGACCTGTTGAATGCCAATATATCCGTACAACTTGAGTTGGAATGCGTTCGACACTCACAGGATCAATACTGGGAAAACTTCACTCCAAATAACATGGTGGACAAGCATCCAATGCCCGAGTGGCCAGGGCATGATCTTGTGACAGCTGAGAAATATTTCAGCGAAAGGCCAAACGAATATCCGTCTGTTTGGGCGATTGACATCGTTGCTGAAAAGTTTGAGCGATTTATGCATACAGTAGATCGTTGTCGTTTCGACAAGGAAACCAGAGGGATTCTTGCTCTCCATTTCGCAGACAGCATCCGAGGTTCGTGGTCGAGAACTGCTCACTTTGGACTCCCCCCTCATACAAGAGAAATGGCAAAAACGAAGTATGGCATCATCAGTCACGGGGGGCAGGATGTTTGTTACTATGGACGCGTGGTTGACCATTGCAGCTATCGAATTCTGCAATACTGGTTCTTCTATGCGTTCAATGACTGGTTTAGTAACCTACCTCTCCTAAATAAGCACGAAGGCGACTGGGAATGTGTTTTTGTCTTTGGATTACCTGACGGCAAAGACGGTTTTACTCCAACGCATAGTGCCTATTCTTCTCATCACAATTCAAGGGAAACAATCCGTCGTCCGTGGCAGGATATCGAGACCCACGAAGAAACCCATCCCGTCGTTTACGTAGGACGGGGATCACACGCGAACTATTATTCGCCGGGGCGACACCATCATAACCTCGACACAGCATACGGCAAAGGTAGGAAGATCACGCCAGAAAAATGGGGCGCAATTCGAACCATTCTGCCTTCTAATAGTATTGGGGGAGAGGGGGCGATGCCCAACAACTTGAACCGTTATGTCCGGGAAAATCCTGGATTTGTACCTGACTGGCTATTCTTTGAAGGTTTCTGGGGAGCGTACATACGTGACATCACGACTATGCAGAATGCGCCTTTCGGACCCAAGTCGTCTGCAGAGACAGGATCAAGCCGACCGCGGCACCGCTCTCAATGGTACAGACCACGCGAATGGGCTGGCTTGCCATGTATTGGCGGCGCTTCTTGCAAGCACATCGTAATTGATTTGACAGAAGAACTCCCGCCCACTTCTTCTAATTTTGGCTGGAGTGACTGGCATACCTAAACACCCACATGTACTTGAACCAAAATCCATTAGCCCAGGAGGTTACCGTGCGAAAACAATTTTTGCTCGTCCTGCTTTCCATCGTCATGATCACCCTGTCGTTCCAATCCGTCTTGGCGCTCACACTACCGATGCAAGCAGAAGGACCCGACCTCGCCATTACAGATATACTTCACACGGGCACAAGTTGCGCTTTTTTGAAGGTTTGAAAACGCAAGGTC
>DYJA01000095.1 GCA_020723345.1 Candidatus Aquidulcis sp. | reverse complement strand
GGCTGCGGGTTCTGGTCGAGTGTGGCCCCTGACCCCACTCAAAACCAAAGAACCACAATAAAATTGAGACAGGACAGCCCCGTCTCACTGTCGCCATTATACGATGGGCATAACGAAAAGTCAAGGGTTTTTTCGATTTCTTTACGATAAAAAGGCAGTTTTTACACTCGATTTTGATGTTATGACAACTACAACAAGCCCTCCGAAATTTGCCAAACTCTGGAGGGCTTTTAGCAATCTGCTTCGACCTCCCCCATCCCCTCGACGATGGACGCTCGCGCCATGCGCGGTGTGTTGAACGCAAAGCCGATTCGTCCGCGCGCGTCCGCAAGAATGATCCCGCCGGTTCCGCCGACGCGTCGCGCGAGATGTTCGATTGCCGCGCGCGCGACCGCGCGCGGATCACGATCGTTCGCGAGCGCGTCCACCGCGAATTTCGCCAATACGACGCGTGTGATCGCTTCGCCCCAGCCCGTTGCCGACGCGCCGCCCAGCGCGTTGTCCGCGTACACGCCCGCGCCGATCAGCGGCGAATCGCCGACGCGACCGACGCGTTTGAACTTCATCCCGCCCGTCGAAGTGCCCGCCGCGACATTTCCAGCGCGATCCACCGCGACACAGCCGACGGTGCCATAGCCCCGAATCGGAATGGACTGCGCGGATCTTGGCGCGGGCGGATTCGCGCGGCATTGCTTCCAAATCTCGATTTGTTCGGGTGTCCGCAATTCGGCGTTGTCGATCAGCGCGATTCCTTTTTCTTGCGCGAATTGTTCCGCACCCCGCGCGATCAAAAAGGTATGCTCGCTTTCCAGCACGCGCCGCGCGAGGACAATCGGATTTCTGACGCGCTGAACGCCCGCCACCGCGCCCGCGTCAAGCGTGCGCCCGTCCGTCAGACTCGCATCCAATTCCACCTGCCCCTCGCAGTTCAAGAATGAGCCAACGCCCGCATCGAACGCGGGATCATCCTCCATCGCGATCACCGCCGCTTCGACCGCGTCGAGCGCGCTGCCGCCGTGCGTCAGGATTTGCCAGCCGATTTGCGCGGCGCGGCGCGCGCCTTCGCGATGCGGCGCGACCGCGTGATCTTCAATCGCGCCCGCGCCGCCGTGAACGATCAATGCGATGCCCATTGGGCTTGCCTCCGTAATTCAGAAACCCGTTTTCCCCGATGAGGAGGAAACGGGTTTCTTCGAAATCATTATATCGCGATCATGTGCTGCGCGCAAATAAAAAATGCGCTCCGTGTACGCAAAGCGCATCGTCACTTTAGATTTTGGATGGAAAGCGCGGCACCAATTTGGATTTCTTCAATGTACCTGAATGATCCGCAAAAGTCACGCTGCCTTTTTCATTGCAGAGCCAAACCTCACGCGCGCCTTTCGCCAGATAGAACGTGATCTTTTCGTCCATCTCCGCGCGGCGATTGGACGGCGAAACGACTTGGACGCAGATTTCAGGCGCAGCGGGGTAGGGTGTCTCGTAATGATATTTTTTCAGAAACGCGTTTGACGCCCACGCGACATCAGGGACTTTGACTCCGTCCAGCGTCTGAACTGAGCACTCGGTAAGCACCTTGCCGCCGCGCAACAAGTGCGTCAATCGTACTGCGATTTCGGTCTGGTAGCGCGCATGTTGGTTGGAGGCTGGCGTCATCACAATTCTCCCTTTCGCGTCGAGTTCGATTTTGTACGGCAAATTCTGCAAGGATTTGTCTTTTAGAACGTCTGCCCATTGTAGCATCGCCCACCTCTTTTCACCCTCATTGTAGGCTGAAACCAAACGAATGTCAAACTCGATTTTTGGCGTACTCCAATTCCTGTGTTAAGATAGCCGCCATGCTCACCAACCTCCGCCAAAAAATTATCTTGTCGCTCGCGTTCGCCGCGCTCGTCTATCTCGCGTTGACGCTCTACGCGGACGCGCCGAAACTCGCCGACGCGTTGGCGCATTGGGATTGGCAGTGGCTGCCGCTCACGCTCGTCGCCGTGCTTATCAATTATGGCGTCCGATTTTTGCGCTGGCATTATTATCTGCGCGTCATCGGAATCAACAACGTGCCGCCGCGTCCGAGTCTGCTGATTTTTCTTTCAGGTTTTTCGCTCACGATGGTGCCTGGCAAACTGGGCGAATTGCTCAAATCGGTCCTGCTCAAATCGCACTACGATATTCCGATCAGTCATTCCGCATCCATCGTCGCCGCCGAACGATTGACGGACGTGATGGGAATGGCGTTGCTCGCGGCAGTCGGCGTCAGTATTTTTCCGATGGGCGTTCCCGCGCTGATCGTGACGCTGATCGGTTTGATCGCGGTCGTCGCGGTGATGCAATCGCGCGCGATTGCGGAGCGCCTGCTCGATCTGTTCGCGCGCGTACCTGGGATCGGCAAGTTCGCCAACCTCGCGCGAAATCTGTACGAGAGCGCGTACTTGATGCTGCGCTTGCGTCCGCTGGCAATTTCCATCGCGCTCGCCGTGATCGCGTGGTTCGGCGAATGTGTCGCGTTGTTTTTGATCTTGCGCGGTTTCGGCTTGCCGAACACGCTCGACGTTCTGCTCGCCGCGACATTCATTTACGCAGGCGCGAGTCTCTTCGGCGCGGTGACATTTATGCCGGGCGGTTTGGGCGCGACGGAGGGCAGCATGACGAGTCTCTTGCAGCTTCTCGTCGACGCGAGCGCGACGATGGCGGCGGCGGCGACGTTGCTCGTGCGCGTGTGTACGTTGTGGCTCGCCATCGTGTTAGGCGGCGTCGCGCTGTTTATTTTTGGGCGACTTGAGAAGAAAAGCGAATCGGCGTGATTTTGACTTTTTTCGCTCGCGCGATATACTGTAATTGATATGGTACTATAGTACTTGGATTCAGAATGTGGGTTGATGGGCTTGGCAGTTCCAAGGTAGTTTGAAATTGAATGTTTGACTTTGTCCCGCGGGTTGCGGATGCTCTGCCGATCGTCATCTTTCATTGTTTGAAGGATGGAATAGATGATTCATTTGCGCCCGGCCATTGGACCTCGAGATGTCACTGTCCAGCACCTGATCTTTGACGCGCCCACGCGCCAAGGTATCGGTGCTTTGTGTTTTTCCGAGTGTATTTTACGCACAAAGTGGATTGTCCAAGCGCGTTTTGTACTTGCCGAGTTGGCTTGCATTATGTTGGCTTTTCTTGGAACTGCGTGTGGTTCTACTGCTTCTGCTGCTTCTATTACGCCTACCCCCAAAGCTAACCCGACTGCGACTTTGAGTGTCAATCCTGGGCGTTGGGAAATCATTGCTTTCAATTCTCGAGAATTCCCGCCAGAAGAAGGTTGGAAGACAGTCCAAATAAACATTGCAGTTGAGAACAAAACATACGCGTTCGGATCGCCGACGATCAAGACAGCAGGCGCAAGAGTATTTACAGACTCGGTGAACTCCTACCCTGTTGAAACGTTCCGAACCACTGGTACCACATTCATCCGTGCCACCGAGATTAGTTTCTTGGCGAAAATACCGCATGGCTATCGAATGAAGGGAGAATATCGCGGCGATGCGGTCGTGACATACGTTTTCCAAGCGAAAATTCCGGTTGGGAGCAAGCCCAAGTCCATCCAGATCCCTGGTTACACCGGGGAAATCCAGGTCTATTCGAATCCTCCTCTAGTTTTTCCGCGCGACTTGGATTTCGCGCCGCTCCGAGCTCCTAATTATCAGACAGATGTATCGGGTAAAGCAACACTCACTGTCGGCAAATTTGACCGCAAATCTGGATTGCCCGCTATTCACGATAGAATCAGCACAACAATTACAGTATCAAGCAGCATTTCCACAACCGACACGGTGCTCTCCATAAGATTTCTTCCCATCGGTGATGATGGGATTGTTGGTGCGGCTTTCACCGAGGCACCTGATTGTCAACCCAAGTTTGAACTTGGACCCGGGCAAAAAAAGGAAAGCAGGATCTGCGCCATTATCCCCCATATGGCAAAAAAGGTTCAAATGATCTTCTTTGGAGATATTCACGAAGTTTACGATACTCAAGCGCCGGAAGTTGCTCCATAGGGCAACCTGGCACTGGGTGCAATCAAGGGCGTGTTGCGGAATGATTCGCAAGTTTGATTTTATCGATAGAACTAGAATAGCCCGTCTGTCGCAAGGGAGATTTGGGTGATCCTCATCGCGTTAGGTGTTTCTTTGCTGGCGACGCTGGTGCCGACGATCATTTATGCGTTCGCGTTGCGCTGGTTCGACCGCTATGAAAAGGAGCCGCTGCCGCTCGTCGTCGGCGCGTTTTTGTGGGGCGCGATCCCGGCGGTCGTTTTGTCCGGCATCGGCGAAGTGATCGCGGATGTGCCGTTGTCGCTTTTCAGCGCGGGCGCGGCGAAACTGATCGGCTCGAGCGGCGTCGCGCCGCTGATCGAAGAAATCGCCAAAGGTATCTTCGTCTATTTCATTTACCTGGTTTTTCATCGCGAGTTTGACGACCCGATTGACGGCATCGTCTACGGCGCGCTCGTCGGGTACGGCTTTGCGATGACGGAGAATTGGTTTTACTTTATCGGCGCGTGGTTCGAAGGGGGCTGGGCGGCGTGGAGCGTGTTGGTCGTCATGCGGCAATTCCTTTTCGGAATGAATCACGCGTTTTTTACGAGTTTGACCGGCTTGGGTTTGGGCTTGGCGCGCATAAGCGCGCCGTGGTGGGTGCGTTCCATCTTCGCGCTCGCAGGGTTGGGCGCGGCGATGCTATTCCACTCGATCCACAATCTGGGCGTCGCTCTGGCACAGGCGAACGCGTTGACGTTTTTCATCGGCACGTTGAGCGATCTGGGCGGTGTGCTGTTCGTTTTTGTGATCGTAATGATCGCCTTGACATTCGAAAAGAATTGGATGACGACTGAACTGCGCGAGGAAGTTGCAACGGGGTTGATTGATGCGAATGAATACGCGATCACTTGTTCGTATCGCAAGCGGCTTGGCGCGCAGTGGACGGCGCGATTGAGGGGAAATTGGAGCGCGGCGCGGCGATTGTCGCGGCTTTCGCAGGTCCTCACGGAGCTCGCGTTCAAAAAGTATCAGATGCGCGTGCGCGGGCAGGACTACACGCGTGAGATCAATCAGTTGCGACAGGAAGCTGCCGCGTTGCGCGTGGCGGCTTGATTCACAGACTCGGCGGTCGGAGAAACCGCCGAGTTTTTTTGCGCGCCCCAGTTCTCAAGCGTTAGCCAGAAAATCCTATTTCAGCGTCGAATCGTTCGGCGTATAATTGCCGCAAATGTGATACGGCTGGCTCTATTCGATTGAGGATAAAGCGCGCGACGCGAAAGGAAAGATACCAATGACGGGAACAAAACCTCTGGAAGCGTGTTCGCAGTTCAAAGGCAACGAGCCGTGGCGTCGCGCGCGGCTGGTGCAGCGCGCTTCGCCTCACCTGGGCGAAAAGAATCCGTCGTGGCGATGGGGCTGGGCGATCGCGTTGGCTGGCGCGTTGGCACGGAGTATCGCGTTGCTCTTGTTCTTTGTTTGAAAGCAATCGTTCGTTGGCACAAGACCTGACAGGTCACGTAGACTTGTCAGGTCTTCTTGTTGTCCACTATTTGCGATTGGATCGAATCGTGCGCGTCCACACCGAGGAATCGAGCAGAAGATTCTTGCAGGGAGCGGATCAATTCCGAAGAGACAGAGGAGTAGGAGATTGCTTCTGAGTAATCCACCGCGCAATGACCCAATCGTCAGTTCAGTCGCAGAACGATGCTTTCGATCTCATTCAAGTACGTTCGCATCTGATCCGCGCCGCGCGCGCTGGGAAATTCGCGGAGATATGTTTCCAAGAAATCGGCGGCGCGGCGATACGATTTTTGCCGGTACGCCAACAGCGCGGCATCGCGCAAAACCTCCGGCGCGTCCGGCTGCAAAAGGACCATTTTCTCCGCGACGCGGAGCGCGCGCGCGAAATTCTCGTTCTGCACAAAGATCGCGCGCAGATTGCTCAACAATCGTCCGAGGATCTGCCGGGGGCTTGCCGGCTGAATCCAGGTCAAGCGCGCTTGCGCATCCGCCGGTTGCGGCAGCGGAAATTGACCGATGACGTGCCCTTCGTCAAATACGTCAATCAAGATCACCCGGTCGTCTGTTTTCCATCTGACGATGAAGTGCCCCGGCATCGCGACGCCGCCGAGCGGAAATCCCAGCCGTCTGCCGATCTCGATATAGACGATGGACAACGTGATCGGAATTCCCAGACGACGATCCAACACGTCGTTGAGATAACTATTGCGCGGATCGTAGTACGCCTCGCGATTGCCACGCAACCCCACCTGTCCGAAAAGATATTCGTTGAGCGCGGCGATCTGGTCGCGCGGCGACAGCGCGGCATGGAAACGCGGGCGAGCGTGCGCCGCCATTTCGTCCAGCCGCGCGAGATACAACGCGACATCGAGATCGGGGTACTCGTCCGCGGCGATGACAAGCGCGGCTTCCGCAATATCGATCTCGTCTTCAGGTCGCTCGACAATTTGCGTAAAGCGCTGCAACCATTGTTCGGGAAACATTTTTTCAACACAGGGGGTAGAGGGTAGTGTCCCTGTAACGGGCAGGTATGGTTTTTGAGCATTTGCAGCAGCGGCGATGTTGCAGTTATCTTGATGATACTCTCATCAAGGAGCTGCGACAATGGATTTGTCCACTTGTTACTGTCGCAACCGACGCTGCCGCCGCTATGGTCTAACAGGCACCAGCGCGCGTCTCCAGTTTGCCGGTTGGCATCGCGGTGCGCGTCGCTTGCTGTGTCTTGAATGTCGTCATTGGATCTCAATCCGCGCCGGTACTGCATATGCCGGAATCCGGATCTCGGAACTCACTTTCCGCAATGGCATTCGGCAACTGGCTGAAGGCGCATCCATTCGGACCGTGTCACGGAACATTGAATGTGACAAGGATACCGTGAGTCATTGGTTGCCTCGGGTCGGGCGACACTGTCTGCGGCTCATCGAGTATTTCTTTCGCAACCTGCATCTCACCGAATGCCAGCTCGATGAACTGTGGATGTTTGTTTACAAGAAAGAAGAACACCTGACCGCGTTCGAGAAACTGGCGCGCCGATACGGTGACACTTGGATTTGGACGGCGTTTGATCCAGTGCATAAACTGGTTCCAACTTGGCGCGTGGGCAAGCGCACCCTGACCGATGCCAAACTGTTCGCAAAAGCCCTGAAATTACGCCTGGATTCGCATATTCCGTTCTTTACCAGTGACGATCTACCGCACTACACTACGGCACTTCTGGATGCCTATGGGATCCGGGTGACGCCTCCACGCCGTTTCAAGCGAGGTCGTCCACCATCCCCGCGTCTCGAACCACCACCCGATTTGATCTATGCGGTGGTAATCAAGGAACGGGAGCACGGGCATGTGACTCAAGTGACCACCCAAGTTATTTACGGGACTGAAGCTCAGGTCGCGGCGTGCCTACATGCCTCAGCGATCAGCAAAGCCATCTCAACCTGGGGCGTGGAACGGAACAATCTTACGATTCGTCAACACTCGCGTCGGCCCACGCGCAGAGTCAACGCGTTCTCCAAGAAGCGCGTGTATCTCAAGTTTCAATTGGCGCTCGCCTTTGCGTACTACCATTTCTGTTGCCCGCATCGGGGTTTGCGTGAGAAGATCGAGCCACCGATTCCAACCAAGAATGGAAATGGCTCGCCCAAACGCTGGCGCCAAGTTACGCCTGCAATGGCAGCCGGTCTCACCGATCATGTCTGGACGATTGATGAACTACTCGGCTTCCATGTCCCGCCACGATCCACATGGAAAGTTCAGTGAAAAGGTCACCTGCCCGTTACAGGGACACTACCGAATTTGCTGCTCAATGCACAATGTGTTCGAACCCAAGCTGATAATAGGCGCAAGAGAATTCGCCCGCGGCAGCCATACAGGTTCATGCGTGATGCAATAATGTCATTCAATAACTCTTGTTATCTCTCTTGTCTTTCACTCGTTTTGGATGTATAATTGGCGCAATCACGCCGCATTAACGGGCGAAAAAGACAAGAGATAATTTTTTGCCCTATCCTTGCGCCGAGGTTTTTCCTATGCCAGCCAAGCCATCTACCGACGTGCTCAAAGAGTTCGAGCGCTACCTACGCTCCCAGGATCGGGCTGAAAAGACAGTCCGCGATTACCTCACCGACTTGCGCGTGTTCGCCAAATGGTTCACGCAAACACGCGACGAACCGTTCAAGCCCAGGTCTATCACTCCGACCGATTTACGCGAGTATCGGTCACACCTGCTCAACATCAAACGGCAAGCGCCGGCGACGATCAACCGTCGGCTGGTTACCTTGCGAATCTTCTGCCGTTGGGCGGTGCAGGAAGGCCTGATTCCGAGTGATCCAACTTCGGGAATCAAAGCCGTCCAGCAAGTTCCGAAAACGCCACGCTGGCTTGATCGCAAAGAGCAGTACGCGCTACGCCGCGCCGCGGAAAAAGATGGCGATGTCCGCAATCTCGCAATCATTCTCCTTTTGCTCAACACAGGACTGCGCGTTTCTGAAGTTGCAGGGTTGAAGGTGGATGATCTCACCCTATCCGAGCGCAAGGGTGAAGTTCTTGTCCGTGGCAAAGGAACCAAAGTGCGAACCGTTCCGCTGAATGCCGATGTGCGTCGAGCGTTGCGCGACTATCTTGCCCAGCGTCCGAAAGCGCGGCACGATGCGCTCTTTGTGAATCAAAAAGGCGAACCACTTGGTCGGCTCGGCATCGAATACCAGGTGGCGACACTCGGACGCTCGGCAGGACTCGAACGCGTCACACCGCACATGCTCCGCCACACCTTCGCCAAGAACCTGGTTGACCAAAGTGTGTCGCTTGATCAAGTCGCGACACTGATGGGGCATCGCAGTCTAACGACAACTGCGCGATATACCCAACCTTCGCAGCAAGACCTGGCAAGAGCCGTCGAGAAATTGGCGATTGAGTGATGACATTCACGCGCGAATCGCAACGACGTGACCGCGATCCTCGGTCAAGATTTCGAACGCCGCGCGATGCTGGGTCGTGAGAATTTCTGGTGCGTCAGCTTTACCATTTCGCTTGCGAACGACTTTGAGTTCACACGACGCAATCTTGGTGTTGAGGCAATGCTTGGTGCCACCAGGCGGGTTGTAGTAGTTCAATCCGACGAACGCTTCGCGCGGCGCGGCGATTTTTCCTTCCAACAGTACGTCTCTTGTCTCCGACCGAAAATCCCACTCGAAATAGCGGAACGATCCACGCGCGCGAAGCGTTTGCATCAAGTTGTTCAGCGCGATTTCCTCTCCTCGATGTCGAAGCACGATGGGCGTCATCGGCGGTGTCCACAGTGGTCCGCTCTTGAGTCGCGCCGTTGCCACTTCCAGAAAACTATCGGGATGATTGTCGAACCCCGCGACTTGGCCCCATGCGTACAAATCAGTGTGCTGCGCACCCCAGTTGTGATTCTGGCTGCCGACCCAGTTCGCTATCGCAATCTCGTTTCCGTCAACGGAAATGGAACCGTTGAACACCGCCATCGGCAAACCCACCAGACTTTTGGCTTTGGGAAAAGCTGCGTCGTAGAAATCGAGCGGCAGAAGAAACAAGGGCTCCGCATCGCCGCTGAAAGCAAGTTCCCATGCAATCCGATGATTGCGCGACGCGACAGCCCCATTCAGTTTACCAGGTTCCAAACAAGCGTCGCTCACCTGAACGAAGAATTTTGATGTGTTGAAAACGCACTGCACAATCGGAAACTCTTGCTTGACCGCGACGTGCTGTTGAGTTTCACCGTCGAAGAAAATTGCCCACAGTTCGCCGAGTACGTTTTCGGGTCGTCGGTTTGGACTGAAGAGGGTGTAGCGAATCCAAAAAGCTAGGGGACGATTGGGATGATTCGCGCGCAGAAAGAAACTTTCATAGTGTCCCGCTTGTTGACCAGGGCGATAGCGCGCGTGATTGGCATGTTGGCGCATCAGCGAAAGCGCATTACTCATTTGGATTTGACCTCACTCCCAATCGCCGTACGGATAGCCGCATCGGTGATACCTTTGTACGCGCGCGCGAAGAGCGCGATGAAATCCACCTTGCTATCGCGCCAGAACCCAGGTGTGCCCAATCGCTTTACGGGAATTGCATCCACCGTCGGCGCTTCAATCTTGACCGCGAAATCTTCCAGGTTGTCCGCCGCGTCCCAGAATCGGTCGAGACATTTTTCAAGTGGAACGACTAGCTCAGCGGGTACGCGCGGCTTGCGTTTCGTTTCTTCGACTGGCTCGGCAGTGGGTTCAGGTGCGGCGCGCCGCGCGCGGAGCATCGCCATGATTTCGTCTTTGCTCTTGCCGCGCAGGCGAAAGAGCAAGAATGGATCCGCATCGAATTGCTCGCCGAGCAAATAGTACACCGCGGCGATATGCTTGCACGGATTCGACCAGTCGGGGCAAGAGCATTCAGTTTTCAAATCACCTTTCGACGCGGGAAATAGGTTGACCTTCGCCGTAGTGAATGCTTCCTCGATATTCTGCGGCATCTCGCCCGATAAGAGTTTTGCCGCAAAGATCGCTTGCCCCGCCATCGCATCGGCGACGCGCTCCCAGTCTTTGTCCGACAACGCTTTGATTTCGATCTGGACTTTGTACGGCGATGGACGACTGCCCTGCACGCGCGAGTCCACGCGACCTGGCTTGATGTCGAGGTTCAGCACCTGCCCACTGCGCGCGTACGATCTGCCGCGCGTCAAACGTCCTGGGTCAACGAGTCGTTCGAGCGCGTCAAGCCACTTGCTCGCCCACCATGTTTTGCCGAATTGTCTACCGCTCTGCGCCTTGATCCCATTCGCGGGTCGGCGCGGTTTCGGTTTTGGATACCAATACCAACTCATTGAGACTCCTCGCAAGCGACACGTGTTCCGTGATGCGTGATGCGTGAACGGAACACGAATCACGCATCACGTTTCACGCATCACTCACCGCTTCCTTCCGCAATACAAATAAATCGCGCAACTGCGCTGTCGTCATCTCCGTGATCCATGCTTCGCTCGCGCCGACGATGCTTTCGGCGAGCGCTTTTTTGCGTTCGATCATCGCGTCAATCTTTTCCTCGAACGTCCCCGCGCACAGATACTTGTGCACCTGCACGTTCTTCGTCTGTCCGATACGAAACGCGCGGTCGGTCGCCTGATTCTCGACGGCGGGGTTCCACCAGCGGTCGAAATGGAAGACGTGGTTCGCGCGCATCAGGTTCAACCCCGTGCCGCCCGCCTTGATCGAAAGAATGAAAATCAGCGGACCGTTCGGATCGTTCTGAAAGTGTTCGATCATTTTCGTGCGCGATTTGGCAGGGACGCCGCCGTGCAAGAACAAGACTTCGTCGGCGAATGTTTCTTGCAAGTACGCTTTGAGCAGCGTGCCCATCTCGGCGAATTGCGTGAAGACAAGCGCGCGATCTTTTACGCCGCGCACTTCTTCGAGCATTTCAGTCAGGCGCGCGAGTTTGCCGCTGCGCCCCGCGAGCGCGCTCCCATCGCCGAGGAATTGCGCGGGATGATTGCACACTTGTTTCAACTTCATCAACGTCGCCAGTACGATGCCGCGCCGCGCGATGCCTTCCGATTCTTCGATGCGTTTCAGCGAGTCGCGCACGACCGCCTCGTACAGCGTTGCTTGCTCTTTCGTCAGATTGCAAAACACTTTCATCTCGTTCTTTTCGGGCAAGTCGCTGATGACGTTCGGATCGGTTTTGACGCGACGAAGAATGAACGGGCTGACGAGCGATTTCAGTCGTTTGGTTGCATCGGCGTCGTTCGTGCGCTCGATCGGTTTGGCAAAGCGATTGTAGAAATCGTTTTGCGATCCCAGGTAATCGGGATTGAGGAATTGAAAGATGCTCCACAGTTCGGTCAAGCGATTTTCGACGGGCGTACCTGTGAGCGTCGCGCGCCATTCCGCTTTCTCGCCGATCTTGCGCGCGGCTTGCGCTTGCTTCGTCGTCGGATTCTTGATGTTCTGTGCTTCGTCGAGAATCACATCGCTCCATTCAACTTGGCTCAGCGCGTCGAGATCGCGATGCAAGAGCGCGTACGAACTGAGGACGACGTCGTGCTTCTTCGCTTGCGTGGCGAAATCGTCCTTCTGGCGCGCCGCGCCGTGATGAACCTGTACGCGCAAGTCGGGCGCAAAGCGCACAAGTTCGCGTTCCCAGTTGCTCACAACCGAAGTTGGACAAATGACGAGCGCGGGTTTTGTTTTCTCGCGTTGCGCGCGTTCCGCGAGCAGGAGCGCAATCGTCGTCGGCGTTTTGCCCAAGCCCATATCGTCGGCGAGACACGCGCCCAATCCCCATCGCCGCAAAAACGCGAGCCACGACAAGCCAGCCGATTGATAGTGACGCAACATTCCGCGAAATTCTGCGGGCGCGGCAAGCGGTTTGAGCTTTTCGCCGCGTGCGAGTTGTTCAAGCAAGTCGGCGATCCAACCTTCGGCGGCCACATCGGCGACGGGCAAACCGATGTTCGCTTTTGTTGGCTCTTGCGAGAGCGCGAGACGCAACGCGTCCTGCAATGACAACTCGCCGCCGCCCTTTTGCTTTTCCCAAAACTTGATCGCTTGCTCGATTTGGTCTGGACGAATCTCGACCCACTGCCCGCGCACCTGGACGAGCGGCACTTTTAACGATGCGAGTCGCTCGAATTCTTCGCGCGACAATGGTTCGCCGCCGAGCGCGAGTTGCCAATCGTACTGAATCACCGATTCGAACGTGAGCGATGCGACGCCGCCCCGCGAAGCGTGTTGCGGCGATTGCTTTTTGGATTTCAAATTGACGCGCACGCCGAGTTTGCTGCTGATACCAGGGACGAGGACGCCAAAGCCCGATGACTGCAACAGCATCGTCGCTTCGCGGATGAACGTGTACGCCTGCTCGACGTTCAGCGCGCACGCTTCGGGACGCGCCGCGCGCAAACTTGTCTCGATCGGCGGAAACATTTTCGAGGCGAGCCCCAATCCTGCAAGCAAGCGTTCCTGCGGCGCATCGAATTTGCGATTGAGGTATTTCAGCGTGCTGCCGCGCTCGCGCCACACCGCGTCGGCGGGAACAAGCAAACTGGGATCGTCGTTCGCCTGCAAGAGATAACGCAACGACCAATCGCGCGCGTTCGCTTTCGGGGCGACAATTCCTTCCGAGTCTGCGGTCTGCGGTGGATCGAGCCGAAAGCAAATGCGGAACGTGTCGCCGCCTCCTGAGCGGAGCGCAGCGGAGTCGAAGGACGCGCCGACGGGTTCCGCCCACGCGCGATATTGTTCGCAGAACGCGGCGAGCGTCGCGGACGATTCGGCAATGATGCCATCCTCATTCCACAGCGCATCGAGCCATGCTTCCGCGATGCCCTTGCTCGCATCAGGCAGATAGCGTCCCCAGTCCAAATGCTCGCGCGCGAACGCGTCAATTGTCGCCGCGAGAAAATCGTCGAGCAACTCGCGCGGCGCGGGCGCATCGCGCTTGGCGTCTTTCTCATCGCGGAACAGCGCGCGGCAAATTGGCGGCATCGCGCGAACCAGGCGCGTCAAGCGTTCTTGTTCGCTTGATTCATCGAAAAGTGGCTGCCAACGCGCGATGAATTTGTCGTTGTCCTTTTGCAGCGTGGGCTTGACGCGCTGCCGCGCCAGGAGTTCGAGCGCGAACTTGGCGGCGATTTGCCAGTAGCGTAAGTCCGCGCCGATTTTGAGCGCGTGCGGCAATTCGTCGTCGGAGGGCAGACTCGCGAGCAGGTCGAGCGTGTCCTGCGGCGCGAAGGTCAGCGCGTCGGCGCGCCACACAGCGAGCGCAATTTTCTCGCGCGCCGCGGACTCGGTTTCGCGCAAGATCGCAAGCGATGGTTGCGGCGCGTTGTGCGTGGAGGGAAGTAAAAGGGTGATGGCAGATTCTTGAGCGCCGCGTCGCAAGAGGTCTCCGATCTGCGGCGATGAGTCTTTCAGCGCGGCGCGGAGATCGCGCGTAGATGCGGCAAAGGGATGTTGCCGCGCGCGCGCGTCAGTACGCGTCTCATTCGTCTCTGCCCAAAGCGCGAATGCGCGGTCATCGGAGTCGTTGGGGAGCCAGGAACCGTGAAGGATGCGCAAGGATGTCTCCAAACCAAGAGATTCAAATCGGGATATTTAGCGGGACTGCAAAATATCTCCAACTGCCCAAACCATACAACGGCATTTCCGTTTTGTCAACATGTGCAAGAAGTGGGTTTCGCGCTCAACAATGCTATAATCCATCCAGGGATTCAGCGAGGGAACTAGGATGACGCGCATCGCCTGGACGACGGACATCCATCTGGATTTCGTCGCAGACGCGAATCAAATCGAAAGGTTCTGCCAAAGTATCGTTGAGGCAAACCCCGATGTTGTGCTCATCGGCGGCGACATTGCGATTGCCGCGACAGTCGAGGAATCCTTGTTGATGCTCGCGAAATACTTGCGCCGCCCAATCTATTTCGTGCTGGGCAATCACGATTTCTACAAGGGTTCGATTGCGGGAGTGCGCGCCAAGATCGCGCAACTGACCCAGCGAGCATCGCAGTTGCATTGGCTCAACAATTCGGGAGTTGTTGAACTGACATCTCAAACAGGATTGCTCGGACACGATGGTTGGGCGGATGGGCGACTGGGGAATCGCGTCCGCTCTGAGGTGTTGCTCAACGACTATTTTCTCATTCAAGAATTCGTTGGGCTTGCGCCATTACGCCGCTTTGCGAAAATGAGTGAGCTCGGCGACGAAGCCGCGCGCTATCTCAAGCGTCAATTGCTTTCTGCGGTCACGCGTTTTCCAAATCTGATTCTGTTGACGCATGTGCCGCCGTTCAAAGAAGCGTGTTGGTTCGAGGGACGAGTCTCCGACGATGATTTTCTGCCGCACTTTACTTGCAGCGCCGTCGGCGATGTTCTCGTCGCGATTATGCAAGCGCATCCCGAATGTCAATTGACAGTGCTGTGTGGGCATACGCACGGTGAAGGCGAAACGATGATTCTGCCTAACCTGATCGTCAAGACAGGCGGCGCGGACGCAGAGCGCGGCAAACCGCGTTTGAATGAGTTGATCGTCGTGGAGTAAGGATTGGGGCAATCCAATCGACGCTCCGCGTGTGCAATCGCGAAGCGACCCGATCGTCTTGATCTGGTCGCTTTGAGTTCTTATCCTGAGCGGAGCGTAGCGGAGTCGAAGGAAGGAAAGAGTGTGGATTGTTGAGGATCGGCGAGTGTCTGCAATGGAATCGCCGTGATGCGGTCCGCTAGAGGATAGCGCCGATCACCTGGGTAGATCACCGCGAGATGGTCGAGTTCCAAATCATCCAACGCGATTCGCATCGAAGATGTGAGCCGCGGCGCATCCACACGCTTGCACTCGACGCCGAACTTGCGCCCGTTCTTGATGATGAACAGATCCAACTCGGCGCCGTTGTGCGTCGCCCAAAAATAGGCTTGGTCGGGTTGTACCGCTTTGAAGATTTCTTCGATGGCGTACCCTTCCCAAGATGCGCCAAGTTTGGGGTGCGATTCCAATTCCAGGTTGGAACGAATCCCCAACAAATAGTGCAGCAGTCCCGAGTCGCGGAAATAAATCTTCGGCGATTTGACCTGACGCTTTTTGAGATTCGTGTGCCAGGGTAGGAGTTGGCGAACGAGGAACAGTCCTTCCAGCAAATCGAGATAGCGACGGACCGTTGGCTCGCTCACGCCAAGCGAGCGCGCGGGTTCCGCCGCGTTCCAAATTTGCCCGTGATAATGCGCTAGCATCGTCCAAAAACGCAACATCGTCGTCACCGACAAACGAACACCCAACTGGGGCAAATCGCGCTCCAAAAACGTCTGAACGAAATCTTTGCGCCATACGGAACTGGCTTGTTCTGATGGCGCGAGAAAGGACAAGGGGAATCCGCCGCGCAGCCAATGTTGCGCGACCGCGCTGACGCCGACCTCGACAAGACTGAATCCGCCCATCGCAATTGTTTCGACTCGCCCTGCTAATGATTCGGAAGATCGCCGAATCAACCTTGGGGAGGCACTCTCAAGAATGAGAAATTTCGCGGGCAGTGGCGTTCGGTCCGCCAAAACACGGAGAATGGGGAAGAGTTCGGGCTTGCGTTGGATTTCGTCAATGACAACGAGCCCGCGCAGATCGCGGAGCGCGGTCATTGGTTCATCAAGTCGCGCCAGACTGATTGGATCCTCGAGGTCGAAATAGTTGAGAGAATCGGGCGGGACAGATTCGCGAGCGAGCGTCGTTTTCCCGCATTGGCGCGGACCAATCAGGGCGACGACGCGGCTACGGTCCAACCCTTCTCGAATTGCTCTCTCGATAGCAGGTCTCTTAATCACACTCGTAATATGCCACCAAAATCGAAAGTGTCAAGTTCGATTTTCGTGGTAAAACATGCTCACACGCCTTCTACGATATCCTCTTCGTCAATCACTCCCCAGTCTGCCGCGATTTTTCGCGCGTGGTCTGGATTCCACAAGACACATCGCATCTTTTCTATCGTCAACTCACCGCGGCGCGCCAGGTGCAGAAGAAATGCTTGCGGCGCACGGCACGTGCCGATGAATTCAGCGTAAACCTTGCCCTGTTCGCGTGATGATAATTCATCAAACGCGGTCTTCTGGCGTAATTGTCCCACTATTCTTTCGTGCTCACGCGCGATATGGTCACGCATCAGCGCAAGCACTTGGTCGTCTTCTTCGTCCCAAATCACTGGCTCACGTTCTGGCTTGTACGGCTTGAACGCGCTCCGCATCTCGCGCCAGTAATCGGCGCGACTGGGGATAGAGACGAATCGAAAATCAGGCAGGATAATTCCTGTCAGCGCGCCGCCATGACAGCAACTCGTGTCGATCCCAAAAACGCGGTCGCGATAAACAAACGGCTGGCGATTCCGCAAATAGTCGTGATGACCGACGATGATCGGTTTGTCGCCATCGTAGAGTTCGTACCACGGGCGATCATAATTCTCGCGCAGGTGCTTCTCGCCGCCCATCGTGCCCGCCAGCACCGTTTCGCGTTGTTCCGCGATGGGCAACCCAGGTTCCCAGTAGCCGTGCGCGACATGCGCCTCGGGAAATTCGAGATAGAGTGGCAGAGCCGCAAAGAAGGTGAGCGCATTGGTGTACGCATCGCCAAGTTGTTGGCGCGTGATCCGTTGCGACAACGCGGCTTTCACTTCGCCGCGCGAGGAGCGAATATGCTTGCGCTCGTGATTGCCTTGAAGTGCCAGCGCGTTCGGTTGCGTGCGAAAGAAATCCAATACGCGTGGTGAATCAGGACCACGATCAACAAAATCGCCAATCGCGATGATTTCGTCTCCATCCGACCACCCTGCTTGATCGAGGAGTTCTTGCAGTTCGACCCAACAGCCGTGGATGTCACCGACGATGAGCCTTTGCATCACCCATCCTCCAAATCGTTTACTACTTTTTCCAGAGTACAGTCACCGTCTGAATTTGTCAACCCACGCGCCGTTGAACACGAGGCAAATCTCAGGTGAATGACTTTTATTCACGTCCTGAATAGATTTACAATGCCACCCTCTATCAATGAATCAAGATTGCCCGCAATGATATTCTGTGCTATGATTGTTCCCGTTGCAGGAAACAACGGTGACGCCAATTGTAACTCTCAAGATCCTTCGCGACTGGGATAACGTCACGGAACAGATCGAGAGATGCGCTGTTGGATTTGCCTCTCACCATATTCTGCGCTATGATTACTCCCACCGCGGAAAACAACGTCAACAGAATTATGCCGCGCCAGCTACGCGAGTTTGTCGAAGAGCGATCTTGGCGTGTCTGGCTACCCAAACAGATTCCATACCAGCGTGGAGAATCGGTGATGAGCAAACGCATTGACAGAGACGAATTGGTCCGCTTGATCTCCGAACGAGTATCCAAAAAAGAGACCGTGGTCGCTGAACTCCTTGATGCGACACTCGAAGAAATCTACACTGCGCTCAAACGGGGTGACTGTGTCTCACTGAAGAACTTTGGCACTTTCTACGTGCGTCCCGAGCGAGAAAGCTGGGTGTTCAAATTCAACCCATCGCAGCGCCTGCGCGCGCTGCTCGGTTGGTCGTCCACATACAAAGGGGATTTGTAGATGAGCGGGAATAAAACGATTGATCTTTACAAAGGTCCCGTTGATCCGAACAGCGGTTATCTCTGCATGTGGATGCACTGGAGACCGAACCCCGACGACCCTGATCCCCAACTCCCAGGTCAGAAGCTTTCAATGGCGACCTTTATCCCCGTCAAACCAGAGGATCGGTGTCTGTGCGGCAGCGGCAAGCAATTCCGCGAGTGCTGTCGCGCGCGAGCCTACTGGCATCCCCTCTGTCCGAATCCAGACGGCAAGAATTTCAGTTTGATGGCGCCTCAATCCGTCGCGTTCAAGGTTGCCGACCGCGCTATCGTTCGCGAGCGGCTAATGAACGATGTACGTTTGCAATGTACGGCTGACGATGCGGACAGCGCGTTTTGGGTGTACTGGGGCGATCCCGCGCTCGATAATCAGCACGGCACTTTGTGCTTTGGCGACATTGAGCTGAAACGGAATCGCATACTCCATGTGACCGCGATGAGCGACCTCCGTATGCAAACGCTTCTCGCGCTGCTCCGTGATGTCCTGGGTGATGAATTCGAGTCGCCAAAAATTCGTCATGAACCCGTGACGGTCATTGACAAAAAAACGGGGAGGCACATTCAAGTGCAACCAACCGCTTCCGCCGAGAATGCAAAGCGAGGATAACGAACCATGTCCAAGCCGCGAAAAATGTGGGTCTACAGTCCACCCAAACCGCCTGCATCGAAGGTACCCGAGCGGGTCAAGATCGAGGTGCAGACGAAAGCCGACCAACTCATCGAGACGGTGCTCAAGCCCAAGCATGTCCAACCGCCACCCAGAGACAACGATTTCAATTACATCGTCGATCTCTTTGGCAGATGGTATCGGCACTATTTTTACTTTTGCGCCAAGTACCGTTCACCAGGACCGAACGCCATCGCGCCGTTCTTTGAAACGAAATTTGCCCGACTGGAATATGCTGGGGGCAATCGTTTCCATCTTTCCTTCATGCGCCACACTGACGAGTGGGTGCAACTTTATCTCAACGTGTCGCTGGACGAGTGTCTCGCGGCGGTGAAGGATGATCCTTGGTTCATTCCTTGAGGAGTGATTCTTCTCTGGATCGGGGCATGGGACGATAGCCAGCGCGATGTGGGCTGGACTGTAAACGTCTCATCAGCGCGCTTGGCAGCGACCTACGATGCCAGCCGCATGGTGGCAGAAGCGTCAATCGAATTCAAAGAAAGCATTGGTACCCAACCTGGGAATCCATTGCTGTGCCAGCTCTGCTATGCTCCCCTGCCCAATCCAAAACCATTCGTTGCCTCTCCCTCCGTAGTGCAATCGCTGCGCGCAAAACGTTCGCTGCGCCTCATTCGTCAGGATAAAACCAACAGGTGCAAAACTCACATACAAACGCACATTACAAACAAATGCGATGAT
>DYJA01000010.1 GCA_020723345.1 Candidatus Aquidulcis sp. | reverse complement strand
ACGCGACTCCGCGAACTTCGCTGCGTCGCTTACTACAAACTACGCGCGTTTCTGATTGCGAACATACCGCGCGGCGGTATGTAGTCTCGAAATGACAAACTGCTATGACCGAATTTACTCTACTCGAGACACACAATCAAATTGCCACGCTGACACTCAACCGACCCGAGCGGCATAATAGTCTCGTGCCTGAATTTTTGCGCGAGGTGTTGAACGCGTTGGAAGAAACGAATCATCAATCGGGATTGTGCGCGCTCGTTTTGCAAGCGAACGGTCGCTCGTTTTCGACAGGCGGCGATGTGCAAGCATTCTATGATCATCGCGACAAGATTGAACAATACGCGCGCGAGGTCGTCGGCTTGCTCAATCAGGTCATCGTCGCGATGGTGCGTTTGCCGCTGCCGATTGTCGCGGCAGTCCACGGTATCGTCACAGGTGGATCGATTGGACTGGTGCTCGCGTCGGACATCGTGCTGGTCGCGCCTGAAGCGAGTTTCACGCCGTATTATTCCGTTGTCGGTTTCAGTCCCGATGGCGGATGGACCGCGATGCTTCCGTCGGTGATCGGACAAAAGCGCGCGAGCGAAATTCTGATGCTGAATCAGACGATCACAGTGGAGCAAGCCGTGACGTGGGGAATCGCGAATCGACTCGTTGCGGCAGACCGGATTCGCGACGAAGCGCGCATCGTTGCGGAATCGATTGCGGCGAAAAAGCGCGGCAGCATTCAGCGCGCCAAACAATTGCTGTGGCAAGATCCGAACATTCTTCAAGCGCGGCTGGAAGAAGAGCGCGCGCGCTTTCGCGAACAAATCGTTACGGCAGAAGCGTTGAACGGGATGGAAGCGTTTTTGAAAAGATGAAAAATTTCCAAATCGGTCAAGCGGCAACGAGCAAACGAATATTCACGGAGGCAGACCTTGCCGAGTACACGTCGCTCACGGAAATCGCGCAAGCGCCGCGCGCTGTCCCAGGTCCCTTGCTCGGCGGAATGTTTTCGTACTTGCTGGGAACCACGCTTCCAGGACGCGGCACAAATTATTTGAAGCAGCACCTCGAATTTCCGCAGTCCGCGTTCGTCGGCGATGAACTCACGGCGACAGTCGAAATCATGCGACTGCGCCCCGAGAAGAATTTGGTCAATCTGAAAACGACGTGCGTCAACGCGCGCGGCGAAATCGTTTGCCAGGGCGAAGCGTTGGTGCTCGTCAAGGATGCGCAATAATGCCAAAGCTGCGCGCGAATGGAATTGAGTTATACTACGAACAGCACGGACCCACCGGCGCCGATGTGCTCGTCTTGTCGAACGGCGTGTTGATGAGCACCGCGAGTTGGGTCTATCAAGTGCCTGCGTTCTCCAAACAATATCGCGTGCTGCTGTACGATTGTCGCGGGCAGTGGCAATCGGAGCATCCGCGCGAACCGTACTCGATGGAACTGCACGCGGACGATCTCGCCGCGCTGCTCGACGCGTTGAAAATCGACAAGGCGCATCTTGCCGGGATTTCGTACGGCGCGGAATTGAGTCTGACGTTCGCGCTAAAATATCCCGATCGCGCGCGCAGTTTGCTGCTTTCGTCCACCGTCAGCCACGTCGAGCCGACGCTGCAAAGTATTATTCAAATGTGGATTGAAGCGGCGAAGCGCAAAGATGTCGAAATGTTTTATCGCGTGACGTACCCATTCAACTTTGCCGAAGCGTGGATCGTCGCGAATCCGCAATTGCTCGCGCAAGCGCGCACGCGCTACGAGTCGCTCGATTTCGATGCGGTCGTCAATCTGTGCGAAGCGTTTTTGAAATTGAACATCACGTCCGAGTTGCATCGCATCAAAACACCGACGCTGTTGATGGTCGGCGAGCAAGACGCGCTCAAGCCGCGCCATTACGCCGACATCATCGCGCGCGAGATGCCGCACGCCGAGTACGTGATCATCCCAGGTTCGGGTCACGCATTGTGCTGGGAAAAATGGCAGACGTTCAACACGCTCGTGCTAGGATTTCTGGCGAAGCACAGGTCAACGAGCCAATAAGCCAATGTGCCGATGAGCCAATTGAAAGGAGTGATGTCAAAGCTAAGAGTGAAAACTAAAAAGGCAAAAATAAAAAGAGACGATTAGGGTTTGCGGGTTTCAATCTCCAATCTCTAATCTCTAATTTCCAAATCAGGAGGAGAAGAAATGAAAAAGATTGCGATTCTCGCATTGCTCGTCGCAGTGGCGGCGATTGTGATCGCGTGCGCGGCACCCACGCCAGAGCCAACCAAAGCGCCGCCACCACCTCCGCCCACGACTGCGCCGCAGCCCACTGCCGCGCCCAAGCCGACGGAAGTTCCGGCGGCAAAACCAACTGATGCGCCCAAGCCGACGGTTGCGCCGACGGTTGGCAAGCCGCTCAAGATCGGTTTGTTGACCGATCAGACCGGCGCGCTCGCGATCTACGGTCCGATGCTTGAGAACGGTTTCGCGCTCGGCTTGCAGTACGCGACGGATGGCTCGAACGCGGTCGCCGGTCGCCCGATCCAGGTCGTCACCAAAGATACCGCGTCCAAAGCGGATGTGGGCGCTCAGGTCGCGCGTGACTTGATCGAGAAGGAAAACGTCGATATGTTGGTCGGCGTGCCGAGTTCGGGCGTCGCGCTCGCCGTCAACGAACTCGCCAAGCAGTACAAGAAGATTTACATCGCGCAACCGGCGGCAGCCACCGAAATCACCGGCAAGAACTTTAACCCATACGTCTTCCGCACCGGGCGCTCGAACGAACAGGACGCGCTCGCGAGCGGCGCCGCGTTGCTGAAACTGGGCAAGACGTTCGTGCAGATCGCGCCCGATTACGCGTTCGGATACGGCTCGGCGACTGGTTTCTACAAGGTCGTGAAAGCCGGAGGCGGCAAGTTCACCATCAACGATTCGGATGACAAAGTCGGCGCAATCTACATTCCGCAGGATGCCAAAGACTTTACGCCGTATCTGCAAAAAGTGCTCGACGCCAAAGCCGAAGTCTTGATCGTCACCTGGGCGGGCGCGGGCTTTGTGCCGCTGTTCCAACAAATGCAGCAACTCGGCGTATTCAAAGCGATGACGGTCTACACCGGCATCGGCGATAACCAGACGCTCAAGACCGGCTTTACGAACGCGGTCGGCGTCAAGGGCATCAACGTCTATCACTATACTTTGCCGCAAAATCCGGTGAACGATTGGCTCGTCAAGAATCACATCGCCAAGTTCAAAACTCCGCCCGATTTGTTCACCGAAGGCGGTTTTACTGCCGCGCAGATGCTCGTCGCGGGTTTGAAGGGAACCAACGGCGATCCCGATCCGGACAAACTGATCAAATTCTACGAGAATAATTTCAGTTTCGATGGACCCAAGGGCAAGTACAGCGTGCGTCCGTACGATCACGTGATGCTGCAAACGCTGTTCGTCGCCGAAATCACGAACGTGACCGATCCCGATTTCAAGTACGTCAAGCTGGCTGCCGAAATCAAGCCCGGTGATTTCACGCCATCGTGTACGCTCGAAGGCGAGTACAAGAGTCGCTGTCCCAAGTAGTAAAGGATGAAGTCAGAAGGATGAAGGGTGAAACCTTGAGCGAAGTCGAAGGGTCATCCTTCATCCTTCATCCCTCATCCTTTCTGATATGCCATGGACGATCAAATCATTCTCCAAGCCGATCATTTGCGAAAAGATTTCGGCGGACTCGTCGCTGTTGAAGACGTGTCGCTCAAAGTGCGCGATGGCTCACTCCATTCGATCATCGGACCGAACGGCGCGGGCAAGACGACGTTGTTCAATTTGCTGAGCGGCGTGTTCAAGCCCACCGCCGGTCGCGTGATCTATCGCGGGCGCGACATTACGGCGCAACCGCCGCACCGCATCGCACATCTCGGCATCGGACGCTCGTACCAAATCACCAACGTCTTTCCGAATCTTTCCGTGTTCGAAAACGTGCGACTCGCCGCGCAAGCGATGGGACGCGACAATTTGAATTTGCTCGCGCCTGCCGCGCGTTTCAAGAGTTATTCCGAACGCGCGCTCCGCGTCGTCGAGCAAGTTGGGCTGAAAGGCAAAGAAAATTTGCTGGCGAGTGTTTTGCCGCACGGCGACAAACGCAAACTCGAATTGGGCATTCTGCTCGCCTCCGATCCGCAAGTGCTGCTGCTCGACGAACCCACCGCAGGCATGGCGTCGGAACAAGTGCCGCAATTGATGTCGCTCATCGCGGAGATCCGCAAGCAGGGTAATAAGACGATTCTCTTGGTCGAACACAACATGGATGTCGTGATGAATGTATCCGATACGATCACCGTGATGCACTATGGCACAGTCCTCGCGGAAGGCGCGCCCGCGCAAATCGGCGCGAACGAGCAAGTGCAGAAAGCGTATTTGGGGGAACTATATCATTCTTAAAACGGAACACGCATCACGTATCACGTGTTTCGTATTGCGTGTTGCGTAGTTAGGATTGATATGTCGAATATTCTCGAACTCCACTCCATTCACACCTTCATCGGTCAGTTTCACATTCTCGAAGGCGTCTCGCTGTCCGTCGCCGAAGGGAGCATCACCGCGCTTCTGGGTCGCAACGGCGCGGGCAAGACGACGACGCTCAAATCGATCATCGGTTTGCGCCCGCCGCGCGAAGGCGCAGTCCGTTTTGGCGGCGCCGATATTCGCGGACGCCGACCGTACGACATTGCCGCGCTCGGCATCGGCTACGTGCCGGAGAATCGCGCCGTTTTCCGCGCGCTGACCGTCGAAGAAAATCTAAGAATCGCCGAACGCAAGAAAGACGATCTCGCCAAACGCGGCGATCTGATTTTTGGCTTGTTTCCCGATCTCAAAAAGTTCATCAAATTATCGGCGGGGCAACTCTCGGGCGGGCAGCAGCAAATGTTGGCGATTGCGCGCTCGCTCGTGCCGGAGAATCGCTTGCTGCTGATCGACGAACCGAGCGAAGGACTTGCGCCGATTTTGATCGAGCAATTGATGGAATCGATTCGCTCGCTCAGCGCGCACACGACCATCTTGCTCGTCGAGCAGAATTTCCGCATGGCGAGTCAACTTGCCGATTACTATTATTTGATCGACGACGGCAAGAGCGTACAGAATGGCGCGATGAAAGATTTGGTGAACGACCGCGCGACGGTGCAGCGATATTTAGGCGCATCATAACTTGGGACGAATTGCATACTGCGTGTTGCGTATTGCGTGTTGCGTGAACGGAATACGCAATACGCAACACGAAGAGAAACTCTATGACTTGGCTAAACAAAAATCGCAACCCACTTATCACCGCGCTCATCATTCTCATCGCGCTGGTGCTCGCGTTCAGCGGCAAGAGCCCGCAGACCACGTCGAGCATCATCCTGTCCGGCGTGACACTCGCCGCGCTGTACTTTCTCGTCGCGTCGGGCGTGTCGCTCATTTTCGGTTTGATGGACGTGCTGAATTTCGCGCACGGTTCGCTCTTCATGTTTGGCGCGTACGCGGGCTGGACTTTTTACACCAATCCGCGCTTGCTCTTCAACACCGCGCCGATTCTGCTCGCCGTCCTCGCGGGCTTGGCGCTCAGCCCAATCCTCGCGCGTTTTGTCGCGTTGCCGCGCTGGGCGCGCTGGCTCGCCGTTTTGTTTGGCATCGCGATGGCGATCTTTGCGCTGCGCGATTTTCCCATCGACAAATTGGTCGCGATGGGTATGTCGATGACGGGCAAGATCATTCCAACCGCCGAAGCGCAAGAGCCAATCGCGACGATGCTGCTGCGAATCGGTGGCATGTTCATCGCGGGCGCAGTCGCCAGCGCGGCGACCGCCACGCGTTCCGCCGAACGACTTGAAGCGCCAATGAGCCGGACATTGGGAATTGTCGGCGGACTCGTCGCGCTGGCATTGATCACGTTGTTCGTCCGCGATTTGGGTGAACAAGCGATCCTAGGAACGGAGAGTAACTGGCGATTCCTGCTCGCGCTTGGCGTCGGCGCGGGAACAGGCGCAGCGCTTGGTGCGCTGATGGAATGGGGACTCATTCGCCCGCTCTACGCGCGACCGATTTATCAAATTCTGCTGACGCTCGGCTTGACGTTCGTGTTCGATCAAGTGGTGCGCTTTGTGTGGGGACCGGCGGGCGCGTTTATGGAGATTCCGCAATGGTTCAACACGTCGAGCCAGGACTGTCCTTCCGATAATTTGCTCCTGTGGTTCAGCCAGCATTGCGATTCGATCTTTGTGATGGGACGCCCGTTTCCCAGTTATCGCTTGTTCATCATTCTTGTCGGCGCGATCATGGTGCTGGGAATTGCGCTCTTGCTCCAGCGCACACGCTTTGGAATGATCATTCGCGCGGGTGTGCAAGACAGCGAAATGGTCGAGGCGCTCGGCATCAACGTGCGCCGCGTGTTCACGCTCGTCTTTGCGATTGGCGCGGGGCTGGCGGGTTTGGGCGGCGTCGTCGCCGCGCCGTTCCTGGGTGTGTATCCTGGGATGGCGATGGAATTTTTGCTGCAAGCATTCATCGTCGTCGTGATCGGCGGTTTGGGCAGCATCCCCGGCGCTGTCGTCGGCGCGCTGCTCGTCGGACTGGCGCGCGCGTACGGCGATCACATCGTTCTGGCAGGCATTCAACTGCCGTGGATGACCGATGCGATTTCAGGTTCGCCCGCCATCGCGCGCGCGTCCACCGTGCTGATTATGGCGATTGTGTTGTTCCTGAAACCGACGGGGATTTTTGGGAAGAAAGAATAGAACGTGTTGCGTGTTGCGTGTTCCGTTTTTCATCACGCATCACGCAACACGCAATACGCAACACGGAATCCAATATGAACCAATTCATTCGCAATAACCTGGGTTATCTCTTGCTGCTTGCCGCGCTGGTCATTCTGCCGTACGCGCTCGCGCTGATCACCGGCGATCCACTGAACAAAGGGCTGCCGCTGTTCGTGCAGGGTTTGATGATTCAAGTCTTCATCCTCGCCGTGTTCGCGCTGAGTTATGATATTTTGATGGGGCACACCGGCATCCTATCGTTCGGTCATGCCTTGTTCTTTGGCACCGGCGCGTACACGCTCGGCATCCTCGTCAAGTACGGACAGTGGTCGATTCCCGCTGCGATTGTCGCCGTCGTCATCATCGCCGCGCTCGAAAGTTTTGTGATCGGCGTCCTGTCGCTGCGCGTTCACGGCGTTTATTTCGCGATGGTCACGCTCGCGTTTGCGACGGTCGCGTTCATCCTCGTCGAGGCGACCGATTTCAAAAAGTGGACCGGCGCGGAGGATGGCTTGCACGGCATTCCTGTGCCCGACGCGCTCAACCCCGCACTGCATCGCACCGAGTTTTATTTTCTCGCGCTGGCGTTCGCGGTCATGGTGTATTTGCTTGTGAAACTCTTTGTCGATTCGCCGTCGGGTCGCGTGTGGGCGGCGATTCGCGAGAACGAAGCGCGCGCGACATCCATCGGCTACAACACGCTGGTCTTCAAAGTGCAAGCGACGATCATCTCCGGCATCATCGGCGCGCTCGCGGGCGTGTTGAACGCGCTGTGGAATTTGAGCGCGACGCCGCAAACGATGGGCGTCGATACGACGATCAACGCGTTGCTGATGTGCATCATCGGCGGGTCGGGCACGATTATCGGACCGATGCTTGGCGCGGGGGTGCTGCAATTGCTGGGCTATTTGCTCAACCTGTGGCTCGGCTCGGTGTGGCAACTTGTGTTCGGCTTGATCTACATCTTGCTCGTGCTGTTCGTGCCGTACGGCATCATCGGTACGTGGCGCGCGAAAAATTTTGAATGGCGCGCGATGTGGCGGGACCGGCTACAGCGCGTTGCGACTGGAACCGGCAAATCGTCCGGCTGATCGATCCGATCATTTACAAAAAGACCCTTCGGATTTTCGCAACCTGAAGGGTCTTTCGTTCAATCACAACTTGTATGCTTTCTTCGCGAGATTGTACGCGAGCGCGCGCGCCATTTCCTCCGCCTCGTTCCTGCCGATGAAACCGCGCCCGACTAACCCCGCGAGCCAGTTGACGCTCGCGCGACGCCAGACATCGTGCCGCGCGGGAATCGACGGAAACGCGCGCGTGTCGTCGTTGAACCCCGCGGTGTTGTAAATCCCCGCCGTCTCCATCACCTGATCGAAATAACGCGCCATCCCATTCAAACTGTCGTGGAACCACCACGGCGGTCCCAATTTGACCGCCGGATAATGCCCCGCCAGCGGCGCGAGTTCGCGCGCGTACGTCGTCTCGTCGAGCGTAAAGAGGATGAGCGACAAGCGCGGATCGTTGCCGTACTTGTTGAGGAGTGGATACAAATAGCGCGTGTACTCCGTCGGCGTTGGAATGTCGCAGCCCTTGTCCAAACCAAAACGCTGAAAGATGATCGCATTGTGATTGCGGAACGACCCAGGATGCAGTTGCATCACGAGTCCATCGTCGATGCTCATGCGCGCCATTTCCATCAACATGTGTCCGGTGAAACGCGCCGCGTCTTCTGCCGATGCTCGACCGCGCAGCGCGCGTCGGAAAATCGTATTGGCTTCGGATTTGGAAAGTTCGTTCGTGTACGGCGTGAGCGCGGCGTGATCGGTTGCGGTCGCGCCCATCTGCTTAAAGTACGCGCGGCGGTTTTCTAACGCAGAGATTAGGGATTGGTAATTGGTAATTGCGATACCGCTGACCGCGCTCAGTGCGTCGATGTTCTTGCGCCACGCGCCAGCGGGCGCGTCGAGATTGACGACCGCGTCCGGACGAAAAGTCGGGACGATGCGCGCCTGCCAGCCCGAAGCGCGGATTGCGCGATGGTGATCGAGCGGATCGGCTGCCGCGTCGGTCGTCGCCATCACTTCGATCTTGAATTGCTCGAACATTTTGCGCGGACGGAATTCCGGCAGTGCGAGTTTCGCCGCGATTTCGTCATAAATCTTTTGCGCGTTGTCGCGCGTCAATTGCTCTTTGACGCCGAAGATGACGCGCAGTTCGTACGCGAGCCAGACGCCGGTCGGCGTGCCGCGAAAGAGATAATAGTTGTCCGCGAACGTCTGCCAGATTTTGCGATGATCGCGTTCGATTTCGCCGCCGTTGGTTCGACTCCGCTCACCACGAGCCACGCGCGGCACTCCCAGGTTTTCGAGCGGGATGCCTTGCGAGTACAACATGCGAAAGACATAGTGATCGGGAATGATCAGCAAGTCGGCGGGCGAACCGAATGAGTAGTTGGGATCGGCGAACAGGCGCGGGTCGACGTGACCGTGCGGGCAAATCAGCGGCAGGTCTTTCACTTGCGCGTACAGTTGCAGCGCGATTTCTTTTTGCCGCGCGTCGGGACCGAGATAGCGATCGTCGGGTAGTATGATTTCGTCAGACATATTTCCTCATAACCAAAGGATGAAGGGTGAAGGATGAAAAATCCTTTCTGCCTTCATCCTTCATCCTTCTGTCTTTATCCGATACAGCATTTCCCCCGCGTGATGCACGACCAAAATTCCTTCGCGCTCGCGGTTTTCCCATTCCTGCGGATTGATCGTGCGAAAGTCCAAATAACCCAGGTTGATCCGCTTGCAAGTTTCTTCGGGAATGCCGGACGCGAGCGTGACCTTGATGCGCGGGATTTCGACGCCGGTCTTGGGATCGAACGTGCCGGTGCCCTTGACGTGCGTACTGTGCGCTTTGATCGAACCGGGTACATCAGGGAATTTGTCGGGCTGCTTGGTAAAATATTCGAGCGGGTGATAGCCGACGCGTTCGATCAACTTGCCGTGCGTGATCGAAATGGTTTTGAGATTCGGCGCGTAGATGACGACCTCGCCGCCGTCCGCGATTGCTGGCTCAGTTTTGTACATCGCCTTGCCTGCCGTCCACAACTCGTCGTACATTTCCGATGGCATCGAGAGAACGCGCGTGAACGGACGCGCGACCCAAACGATGTTCAACTGCGCGGACAGATCTGCCGCCGCGCGCCAAGCGTCGATGTGCGATCCGACGTACAAACCGTGAAACGCTTGCCCGCTCATCACGAGCGCGACGCAGGTGATTGGCTTTCGCAAAAATTCCGCGGCGCGATGAATCACGCGGCGCACCGCGGTTTCTTTCACGCCGATTGTTTTGCGATTCGTCACGAGCGCGGCGAGCCAGTGCGTAAAGTCGATGATCTCGCCGCCCGCGATGCCGGGGAACAAGTATTTCGCGCCGCCGGAAAAGCCGACGACTTCGTGCGGAAAGACGGGACCGACGATGATAATGTGATCGTAGTCCAACACGAGTTTGTTGAGGCGCACCGGCGTGTCTTGCGCGAGCAGCCCGCTTGTTAGCGCGTCGAGTTCTTGCCGCGTGATGGTGCCGATGGTCGTCAGCGCGGTCGGATCGTCCCAGTGGTGGTTGAACACTTGCGATTTGGGATATTTCGCCGCGCGCTCTTCTTTCGTCACGCCGACGAGTTTCGCAATCGCGTCGTCGCTCATCGGCGGATGCGTGCCGAGCGCGATCAGATAATCCAACCGCGCGACGCGCGCGCCGACTTGATCGTACAGCAACTTGAACAACAGCGGAATCGGCGCGGTGCGCGTGCTGTCGGGAATGATGACGAGGACGCGCTTGCTGTCGAGTTGTACCTTCTCCAAACTCTGCGCGAGAATCTGCCGCGCGTCGGATTCAGTTATCGTTGTGGTGGTTGAACCTTTACCAAACATTGTGATCTCCTGAATTGCAAATTGCGAATTAGGAATTGCGATTGAATTCGCAATTGGCAATTCGCATTTCGCAATTCTTACACTCCACTAAACGCCGCGAATCCGCCGTCAATCGGCACGACGATGCCGGTGACGAACGCGGACGCGGGCGAGAGCAGCCACAACGTCGCGCCAAGCAAATCTTCCGGCGCGCCAAAGCGATTCATCGGCGTGTGCGAAATGATTGATTGCCCACGTGCGGTCAGCGCGCCGGTCTCTTTGTCGGTCAGCAGGAAACGATTTTGCTCGGTGAGGAAAAAGCCGGGCGCGAGCGCGTTCACGCGAATCTTGGGCGAATATTCCTGCGCCATGTGAACGGCGAGCCACTGCGTAAAGTTGCTGACTCCGGCTTTGGCGGCGGAGTACGCGGGCACGCGCGTCAGCGGGCGAAACGCGTTCATCGAAGAAATATTCAAGATGACGCCTTCGCCTTTTTGCGCGAAAATTTTCCCGAAAACCTGGGACGGCAAAACAGTCCCGATGATGTTCAAATCGAAAACGAAACGCAGCGCGTCGGCGGGCAGATCGAAAAACGCCAAGTCTTTGCTCGTCGTCGCTTGCGGTTTGTTCCCGCCTGCCGCGTTGATCAAACAATCGACCGTGCCAAATTCTTTGACGACGGTTTCTGCCGATTGGCGCAAAACATTCACGTCAAGCACGTCCGTGTAGACGACAATCGCGCGACCGACTTTGGATTCTAGTTGCTTGATGAAGCGATCCGCAAGTGCGGGATCGCGATCGAGGATTGCGACGTTCGCGTTGCAGCCGACGAGCGCGCACGCCATTTCGCCTGCCAACACGCCCGCGCCGCCGGTGATGACGACGGTCTTGCCGGTGAAATCGTACATTTTGGAAAGTTCTTGAAGATTCATAGGTAACTCCTTGGAGAGGGGTTAAGAGGGGATAAGAAGGCGTAGAGGGCGAAGAAGGCGTGAGAGGGCAGCGCGCCTTCTTCGCCTTCTTTGCCTTCTTCTGCCCTCTGATGCCTTCTTCACCCCTTCTGACTGAACGGTTTCAAATGCTTGATAAAATGCCGCTCCAAATTTTCCGCGTACGCGTCCGGGTGCGTGCGCAGGATCGACATGAAGTCGTCGTAGAACAAGAACGCGCCGTCGGATTTTTTCGTCGTCAGCACAGAGCCGAACGTGACGTGCAAAATTTCGCGCGCGTCGAAATTGTCGAGCAGCGCGGGCAGATCGGCGTCCTTGAGCGATTCGGGCTTGGGCGCGCGCGCGAGTTCCGCCGAAACGTGATACGTCAACTTGTCGGTGTCGTAGCGTTCGCGCGCGAAAACGTAAATACGGCGAAAGAGCGCGGAGTCGAGCGCGCCAATTGTCCGCAGCGCTTCGAGATAACTCGTGCCAGCCGTTTTCAAATGAACCAAGCCGCGCGTCTGGCGCACCGTCGCGGGATACACGCTGAACTTGTCCGACCCGGAGTGGATGCTCAGTTTGTACGGACCAAACGCGCGCGCAATTTGCGCGTGAACCGCGAAATCTTTTTCGAACACGTCCACGTCGCCGATGTAATCCACGCCTTTTTCGAATCGTCCGATGTAGCGCGGCGCGAGCGACACCCACTTGACGCCGAGCCGTTTCAGTTCGCTCGCGACGTAGATGTGTTCGGCGTGCGTCGTCGGCGTTTCGGTTTCGTCGACCGACACTTCGAATTCGAACGGAATATTTTTCGCGACGAGATGGCGGTACATCAGCGCGACGTGCGCGATCGCTTTGCCGTACTTGACCGCCGCGCGCATCACCGCGTTCGCATCGAGCGTGATCGCGCGATCTTCGAGTTGGATCTTTTTGCCGACGAACTGCTTTTCCAAATCGGCGGCGCTCGTCTGCAAATCCCGCCACGGCAGCGCGGCGATTTTCGTTTTGATCACATCGGGCGCGGTGGTGTCCGCTTCGCTGTCAACGTGCGCGCCGGGGTCAACCGTGAAAAACGAATAGTCCGCCGCGACGCACGCGTCAATATCGGCTGGCGTTTTCAAATGATCGGCGTCCGCGCCGACCGCGCCGCGCCAGCCACCTTCGAACGCGCCGAACGTCGCGTCGGTCATCACGTCGTCGGGCGAGCGGTCGGTGCGCTGCATCTCGCGGATCGATTGCTGCGCGAAAATCGGAATGACGTTTGCGCCCGCGGCTTTCATCGCGCGGACGTGTCCGGGCGTCGCGTTGCCAAGTCGATCACCCATTCCGGCGGAGGTGAGGAGTCCAATCGGTTTGGGTTTGAGCCAGTCGAGGCGCGAGCGCAGCGAACGCGCGTTGGGGTGATTGAGCGGACAAATTTTCAGGGTGTGGTCTTTGAAAATCGAAGACTCGCCCTGAAATTTTCCGAACACGGGATTGCCGGCGTTCGCGAGAATCACGAGCCGCTTGTCTTTGGCTTGACCTTGCATCCAAAACGCGGCGTCGTTGTGAATTACGAATGAATCGGGGTGGAGCGCGGCAAAATGTTTTCGCAGGTCGGCGAGTGTGAATGGAAATGTGGACATGATCTCCTCAGCGAGTAGTCTGTCAATGTCAGATTACCCCGCCGATAGAAGGGAACACGGAAAAATGAATCCGAGAATGACCATCCGTGTTCTTTTCGGTCAGTGGGGCGAGCGTAATCTGCCCTTGGCATAGTATCAACAATTTTGACATCTTTTCCGAAACACAGTATACTACGCTATGAAAGAATCGACAACTTTTCAGTTTCTTTCTGAAAGAGCGTCAAGGTGGATGCCAAAAAGCCCCGACCCAGTTTGCACAACGTCGCGCAGCGCGCTGGCGTTTCCCCCGCAACTGTTTCGCGTGTTCTGAATCATACCGCGCCTGTGCGAGACGGCGTGCGTGCGCGCGTTCTCGCCGCGATGAACGAACTGGGCTACGCGCCGCCCGCCGGACGATTTGCCAAGCGCGCGCTTGAGGATGCGATTGGGTTTTTGATTCCCGATATCCTCAACCCGTTCTTCGCCGAAGTACTGCGCGGTGTTCAAGACGAAGCGAGCGCAGCCGGTTTTGTCCCTGTCCTCTACGATTCGACCGAAGACCCGCAACGCGAGCAGCAATTTCTCCGCATGTTCGCCAGTCAGTCGATGTGCGGCGTCATTCTGTGCGGCTCGCGTCTTTCCTCGCCCGAATTGCTCTCGATGTGTCACCAAAACAACGCGCCAATGGTGATCATCAATCGATCGGTTCGCCATTCCCAGGTGACGTGCATTCTCACTGATTTGGAAGGCGGCACGTGGCGCGCGGCGCGACACCTGCTCGATTTGCAGCACACGCGCATCGGCTTTTTGTCCGGTCCCATCGCGTCCGAACAATCGCAAAAGCGGCGGAACGGGATCGAACGCGCGTTGACGGAAGCCGGACTGTCGCTCCGCCCGGAATGGTGCCCCGCCGGTAGTCCGACCGTCGACGGCGGCTTTCAGGCGATGAGCGCGCTGCTCGCGCGCCCGTCCGCCGAATGTCCGACCGCGGTGATCACGTACAACGATCTGATGGCGCTCGGCGTTTTGCATGCGATCCGCGCGCATCATTTGCGCGTGCCGGAAGACATATCGGTGATCGGCTGTGACGATGTCGCGATTGCCGCGCACGCGAATCCGCCGCTCACGACCGTTTCGCAGCCGAAATATCGCATGGGACGATTGGCGATGCAGGTGCTGCATCGCATGATTCAAGGTCATCCGCCGCCCGAAGACAGTTACACGTTGATGGAAAGCGCACTGATTGTACGCGAATCCACTGCGCCTGCAAGTAACGGGGTACCACGATGACGCCCTGGGAACGCTTTGCGACGGTCGCGCGCGACGGCGTGGCTGACCAAATTCCGGTCGCGTTCATCGTGGACAGTCCCTGGCTGCCCGGTTTTTTCGGCATTGATACGCTCGACTATTTTTTGCGCCCGGACGAATGGCTGCGCGTCAACCTCGCGCTCCGCGAGCGCTTTCCCGAAATCGCGTGGATTCCCGGTTTCTGGGTCGAGTACGGCATGGCGGTCGAGCCGTCGGTTTTTGGCGCGCGGATTATGTGGCATCACGATCAACCGCCCGCGATCGAGCACGTGCCCGGCGGAATCGCGACCTTGTTGCAGTTCGAGCCAGCCGATCCACAACAACACGGCTTGATGCCGCTGATCTTGCAGCGCTACATCGACGCGGAAAAACGATTGTTGCCGGAAGGATTGCCGATCAAAATGGTCGCCGCGCGCGGGCCGCTCGCGGTTGCCGGATGGTTGCTCGGTATCACCGAATTGCTCGTCGGGTTGAAGACGGAACCGGAGCAGTACGCGCGATTGCTGGAAACACTGACGACGACGATTATCGCGTGGCTGCGCGCGCAACTCGGCGTGCTGCGCGCGCCCGAAGGCATTCTCGTGCTCGATGACATCGTCGGGATGTTATCGCCGAAACTCTTCGACCAATTCGCGCTCCCATATTTTTCGCGCATCTTTTCCGCGTTCGATGGCATGATCCGCGTTTTTCACAACGACACGCCCTGCGCGCACTTGCTCGACAAACTGCCGACGCTTGGCTTTAGCGTGTTCAACTTCAGCCACGAACTCGACATCGCGGCGGTGCAAGCGAAAATGCCGCGCGTCGCGCTGATGGGCAACGTACCGCCGCTCGACGTGATGGCGCGCGGCACGCCCGCGCAAGCGGAAGCGTGGGCGCGCGAGTGCATTCGCAAAACGAACGGACGCGGCTTGATTATGTCGGCGGGCGGCGGCGTCAGCATGGGCACTCCGGCGGAGACGATTGAGGCAGTGGTGAAGGCGACTGGTTAATCAGGCAATCAGGCAATCAGTGATTGGTCAACCGGTTGACTGATTGCCCAGTTGACTGATCGTCTGAGGAGAGTTATGCGTTACGTTTTCAGTACACACAACACCATCCGCTACCGGTTTCCCACGCACGTCAACGAACTCGTGATGGATCGCGCGGACGCGGAGACATCCGAGGTGTTCATCGTCGTGCTGGAGCCCGGCGAAGCGCCGCCGCTCCACGTGCATCACGACACGGAGCAAATTTTTTACGTGTTGGAAGGCAAGGGTCTTTTGCAAATCGGCGAGAGCGCGGAACGGCACGCGGTCAAGCCCGGCGATGTTGTTCGCATTCCCCCGCACACGTACCACCGCATTTTCTGTGACGGCGACAAGCCCTTGCGCTATTTCAGCGTAGATTGCTTTGTCGGCGGCAGACCGCAGGACGAGCCGACCTGGGATGATCATGTGCGCGGCAATTGCAAACTCTTTGGCTGGGATTTCGCGCAAGTCAAAAGGCAAAAGTAAAAAGACAAAAGGCAGAGATTGATATGCTGCTTGATTTTTCTGCGTTGTTAAATCAGTACCGCGCCGAATTGCTCGACCGCGTCGTGCCATTCTGGATCAAGTACGGCGTGGATTGGGAAAATGGCGGTATTTGCACGTGCATCGCCGATGATGGGCGCGTGCTGAGCGACGACAAATATATGTGGTCGCAGTTGCGCGCGATTTGGACTTTTTCCGCGTTATACAATAAAATTGAACGTAGAAAAGAATGGCTCGACGTTGCGCTGAACATTTACAATTTTGTGAAAAAGCACGGTCGCGATGAAAACGGCAACTGGGTCTTTCTCGTTGACAAGAATGGCAAGCACCTGCAAGGCGCGACGAGCATCTATGCCGACGGCTTTGCAATTTACGGGTTGACCGAACTTGCCCGTGCGACCGGCGATGCGGACGTGCTTCACCTCGCGCGCGAAACGTACGCGAATGTGCGGCGGCGCTTGGCGCAGCCGGGCTCGTACGGCACTGCGCCGCTGCCGATCCCACCCGGCGCCAAAGCGCACGGCATCTCGATGATTTTCTCGCTCGTGTTCACCGAGTTGGGCGAATTGCTGAACGCCCCTGCCATTTCGCGCGCGGGACTCGATCACGCGAATCAAGTGATGAACGTCTTTCTGCGACCCGATCAAAAACGACTGTACGAATTCACGCGTTTGAACGGCACGTTGTTGGATGCGCCGCCGGGGCGCGCGGTGAATCCGGGGCACGTTCTTGAATCAATGTGGTTTATGATTCACATCTTCCAGCGCGCCGACGATCACGCGCGGATTCGCCGGGCGATTGACGCGATCAAGTGGCACATCGAACTGGGTTGGGATGAAGAATTTGGTGGCATCGTGCTAGCGCGCGACGCGGAGGGATCGTTCTGGGAAAACAAGTGGGACACGAAAATCTGGTGGCCCCACACCGAAGCGCTGTACGCGCTGCTCCTCGCGTACTCGATTTGCAAAGAGCGATGGTGTCTCGATTGGTTCCAGCGCGTCCACGATTACGCGTTCGCGCATTTTCCGGTGCCGCAGTACGGCGAGTGGACGCAGAATTTGGATCGGCGCGGCAACAAGTTGAACGCGACGATTGCCTTGCCGGTGAAAGACCCATTCCATTTACCGCGTGTGTTGATCTATTGCGTGCTCACGCTAGAAAAGTTAGCAAATGAGACCGGAGGGGTTTCCTAAAACCTGTCAGGTCTATGACCATCCGAAAGGAGGTGGTTCACCGCGTTAAATCGTTCGAGAGAACCATTGTCAGTGAAACCATTAACTCGAAGAGGAGAAGAAAATGAACAAGCGACATTTGCTCGTGTTAATCAGTTTGGTCGCGCTGGCGGCGATCATCCTCGCGTGCGCGCCCGCACCCACGCCCGTTCCGCCGACGAAAGCGCCTGAGCCCACCAAGCCACCGGCTGCGCCAACGGCTGTGCCCGCAACCAAGGCACCTGAAGCGACGAAACCACCCGCGCCGACAACTGCGCCCGCTTCCAAGTACAAAGAAGCGCCGATGCTCGCCGCGCTGGTCAAAGACGGTAAACTACCCGCGGTCGATCAACGCTTGCCGGAGAATCCTATCGTCGTTAACGCGG
Source organism: Candidatus Aquidulcis sp. (assembly GCA_020723345.1). GTDB lineage: Bacteria > Chloroflexota > Anaerolineae > UBA4142 > UBA4142 > VGOB01. The sequence goes on along the minus strand of DYJA01000010.1, from coordinate 98,550 downwards.
AAGCAATTGGTCAATATGGCGGCGTGTGGCGTCGCGGCTTCCTTGGACCATCGGACTTTAACGGCATCGCGCGCGTGATTTACGATGCGCTCGTCGTCTTTTCGCCCGATGGCGGCTCCGTTGTGAACAAGTACGCCGAGAGTGTCACGAATTCGGCGGACTATAAAACCTGGACGGTGAAACTGCCCAAGGGCGCCAAATGGTCGGATGGTTCGCCATTCACGACGGACGACATCATGTTCTGGCACAAGGATGTTTTGCAGAACAAGGACCTGATGCCGTCGTTGCCTGGGTGGATGCAGAACAAGGATGGCTCGCTCGCTGAACTCAAGCAAGTTGACGCACAAACCGTCCAATGGGTCTACAAGGATGTGCACACCACGTTCTTGTTCGAACTTGCGAACGCCGAGTATGGTGACAGGAACGTTCCGGCTTTCCTACCCAGCAAGTTCCTGAAGCAGTTCCACGCGTCCTATGCCAAGAAGGATGACCTTGACAAGATGGTGGCGGATGCCAAGTTGAAGACCTGGGCTGAGTTGTTCCGTCTCAAGATCAGTCCCTACGAAACGCCCGAACGCCCCGGAATGGCGGCTTGGGTCGCTGCGCCGGGCAGCCGGATGAGCGATCAGGTCTTCCGATTGGTCCGCAACCCGTACTTTGTCGGCGTGGACAAAGCCGGCAACCAACTCCCGTACTTCGACGAAGTGCAACTCAAGTTCTTTGCCGACGTGAACTCGCTGAACCTCGCCGCGATCGCGGGCGAGTTGGATCAACAAGAACGCCACGTCCAACTGGTGAACTTTCCGGTGCTGAAAGAGACTTCGCAGAAGCAAGGCAAGTACAACATCTACCTCTGGTCGAGTCTCGGCGGCGCGGATGCGGATATTATCTTCAACCAGACCTACGTCAAGGATCCGGAAATCGGCAAGGTGCTGGCGAACAAGGATTTCCGCATCGCGATGTCGTACGCGATCAACCGCAAGCAGATTCAGGAATCCGCGTTCCTCGGCACGGGTGAGCCGCGCCAACCCGTTCCCAAGAAGGGTCATCCGTACTACCCCGGCGATGAGTACGCCTACAAGTACATCGAGTTCAATCCGACCCTCGCCAATCAAATGCTCGACAAGATCGGACTCGACAAGAAGGATGCGGAGGGCTACCGCTTGATGCCCAACGGCAAGCGCGTTTCTGTCGAACTCTCCGTGGTGGCGGTCTTTGGCTCCTGGCCCGACATCGCGCAGTTAATTGCCAGAGACTATAAGACTGTTGGTGTCCAGTTGATCGTCCAGATTCGCGAACGCGCGTTGCATTTCTCGCTGCGCGAGTCGAACGATCTGATGGCTGAAATGTGGAATCAGGATACCGCCGGCTTTCCGTTCACCGGCTCGACCAAGTACGATGTCCGCAGTGGCATCTATGGCAACATCACCTACGGTCCGCTGTGGTACAACTGGGTCAAGACCGGTGGCAAGGAAGGCATCGAGCCGCCGGAGTACATGAAGAAGATGATGCAGTTGGTTGATCACGCCAAGACGGTTGGACCCGCCGATCAAGCCAAGGACGCCCAGGAGATCATGAAGATCTGGGTGGACAACATGGTGGAAATCGGTACCGTTGGTTTGACCGCGACCGATCAAGGTGTGGCGGTGGTCAACGCGAAAATGAAGAACGTTCCGCAGAACCTGACGAAGGATTGGCCCCTGCGCTCGCCGGGCAATGGTCGTCCCGAAACGTGGTTCTACGTGCCGTAAGGTCTAACGACCGTGGACAACAGACCGCCGACCGCTGGCAATTCGCGGCGGTCGGCGGTCAACCGTCGGTGGTCAGGGGGTTCGTGTGCTCCGATTCATCGTTCAACGTCTGTTGTTATTGCCATTTCTACTCATTTTGTTTTCCATCATTGTTTTCTGGCTGGTGCAAGCGCCACCCGGCGATTTTTTGACCAGTTACATCGCCACGCTGGCTTCCGGCGGTTCCTCCATTAACGAGGCGCAAGTGGAAGCGCTCAAACGCCAATTCGGACTCGATCAGCCCGGGTATGTGCAATATCTACTTTGGATGGAGAGTATCTCCAAAGGCGATCTGGGGTTGTCGCTCGAATACCAGCGGCCCAACACCGAACTGATCGGCGAACGGCTGGTGCTGACGATTGCGCTCGCGCTCTTTGCGTTCTTCATTACTTGGGCGGTCGCGATTCCCGCCGGGATTTATTCCGCGACGCATCAAAATTCCCTGCTCGATTATTTTTTCGCGGTGCTGAATTATATCGGCGTGGCGACGCCGAACTTTATGCTCGCGCTGATTCTGATGTGGATCGCCTTTTCCAATTTCGGCTTGAGCATCACCGGCTTGTTCTCGCCGGAATATATTCAAGCGCCGTGGAGCGGGGAGCGCGTCGTTGATTTGCTCAAGCACATCTGGCTGCCCGCGATCGTGTTAGGCATCGCGGGCACCGCGCGCCTGACGCGCGTCATGCGCGCGAACCTGCTCGACGAATTGAACAAGCCGTACGTCGTCAGCGCGCGCGCCAAGGGCTTGTCGGAATGGAAATTGGTGTGGAAATATCCGGTGCGCCTCGCGATCAACCCGCTCGTCAGCACGATTGGGTGGTACTTGCCGCAACTCTTTTCCGGTTCGCTCATCGTCGCGACTGTGATGAACTTGCAGAACATCGGTCCCTTGCTTTTGCGCGCGTTGACTCAGCAAGATATGTACCTGGCGGGAAGTATCTTGTTGATTTACTGTTTTCTCACTATCGTCGGTACGTTGATCTCGGATGTTCTGCTCGCGTTGGTTGATCCGCGCATCCGCATGGAAGGCGTGTAGCAATGACAAACGACGAAATGACGAGTGCCAAAACGAAGAATGACCCCGTTGAGGAGGTCCCGCTCGGGTCGGTGTTCGCGGCGAAAGCGGAAGAGCGTGTCTCCGTTGCGTCGAATTGGAAGTTGGTCTGGTGGCGGTTTCGCAAAAACAAATTGGCGGTCATCAGCGCGCTGGTGTTGATCGCGTTTTACATCATCGTCCTGGTTCCCGATTTCTTTGCAACGCAAGACCCCGAAGCGACGGAAGCCAAACTCGCATTCATTCCGACGCAAGGGTTGAATCTATTCGACGGAACGAATTTTTCACCCTGGGTGCCTGCCGTCGTCGGCAAGCGCAATCCGGTGACGTTGCGAATGGAATTCAAAATTGACGAGACGAAAAAGGTGCCGATTCGATTTTTCACCGAGGGATTCAAATACAAGGTCTTGGGTTTGTTTGAAACGAACATTCATTTGATCGGTCCCCAGGATCCGAAATCGGCTGATTGGATTTACTTGTTCGGCACAGATCGGCTTGGGCGCGATCAATGGTCGCGGATGATGTACGGCACGCGCACTTCGATGACAGTCGGCTTGGTCTCGGTGATCCTGAGTGTGATTTTTGGCGTCCTGCTCGGCGGCATCTCCGGTTATTTCGGCGGCTGGCTCGATCTGATTATCCAGCGTTTGATCGAATTGTTGCAATCGCTCCCCACGATTCCGATTTGGCTGGCGATGACCGCCGCGTTGCCGCAGGACTGGCGCCCCGAGCAAGTCTTTTTCGCGATCACGATCATTCTCGCCTTCATCGGTTGGACGACGCTGGGACGCGAAGTGCGCGGACGCTTCTTATCCCTGCGCGAAGAAGATTTCGTCCTCGCCGCCGATCTCGCCGGGTGCAGTCGTTTTCGCATCATTACGCGGCACATGGTGCCGTCGTTTATGAGCCATATTATCGCGTCCAGCACGCTCGCGATTCCGGTGATGATTATCAGCGAAACGTCGCTCAGCTTTTTGGGCTTGGGCATTCGTCCGCCCGCGATCAGTTGGGGCGTGTTGTTGCAAGAAGCGCAGAACATTCAAACGCTCGCGCTCGCGCCGTGGCTGTTGTCGCCCGGCATCGCGGTGATTATCGCGGTGCTGGCGTTCAACTTGGTGGGCGACGGTTTGCGCGACGCGGCGGACCCGTATGGGCATTAGAAGGGATAAGAGGGCATAGAGGGCAGAAGAAGGCATGAGAAGGCAAAAGAAGGCGAAAAAGAACTGGAAGGCATAGAAGGCAATGGAAGGCACACCATCCTCTCCGCCTTCTTCGCCCTCTTTTCTTCTTTGCCATCTTATGCCGTCTTATCCCTTCTCAGCCCCTATCTTCAAAAAGTGACTATGAATAACCAGACTGCATTACTCTCCGTCCGCGACCTCCAAGTCCACTTTCTCATGGACGAAGGCGTCGTCAAGGCAGTGGACGGCGTGACGTTCGATGTTCACGCGGGACAAATCTTTGGCATCGTCGGCGAAAGCGGCTGCGGCAAAAGTGTGACGATGAAAGCAGTCCTTCGCATCGTCGAGCCGCCGGGCAAAATCGTCGGCGGGGAAATTCTCTGGCGGCATCGATCCAAGCAAGACGGGTCAGCCGGCGACCCGGTTGTGGATTTGGTCAAGTTTGACGCGAACAGCAAGGCGATGCGCGATATTCGCGGCGCCGAAATCGCGCTCATCCCGCAAGAGCCGATGGCGTCGTTCAGTCCGGTGCACACCATCGGCGATCAAATCATCGAAGCGATTTTGTTGCATCAAGACGTGAGCAAGCGCGCGGCGCGCCAAATCGCGCTGCAAATGTTCAAGGATGTCGGTATTCCGATTCCCGAACAACGCCTCGACGAATATTCGTGGCAACTCTCCGGCGGCTTGCGCCAACGCGCGATTATCGCGATGGCGCTCTCGTGTAACCCGCGCTTGCTCATCGCCGACGAGCCGACGACGGCGGTGGACGTGACGACGCAGGCGCAGGTGCTGCGTTTGTTGCGGCGCTTGCAAGCGCAACGCAACGCGGCGATTATTTTCATTACGCACGATCTTGGCGTGATCGCGCAGATGGCGGATTACGTGATGGTGATGTATCTGGGCTTGGTGATGGAGCAAGGAACGGTGAACGATATTTTTCACGCGCCCAAGCATCCGTACACGCAAGCGTTGTTGCGCTCGATTCCGACGATCACGATGACGCCGCGGATCAGTCTACCCACCATCAGCGGCTCGATTCCGCATCCGTTCAACAAACCGCGCGGTTGTCCGTTCCATCCGCGTTGCGAAAAAGCCATCACCGGCAAATGCGACGCGCGCACGCCCGCGTTGCAACTCATCGGAGAAAAACAATTGGTCAGTTGCTTTTTGTATCACGACGCGGAGGTGGCAGCGTGACGAACGCCAATGATTCCCACCTTCTCGAAGTGAGAAATCTCAAAAAATATTTCCCGATTCGCAAAGGATTTTTCCGCAAGACGGTCGGCAATGTCCGCGCCGTGGACGACGTGAGTTTCTTCATCAACGAAGGCGAAACGCTCGGCTTGGTCGGCGAAAGCGGCTGCGGCAAGACGACGGCGTCGCGGTGCATCTTGCGCGCGCTCGCGCCGACGAGCGGCGAGATGATCTTCTGGACGAAAGAAGGTCAAGCGGTTGATTTGGCGAAACTGAATCGCCGGGGGCTGCGACCACTGCGCCCGCAAATGCAAATGATCTTCCAAGACCCGTACGGTTCGCTCAATCCGCGCATGACGCTGTTCGACATCGTCGGCGAACCGATGTACGTGAACGGAATGACGAATCGCAAAGAGCGCGTCGAACGCGTCGCGGAATTGCTGCGTCTCGTCGGTCTGCGCCCGGAATACATGCAGCGCTATCCGCACGCGTTCAGCGGCGGTCAGCGCCAGCGCATCGGCATCGCGCGCGCGCTGTCGGTGAACCCGCGCCTCGTCGTCGCGGACGAACCGGTCTCCGCGCTTGACGTATCGGTGCAGGCGCAGATTTTGAACTTGATGCTCGATCTGCAAAAGCGGTTGAACCTGACGTACCTTTTCGTCGCGCACAATCTGAGCGTGGTCAAACACATCTGCGACCGCGTCGCGGTGATGTACGTCGGCAAGTTGGTCGAGATGGCGCCGACGAATGAATTGTATCGCGCCCCGCAGCATCCGTACACCGCGGCGTTGATGGCGGCAGTGCCGGTCGCGGACCCGCGCGTCAAAACCGGCAACGTCGAACTGAAAGGCGAAGTGCCCAGTCCGGCGAACCCGCCGCCGGGTTGCTATTTCCATCCGCGTTGCGAGTACGCCGTAGATGTGTGTCGCACGCAGCCGCCCGAATTCCGTGAGATCACGCCGGGGCATTTTGTTAGTTGCCATCGCGCGGATGAGTTGAAATTGCCCGGCGTCGCGCTCTGAGCTGATAAATTGCCTCCTTCGCTTGATCACCCAAACGATCGCTTTGCGCTCAGCCATGGGCGCATTGTTTTATCGAACGAAATCGCAGTTGGTAAAGCGATTGTCGTCGAAGGCGCAAAGATTCTAGGCGTCGCCGATGCGGGCGCGCTCGGCTCTGACATCGAAATAATTGACGTGCACGGGCGCATCATCACGCCCGGCTTGATTGACCTTCACACGCACGGCGCGCTTGGACACACGTTCAACGAGCCAACCCCAGAGTCATTTGCGACGATTTGCGCGGAGAACGCGCGGCGCGGCGTCACCGCGCTGTTGGCAACGCTTGCCGTCGCGCCGATTCCCGATCTCGTCCGCGGTTTGGAATTCTGCCGCGCGTGGCGGCGCGAAGCGCCGACCGGCGCGCAAGTGCTGGGCGCGCACATCGAGAGTCCGTACATTAACGCAGCGCAGAAAGGCGCGCTGGATCCGCGCAATCTTCGCATGCCCAATGACGGGAGCGTGGATGCTCTTTTGGAATACCACGCTGTTCTGAAAATTTTCGTTCTCGCGCCGGAATTGCCCGGCGCGCTGCAACTGGTTAGCAAGTTAAACGATCTTGGAATCATTCCGGCGGCGGGACATTCTTCCGCAAAAGATAGCGACATCCTCGCGGCGATGCGCGTGGGGTTGCGGCACGTGACGCACATTTGGAGCGCGATGTCCAGCACGATTCGGGAAGGTCCTTGGCGCAAGCCGGGACTATTGGAAGCCGCCCTGACGTTCGATGGGCTAACGGTGGAGATGATCGCGGACAACAAGCACCTGCCGTCGACGCTTTTGCGGTTGGCGTACAAGTGCATCGGCGCAGATCGGTTGTGCGTGATCTCGGATGCGACGAGCGGCGCGGGATTGCCGGAAGGCGCGCGTTTTCAAATGGGCGAAATGGAGTACGAGGTGCATGACGGCGTCGGCATGATGTTCGACCGCAGCGCGTTCGCCGGCAGCACGACGCTGTTGAGTCAGATGATACCGATCTTGACAGATGTCGTCGGCATTCCGCTCGTCGAGGCGATACGAATGGCGACGCTGACGCCCGCGCGCGTCATCGACGTTCACGCGCGGAAGGGCAGCATTGCCCCAGGCAAAGACGCCGACCTGGCGATCTTTGAAAATGATTTCACCGCTTGGCGCACAATGGTCGGCGGAAGATGGGTGTACGCGCGCGAGTCCGCCCCTAAATAAAGCAGAAGGATTTCTCGAATGAAACGTACAGTTGATGCCAGTCAAATACCCGCGGTCAAGACGCCCGACGGCGCAGAACGTCGCGTCTTGGCGTATGGCGATGGCATAATGCTCGTGCAATTCACCTTCGATGCCGGGATGGCTTCGTGGTCGCACAGTCACGCGCACGAGCAGGTCGGCTATGTCGTTTCCGGCGAAATTGACTTTGTGATGGAGGGCAAGCCCACGACGCGTCTTCGCGCTGGCGGCAGTTACTATGTTCCGCCGCATGTGAAGCACAACATCGTGACCTTCGCGCCAACCGTTCTCATCGATGCTTTCGCGCCGATGCGCGAAGATTTCTTGGCAAAAAAATAGGCGCGCGCAACGGCGATTGTCGACGCCAAGACGCAGGGTTACCATTTCTGCACCTGCGTCTTGGCGTCTTTGCAAAGTCCAGGTTGCCAGCAAGTGAACTCGGGATTTGGCGAATCAGCAAACAAATGATGCTGGACGATGATTTGCAGTTCCAGGGTGCGCCGCTTATAATCGAAGAAGCATTGTCCGTTTGGAGTGCGCGCTTGAGCGCGCTCAAGCGCGTACTACGAACCAATTATCCTTGGAGGCAAAAGTGCAGTATCGTTCTTTGGGGCGCACCGGCGTCAAGGTTGCGCCGCTCTGTTTAGGTGCGATGAACTTTGGCGGTCCAACCAACGAAGCCGATTCGATCCAAATCGTCCACGCCGCGCTTGACGGCGGCATCAATTTCGTCGACACGGCGAATACCTATAACGGCGGGCAAAGCGAGATCGTCGTCGGCAAAGCATTGGTCGGGCGACGCGACAAGGTGATTCTCGCGACCAAGGCTCACGGCAAGGTCGGTGACGATGTGAACGATCAAGGCAATTCGCGCCGCCACATTTTGAAGGCGTGCGAAGATTCACTGCGGCGATTGCAAACCGATTACATCGATCTGTACCAACTCCATCGCGCCAACTTGGAAATTCCGATTGACGAGACACTCGGCGCGCTGACCGACTTGGTGCGCGCGGGCAAAGTGCACTACATCGGCTGCTCGAACTTTGCCGCGTGGATGGTGATGGAAGCGCTGGGCGTCGGCGAGCGGCGCGGTTTTGCGCGCTTGATCAGCGCGCAGCCGCCGTACAACTTGCTCGATCGCCGGATCGAAAACGAACTCGTGCCGCTCGCGGAACGGTACAACGTCGCGGTTCTGCCGTGGGGTCCGATGGGACAGGGCATTTTGCTGGGTCGCTACGCCTCAGTCGGCGCAATGCCGAACGATTCGCGCGGCGCGCGCCATGCCGCGCCCTTTGTTGAACGCATCACCGCGCGCGCGCTTGAAGCCAGCGCCAAGTTCGTCACGCTCGCGCGCGAGGTTGGCAAAACGCCCGCGCAACTCGCGCTAACGTGGTGCAAAGATCAACCCGCGATCACCGCGCCGATCATGGGTCCGCGCACGCTCGCGCAACTGCGCGAAATGCTGCCCGTCCTCGAAATGTCGTTGAGTGACGCCGAACGCCGCGCGTGCGACGCGATCAATCCGCCGGGCAACGCGATCACCGATTTTCACAATACGTCCGGTTGGATGAAAGCGTCAACGAATTAGAAACGAATAAACGAATGGCAAGGCGCGTGCGTGCGATATTCGTTTATTTGTTGGAGTATTCGTTGACACCGCCGCCAAATCATTTTCCAAACACCCAGAGCTTGAGAAAAAATGTCCAGAGTGAAGATCATTACCGCTGAACAAGCCGCCGCGCTCATCCCTGATGGCGCGACGGTTTGTGTCAGTTCGTCCTCCGGTTTGAATTGTCCCGACGCGATCCTCAAAGCAATCGGCGCGCGCTTTGCGCAAACCAGCGCGCCGAAAAATCTTACGACGATTCACCCGATTGCCTCCGGCGATATGTACGGGATTGCCGGAATCGATCATCTCGCGCAGAAAGGATTGCTCAAACGCGCGATTGCCGGATCGTACCCGAGCGGTCCGTCTTCGATGCTGTCGCCGAAGATCTGGCAGATGATCGACGCGAACCAAGTCCAGGCGTACAATTTTCCGAGCGGCACGCTCTTTCATGTTTTGCGCGAGGGCGCGGCAAAACGTCCCGGCGTGTTGACCAAAGTTGGACTCGACACGTTCATCGATCCGCGGCGGCAAGGCGGACGGATGAACGATTGCACGCCGCCGGACATCGTGCGCGTCGTCGAGTTCGACGGCGACGAGTGGCTGTACTTCAAGTCGCTCTTGCCGGACGTCGCGATCATTCGCGGCACAACCGCGGACGAGTCCGGCAATATTTCGATGGAACACGAAGGCGCGTTCCTCGGCGCGTACGATGTCGCGCTTGCGGCGCGGAACAATCGCGGCGTCGTGATCGCGCAGGTCAAGCGCGTGACGACGGCAGGCGCGCTGCATCCGCAATCCGTCCGCGTGCCCGGTATCTTGGTGGATTACGTCGTCGTCGCGCCGGAGCAATGGCAGACGACGCAGACGCCGTACGATCCGGCGATCAGCGGCGAAACGCGGCGCCCGCTCGGCGAATTCAAATCGTTGCCGTTCAACACCGACAAAGTGATCGCGCGCCGCGCCGCGCTGACGCTGCGCCAAGACGAAGCGGTCAACCTGGGTTTCGGCATCTCCGCACTCGTGCCGGAGATTTTGCTCGAAGAAGGATTGCACGGCGCGGTCACCTGGGTGATCGAACAAGGCGCGGTCGGCGGACTGCCGCTGACCGGCTTTCCGTTTGGCTGCGCGGTCAACGCGCAAGCGATCGTCTCATCGCCGGATCAGTTCACGTACTTTCACGGCGGCGGATTTGATCGCGCGCTCTTGTCGTTTATGCAGGTCGACGCCGACGGCAGCGTGAATGTCTCGCGTCTCGCTGCGCGCCCGCACGTCACCGCCGGCGTGGGCGGATTCATCGACATCACCGCGCACGCGCGGCGGATCGTTTTCAGCGGATATTTCACCGCGGGCGGTTTGGAGTTGGCGATAGATGATGGTAAACTGCGAATCGTCAAAGAGGGCACGGCGCGCAAATTTACGCGCGCGGTCGAGCACGTCACGTTCAGCGGTCGCCGCGCGCGTGTGAATCAGCAAGACGTCACGTACGTCACCGAGCGCTGCGTGATCAAACTTGAACCCACCGGACTTGCCGTGATCGAAGTCGCGCCCGGCGTTGAGTTGCAGCGCGATGTGCTCGCGCAGGCGGACATCGAACTGCGCGTCAGTCCGAACTTGAAAACGATGGACGCGCGGTTGTTCAAGCCGGAGCCGATGGAGTTGACACTCGACCGCTGACCGCAGACGGACGACCGCCGCCCCTTCGACTTCGCTGCGCTCCGCTCAGGATGCGGCGGTCTGCGGTTGAAAGAAAACTGGATGAGTGACAAACAGATTCTCTTTGAAATTCACGACGCGATCGCGACGATCACACTCAATCGCCCGGAGAAACTGAACGCGATTTCGCTCGCGATGCTCGATCAGATCGAAGCGGCAATTACCGCGCTGGAACAGAATCGCGATGTGCGCGTCGTGATCGTCACGGGCGCGGGTGAGCGCGCGTTTTGCGTCGGCGCGGACATCAAGGAGTGGGAGCAAGTCATCGCGGACGATCCAATCGCGATGTGGCGCGCGTGGGATCGCCCCGGTCATCGCGTCTTTGATCGGCTCGCGCGCTTGCACCTGCCGACGATTGCCGCGCTCAACGGGTTCGCGTTCGGCGGCGGCTTGGAACTCGCGCTCGCGTGCGATCTGCGCGTCGCCGCCGATCACGCCGAGTTCGCATTCCCCGAAGTGAAAATCGGGACGCAGCCGGGCTGGACTGGATCGCAACGCTTGCCCGCGTTGATCGGCATCGCGCGCGCCAAGCAGATGATCTTCACCGGCGCGCGCATTTCGGCGCAAGTTGCGGAGCGCTGGGGCTTGGTCAACGAAATCGTGCCGCGCGATCAACTCGTCGCGCGCGCGAACGCGCTCGCGAATGAGATCGCGACAAACGCGCCGCTCGCGGTGCAATTCGCGAAAACGATTGTGGACGCGGGCGCGGGGCAAGGCGTCGAAATCGCGCTGGAAGGACTTGCCGCCGCGCTCGGCGCGACGACGCGCGACGGCAAAGAAGGTCCCGCGGCGTTCCGCGAAAAGCGCGCCGCGCGATTTGTGGGAAGATAGTGGAAGCAATTCCAAACGAACGCGCTAAACTCGAACAAGCGATTGCCGCGTTGGAAGCGCAGCGCAACATCTTGGGCGATGTCGCGGTAGACGTCGCGGTTGCCGCGCTGCGCGAAAAACTCGCGGCGTTGGAACCGCACGCGCCACTGGCGGAGCAGCGCAAACAAGTTACCGTTCTGTTTGCCGACATTGTTGGTTTCACCGCGCTGTCGCAATTTCTCGACGCGGAAGATGTGACCGCGCTGATGAACGCGCTCTGGCAGCGTCTCGACGCGGCGATCACGTCGCACGGCGGCGCGATTGACAAACACATCGGCGACGCGGTGATGGCGGTGTGGGGCGCGACGACCGCGCGCGAAGACGATCCGGAGCAGGCGATCCGCGCGGCGTTGGCGATGCAAGCGGAACTGCGCGCGTATGCTGACGCGCAACAGCGCGTGCTGCAAATGCGGATCGGCATCAACACCGGACCTGTGCTGCTCGGCGCGGTCGGGACGATGAGCGAATATACCGCGATGGGCGACACGGTCAACGTCGCGTCGCGCTTGCAGCACGCCGCGCCAGTCGGGGGCATTCTCATTTCGCACGACACGTATCGCCAAGTACGCGGCGTGTTCGATCTGCAATTGCAAGCGCCGCTCGCGGTCAAAGGCAAAGCCGATCCAATTCAGGTGTACGTCGTCGTGCGCGCCAAGCCGCGCGCGTTTCGCATCCGCACGCGCGGCGTCGAAGGGATCGAGACGCGCATGATCGGACGCCAAGCCGAACTGGCGCAGTTGCAGTCGAGTTTGCGCGGCGTGATCGACCGGCGCGAACTGCGCGTGATCACGCTCGTCGGCGAAGCCGGGATTGGCAAATCGCGTTTGCTCTACGAGTTCAGCAATTGGTGCGATTTGCAGTCCGAAAGAATTTGTCTCTTTCGCGGACGCGCGAGCGAAGAGACCAGCCGTTTGCCGTACGCGCTCGTGCGCGATCTCTTCGCGTTTCGTTTCGAGATCGCCGACAGCGACGCGTTGAGCATCGCGCACGCAAAATTGGAACGCGGGATCGCCGATGCGATGCGCGGCGATGTCGACGCGGTGATGAAAGCGCATTTCATCGGACATTTGATCGGTCTCGATTTTTCGTCCAGCCCGTACCTGCGTGCGCTGTTGAACGACGCCCGACAAATTCGCGATCGCGCGCTGCACTATCTCGCGCAATTTCTGATCGCGATGACGCGTGCTGACGGCATCGCCGCGACGATGATTCTGCTCGAAGATTTGCAATGGACGGACGACGCCTCGCTCGACGCGCTGACGAACGTGCTGCCGGCGTGCCGCGATTTGCCGATGCTGATCCTGGGATTGGCGCGACCGACTTTGCTCGAACGCAGACCCAAATGGTGCGAGCCAGCGGCGCGCGCGTACCAACACACGCGACTCGACGTGCAATTGCTCTCGCCGGATGAAAGTCGGCAATTGGTCGACGAGATTTTGAAAAAAGTTCCCAGCGTGCCGGAGTCGCTGCGCGAGTTGATCGTCAGCGGCGCGGAAGGCAATCCGTTTTATTTGGAAGAACTCGTCAAGATGTTGATTGACGAGCAAGCGATCATTCCCGGCGAAGAGGAATGGCGCGTCGAGCCGGCGCGGCTCGCGACGTTGCGCGTGCCCTCCACGTTGACCGGCGTCTTGCAGGCGCGTTTGGATAGTTTGCCCGGCGGCGAGCGCGACACCTTGCAGCGCGCGTCGGTTGTGGGGCGCGTCTTTTGGGACAGCGCGGTGGCGGCGTTGAGCGATGTGCCGCGCGTCGAGAATCAAATTACCGTTCCCGTGTGGCGCGCGTTGCGCGACAATCTCGGAACGCTGCGCGGGCGCGAGTTGATTTTCAAACGCAAGGTATCGTCGTTTGCCGGGACGGACGAGTACGGATTTCAGCACACGCTCTTGCGCGACGTGACGTACGAGACGGTGCTCAAACGTTTGCGGCGAATTTATCACGCGCGCGCGGCGGCGTGGTTGATCGAACGGAGCGGCGAACGCGCGGACGAGTACGCCGGATTGATCGCGGAACATTACGAGCGCGCCGCGGAATCCGCGCCCGCCGTCGACTGGTACACGCGCGCGGGCACAGTCGCGCGCACGCGGAGCGCGTTCACGGTCGCCGTTGCCTACTTTGCGCGCGCGCTGGCGCTGACGCCGCGCGATGCCACGTCCTTTTCGATTTTGGCGCGGCAATTGGGCGAGGTGCATTTGCGGCTGGGCGATCTTCCGGCGGCGCGCCAGTCATTGCAGGACGCGCAGGCAACCGCGCAAACCGACGCTGATCGCGCCGCGGCGTTGACAGTTCTCGCCGAATTGACGAACGCGTCCGGCGATTACGCTGGGGCGAGCGCGTTACTCGCGCAAGCCCTGCCGCTGGCGCGCGCGGGCGGCGACCGGACGACGTTGGCGCGCGCGCTTGAGGATTGGGGCGCCATTCATTGGCAACGCGGTAATTTGACGGAAGCGCGCCTTGCGCTCGACGAGAGTTTGGCGTTGGCGCGCGCGCTCGGCGATGTGACGCAAGAATTGTCCACGCTCAACCGCTTGGGCGCGGTCGCGCTGGCGATGCGCGATTTATCGGAAGCCGAACGGCTGTGGCTTCAAGTCCATCAGCGCGCGACGGCAGTCGGCAATCGCGAGCGTGCGATGGTCACGCTGAACAATTTGGCGTCGGTTGCCAACGAGCGCAAAGATTACGCGGTCGCGCGCGGTTATTTCGAGCAGGCATTGGCAATCGCGCACGAGATCGGTTCGCAGCGTTCGACCGCGCTCTATCTGATCAACCTGGGTCGGACGAATACCGATCTGGGGAATCGCGAACAAGCGCGCGCCGGTCTGCGCGAAGGATTGGCATTGGCGCTGCGCTTGGGCGCGCTGCCGTGGGCGGTCGGCGCGGTCGAATATTTCGCGTCGCTCGCGTTCGCCGAAGGACGCGTCGAGCGCGCGCTCGCATTGTACGGACTCGCGCAAAATCATCCGGCGTGGAACAATGATCATCAGCGCGGGATGGACGAGGACTTGGCAGCGTGGGGACTCGACGCGGCAACCGTCCAAGCTGGTCTGGCGAAGGGCAAAACGCTGAATTGGGAAGCGACCGTGCAGGAATTGTTGGCGGAGGGAAAATAGTGGACGATTTCCCGGTGCGCGTCGGCGAGCAGGTTGCATTTTCCAAAACGGTTTCCGAGAGCGACGTGTACCTTTTCGCCGGGATTACCGGCGACTTGTCGCCGAATCACGTCGACGAAGAATTCATGCGGAAATCGAAATTCGGGCGGCGCATCGTTCACGGCGCGCTGCTCGTCGGTTACATGTCGAATTGCTCAACCCAGTTGTGCGCGCGCGTGACCAGTCCGGGCGAGATGCCGGTGTCGCTGGGCTATGATCGGATCCGTTTCATCACGCCGGTTTTCATCGGCGATACGATCACCATCACGTACCGCGTCGCGGAAATCGATCCGGTCAAACGCCAAACGAAAGCCGATGTGCGCGTGGAGGCGCGCGGCGAATTGTGCGCGATCGCCACGCACATTCTGCGCTGGGTGCCGAATCCAAAATGACAGAGCGATTAGGAGATCAATGCGACTCGCGATTCTTGCCGACATTCACGCGAATCTGCCCGCACTTGACGCGGTTTTAGCCGATGCGCGCCAAAACCGCGCGGACGGTTTCATCGTCGCGGGCGATCACATCACGGGCGGACCACATCCGAACGAAACGATGAACGCGCTTCGTTCGCTCGAAAATTGCTGGATGATTCGCGGCAACACCGACGATTATCTTGTGCAACTTGCGAACGGCGCGGCGCCCAGCGAGTGGCGCGCGAGCCGGCAGTGGGCGCCGACGCGTTGGTCGTTCGATCATCTCGATCACGATTATCTCAATTTCCTCGCCGCGCTGCCGGAACAATGTGTGGTAAAATGCGGTGACGCCGCGCCGATTCGTGTCGTACACGGTACGCCGTTGAGTTCGACCGATCATTTGTTGCCCGAGTACGACGCGGCGATAGCGGAAATTTTCGCGCGCGCGTTAGTCCAGCGCCGCGATCACGTTCTGTTTGACCAAGCGATTGCGGCGGTGGGCGAACCGGTCTTGATCTGCGGGCACTCACATATTTCGTGGCGCACCGAGCGCGCCGGTCGCTTGGTGATCAATCCTGGATCTGTCGGCGGACCGATCAACGGCGACCCGCGCGCGCAGTACGCGCTGCTGACTTGGCGCGGTGAGCGTTGGCAATCGGAGCAGCGTTTCGTCGAGTACGACATCGCGCGCGAAGGCGCGGCGTACGTTGAAAGCGGTTTGCTCAACGAAGGCGGCGGAATGGCGCGCGCGTTTTTGCTGGACACCGAACTAGGGCAAAACATTTCGGGCAAATTGTTGAGACACGCGTTTCGCTTGGCGGCGGACGCCGGATTTCGCGATTGCGCGGTCGTGCCGGATGACATCTGGGATCGCGCGGTCGAATCGTTTGATTGGGCGTAGGGCAAATTTATAAATTTGCCCAACATTTTCAGCGGAGAAAAAATGTCAGAACAATCTTGGGTCGCCGAATTTCCCGGCGCAGTCACGGTTTGTGATGCGGACGGAATTATTATCGAGATGAACGATCAAGCCGCGCGGACTTTTGCCAGCGATGGCGGGCGCGCGCTGATCGGCAAGAATTTGCTCGACTGTCATCCCGAACCGGCGCGCACGAAGACAAAACGCTTGTTGGAAACGAAGCAAAAAAACGTCTATACCATCGAGAAGAACGGCGTCAAGAAATTGATCTATCAATCGCCGTGGTATCGCGATGGCAAGTTCGCGGGCTTGGTGGAGATCGCGCTCGAAATTCCGAACGAGATGCCGCATTTTATTCGCACGCCGAGTCCCGAATCGTAATGAACCTTGTTATTCGCAGAATGACGGAAGCGGATTTCGAATCTGCCGATGTTGTTTTGCGCGCGGCATTCGGTACGCCCGATAACCGCATTGCCGATCTCCGACGTTATTCCGGCTTGCAGCCCGATGGCTGGTTTGTTGCCGAGGTTGACGGCAACTTGGTGGGCACCGTCGGCGCAGTGATCTTTGGATCGTTTGCGTACATCGGTTTGATGGCGGTTGCTCCGGCGATGCAGCGACGCGGCATTGCGCGCGCGTTGATGCAGCACGTTCTCGCGTGGATCGCCGCGCAACGATGCGCGACCGCGCTGCTCGATGCGTCCAAGTTTGGTGCGCCGCTGTACGCCAGCTTGGGATTTGCGCCGGCGGATCAGGCGTTTGTTCTCCAGCGCGACACCACAACGCGTTTGACGAACCGACCGTCGCGAGTCGAGCGACTGTGCGCGAAAGATATTCCGGCGCTTGTCGAATTCGACACGCCGATCTACGGCGCAGCGCGCGCCGCGTTGTTCCAGGAATTTCTCGCCGAATTTCGTGAGCGGGCTTTTGTCACGCGTGACGACGCTGGGCGAGTGACCGGTTGCGCGATCGCGCAACCACGGCGAATTGGACCCTGGGTCGCGCAGAATGTGCGCGATGCGGAAGCGTTGTTGCAAGCCGCGCTGATGCTCGACTACGATGGTGCCGCGTCGGTGCTGGTGCCGTCGCCCAATTCCAGCGCGAACGAATTTCTGGAGCGATACGGATTTCAATTTGTGCGCGCGCAAACCCACATGTGGCGCGGACAGGTGTATCCGGCGCGTCAGCGCGCGCTGATCTATGGGCAAGCCAGTTTCATGGTCGGTTGAGGACGCGCGATGAAAGCATTTCTGTCGATCAAGTACCACGCCGATCACGCCAACCGTGCGCGCATCGAAATGATCGCGGCGGCGCTGCAAGCGTGCGGGATCGATTCGGTCTGCATCGCGCGCGATGTCGAACAGTGGGGACGATTGAAATTCGACGCGGGCGAATTGATGACGCGCACCTTTGCCGCGATTGACGCGTGCGATCTGGTCGTGGTCGACTTGACCGAGAAGGGCGTCGGCGTCGGGATCGAAGCCGGGTACGCGCGCGCGAAAAATATCCCGATTGTGACGATTGCCGAAATCGGCGCGGACATTTCCGAAACGCTGCGCGGCATTGCGCGCGCGGTGTTTTGGTATGCGGGAGCAGATGATCTCGCTCAGTTTTGGAGACGATGGGCGGCGCGCTGATTCGGCGCAATCGTTGGTTTGGTTTTTGATCATCGCGCTGGCTGCGCTCGCGCTGATCTTGGTCGGCGTGTGGTACAGCCGCCAACCCGCGCCGAATCGTAACGCGCTCGCGATCGGCGCGCGCGCAACCGCGACGCAAATCGACATCGCCATCCAAGCGCCGGTCGAGTTGGATCGCCAAACGAAAAGCCAGGTGTTGGCGCTGCGTCGCGACGCGGCCCGGCGGTACGCCGATCTGATCGTCGGCGAATACGCGCCAGCGGACGCGGTGTTCGGTCAGATCGAAGACGGTGCGCCGTGGTGGGGCGTCGAGGGGCAGTTCTATCACGGCAAAGGCGAAAACAGCATTGCCGGCGCGGCGGAGGAATCGCGATTTATTTTGAATCCGTACCTCCTCGTCGCGGCGGAGTTCGACGGCTTGACGATTTGGGGACAAGGCGCCGCGATGTGGAATCGCGCGCTTGTCACCGACGCGACCTTGCGCCGCGCCGATTTTCCGCTTTTCTGCGCGCCGAGCGCGCTGCAGTGGCAGCCCTACGCCGCGCGCGCGCAGGTGACGTACGATGTGACGCAGTGTCTCGCGCGTCTGAATCAATGGACGACGCGACGACTTGGGATCGGCGACGCGTTCTTTTCGCTGATCGCGTACAACGCGCGCGACTTGAATTTGAGTTACCTGTACCTGTCGCCGGAGAATTCGCGCAACCTGACGCCGACGAATGTTTTCAACGCGCCGATCGCGATTCCGCAATTCATTCATCGCGGCGGCAGCTGTAGTTATCCCGGCGGTTGTAACAACATGAGCCCGGACACGCCGGAGTTCGATGGGATTGAGATTCAACGCTTGCCCGCGCAGGCAGTCATTTGGCTGTGGAGAGACAAACCGACCAAGTCCACAACGCCGGAGATGACGTTTGTGATTTACTTCAAGTGATACTAGAGGAGGGTTTCGATGACGAAACCAATGTACGAAACGCAAGTTGACAAACTGCTAGTCACGGTTTTTTCAACGAGCGAAGAGTTAGGCAAAACGGCGGCAGTGGAAGCCGCTGACGTGATCCAACACGCGACGCGCGAACGCGGCGAAGCGAACGTCATTCTCGCGACGGGCAATTCGCAACTCGCGTTCTTGACCGCGTTGCGCCAAGTCCGCAACCTGGATTGGTCGCGGGTCAATGTCTTTCACATGGACGAGTACATCGGCATTGACGTGAATCATCCGGCGAGTTTCCCCCATTTTCTCCGCCAGCATTTGCTCAGTCATATCGCGGTGAATGCGTTTTATCCGGTGAGCAGTCAAGTCGGGTGTGTTGAAGAGACCTGCGCGGAGTACGCGCGCTGGCTGCGCGAGCATCCCGCCGATTTGTGCGTGTGCGGCTACGGCGAAAACGGGCACCTCGCGTTCAACGATCCGCCCTTCGCCGATTTCAAGGATCCGGTCTGGGTCAAGGTGGTGCGGCTCGACGAAATGTCGCGGCGGCAGCAAGTCGGCGAAGGACATTTTCGCGCGCTGAGCGAAGTGCCGACGCACGCGATCACGTTGACGATTCCCGCGTTGCTCGCGGCAAGGCGTGTGCTGTGCATCGTGCCCGAAGCGCGCAAAGCCGAAGCCGTGTATCGTTCACTGCGGATGCCGATCCGCGAAGACTGCCCCGGTTCGATCCTGCGGCAGACGCCGCACGCGCATTTGTTTCTCGACCGCGATTCGGCGGGCAGCACGTTTCCGATGGGATAGTCAAGTCGGGATTCAAAGAGAATCGTATGCAGCCCATTTCTGCGGAGGTGGTTGAACAGACGTGGCAGCGCGTCGCGGCGCTGACGCGGCGCGAAGGTGAACGACTCGCACAAAAATTCGCCGCAGAGCAACCGGCGGTGACGGCGTATTTGATGGCAGTGGATCGCGATTTGTTCAGCGACGAAGAGCGCGAGTTGCTTTTCTATCTTGGCACCGTCGTCTGGCAAATGATGGCGCAAGGCGACGCGCCGCTGCCGCAGGTGACGGAGCAAATGCTGGAGGAAGCCGAAGACGCGAATCTGGCAATGCTGGAATCGCAAGTGGATGCGTCAGATGACGACGCGCGCGCGGCAATGGCAAACCTGTTGCAAGATTACGCGCAGCCCGAGGTTTTCAAGTACGTCGTCGAGGTGTTGATGGAATCGGCGCAAGAGGAAGATGTCTGCCAAGATAACCTGGGTGTGATGATGGTGGATTTGAAGACGGTGATTGACTGTTTGAATAGAGATTAGAGATTTGGGATTAGAGATTTGGGATTAGAGATTGGAGATTGAGAGCAAGCAATCTTTAATCTCTAATCTCCAATCTCAGTGGTTTCTTATGGATTCACGCGAACGATTGCTCACCGCGCTAAATCATCGCGAGCCAGATCGCGTTCCGTTCGATCTCGGTTCGACCCAAGTGACGGGAATTCACGTCGTCGCGTATCAACGACTGCGCGAGTACCTGGGTCTGCCGCGCGTCACGCCGACGCTGTGTGACACGATCCAGCAACTCGCGTTGCCCGACGATGATATGATCGAAAAGTTGGGCGTGGATGTGCGCGGGCTGTTTCCGTTGAACAGTCACAACTGGAACGTCGTCGGCAAAGATATCGGCGATTACTGGGAGTACGTGGACGAATGGGGCATCACGCATCATCGTCCCAAGCCCGACGGCTTGTACTATTCGATGGTGCGCTGTCCGCTGTCTGACGCGTCGGTTACCCAAGACGATGTGCGCGCGTACCGTTTTCCGAACACGGGCGATCCCGCGCGCATCGCGGGCTTGTACGAACTCGCGCAAGAATATCGCGCGCAAGGTAGGGCGGTGATGCTCAAGGGCGTGCTCGCGGGCGTCTTTGAAATGGCGCAGCGCGTCCGCGGAATGGAAAATATTCTGATGGACATGGCGTCGAACGAAGCGCTCGCCGGGGCGTTCTTCGACAGGATGGTCGAACTCAAACTCGCGTTCTGGGAGATGGCGCTGCCGCGCTTGCGCGATGTCGTTGACGTGGTTTCGGAAGCGGACGATTACGGTACGCAAGTCTCGCAGCTGATCTCGCCGCGCATGTTTCGCAAACTGATCAAGCCGCGCCTCGCGATCTTGTTTGCGCGTATTCATCAACTCGCGCCGAACGCGAAACTCTTTTTCCACTCGTGCGGCAATGTGCGCCCGCTTCTGCCGGATTTCATCGAGATTGGTGTGGACATTCTCAATCCAGTCCACATCACGGCGACGGGAATGGAACCGCGCGCGCTCAAACGCGATTTCGGTAAGGATATTTGCTTCTGGGGCGGTGGTGTGGACACGCAAGATATTTTGCCGCACGGCACGCCGCAACAAGTGAAAGACGACGTGCGCCGTAACATTGACGCGCTTGCGCCCGGCGGCGGTTTCGTGTTTAATACGGTACACAACATTCAGGCGGACGTACCGCCGGAGAATGTGGTCGCGATGTGGGAAGCGATGCGGGAAGCGTAAAGCGTGAAAGGTGATGCGCGACGGAGTGTGCCAAACGTGCAAGGGATAGAAATTCGCTCTGTTGGATTCGTGACACAATTGAGGGTGTGACGCTATGGTATCTGTTGATGATATACGGCGAGCAAAAACGCTCATCAGTATCGGTGATAGAGAGCAAGGTTCATGTCTGTCAAGCAAGCTGATTAACCTTCAGACTGAGATTCATATATCGCTTGCACAACGCCAAAAAGAAGAAACATATCAAAAGGTTTATCAGAAACTTACAGCGATTATTTTTGGCCTCTGGAATATCTGTACTTTGCTTGAACGTATCGAATGGACAAGACAGTATGCGTTGGGGAACCCTGATTTCATACATACATGGAGGAATTTTGTATCAGTCGATATTCGACAATTCCATGTCGAGATCATTTCGCTAATTGACTATACTGCAGAAATATTACGGATCACTGCAAAGAGTCCTCCGTGTTTGGGATCGGGAAGGTATTATTCCGACTTGTATGAGTGGGTTGCAAAAAATGGGCCGGAAAAAAGCAAGCGTGTCAAAAAATTAGGGCAGGGTGCGGCAGATTTAGTCGAGCTCAACTCTTGGCCTAAGGATCTTGGAGTCATCAGAAACGTTATCGTTCACGGAGGTTCCTATGCATTGGTCTTTGGAGAGCCAAGGAATGGAACACTATTTCAGGTATATGACATAGGCCGGTTTCCCGGGAGACTTGGAGAAAACACTTTCTTAGTCAATCAGCATGTGGCAGACTTCGAGCTTTACTCAGCATTTTGGTTGACGCGCCTTTTCTTATTTCTTGAAGATTTCGCTGCAGTCGTCGGTGAATCCCTGAAGTTGACACTACCCACCACGAGTTGGCTGATCTCCGGCGGACTAGATGTTGTTCAGCTTTGGATGGACAAGTTAGCGGACAAACTGTCGGGTCGGATATGAGATGCCATTACCCAAGCTGGTGGAGTCAGGTTTAAGACATAAAATTCGACGAGCAGTTTTCCTTCGATCCGCTTGAGTGCGCTGTACACATGGTAAGGTAAAATGATCCTCCTGGACAATCGCGTTTCGGATCTCGTGCGCGGTTACGATCGGGTCTCGCAAGCCGATCTCCGATTGCAAACCGAGTGGCGTCAGCATTTGTTGCAAAAATATGCGAGTCGCCGCGACAAGCACACGTCTGCGATCGGCGTGTATGTCGAAAGGGCGCGCGTGCTGAAACCGCAATTGTCCATCATTGCGTTCGTTCCGCTTGCGATGTTGATCGGAGGACTTGTCGTTACCGTTGTTGGAGTGTTGTTGAACGTCTACGCGGGAACGGAGTTGACGTGGAGCATCGGCGGCGTGTCGCTGATTATTGCCGGCGCGCTTGGAATCGGTTTGCCCACGCTACTCTGGTTGTGGCAGGTCAAGCTGGCAAAGCCCGCCGCGCCAACGCATCCCTTGCGCGAAGATTTGTTGGCGCGTCTCACGCCGCAATGGCGCGAGAAACTGCACGGCGCATTGCCCGTTACGACTTTGGATCATCGCGACGCGGGCGCGCGAGATTTCATCGAGCATCTGCAATCTCTGTCGGCAGATTCGACGTACATTCTCTATCGCCTGCGTCAAACGCGCGACGAAGAGATTGACGTCACGGTGCTCGGCGCGCGCGGCATCTGGGTCTTTGTGCTGGGGCGCGACGCGATGAGTGAAGAACAGCTCCGTCAGCAATGGCATCGCATGGTCAAAGCCGTGTTCCAGACATTTTTAACGCGCGCGCCTGATCTGACCAAACGCTTTCCCGCGCTTGAACCGATCAAAGGCGGCGGCGTCCTGACCGATCCAAAGGCGTGGGATCAAGAAATCACGTCCGCGCCGATCATTCCAGGTTTGGACGATCGCGCGATCTTTGGCTTGATAGATGCGTTGCTGGAACAACATCACGCAAGCGGCGGCGATGCGGCGACGATTTCGATGAGCGCGCACGCGACGAAAATGATCCGCCAAGCCGAAGCGCGTTTGCGCGGCTGGATGAATCAGTAATGCTTACGCTACGTCAGGCGTTAAAACTGCCTTGTTTTGAGAAGGGATGCGTCGTCGCAGGCGGGCGCGGGCTCGATCAGGTCGTGCAGCGCGTCCACGTCGTGGATATTCCGGACGCGAAATACGCTTGGGGGCGGGGCGCGCTCTTGCTGACGGCGGGTTATGGACTCAAAGATAGTTCCGAGCGCCAAGCCGCGCTCATTCCGACGCTCGTCAGACAAGGTTTAGTCGGAATGGTTTTTTCGCTGGGCTTGTACTTTCAATCGGTGCCGGAAGCGATTCTCCGCGCCGCCGATGAAAATAACTTTCCAGTAATTCAAGTCCCGCTGGAAGTTCAGTTCGTTGAGATCACCGAAAGATTGTACATCGAGATCGTCAATCACCAATTCGCGTTGAAAGAGCGCGCCGCCGATATCCAATGTCAACTCACGCGCTTGGTGCTCGAAGGCGGCGATCTCGCCGCCGTCGCCCGGACGCTGGCAAATTTCTTGGAGCGCTCCGTATTGATCGAAAGTCCGAACTCTGACGTACTCGCCGCCGAAGAATTCGGCTCGGCAGATCAATTCTATCATAACAGCGTCCGCGCCAGTCGCACGCCCTCCGAACTCCGGCAGCGCCTGATTCAACGCGGCGTGTACGATCTAGTCCAGCAACAGATGCGGCACATTCGCATCGACGCGATGCCTGACCTGGGCATGTCTATGGAGCGCGTCGTTGCGCCGATCATCGTAGGGCGCAAAATCTACGGCTATATTTGGATCATCGCGGGCGATCATCCGCTGATTGATTTGGACGAGTTGGCGATTGATCATGGGGCGACCGTCGCCGCGCTGGTGCTCCTCAAAGAGCAGGCGGTTCGCGAAGCCCAGCAAGCCGCGCGCGGCGACTTGTTGACTCTGTTGTTGCGCGACGATTCGAGTCGCGATAGTTTGATGTTTGAACGCGCGCGCGTGTTGGGGTACCGACTCGATCAGCCGCATCAAGTTCTGTTCGTCAGCAGTGGGCAGAATGGCGCGCGAACTCTTTTGCCAGTCGTAATACACTCCGATCTGATCATGTGGCTGGAAAAGATTCTGTGCCGCGAGCGCGACCGCGGCCTGGTGGTCAACCGCGAGCACGGCACCGTCGTCATCGTCGAAGCGAAATCCCAGGCGGAAGGAAAAAAGATCGCGGAAAGAATCGCGGCGGAAATTGCTTCACCCGCGGATTCATTCGTGATCGGCGTCAGTCATGTCTGTCCGCCTGACCAATCGCTCAAGCGGGCATACGATCAAGCCCTCGAGGCAGCCGAAATCGGACAACGTCTCGCCGCGCCGGCGCGACTGATCTGTTTCTGGGAACTTGGGCTGCTCGATTGGGTCTATCGGCTATCGCCGGACGCGCTGGCGCTGAATCCTTATCTGGGAAAAATCGAGACGCTGGCGCAGCACGACGCCAAAACGCAGAGCGGGCTGCTGCAAACGTTGGAGGCGTATTTGGAATATGGCGGCGCATTGGCGGAGGCGGCGACCGCCATCAATGTGCATCGAAATACGCTCCAGTATCGCCTGGGCAAGATTCAAGAACTCGTTCAAGTTGACTTGCGCGATGTCACTCAGCGCTTGAACTTGCATGTCGCGCTCAAAGCATACCGCCTCAAATCCTCCTAGTCCTCTTGTGCTTGCCGCACAAAATCTAACCTCGTTTTTTGTCCTCTAGCCCGTTGCGCGCCCTCCTGCCGTCGTCTATAATCGCCCAGAGAGAGCCATTCGCTGTTGGCGCACAATTCTTCCGCGCGCTCAAAACGCGGATCACCGCCAAAATGTCCGATTCTCAGGGGAAGGGATGACAAGCCAGAAAGAGACGCCAGAGCAAGCGCGGCGACGCGTTCCAGTCGCGCAGCCGCGAACGCAAGTCGTTCCAGGAGGATTGTCAGGCGGGCAGTACAAGCCATTGACCGACGATCAGATCAAAAGAATCTACGAAGCCGCGCTGACCGTACTGGAAGAAACAGGCATTCAGGTGATGCCCTCGGCGTGCCGCGAGGTTTGGCGCAAAGCCGGCGCAAAGATTGACGCCGCACGCGATCGCGTTTTCGTCCCGCGTTCGCTCGTTCAGCAGTCGCTTCGCGCGGCAGCGAACGAGGTGCGTCTGTGTGGTCAAACGCCGGAACACGACTTGGTGCTCGGCGGCACGCGCGTCTACATGGGCACCGGCGGCGCGGCAGTCAAAGTGCTCGATCTGGAGGGCAACGTCCGGGAAAGTCGGTTGCAAGATGTGTACGACATCGGGCGGATGGTGAACGCGCTGGACAACATCCACTTTTATTTGCGTCCCTGCGTCGCCCGCGACATTCCTCCCGACTTGCTCGATGTCAATTCTTATTACGCTTGTCTTGCCGCAACTCAAAAGCATGTGATGGGCAATTGCTTCAAGCCGGACACGGTGCGCCAGGTCATGGAGATGGCGGCGCTGATCGCGGGCAGTCCGGAGCGTTTGCGCGAGCGACCATTTATCTCGTGGATCACTTGCTGGACGGTCAGTCCGCTGCGCTACGCGCCAGAAACCGTTGAGGCGCTGGACGAAGTTGTGCGGCAAGGCATGCCGGTCGTCATCTCTTCTGCGCCGCAAGCTGGCGCGACTTCGCCTGCCGCGTTGGCGGGCACGCTGGTTCAGGTCACGGCGGAGGAACTTTCCGGAATTACGTACACCAATCTGCTGCGCCCCGGGCATCCGACGATTCTCGGCTATGTGCCGTCGGTCGCCGATCTGCGAACGGGTAGTTTCACCGGCGGCAGTCCGGAATTCGCGCTGATGAACGCGGCGGCGGCGCAGATTTGCCATTATCTGCGCTTGCCGGTCTATAATTCTTCCGCGCTCACCGACAGCAAAGTCCCCGACGTTCAAACCGGTTATGAAAAAGGAATCAGCAGCGTCACCGCGGCGTTGGCTGGCGCGAATTATATTCACCATTCGGCGGGAATGCTCGAATCTATGCTGACTGTGGCGTACGAGCAATTCGTGATTGACGACGACATCAACGGCGCAGTGATGCGAATGGTGCGCGGGATCGAAGTGAACGACGAGACCTTGTCGGTGGATGTGATTCATCAGGTTTGTAACGGCGAAGGACACTTTTTGGGTCACCCGCAAACGCTAGAACTGATGAAGCGTGAATACTATTACGCGCACACGGGCGACCGACGGACACGCGCTGATTGGGAATCGGCGGGCGCGCAAGACATGCGCGCCCGCGCACAAGCCCGTGCGCGCATGTTGCTCGAAACCCAGTGGCCCCAGCATATCTCCGCGGAACTCGACGCGCGCATCCGCGCGCAATTCGACATCTTGCTTCCAAGACGATTGATGGAGCGCGATTGAAATCGCGGCAACAAGATCACGAGGACCCTTCGCAGTCTCGACATCTATAACCGTGGGAAAGGAGGGCAATCGGAAGAACAACTATGGACAGGATCGTTGTTGATCCACAATCCAATGTTTCACCCAGAAGGAGGCACACATGTTCAAGCGATCTGTTTTCAGTCTCATCGTCGTGTTGTTAGCTAGCGCGATACTGATGGGTTGCGCTAGTCCAACGGCGACGCCTGCGCCGACTGCCGCGCCACAACCTGCCGCCAAGCCCACTGAGCCGCCCAAACCTGCTCCCACGGCGGCGTTACCGACTCCGCCCCCCACGCCGCAGACGGGTCCTGTTTATGGCGGCACATTGATCGTGACAATCCAAAAAAACTTGACTAGTCTCGATACTCCCAAAGCGTGGAGCACGATGGACTGGGGCACCGCCGCGCAGTTACTCTACAACGGCTTGTACGTCTTCGACAAAGAAATGAAACTCGCTCCCGATTTGGCGGCGGAAATGCCAAAGGTCAGCAGTGACGGATTAGTGTACACCATCCTGCTCAAGAAAGGCGTCAAGTTCCATAATGGACGCGAAGTCGTTGCCGCGGATTTCAAGTATTCGATGGAACGCAACGCCATGAAGGAATCGGGCAGTTGGGCACCCGCCGTTCCGCTCAAGAACATTGTCGGCGGGCAGGATGTGATTGACGGCAAAGCCAAGCAAGCCGATGGCATCAAAGTCGTTGACGATTACACCATCGAGTTTCGTCTGACCAAGCCCGATGTATACTTTGTCAATTCCCTGACGATGGTCACCAACTATGTCGTGCCGCGCGAAGAAGTCGCCAAGTGGGGCGCGGATTATGGCTTCCACCCCGTCGGCACAGGTCCCTTCGTGTTCAAAGAATGGATTCCAAGTCAGAAACTCGTCTTTGTGCGGAATCCGAATTACTTTAAGAAAGGTCTGCCTTACCTCGATAGCGTTGTGTACGAATTGGGACGCGAGGCAGCCGTGTCTTTGCTGCGCTTTGAAAAAGGCGAAGTGGATGTTCTTGCCGATGGCATTCCGACCGGCGACATTCAACGTCTCAGCACCGATCCCAAGTGGAGCAAGTACTTTCAGGGCGCGGCGACGTTCCTGTGGGATTACCTGGGATTCAATCTAAAAACCCCTCCGTTCGACAAGCCCCAGGTTCGCAAAGCGATTGCCATGGCTGTCAATCGAAATCGGCTGATGCAGTTGATCGCCGGGATGGGCGAGAAAACGAATCGTCTCTATCCCAACATCTTTGAATGTCACAGCACCGACGCGGAATTTGGCGACCCGTACCCGTACAACGTCGAGAAAGCCAAAGCGCTTCTTGCCGAAGCCGGTTATCCCAATGGCTTTTCAACCCAGGCGTGGTTCCCCGCTTCGCGCGCGTGGACCTCGCGCATCGGCGAATCGTTGCAACAAGATCTGTCGGCAATCGGCGTCAAGGTTGAATTGCTGCAGCTGGAAACCGCCGTCGGCGACGAAAAACTGAAGAAAGGCGAAATTCCGATGTGGGCGCGCGAGTGGGGTTCGAGTTTCCCCGATCCGTTCAACCACGTCACGGAACTGTTCGCGACGGCTGCGATTGGCGCGGGCAATCGCTTTTCCTACAGCAACCCCAAGGTTGACGACTTGATCAGCAAGGCAACTGCCACCACTGATCCCGCCAAGCGTTGCGCGACCTGGAAAGAAATCGAGAAAATTCTATTCCAGGACGATATGCCGGCTGTGCCTTTGTTCACCTTGGGCTGGCCCGATATTCGCTCGCCGCGCACCGAGGGCTATATCTGGCATCCGATGTACAAACGCCCGTGGTACGAACTGCTCTGGATCCCGAAAGAAAAACAATAGACATCGTGCGAAATACCTAAACCGCAAAGACGCAAAGAGCGCAAAGAAACCAAAAGAAAAATCAATACGGAGTTGCGCGCCGATTGCTTCCAAGCTTGGCGTCCTTTGCGTCTTCGCGGTAAGATTTCAAAGTCTGAGGATGAAGCGTGATGTGGAGCGAGCGATGACTAGCCATCCCCAATACGAAATGCGCGTCGAAAAAATCTGGATCACGATGAGCGATGGTGTGCGCCTCGGCGCGACGTTGTATCTGCCGGAGGGACGCGGCGCGCCGGAAAAATTCCCCGCGCTCTTCGAATTCCTCCCGTATCGCAAAGACGATTTCACTGCCGCGCGCGATCTGCCGCGCTATGAGTACTTTGCGCGACGCGGCTATGTCGGCGTGCGTGCGGATGTGCGCGGCACCGGCGCGAGCGAAGGCGTCGCGGACGGCGAGTACACGATCCAAGAAGGACGCGACGCGCTGGAAATCATTGCTTGGATCGCGCGGCAACCATGGTGTAACGGCAACGTGGGGATGTGGGGCATTTCGTATGGCGGCTTCAACGCGATCCAAATCGCGATGCTGCGCCCGCCCGCGCTCCGCGCGATCATCGCAGTGGACGCCACCGACGATGTGTACGCCGACGACATCAACTATTGGAATGGCGCGATGCAGTTCGAGGCGTGGGGGCGCTGGCCCTTTAGTATGATCTCGTCGGTCGGCTTGCCCGGCTTTCCCGATTATGACGTGAACAGCGCGGCATCTATCGCGCGTTTCGAAAGCGAGCCGTGGATTTTTCGGTGGCTCCGCGAACAACGCGATGGACCGTTCTGGCAGCGCATGTCGCTGCGTCCGCGTTACGACGCAATCGAAATACCGACGCTGTTGGTCGGCGGCTGGCTCGACGGCTATACCGACAGCATTCCCCGGATGTTGGAAAAGATGCACGCGCCGACGCGCGCAATCATCGGTCCTTGGCCCCACGCGTGGCCCGACAGCGCGGATCCGGGTCCGCGGATTGACGGTATGCACGAAATGTTGCGCTGGTGGGATCACTGCTTGAAAGATCAAGCGACCGGCATCATGGATGAACCCAGGTTTGCGCTCTACGCGCAACATTCCTACCCGCCCAGTCTCGATGTTCAAGATATTCCCGGCGCGTGGCGTTACGAAGACGGCTGGCCCCTGGCGCGTGTGCGCGCGGAAACCTGGTATCCCCAACCGAATGATATCTTGGCGCAAAATCTGGCGGCGGATTGGACAGGTCACCTGCCGTACCGCGCGACTGTTGGCACATCGAACCGGTACCGCGTGCCGCACAACCGCGCCGAACTGTTCAGCGATCAACGCAGCGACGACGCGTACAGTTTGAGTTCTACCAGCGCGCCGCTCGATCACGATGTCGAAATACTTGGCTTGCCGCAGGCAGTACTGCACGTTTCGTCGTCTGCGCCGATTGCGAATTGGATCGTGCGCGTCTGCGATGTCGCGCCGGACGGCAGTTCGCAACTCGTGTCGAAGGGCATTTTGAATGGAACGCATCGCGATTCACACACCGATCCCAAGCCGATGGAAATTGATCGCGTCTACGAATTGCGAATCGAATGTAAATTCGCGTCCTGGGTCTTTCCAGCCGGGCATCGCATCCGGCTTGCTATCGGCAATGCCGATTTTCCGAATTTGTGGCCCTCGCCCAGTCCGATGACAACGCGGCTTTTCGTCAGTCAGGCGCGCCCATCGCGAATTCTGCTGCCGGTGTGCGCCCCGGAATCGCGTCCCGTACCCGCGTTTCGCGCGCCGGAGCCAGTCACGCCGGATCGCGCATCTCCTGCGCCGATCAACGAATGGCAAATTACGCGCGACGCAATGCAAAAGACGGTGACGGTCTTTCGCGAGACGCGCGCGCCCGAGCGCCAGATCGCAGGTACCGACAAACCAATTTTCGCCGCCAGTTTCGAGCGACGCTGGTGCACGGCGAGCGACGTCGAACCCGCGCGCGCGAAACTGGTCGCGGAGGGCGAACACGCGATCCGGTGCGGCGACGCGCAAGTCGCATCGCGCGCGTGGCTCACCATCGAAAGTGACGCGACGACGTTTCACATCACGATCAAACGCGAACTACTTGAAAACGATGTTGCCGTGCGCGCCAAGACGTGGCAAGAATCTATTCCACGCGATCAGGTGTAACGAAACAGCATGTTCAAAGAACGGCAGGGCATAAAACAAAGTCAACCTCTGGTTACCGGAGAACTCAGGAGCACGAGTTACTGGGAAGACGCGCGCCGCCGTTTTCTGCGCGACAGGTTCGCGCTTACCGGCGGTGTGATCGTGTTGCTGGTCGTCGTAGTCACGTTGGGCGCACCGTGGTTCGCGCCCTACGATCCGCTGAAGCAATTCATGGAAGGGCTGACCGAACGCGGGATGCCGATTCCCGCCAACGCGCAATTTCCTTTGGGCACGGATGACCTGGGACGCGATCTGCTCAGTCGCTTGATTTGGGGTGGCAGAATCTCGATCCTGGTCGGCGTTCTGGCGAATATCGTTTCCATCGGCGTGGCGTTGCTCCTCGGCGGCTCGGCGGGCTATTTCGGCGGCTGGTTCGATACGCTGGTGATGCGTTCGGTGGACGTGATCTTGAGCGTGCCGTCGCTTTTGTTGATGATCGCGCTTGCCACCGTTCTGCCGCCGGGCGCGTTTACCGTCGTGCTGGTCATCAGCATTTTCGGCTGGGCGTATCCGTCGCGCGTGTTTCGCAGCCAGGTTCTCTCGATTCGCCAGCGACCGTTTATCGAAGCCGCGCGCAGCATCGGCGCGAAGGAATCGCGCGTATTGTTGCTGCACGTTCTGCCGCAATTGCTCCCCACCGTCATCGTCTATTTTACGATTCGCGTGCCCGCCGCGATTCTCACCGAAGCCGGTTTGAGCTTTCTCGGCTTGGGCATCTCGCCGCCGACGCCGTCGTGGGGCAACATCATTCTGAGCGGCTCGCGGATGTACCGCACTGCGCCGTGGATCGTCATCGATCCTGGGTTGTGTATCATGTTGACGGTGCTGGGTTTCAATTTGCTCGGCGACGGCTTGCGCGATGCGCTCGACCCGCGCGAGCGACGTTGAGCGAGGAATGATCGACGATGACTCGATACATTGCGCGGCGCATCTTGTGGGTGTTCGTGGTGATGTTTGCGGTGATGACCTTTACGTTCGTTTTGATGTACATCATCCCCGCCGATCCCGCGCGCCAGGTCGCGGGCCCGCTCGCCAGCCCGGAAGCGCTCGCGAATATCCGCGCAAGTCTCGGACTCGATCAGCCGATCTACGTTCAGTACGCGACGTACGTTGGCAATCTGCTGCGCGGCGACTTGGGGCGTTCGTGGATGTATCGCCGCCCTGTGCTGACCGAAATCGCCGACCGCTTGCCGCCATCTATTCTGCTGGGATTGGCGGCAGGATTGGTCGAGTTGATCCTGGGCGTGATCATCGGGACCGCGTCCGCGCTGTACCGCTACACCTGGATTGATCGCGTCACGATGACTTTGGCATTGATCGCGCTTGCGTTGCCGAATTTTTGGTTCGGTTTGGTGCTGCTCTATTTTCTCGGCTACGTCATTCCGATTTTTCCGCTTGGCGGGTACGGCGGACTCGCGCACCTCATTTTACCGGCGTTCGCCGTCGGCATTCCGTACTCGGCGTGGTACGCGCGCATCTTGCGCTCGAGTCTGCGCGAAGTTATGGCGGAGGATTACGTCCGCACGGCGCGCGCGAAAGGGTTGCGCGAATTTTTCGTCGTCGGGCGGCACGTGATGCGGAACGCGTTGATGCCGGTCGTGACGATGTGGGGAATGGATTTGGGCAATTTCATCGGCGGACTCGCGCTCGTCGAAGTGATTTTTGGCTGGCCCGGCGTCGGACTCGAAGCGGTCGAAGCCGCGCGCAACCTCGATGTGCCGATGGTGATGGGCTGCGTGCTTTTGATTTCGGGGTTGATGGCGACTTCGAATCTGATTGTGGATATCGCTTACGCCGTTCTGGATCCCAGGGTAGTTTATCATTAGAGGAGAGGATGATGTCGAATTCAGGAATGAATCAACGCGCGTTCCAAGGCGCGTTATCGTACGGAACGTCGCCGGAGCAATGCCAGCGAATTCACCACGCGAGTTTAGAGATACTCGAACGGACCGGTGTGCGCTTGTATTTGCAAGAGGCGGTTGATCTCGCCAGGAAAGGCGGCGCAGATGTGACCGACGGCAATCTAGTCCGCTTGCCATCCGGGATGGTGGAAAAAGCATTCACCACCGTTCCAAAGCGCGTCGTGTTGTGTGATCGTCACGGCAACCGCGTGATGGCGGTCGAGGGTTGTCGTTGTTTCTATGGTCCCGGATCGGACACGCTCAATTTGATCGATCATCGTACCGGCGAGCGTCGCAAGCCCGTCTTGAAAGATGTCGAAGAAGGTATCATTCTCTGCGATGCTTTGCCCAACATTGACTTTGTGATGTCAATGGTTATTCCCACCGACGTGAATCAGACAATTTGCGACCGGCACCAGATGGAGATTATGCTGGCGCGTACCACCAAGCCGATCATTTTCGTTACCTACGATACGAGTGGGTGTCTTGACGCAATCGAGATGGCGGAAGCGGTTGTCGGCGACGCGGACGCGCTGCGGCGCAATCCGATCTGCGCGTGCTATATCAATGTGACCACCGGCTTGCGGCACAACGGAGAAGCGTTGGAGAAACTACTCTTCCTCTCCGGCAAGGGCTTGCCCGCGCTCTACATTCCGCAGGAAACCGGCGGCGTGACATCGCCGGTGACGGCGGCGGGTACGCTGGCGATGGTCAACGCCGGCATGCTGGCGGGATTAGTTCTCTCGCAACTGAAACGCGAAGGCGCGCCGTTTGTGATGCCGGGCTGGGATTGTTCCTACCTTGACATGCGAACGATGGTGCGTCACTATGCCGATCCAAGCAAACACGCGTTGCCGCAAGCGCTCGCGCATTATTACAACTTGCCGATGTTCAGTCTCGGCGGCGCGTCCGATTCCAAGGTGGTGGATCAACAAGCCGCCGCGGAAGCCGCGCTCACACTCTTGAGCAGTACGCTTGGTGGCGGAAACATCATCCACGATTTGGGGTATCTGGAATCCGGTCTCACTTTTTCCTTCGCGCAACTTGCCATTTGCGCCGAGATCGTGAGTTGGGTCAAAACATTCGCGCGCGGTGAAGAGGTCAATGATGAGACACTGAATCTGGACGAAATCCATCGCGCAGGACCCGACGGGCGATTCATGGATAGCGCGCACACTTTGCGTCACTACAAGGAACGTTTTTATCCGGACCTTTTCGAGCGCGCCAATTATGAAACGTGGGTGAAGCGCGGCTCAAAGACGATGGTCGAGCGCGCATCGGATAAGGTCAGCCAGATCCTTGCCCAGCATCAGCCCGAACCATTGCCTGCCGATATTGCCAAACGCCTACGCGAGATCGTCCAACGCGCTGAAGCAAAAGCCCAATAAAGCCAAGTAACCGTCCGGTAGGGGCGAGCCATTCGCCAAAATATTTTTCGATGGCAAGTTGTCTGCCAATGGGCAAGTCATTTAACATGACGAGCATATTTGAGCGAATGTCTCGCCCCTACTTTTCGCAGGCGAAAAGGCGCGGGGTGGACAATTGCTATTCATCTCGTATTGTGGTATGTTTGACTTGAAAGGAAATTTGCGTATTCTAGAATCAGAATCATGCCACAGGAAACCCAGGCGGGAAATATCGTTCCAAGGACGTTTTTGCCGGTCGAGGTCGTTTTCCACCCCAGTTGGTGGAATAAGCATTATGGCATAAAGTTCGACGAGCGATTCTTCTTCGATCCACTCGCGCGCGTCGAGCGCGAACGACAAATGCGCGCCGCGCTGTACGCGCGTTTTGGCGATCTCGGTTTGGGCGAAGCGCACGCCGCGCCGCGTCCCGTGATCGGTCCCGTGCATCTGGCGGCGGGCTTTTTGCCATCGGCGGTGCTCGGATGCGAAATCAAGTACTACGATCACGCGTCGCCCGAAGTGATTCCCGCAAACCTCACCGACGCGCAAGTGATGGCGTTGCAAGTCCCCGATCTCGAAACGAACCCGGCGTTCCAAAAATTGATCGCGCTGATGGACACGCTGGAGGCGCAGTCCGGCAAACTCGAAGGCGACGTGAATTGGGAGGGCGTGCAGAACGTCGCGCTCAACTTGCGCGGATCGCAATTATTCGTAGACTATTACGAAAACCCCGCGCTCGCGCGGCGTCTGCTCGACGTGTGCGCGCGAACGATCGAAGCAATGACGCAGTACGTCCGGCGACGCACCGGCAGCACGTCGGTCGCGGTCAATCGGATCGTCGGCGCGGTCGATTCGCGCATCAGTTTACATTCCAATTGCACCGTCGCGATGATTTCGGCGCGGACGTATCGCGAGTACCTGCTGGCGTACGATCAGCAATTCGCGCGCGATCTCTATCCGTACGGCATTCATCATTGCGGCGTGGATATGCACAAGGTTCGCGCAGAGTATGCCAAAGTCGACGGCGCGGAATTTTTCGATGTCGGCTGGGGATCAGATGTCGCCGCGTGCCGCGCTGCGCTGCCGCGCGCGATTTTCAGTTTGCGAATGAGTCCCGTGCGCGTCGCCACGCTGACGCGTGACCAAGTGGTCGCCGATGTTGAAGCGTTGCTGCGCGCGGCAGGACCGCTCGAGCGTGCCGCGCTCTGTTGCATCAATTTGGACGGACGCACACCCGACGAGAATGTGCGCGCAATATTTGAGATAGCGGAGAAGTATCGAAAATATGGAGCGTGATGCGTATTCCGTGTTGCGTAGAATATGAACGGAACACGCAACACGTATCACGCGATAAATTCAATTCGCTTGGAGGATAAACATGACTCTTCTCGATGATCTTCGCCAAAATGTGATCGACGGCAACGCGCCTGGAACGCAATCGCTGGTCAAGCAGGCAATGAGCGAAGGAATGCCGCCCGAAAAAATTCTCAACGACGGTTTGATTTCGGCGATGGCAGAAGTTGGACGACTGTTTGAAGCGGGTGAGTACTTTGTCCCCGAAATGCTCGTCTCCGCACGCGCGATGAAGGGCGGCTTGGAATTGTTGCGCCCCGCGCTCGCCGCCGCGAATGTGCAAGCCATCGGCAAAGTCGTGATCGGAACGGTGCAAGGCGATCTGCACGACATTGGCAAAAACTTGGTCGCGATCATGCTCGAAGGCGCGGGCTTTGAAATCGTCGATCTCGGCAACGACGTGTCGCCGCAAAAATTCGTCGACGCGGTCAACGCGCACAAACCGCACCTGGTCGGCATGTCCGCGCTCTTGACGACGACGATGCCGAAGATGAAGATGACGATGGAAGCGTTGAGCGCGGCGGGCGTGCGCGGCAACGTCAAGGTGATGATCGGCGGCGCGCCGGTGACGGAAAAATACGCGATGGACATCGGCGCGGATTTCTACGCGCCGGACGCGTCTTCCGCCGCGACGCGCGCCAAAGCGGCGGTGCAGGGAAAATAACTCACGGGCGAATCGAATTCGCAGCGACAAAGGCACGAAGCCGACCTTCGTCGGTTGAGCCAGACTGCGAAGGCAGTCTTTGTGATTTTGTTGCTGCGACTTCTAGTCGCTCAATTCAACAATTTCAAATGGAAACACATCTTTCATCGAAGACAAAACAAATCATCATCAGCCCGGATCATCCCTTTGTCATCATCGGCGAACGGATCAATCCGACGCGGCGTAAGGCGTTGATGGAGTCGCTCGCACGCGGCGATTTCAGCATCGCGCTCGACGACGCGCGCAAACAAGTCGCGACGGGCGCGCATGTGCTCGACGTGAATGCGGGCGTGCCGGGCGCGGACGAGCCGAAATTGCTCGAAGGACTTGCGCGCGCGCTCACGCAAGAAGTTGACGCGCCGCTCTGCTTCGACAGCGCGAACCCTGCCGCGCTCGAAGCCGCGCTCGCGGCGTACGAAGGCAAAGCGCTGATCAATTCGACGACGGGCGAGGAGAAGATGATGAACACCGTCTTGCCGCTCACCGCGAAATATCACGCGGCGGTGATCGGCGTCGTCACCGACGATTCCGGTGTGCCAGCGACACCGGAAGCACGACTCGCCGTCGCGCGCAAGATCGTACAGCGCGCCGCGGATTACGGAATGTCGCCCGAAGATGTCGTGATCGATTGCCTCGCGTTGACGGTCAGCGCGGATTCGCTCGCGGGACGCGTCACGCTCGATTCGCTGCAATTGATTCGACAAGAACTCGGCGTGAATCTTTCGCTTGGCGCGAGCAACGTCAGTTTCGGTTTGCCCGACCGCGTCGCGATCAACGCGGCGTATCTCGCGCTCGGCATCGCGCGCGGGATGACCGCCGCGATCACCGATCCGACAATCCCCGAACTTGCGACGACGATCCGCGCGTGCGATTTGTTGATGGGGCGCGACGAGTACGCGATGCGGTGGATCAAGGCGTACCGCGCGGCGCGGAAAGCGAAGGCGTGATGCGTGATCACGCATCACGTATCACGCTTGGGCAATTATGCCTGAACTGAGAATCACCTACGCCGATGAAACGCGCGAGATCGCGTGCGCGCCGAATCAACTCATCGGCGAAATCGTTGCCGCGAATGGGTTGTCGTTGGAACAACCGTGCGCGGGACGCGGAACGTGCGGCAAGTGCAAAGTGATCGCGGAGGGCGCGCTCGCGCCGCACGACGAGGTTGAGCAAAAGTATCTGCTCGATGCCGAACGCGCCGCGAACGTGCGACTGGCATGTCGCGCGCGCGTGATCGGCGATGCCCGCGTGGCGCTGATGCCCGTCGTCGTCTATTCGAACAAGATTTTCGCGCGGTCGAACGAGTTCCGCACGAACGACGATCTACTTGGGTTGGCGATTGACCTGGGTTCGACGACGGTCGCCGCGTTTCTCGTGTCGCTCGAAACGGGCGCGGTCTACGCAGGCGCGGGCGCGCTGAATCAGCAGACGATTTTCGGCGCGGACGTGATCGCGCGTCTGCACGCCGCCGCGCACAACGCCGACAAACTTTCCGCGCTCGCGCAGTCCTCGATCTTTCAAGCCATCGCCGCGCTGAAACTGAGCAAGCGCGCCCTCGCGCGCATCGAACGCGTCATCATCGTCGGCAATACCGCGATGCATCATCTCTTGATGCGCTACCCTGTCGACAAGATCGCGGTACTCCCGTTTCAACCGCATGACCGCGCCTCCATTCTCGACGCAGGCGATTTCTTTGGCAATCTCTTCCCTGAACGCGCGCGCGTCGCGCTCCCACCGCTCATCGGCGGATTCGTCGGCGCGGATACGACGGCGTGTCTCGCGTCATTTGACTATGATCGCGCGCGCGCGCCGATGCTCGCGATTGACTTGGGCACGAACGGCGAGGTGATGGCGACTGACGGCGACGCGATTCTCGTCGCGTCCACGGCGGCGGGTCCCGCGTTCGAGGGCGTGAACATTTCTTGTGGGACGCGCGCGGTGGACGGCGCGCTCATTGACGCGCGCGTCGAGGACGGCAATCTGCGCGTGACGACGATTGGCAATCGCGCGCCGATTGGGATCGCGGGGTCGGGACTGTTTTCGCTCATCCACGCCTTGCGCGGCGCGGGCGTGATCGAAGCGGGCGGACGTTACGCGAGTAGTCACGCGACGATTCCTGTTGATCGTGGCAACGACGTCGCGCGCGTCGTTATCAACGAACGCGTTGCGCTGACGCAGATGGACATTCGCGAATTGCAAAAAGCCAAAGCCGCGATTCGCGTCGCGGCGGATATTTTGCTGGAGAAGTTGAACGTCGCGCCGCGCGATTTGCGCCGCGTGATTCTGACTGGCTCGTTTGGCAGTCAGTTGAACAAGGACGCGCTCATCGGCATCGGCTTGCTGCCCGACGTGGAGCGCGCGCGAATCGAAATGGTTGCGAATGGCGCGGGGTTAGGCGCGGCGATCTTTTTGCGCGAGGACGGTTTCGCGCGCGGCGAGGCGCTTGCCGCGCGCGCGGAGCACATCGAACTCAATTCCGAACCTGGGTTCAACGCGCGGTTTGTGGAGGCGTTAAGGTTGAGGTGAGGTTCTGGATTTTTCTGCTGTTTGCTTGACAGGCACGCGCTTTCGCTTATACTTGTTTTCGGGCGACGCAATAAACCTTGCATCCGAAGGAAAAACCGATGAAACAATCGCTTAGAACTCACTCTCGCGTCAAACCAAGCGCGGCGCGGGATTGGCGCGCATGCCCGGCTGTTGAACGCGCACCGGATAAAGTCAGCGGAGATTGGGTATTTCGCGGCACGCGGGTTCCTCTGCGTGCCTTGTTCGAGAATTTGCGCGACGGCGCGTCAATTGAAGATTTCTTGAGCTGGTTCCCCGGTGTTCAGCGTGAACAAGTCGAAGCCGTTCTCGATTTTGAACTCGAAGCATTAACGATGCCAGTCGCGCAATGAAAATCCTATTTGACCAGGGAACGCCGGTGCCTCTCCGCGCATACCTCGAAGGGCATTCAGTTGACACCGCGTACGAATTGGGATGGGCTGCGAAACGGCGAATTGCTTGACGCCGCCGAAAAGGCGGGCTACCAACTTTTGGTGACGACCGATCAGAATCTCAAGCATCAGCAAAATCTGCGGGGGAGAAAATTGGCTATCCTGGTTTTGCTTTCTACTTCGTGGCTGCGTCTGAAAGCGCGCGCGATCGCTCAGACGATTCAGACCATGCACGCTGGAGAGTACAGCGAATTCGATCCTGAATAACTCTTTCCTGTGCTCTCGAAGCATGACGATAGAACAGACCCGTCGGGTTTCCAAAATCCGACGGGTCTGTGGTTCACGCCTCACGTCACTCCTTCTCCAACTCCTCCAACAAATTCGGCGCCATCGTCCAGATGCCGCTGGGACACGCGGCAGCGCAAAAGCCGCAGCCGATGCAATGCTTGTTGAAAAACCCGAAGGGTCTCCAAAGACCCTTCGGGTTTTGATGCCCTGTTGCATCACGAGAAAAATCGCTCGTAAGCGTCGTGTCGTCCAATCCAAAACCAGGTTACAGTATCGCCTTCAAAAATACCAATCGCGCGGTAGGCGCGCGTGACGCGGACTGACCAGATATTTTCTTCGCGGTTGACGCACTCGAAATGCAATGAGGGATGAAAAGGATTTTCCGCCCACAAGCGATAAGATTTTCTTGCCGCGCGTCTGGCGCTTTCATCCAGATCGGAGTATGCCGACCAGAACGATGGCAACGTTGCCGATTTCATAGCGCGTCATAGTCCATCGGCTTGGCGCGACCCTGCGCGATTTCCTGCTTGGCGCGTCGCGCCGCTGCGATGAGTTGCGACTGCGTACGCTTGAATAGCGCATCCCATTGTAATTCATCTTGCAAATCTTCGAGATACTCGCGTAGATGCTCGACGACCTGGTCTTGCGCGGGTTCAGGCAAGGACTCTAACATTTTGGTTACAGTGGCAATTGCTGTTGACGACATTCTGACACTCCCTCTGTCTTTCGTCTGTACATACTATATCATCAGCGAAATGGCGTGTCAAACATCAAACTTGCTGGTACAGGACAAGACCCGCGGATTTCCGAAACCCGACGGGTCTTTGATTCACGCATCACGCATCGCGCATCCTTCGACTCCATCTCCGCTTTCCGATTCCGCTCAGGACGCCTCTCGAAATGATATTCACGCAACACGTATCACGTATCACGTTACTCCTTCTCCAACTCCTCCAACAAATTCGGCACCATCGTCCAGATGCCGCTCGGACACGCGGCGGCGCAAAAGCCGCAGCCGATGCAGTGCTCGTCGTCCACGCGAAATTCGAACGCGCCGTTCGGATGTTCGTTGCGCGCGATCGCGTTCTGTCCGCAGATCGCGACGCAGATGTTACAATCGCGGCACGTGCCGCACGAGATACAGCGGTCGCCTTCTTGGAGCGGATCGGTTGGGCATTGGCGCACGCGCGGCGTAAAGTAAATCAGTTTCAGCATATCTGGCGGAATTTGTTTTTTGCGTTCGAGCGCAAACGATTCGCCCATCACTTGCGCGTTGAGCGCGAGCGCGGCGACGCGTCCCATCCCGATTGCCTGGGTCAGCAAACCTGGTTTCACCACATCGCCGACCGCGAACACCTTCGGATCGCGCGTGCGACCGTACTCGTCCGCTTCGAGCCAGCTGCCCTTGACGCGCGCGTAATTTTCGGGCAGCCAACTCGTGTCCGGCACCTCGCCGATCGCGACGACGACGACATCCGCGGTGAGCGGTTCGCCCTCTTGGAAGAAGAGTTGCCCATCGGCGTACTTCGCGACGGTGCGCGGGTACAAAACTTGCGTGCCGAGCGCCATTGCCTCCGCGCGCTCGCGCGATGAACTCGCGGGCTGCTGAATGTCGACTGCGACGACGCTCGTTGCGCCATTGCGCCACGCGGTCGTACACACATCCATTCCGACATCGCCCGCGCCGACGACGACAACCGATCTGCCCGCGACGATCACAATCGGATTCCCCGCGTTCGCGCTCGTCAGAAATTCGAGCGCGGAGTACGTGCGTTCGCTCCCGGCAAAGTTCAACTTGCGCGGCGTGTGCGCGCCGGTCGCGATGATGATGCCGTCGTACACGTCGTGAATCTCTTGGAAGAAATCGCGCGTGATCTCCGAACCCAACTGAACTTGCACGCCGAGCGAAAGAATGCGCTTGATCTCGGTCCGCACGATTTCTTTTTGCAAACGACCGTGCGGAATCGCGTGCATCATTTTGCCGCCGAGCGTGTTACCCTTTTCGAAAATCGTGACGATATGACCTTTGAGCGCGAGTTGCCACGCCGCCGACAATCCGCCGACGCCGGAGCCGATGACGGCAAATCGTTTGCCGGTGTGCGGCGCGGCGACCGGCGCGGGCAAGTCCATCGAGTACTTGCCGAGCGGACCGGCGAGCACCGCAAAGTCGATATTTTGACGCGTGCACGCGGTCATGCACGGGTTGGGACACGCCGCGCCGCAGACCGACCCAGGAAATGGATTGAATTTCAAAACGAGTTCGAGCGCGTCGCGAATTTTTCCTTTGCGCAAAAGATTGATGCGATCCTGGGTTGGAATGAAACTGGGGCAAGCGTACTCGCACGGCGCGGCAAAGACCGCGTTGTTCCACACCGGCGAATACGCGCGATAATTTCCCATCGCGACGAGCGGCACGACATCGCCCGCGTCTTGCACGACATCGCCGAAGAGTCCGCCCTGAATCCAGCGATTCGCGCGGAACGCGCCGAGCGCCATTTTTTTCTTGCCCTGCTTGAGTTCCTCGTAACTCTTCGCGATGATTTTGCGCCATTCTTGATGAACGAGCAGCGTCTCTTGCAAATCGGCGCGACCAATCGCGTTCAGAAATTTTGGCATGCCATCGCAGAGAAAATCCCAATCCTCTTGCTCCAGCGTCTCGATCAGTTTGACGTTGCTCGGTAAATCACTGATCGGACCGCGCACGTACACCGTCCCGCCGACCATGCCGATGCACGCGCGTTCGCCGATGACGGAATCGAATTGCTCCGAGTCGTGACCGCAGATGATCGCGATGCCGCCGCCCATAAACTCGAACGGGAACGAGCCGGTGTTTTTGAGAATCCACAATTGCGGCGGCGTGTACGCCGGGTCGAATTTCATCAGCGAGCCGGTGCGCGTGCCCGCGCGCCCGCCGATGTAAATCACGCCGTCCGCCGCGCAATGCCCGGTCGTATCACCGCCATCGCCTTTCACGACGATGTGCGCGCCCGCGTTCAGCCAGCCGACATCCGCGGGCGCGGGACCTTCGACGACGATTTCGGTGCCGGGCATGCCCATCGCGCCGACGCGCTGCCCTGGGTTTCGCACGATGAATCGTAGCGGGCGACCCGCATCATCCCACATCGGACCGCCAATATCGTGCTGCCCCGACGCGTCAATTGTAAATTCTGTTTCACCCGCGCCCATCGCGTCGTAGATTTGTTGGAGCAAGCCCTGGGTGGAGACGCGTTTGTTATTGGTGTATGTCGTTAGGTGTTTCATCTTGGAATTCCTTGAGAAGGGTGAAGAGGGCGAAGAAGGCGAGGAGGGCAGTGACGGCTTCGCGCCTTCTTTGCCTTCTTGTCTTCTCTGCCTTCTCATGCCGTCTAATGCCTTCTTCTCCCTTCTTTCCTCAGCACGCATACGCCACCTGCAATCGTTCCGCAATCGCCTTGTCCATCGCGACGAGCGCGTCGCTGCGACCAATCGGCAGCGTCGAGTTGCCGATCGGCGCCATCAACTTTTTCAGTTCGACGTCGAGCGCGAGAAAATAGTCCACGATGTTTTGCGCGGCGGTGTCAACATCCAACCGCGCGACGAGGCGCGGGTCTTGCGTGCATATCCCGACCGGACAATGCCCGGTGTTGCACGCGTTGCAGCGACCCTTTTCATTGCCGACGCAGCCCGCGAGTTGCAGCCAGATCTTCGCGGAGAAAACGCCGTTCGCGCCGAGACAGATCGCTTTGAACGCGTCCGCCGCGAGATCGCCGGTATCGCCAAAGCCGCCGCCGACAAAAAGTGGAATCTGTCCTTGTTTGCCTTGATCGACTGCTGCGAGATAACAATCGCGCAGTTTGCTCAAGATCGGATGTCCGGTGTGATCCATGCTGACTTCGTGCGCCGCGCCGGTGCCGCCTTGAATGCCGTCGAGAAAATATCCGCCGACGATGTGATACGGATCACGCACGAGATTGTTGAACACGGCGACGCTCGTCGAACTCGCGGCGACTTTGATCGCGACCGGCACGCGAAATTTCCACGCCGCGTTCATGCTCAAAAACATTTTTTGCACCGATTCCTCGATGCTGTACAAACCTTGGTGATTCGGCGGCGAAAGCAAATCGGCTTTCGGTACGCCGCGAATCGCTTGAATGTGCGACGCGACTTTTTCGGCGGGGAGTAATCCACCGTCGCCGGGTTTCGCGCCTTGCCCGATTTTGATCAGAATGCCCGCGGGGTCGGTCGCCATTTCCGGCATTGCCTTGATGATCCGATTCCAACCGAAATGTCCGCTCGCGATTTGAATGATGAAATATTTGAGGTACTCGGATTTTAGCAAACGATTCGGCATCCCGCCTTCGCCCGACGACATTCGCACGGGCATGCCGTGTTCTTCGTTGAGATACGCAACCGCGAGCGCGAGCGCCTCCCACATTCGCCACGACAACGCGCCGACCGACATATCGCCGATCATCACCGGATAAATCCAGCGCAGCGGGGGCGTCCATCCGCTCGGCACAAGTTTTCCATTTTCAACTTTGAGCGGCAATTCGTCCGCCGGTAAACCGCGCCCGAGCGGCGTGAGCAGATCGAACGTGTGCCGCGCTGCGTCGAGCGACGGATCCGTCATCTGGCTGATGCGCCCGACTTTGAGATAGTCGAGCACGCGGATTGGGATATGATGCCCGCGCCCGCCGCGTTTGATCGGCGACGCGCCGTGCCGCGCGACGAGCGGAAAGCGATGGTGCTCGTTTTCGACGGGACGAATCGAATTGGTTGGGCAAACTTTTTCGCACATCGAACAGCCGCGGCAATAATGTTTCGTGTCGCTCACTTGCTTGATCGCGAGAATGATTTGCGACGCGTCGACCGGCTTGGGAACGGGACCCGCGCTCAACGTTTGACCTTGCTTTTGCAATTCGGATTGAATCGCGCCGAAGGTACACGTCGAAACGCACGAGCCGCAGCGGATGCACGTTTCGGGATTCCACGCGATTTTCCATGGCAAGTCCATCGGATGCGGATCGCGCACGTAGGTCGGTTTGATCGCGAACGCGCGACCGTTGCCATTGCCGTTGGCGGGTTTGGATTCGTTGCCGTTATTTTTTGCCGGCACTTGAACTTGCAACTCTACTGATTCCATCGTTCCACCTCCAGCGCGTTGCGCGGGCAGACTGCCCGCGGCGGGCTAGCAGCCCGCC
Organism: Candidatus Aquidulcis sp.; assembly: GCA_020723345.1. Lineage (GTDB taxonomy): Bacteria > Chloroflexota > Anaerolineae > UBA4142 > UBA4142 > VGOB01. The sequence goes on along the minus strand of DYJA01000010.1, from coordinate 54,056 downwards.
CCACGGATGCGCCTACTGGTTCCATCGTTCCACCTCCAGCGCGTTGTTAACGACGACCGTCTCGCGCTCGCCCGGATAAATGTCGCGTTCGGTGTCGCGCTGCGGAATGACCATGTTGACGCCGCACACTTCGGACGCGCTGACGACCATGTCGTCGTCGCGCCCGATCACGTACGGGCGCAATTTCTTCGCGTCGGCGACGACGCCCATGCGATTATCGGGCAACACGAAGACGACGGTGTTCGGTCCATTGATTTCGAGGTGCATCAGCGATTGGCGGATGCGGCGCAAGGTTTCGCCATCGGCGCGGTCATTCATTTCTTCAAACGTGAGCGGGGTAATGACGTGCTTGAAATATTCGAGGGGCCAGTGGAGTTGTTCGCAAACATAGTGGAGCGTGTAGAGGAAACACTGCGTATCGGATTCAAAACCGATGTACGAAGAATGAAGGTGCTGCTGGAATTCTTTGTTCTTCTGGTAAAAAGTATTTTCGCCGTTGCCCATCAAGGTATATCCTTCGAGGAAAAAAGGATGCGCGGCGTAGCGAACGATTTTGTAATTCGTATTCTGGCGGCACTGCGCGGAGATGACGCGCGCTTGGAGCCAGTGGTCTTCATTCCACAACTGAAAGTACGTGCCAATGTCGCGCGGATCGCCGATCTCTTTCAGCGTCAACACGTCGGGCCAAAACGAGTAGACGTAGCCCTGGTTCTCGTGCGACAACGCCTTGCGGAGTTTGAGGCGCGTGTCGAGCAACAATTTCTTTTGTTCGGGAGTGGGATGCTCGTGGTAAACGTTGAGCGGTTCGGGATAACGATAATTGCGGAAGACGTAGTGCGGCATCCGTTTGAAATCGAGCGCGGGATCGTTGACGACATCGGGCTGATAATCGAACTTTGGCGAAAAGCCCATGGTCTCTAGAATTTCCTCCGCGCGTTCGAGTCCGGCGGAAGAACATGCCATCGAGAGGAGCGGAAACTTTTTGAACTCGGCGAACGCGCCGCCGAGGTCTTGCATCACCATCGCAAAGCCGGAATTATCGTGTCCCTTTTGCATCGCCAGCATCATCCGCAGCGTCAACGCGGGCGACACCGGGTGCTTTGATTTTATGGCAGCCATTCGGCACATGTGCCCTCCATTTATCGCAGCCACAGGGATCACAGGGGACACAGAGTTATTTGGGGTTTTCCTCTGTGTTCTCTGTGCCCTCTGTGGCTAAAATAAAAAACCGCCTGAACTCAGGCGGCGTTGTCTTGTCCAGCGCAAAACCTTCGGGCGACGTCGGGGGCGCTCGAAGTTGATTATTCATAGTTTAGGAAATTATAACAGAGAGACGAAATCATGTCTACGGATAACTTGTGGTAATCGAATGGGTGAGCGATTGTGTAAAATGCACACATCTATAGTTGACTTGCTATTGACATCTCCGCGACTGCCCCGTATAATTACATCGTGTAAGTAATAGTAACACGATGTTACAACGTGTTCGTCTGTCGGAGTTGCTAGAATGATGCCCAAGTACGTCTTCCGCACCATCACCGCGACCGAAATGCGGAGCGTCAATCGTTCCGCGGTTCTGGATTATATTCGGCGCAACAGCCCTGCGGCGCGCTCGATGATGGCGCACGATCTCAAACTCAGTTTGCCCACGGTCATGCGCATCGTCGACGAGTTGATCGAAAAGGGTTGGGTGCGCCCGACTGGTGTGAAAGAATGGAGCGGCAGCCGTCGTCGCGATCTTCTCGAATATCACAAGGACGGGCATGCCGTGATTGGCGTCGACCTGGGTGGGACAAAAATGTTTGGCGCGCTGGCGAATATCGGCGGCGAGATCATCAGCGAACTCACAGTCAATGGTCATGGCACGTCGGGCGAGGCGAGTTACGCGATGCTCGTCGAGATCGTCGAAAAATTGTGCGCGGCGCCGCGTGCGCGCGGGCAGAAAATCCGTGGGATCGCAGTGGGCGCGCCGGGTGTGACGCGCGCGCCCGCCGGTATCGTCGAGTGGGCGCCGTCGCTCAACTGGCGCGAGTATCCGCTCAAAGAAAAATTGGAACGCCAATTTCGCTTGCCGTGTGTCGTAGATAATGATGTGAATCTTGCCGCGTTGGGCGAGCAGTGGTTTGGCGCAGGCGACGGCGCGAGCAATATCGTTTTAATCACGTTGGGAACCGGTGTCGGCGCGGGCTTGATTATCGACGGAGTACTTTATCGTGGGCACACCGAATCGGCAGGCGAAGTCGGGCTACTGCTTTCCAATCGCGCGGAACTTGATCAGCAGTACGACAAATTCGGCGCGCTGGAGAGTATCATCTCTGGAACCGGGATTGCCGAACGCGCGCGGACTTGTCTCGCCGGGAGTTTGCCGGAAGATCGGCTCGCGCAGATCACGGCGCAAGATGTCTTTGACGCGTACCGGCGCGGCGAAGCGTGGAGCCGCGCGGTTGTTGATGAGACCGTGGATTACCTCAGCATCGCGATCATCAACATCAGTACGCTGCTCGATCCCGAACTCGTCATTCTCGGTGGCGGCGTATCAGAATCGGCGGATGTTTTGTTGCCGCGCGTCCAAGCGCGCATCCAGAATATCTTGCCGAAAACGCCGACGCTCAAGGTTTCGACGCTCGGTCGTCGCGCCACCGTGATGGGCGCGATCGCGCAAGTCGTTCATTTGACCAGCGATTACTACGTCGCGCGCAAGTTAGCGTAATTCGTAATTCGCAATTTGCAATTTGTTGGGAGGATTTCGTGGCATATCAAGGTTTGCGCGTCATTGATTTTCACAGTCACTTTCCCACTGCCAAGCCGATGATGGGCGGGAGTTACGCGGACAATCCGCAGCATCCGCGCGGCGCGGATAAAGCCGCGGTCATTCGCGAGTGGATGAAGATGTACAACGACGATTGGCGGCTTACCTGGGATTTTCCCGCGCCAGAGAAAGAGAAACAGCGCGACGAAGTACTCGCGGATCGTTGGGCGACGGAAGTGGACAAGTACGGCTTGGAGCGCGTCGTGTTCGTCACCGGCGGCGGCAACGATAATCTCGCGCAAGTGATCGCGCGGCATCCGGACAAGTTTGTCGGATTCGCGCACCACAATCTTTTTGCCGATAACGCGGCGGAAGAACTCGAACGCGCGATTACGCAACTCGGTTTGCGCGGCTATAAACTCCTCGCGCCCGCGCTCGAAAAGCCGATTGAAGATCGATCCGCGTGGCGCGTGTGGGAGGTCGCGGAAAAGCACGACATTCCGGTGCTGATTCATTTCGGCGTACTGGGTTCCGGCGGCGGCGTCGCGTGGCACGAAAACATCAATCCGTTCAAATTGCACGATGTCGCGCGCGCGTTTCCAACGGTAAAATTCATCGTGCCGCATTTTGGCTGCGGCTGGGTACGCGAGACGCTGCAACTCTGCTGGAGTTGCGCGAATGTGTACGTGGACACGTCGGGATCGAATCAATGGATTCGTTGGATGCCGGAAGAATTGACCGTGAAAATGTTGTTCCGCAAATATCTCGAAACGATCGGACCCGATCGTTTAATCTTTGCGACCGATTCGAGTTGGTTCCCGCGCGGTTTTGCGATTCGCTATCTGCAAGATCAACTGCGCGATTGCCGCGAGTTGAACGTACCGCCGGACGCGCTTGCCAAAATCATTGGCGGTAACGCCGCGCGTTTGCTGAAGATCGAGTAACCAGTATTCAGTGTTCAGTGTTCAGTGAAATGGATACGATTGCTACTGAACACTGGATACTGAATACTGAATACCGTTCCCCGGAAGGAGGTGGTGTCACGCTGCGATGATCCAATCGAACTGTCAAACCAAAACTGATTCAATTCGAGGAGGAGAAAAATGAAACGCGTACTTTTCGTTTTCGTCGCCGCGCTCGCGCTCGTCGCGCTGATGACCGCGTGCGCCGCGCCAACGCCGGAGCCCACCAAGCCACCGGCTCCCGCACCGACGCAACCCCCCGCTGCCGCGCCGACCAAGGCGCCTGAACCGACGAAAGCGCCGGAGCCAACCCAAGCGCCTGCGCCGACGGTTGCCGCCGCGCCAGTCGAGATCGAATACTGGCAGTACTTTTTCGAAACCAAGAAAAACTTGGTGGACCAACTGATCGTCGAATTCCAGAAACAGAATCCGAACATCAAGGTCGTCCACACGACGTTCCCGTACGAACAGTACAACGAAAAAGTCGCGGCGAGCGTGCCCGCCGGTCGCGGTCCCGATGTGATCAACTTGTTCTACGGCTGGCTGCCGCTGTACATCGATTCGGGCTATCTCGCACCGCTGCCGGAAAAAGATTTCCCGGTCGCGACGATCGAAAAAGATTTCATCCCGATGGTACAGATCGCCAAGGTGGACGGCAAGTACTACGCGCTGCCGACCGCCGTCCGCAATCTCGCGATTTTCTACAATAAGGATCTGTGGACCAAAGCCGGACTAGACGCGACAAAACCGCCCAAGACCTTCGATGAACTAGCAGAAGCCGCGAAGAAAATGACGAAGGTCGAAGGCGGCAAGATGATGGTCGCGGGCTGGCGCGTCGATCTCAGCAATCAGGATCACAATCTCTACCGCGAGATTTTGACACGCGCGTACGGCGGCATTCCGCAATCGGACGATCACAAAAAGATTCAATGGAACGCGACGCCCGGCGGTTACGAGGCATGGCAATTCCTCGTTGACCTGACGGCGAAGCACAAAGTCAGCGAACCGACCATCGGACAAGACGGACCGACCGCGTGGCTCGCGCAGCAAGCCGGGATGATGGTCAGCGGTTCGTTCTATCTTGGCACCGCGAAGAGCAAGGCGACGTTCAACTGGGGCGTGTTCCCGATGCCCGCGGGACCCAAAGCGCAAGCGAATTTTGGCTCGTTCTGGACGCACGGGATCACGTCCAAAGCCGCGAAAGATCCGGCGAAACTCGCCGCGTCGGTCAAGTTCTTGCAGTTCCTTACCAGCGCGGACGTGATGAAAAAGTGGACGCCCGCAATTGGCGAACTGCCCGCGCGCGCCGAAGTGCTCAAAGACCCGATGTTCGTGAACGATCCGCTACTCGCGCCGTTCCTGCAAACGCTGCCGGTTTCCTATGCGTCGTACTTTGTGGACGAAACCGCGGATCGCAAAGCGTTGATGGATGCGTACGATGCGGTCGTTCTCAAGAACGCCGATCCCAAGAAATCGCTGGACGAAGCGGTCGCCAAAGTGCAGAAACTGTTCGACGACTATTGGGCGAAGAAGAAATAACGAATGATGTAGGGGCGCAATGCAATGGCGCCCCTACCACAACGAGGTGACGTATGGCTCTCCAGTCGCGCGGTTTGTCACTTGGACAACGCCGGGCAGTGTGGGCGTACATTTTTCTGCTCGTGCCGCTTGCATTTTTCATCACGATTCGTTTCGCGCCGACGTTGTTCGCGATGAGCGTCAGTCTCTTTCGTTGGGACATTCTCTCGCCGAACAAACCGTGGATGGGCTTGAAAAACTACGAGGCGCTTTTCGCCGATCCTGTTTTCTGGCAGTCGTTGACGAATACGTTGTTGTACGTTGCGCTCAGCGTGCCGCTGCAACTCGTGATCGGTTTGTTCTTTGCATTGTTGTTGCAAGCCGCGGCGCATTGGCGCGGTTTTTTCCGCGCGTTATACTTTATTCCATTCGTCACCTCAACTGTCGCGATCAGTTGGGTCTGGCGCTGGATCTATCAGCCGTCGTTTGGTCCGCTGAACAAACTGCTCGCGCTGATTGGATTGCCGGAGCAAAAATTCCTCGCAAGCCCCGATCAGGCGTTGGCTTCGATTGTCGTTGCGATCGTTTGGCAGGCGCTCGGCTTTTACGTGATCATTTTCCTCGCCGGGCTGGAAGCGATTCCCACCGATTTCTACGAAGCCGCGAAGATTGACGGCGCGCGCAGTTGGGAAATATTTAGGCACATCACCTTGCCGCTGCTCAACCCGACGATCGTGTTCCTCACCGTCATCGGCACGATCAACGCGATTCAGGTGTTCACGCAAGTTTTGAACATGAGTTTTCAGGGCATGGGTGGTCCGCTCGATTCGACCAAATCGCTCGTCTTGTTCATCTATCAGCAAGGTTTCAAATCCTTCAAAATGGGGTACGCGTCGGCGGGCACGGTCGTGCTGTTCGCGATCATTCTCGTCATCACGATCATCCAGCTTCGTGTGACGACGCGCCGCGTGGAGTATTGAAATGAACCTTCGCAGACGCTCCAAGTCATTCGAACCGCGCTGGGCAAAGCCGATCCCGGAACCGACGCCGCGTTGGCTGAGCCAAGGAATTCTGTACGGGCTGTTGATCGCGGGTGGGATCGTGATGGTGACTCCGTTCGTGTGGATGATCGCAACCTCGCTCAAACCGGCAAAAGAAGTTTTTCTCGGGCACTTTTTCCCAATCGCGCCGACGTTCGAGAATTACGATGCCGTGCTGAAAAAAGTGCCGTTCGCGCGATGGTACCTCAACAGTCTCATTGTCGCCGCGCTCACCACAATGAGCGTCGCGTTCTTCGACTCGCTCACCGGCTTTGCGCTGGCAAAATACGAGTTTCGCGGCAAGAATCTGATTTTCGTTTTCATTCTGAGTACGTTGATGGTGCCGACGGAAATGCTGATCATCCCTTGGTTCATTCTGTCGAATAACTTGAACTGGGTTGATACGTATTGGGGCATTATGTTTCCCGGCGTCATCACCGCGTTCGGCACGTTTTTGATGAAGCAATTCATGGAAGGCGTCCCGTCAGAATTGCTCGACGCCGCGCGCATTGACGGCGTGTCCGAGTTCGGCTTGTTCTGGCGCATCGCGATGCCGTTGGTCAAGCCCGCGCTCGCCGCGCTCTGCATTTTCACCTTCCTTGGGAACTGGAACGCGTTCCTCTGGCCCGTCATCATCACCGAAAGGATGGACATGCGGACGGTGCCGGTCGGCTTGTCGTTTTTCTCCGGCGAAGCCGGGGCATCGTGGGAATTGATCATGGCGGGCGCGTCCATGGCGACGATTCCGGTGTTGATCGTTTTCCTCTTTTTCCAACGCCAGATCATCAAAGGGATTGCGCTGACCGGATTGAAAGGATGATGAGTACTTTTCCCCATCCCTCCTACGCGCGACGCGTGCTCGCGCCGAATTTCGAGCAAACGAAGACGTACCTCGTCCCCGCGATGTTGTTCGCGACGCGCGCCCACATCGTCATGCTCGTGCGCCAGAAAATTTTGGAGCGCGCGACCGGACGATTGTTGCTGAACGGCTTGCGCGCGCTCGAAACGGAAGGCGTGCGCGATGTGGTGTACGACGGCAAGTACGAAGATTTGTTTTTCTACCTGGAGCATCGTCTCGGCGAATTGACGAGCGAGGAAGCCGTTGGCAACGTGCAGATCGCGCGCAGCCGCAACGATTTGGGCGGGACGCTGTGCCGCTGGGTCGCGCGCGAACGCGCGCTCGCGCTCTTGCAGGCGATCAACGCGTTCCGCGCGCGCATTTTGACGATGGCGCGCGCTCACGTCGAAACGCTGATGCCGGGGTACACGCACACGCAACCCGCGCAGCCGACGACGCTCGCGCACTATCTCGGCGCGGTTGCCGCGTTCCTCGAACGCGACGCAGCGCGCCTGCAAAGCGCGTACGCGCGTGTCAACCTTTGTCCGCTTGGCGCGGTCGCGTTCACGACGACCGGCTTTCCGATTGATCGCGCGCTCGTCGCGGACTTGCTCGGCTTTGACGCGCCGGTCGAAAATAGTTACGACGCAGTCGGCGGCGCGGATTATCAGGTTGAAGTCGCGGGCGTCGTCCAAGTCGCGGCGGCATCGCTTTCGCGCTTTGCCACCGATTTGCTGTTCTGGGCGACGCAGGAAGCCGGTGCGCTCCGCATCGGCGACGCGTTCGTGCAGATTTCGAGCATCATGCCGCAAAAGCGCAATCCCGTCGTGCTCGAACACGCGCGCACGCAACTCGGTTATCTTTACGCGGACGCGCAAGCGGTGTTCACACTGCACCACAACGCGCCGCTCGGCGACGTGAACGATGTCGAGGATCCGATCTATCGCCCACTGTTTCGGATGTTGGATTACGCGATTGGCGTCTACGAATTGCTCGACGCGGTGCTGGCGAGCGCGACGTGGAACATCGTCCATCTCGCCGCGCGCGCGGCGGAGGGTTTTACGACCGCAACGGAACTTGCCGACACGCTTGTCCGCGAGGCGCGCTTGCCATTTCGCGCCGCGCACCGCGTCGTCGCGCAGCTCGTCCGCGACGCGCTCGCGCAGAAACTCACGCCGCGCGATATTCGCGCATCGCATCTCGACGCGGCGGCGCAGCAGGTGCTGGGACGCGCGCTCGGCTTGTCGGACGCCATTGTACGCGAGTCGCTCGACGCGCGGCATTTCGTCGCGACGCGCGCGATCCCCGGCGGTCCCGCGCAGCAAGCGATGTCGGCAGTCATCGCGCGGCAAAGCGCGCAACTGGAACAAGATGTCGCGTGGCATAATGATCGCGTCGCGCGGTTGGCGCAGGCGCAAGAACGATTGCAGAAAGAGATCGAGGCGATTGGCTGAAAATGCGCCTCTTGATCGCGCTCACGTACTATCGCCCGCACGTTTCCGGTCTCACGATCTACGTCGAACGGCTCGCGCACGCGCTCGCGGCGCGCGGTCATTCGGTGACGATCCTGACTTCGCAGTACGATCGCGCGCTGCCGCGCGATGAAAACGATCGCGGCGTCAACGTCGTGCGCGTGCCAGTCGCGCTGCGCGTCAGCAAAGGCGTCGTGATGCCGACGATTGGGTGGCACGCGACGCGCCTGGTTCTCACGCACGATCTCCTCAATCTGCATTTGCCCCAATTCGACGCGGCGGGTCTCGCGCTGCGCGGGCGATTGTTCAAACGTCCCGTGGTGCTGACGTATCACTCCGATTTGGCGCTGCCGCCGTCGTTCGCGCATTGGCTCGCGAGTTACGCGATTGCGCTCAGCCATCGGATCGCGCTTGCTCTCGCGGATGTGATCGTGACGAACACCGACGATTTCGCGCGACATTCGCCCGTGCTATCGCGGTACCGCGCGAAAGTACACGCGATCCCGCCGCCGATTGAAATTCCACTTCCCACGCCCGATAGTTGCGCGATGTTTCGATCCAAGTACAATCTCGATGCGCCGGGACCGCTCATCGGCATCGTGGGGCGCGTCGCGGCGGAAAAAGGAATCGAGTATCTGCTCGAAGCGATGCCCGCTATTCTCGCGCGTTTTCCCGATGCGTCGGTGGTGCACGTTGGACCGCGCGAGCCGGTCGGCGAGCACGAATACGCCCGGCGTTTAGCGCCGCTGCTCGCGCGTTATCGCGACAAGTATCGTTTCATCGGCGTTGTGACGACCGAAGAACTTGCCGCGTTTTTTGCGAGTTGCGCGGTACACGTTCTGCCGAGTGTGAACAGCACGGAGACCTTTGGCATGGTGCAAGTCGAAGCCGCGCTGTGCGGTACGCCGACCGTCGCGACTGCGCTGCCGGGGGTTCGCGTCGCGTCGCAATTGACCGACATGGGGCGCGTTGTTCCGCCGCGCGACGCGCGCGCCCTCGCAAACGCGATTTGCGAGGTGCTGGCGCATCGCGCAGAGTACGTTCGTCCCCGATCAGAAATCGCGCGCCAGTTCGCGCCGGATACAATCGCCGCGCGTTACGAAGCGCTGTTCGAGCGTTTGCGCGCGCCAAATCGAACGTAGGACAAATTTGCAAATTTGTCCAACCTTTCAAGGAGAAAAATTGTGAAACGTCAACCTATTCCCATCGAAGAGTTTGTCGTCAAGCCGTACCATCTGTGGGACGTTCAGAATTTGTTGCTCACGTCCGGAGATTTTGCCAAAGGTCACTACAATACGATGACGGTTGGCTGGGGCAGTTTGGGTGTGATGTGGGGAAAGCCGTTCGCCCAAGTCGTCGTGCGCCCGACGCGCTATACCTACGGATTCATGGAGCAGTACGATACGTTCACGCTGTGCGCGTTCCCGCAGAAATACGCGCCCGCGCTGGAATTGCTGGGCAGCAAATCCGGGCGCGATGGAAACAAGATCGCCGAAGCAGGACTGACGCCGATTGCTTCTACGAAAATCGCCGCGCCAAGTTTTGCGGAAGCCGAACTCATTCTCGAATGTCGCAAGATGTACTGGGACGATTTTGCGCCTGCGCAATTCTTGGATTCACGCATCGAGCGGCGTTATCCGAACAAAGATTATCACCGAATTTATTTTGGCGAAATCTTGGTGGTGTTGCAAAGCGCGAAATGACCTTATTGAAAGAACACAAAATCGAACCGCAAAGACGCGAAGGACGCAAAGGAAATCAGATAAAAACCTTTGTGTCCTTCGCGTTCCTTCGGTAGACTCAGGACATGCTTCGCGGTAATTATGCAACCCGATCCAATTGCAACACCAGATCGCGCAGCGCAACCGCGACATCGACAAGTTTGGTCACGTCGACGATCTCCGCGGTGTCTTTCGGCGTGTGCGTGATTTCCCCCATCAGTTCGCCGAGTTGCTCCGACGTAAGTGCCAACGCCGGTACCTGGTTCAGCACAAAGAGACTGTGGTCGCTTTGGTACCATTGTGGTCCCTCGACTAAATCGGCGCGCGCGGAAAACGCGTCGCGAATCGCGCGCGCGATTTCAACGGGACAATCGTACAGCGAATACGCGACTGCGCCTTTGTGATAACCGATGTCGTCGAGATTGATCCCCAGCGCGATCTCGTCGAACTTGCCCGCGTTGAGCGCGACGTACTGTTTCTCGCCCGACGCCGCATAATAGTCCTCGCCGTTCATCGCGACGATTTCGATTCCCAGGTTGCCGCGATAATCCGCGAGCAATTCCGCCAGCAGAAGCAGCGCGACGACGCCGCTCGCGTTATCCGACGCGCCCGGCGAGCCGATGTGCGCGTCGATGTGCGCGAACAAAACGACACGCCGCATGTGGTTCGCGCCTTTGCGCGCGATGACGTTGCAGCCCGCTGACGCGATGCGCGTCGCGCGGCTCTCCAGCGAAATCTCTCGCCCCGCATATCGCGCCAGCCGAGTGCCTTCTTCTTCCGTCATGTAAACGGACGGGATGTCGAAATCACCATCTTCAATGAGCGGGAATGGATACATCGCACCAACCAAATCTGGATTGCGCGAGGTCGCCGCGATAATCGCGCGCGGTTTCTTCGTTTCCAGCAAGGCGACGATTCGTTTGTGCTCGTCGGGATTGTAAAATGTAAAATTTTTCGGCATCAAGTGTTCTTTGGCGATTTCGCCGCGCAGCAAAACCACCGCGTCAGAAATTTCTGCCGCTTGCAATTCTTCGACTGTCGAAGCCACGACGAGCGGCGCGCTGACGCGGCAGCCGAGCGAGTACGGACTCGCCAGCGCGTCGAATGTCGCGCCGTTCGCGCTGAGTCGAACGCCCTCGCACTCCCAATCAATGCAATCGAACGCGGGACACTCGACTTGGAATCCGAACGACGCGACGCGCGCCGCGAAGAAATCGGTTGCCGCGCGATTGCCCGCGCTGCCGACGCGGCGACTGGGAATTTCGACGCACAATTTTTGCAAATACGCTTGCGCTTTTTCCGACGAAATCAGATCTGTCACGTTTCCTCCTGTTATTTGAATTTGGAATCCACGTGACATTATACAACCCTGGTGCGCTAATGGAGGGTTTGGGGAAGGCGGAAGGATGAAGGATGAGGGGTAAACGAAAAATTCGTTTATTCGTTCGTGATTCGTTGACACCGCTTCAACTGCGTGATCATTTGCCGCGCGCGCGTTTCCTGTTCCGCTAATGTCGACAGCCAGCGATCCGCCGCCGAGTACACATCTTCATCCGGGCGCGGCGTGTCGAGCGCGGCGCGCAGATTGCGTTTCTTGCCCTGATCGAGTTGCAGCAACATTCGCAGAATCGCCATCGTGCTGTAACCCGCGCTTTGCAGCATCCGGATCACGCGCAGTCGGGTGATTTCGGCGTTGCCGTACAATCGGTAGCCGCTCTGTTCGTCGCGCGGGACGCGCAGCAAACCGTTGCGCTCGCAGTTCCGCAGCACGTCAATCGTCACGCCGAGCGCGCGCGCCGCCGCGCCGATTTGCAGCGACTTGCTTTTCGATTGCGCGCGTTTGCTTTGCGCCCAGTGTTGCAAAATTCGCGCGGCGGTCTCCGCCTCTGCGCGCTCGGCTTGCACGATGGCGAGATGTTTGCGCGCGTACTGGAGCGCGTCGGCGAAATCGCCTGACCCGATTTTGCGGACGAGCGCGAGCGCGGAGCGGCGGATGATTTTTCCCGCATAGTCGTCGCGCAGCGCGGTGCGCGCGAGAATCATCTGCGCGCGATGCGTCTCCGTGAACAGACGATAGCCGCTCGCGCTGCGTTTCGCGGGCGCGATGAAACCCCATTGTTCGTACAGCCGCACGGTGTTCGGATGCGCGCCGACCGCGCGCGCGAGGTCGGAGGTACGCAGGTAGCGCGATTTCGTCTTGCGATTTGAACGCGGCATTTTTCTACCATACGGGACGCAGAAAAGCCCAGATAGACACAGATTTTTCTTATCTGTGTTTATCAGTGTTAATCAGCGTCCAATCATTCCACCTTTGGTTCGTCAATCAGCAACGCGATCAACTCGCGCAGATGCGTGATTTCGTATGTAATCGTCGGGCTGGCAGGGCGGGGCTGGCGTTCAGGATTGTACCAGCACGTAGCGATTCCATAATCGGACGCGCCTTGAATGTCGGACGAGATGCTATCGCCGATCATCAGCGCACGTTCTTTCGGCGGGTTTCCGATGCGCGCGAACGCCGCGTCGAAAAAGCCGCGCTCGGGTTTTGCAAAGCCGACTTCTTCTGAGATGACGAGCGCGGCGATGTGGTGTTGAATTGGCGAGCGCGCTAGCCGGTTGCGTTGCACCGCTTGCAAGCCGTTCGTTAGAATCGCAAAACGATATTTCGCGCTGAGCGCGTCGAGTACGTCTTGCGCGCCGTCCATCAATTCTCCGCACTCCGCGAGGTACTTGAGATACGCTTCGCTGAAGACGACCGGCGAAATCGTAATGCCGAATTTCTCGAACAGCATTTCGAATCGGCGGACGCGCAGTACGTCCGGCGTGATCTGTTTCTGTTCCAGCGCGCGCCAGATTTCGCGATTGATTTGCTGGTACGCGTCCAGATATTTTTGCTCGAACGGCGCGCCGAGATGATGGAAAGTTTGCTCTAGCGCGAGCGCTTCCGCGCGGTTGTAATCGAACAGCGTGCCGTCGGCGTCAAATAGGAGCCAGTGATAGTGTTTGATCATATTTTTGTCTCACGCGTCGCCAGCGCGATTGGGAACGCGGCGAGCGCGGGCAATCCCGCCAACACCAGCACCCATTCCGTGCCGATCACACCCGATGCGGTAATCGCGACCAGCGGCGCGATGAAGATGACAAGATCGATCATCGCGTCGAACGATCCTAACGTCGTTGCGGCGCGTTCGCGCGGTGTCACGTCTGCCATCATCACCAAGCCGAGCAGAAACGTCGTCCCGCTTGCGAGTCCGAACAAAGTGTACCACACGATCATCATCGGCAAATCGCGCGCGAAAAACAAACCGACGCACGCGACAACAATCAGCGGCTGCGCGATAATGACGAACGGTCGCCGCCCGACGCGATCCGAAAATCGTCCAACGAAAAACGACGCGGCGGCGAAACCGATCGCCTCGATCGCGAGCATCGCCGCAAGTTGCCATTCGACGTAGCCGAGCGCGACGACTTTGATCGGCAGGAACGCGGCGAGGATCGGAAACGCGAAATTGTCAACCACCGCGAAGAGCGCGAACGCCCACACGCGGCGCTGCGAAAAGACGCGCGCCAACTCGCGAAGATCGAGCGCGTGTCCCGTTTCGATTTTGCCGCCGCGCACGAAAACGAAAATCGCCGCGCACGCCGCGAATGAAAGGAGCCCGTCCGCGATGAACGGCGCGCGCAGCGAATACAACGCCAGCCATCCGCCGATGCTCGGCGCGACGATGAACGACAAGCCCTGACTGCTTCGCAGGACGCCGAAGAACGCGCCTTGCTTTCCTTCCGAAATTTCCGCGGTGAGACCCAGCAGCGCGGGCATCGCGATCGCGTCCGCCGCGCCGCCCAACACGCGCAGCGCGAGCAGCCACTGCCACTGCGTGACGAACGCGCACAAAAGTGACGTGAGTCCACCCAGCGCCGCGCCGACGACCAACACCGCGCGTCGCCCATAGCGATCGGCGAGCGCGCCGCTGATGAATTGGAGCGCGACGAGCGTCATCAGCGCGGAGGAAAGGACTGCCGCCATCTCTTGCGGATTCGCGCCCATTTCGGCGGAGAGGCGCGGCAAACTTGGCACACCGATTTGCGTGCTGAGGAAGAGGACGAAGGTGAGGAACGCGAGGAGGTGGATGGGCATTGCACTATTTGGTTTTGGCGTACAACCAACAATCGCGCGGCGCGTCACTGATGTTTGGGTGAAGGACGCCGCGCCGCCGCAACCCTTCGCGTTGCATCCCCGCCTTCTCCATCACGCGCGCGGACGCGCGATTTTCCCAATCGCAAGTTGCCGAGACGCGATAAATTTCTGGCTGCGCGAGCGCCCAACCGATCAGAGTTCGCACCGCTTCGGTCATAATGCCCTGTCCCCAAAAAGGACGCGCCAAAACGTAACCCAGGACGGCTTCAAACCTATTAATTCGCATTTCGATCATGCCGACGAGTAGCGGGATCGTAGACCTGTCGGGTTTCTGAAAACCCGACAGGTCTTTCAACGCGATCACCCACGCAAAACGCGAACCTTGTTCCCAGTTCGCGATGCACCGCTCGACATGAGCGCGCGTCTGTCCAAGTTCGGAGTGCGGTTTCCACGTCAAGTATCGCGTTACCTCAACGTCTTGCGCGTACAATTTGAAAATAGTTTCGGCGTCGTCGAGAATCGGCAGACGAAGCAATAGCCGCTCGGTTTCAAATGTAGTTGGTGGCTGCATTTGTTTTACCGCATCCGCCGCGTCATCGCGTTTGCCATCTCGCGTAGATGATCCATCGCGCGATTTTGGATCCCCGTCGCGGCGAGCGCGGACAGCGCGGCGGCGCGAAATTCGTCGGCGAACTGTTGCGCTTGCTCGCGCGCGCCGATTTGATCGAGAAGCGCGAGCGCGCGTCCAACATCGTCTTGCGATAAGGCGGCTTGCGCGTACAGCGCGCGCAGCGCCGCGCCGTGCTGCGGATGATTCAAGCCGATGATCGCGGGGAGCGATTTCTTCTTCGTCAGAATGTCGGTCGCAGCCGACTTGCCGGTGATCGCCGGATCGCCCCAGATGCCGAGAATGTCGTCGGTGATTTGGAACGCGCTGCCGATGTTTTCGCCAAAGCGCGCGAACGCGTCCACGATTTTCGAGTCAGCGGTTGCCAGCATCGCGCCGATGCCCGCCGACGCGGCGATCAGCGCGGCGGTCTTGCCGCGAATCATTTGCAAGTACTCGCCGGTCGTCACGTCGAGCCGCGTCTCAAAACCGAGATCGAGAAATTGTCCGTGACACAACGCCAGTGTTGCTTCGTCAAAGACGCGGCTGATCGCGGTGCAGGTCGCGTCGTTGAAACCGCGCTCGCACAGGCGATCCAACGCGAGACGCGCGAGGACGAACATGCCATCGCCCGCGTTCAAGCCCTGCGCGAGTCCCCACACTTTCCACACGGCGGCGCGTCCGCGGCGTTCATCGCTATTGTCTTCGATGTCGTCGTGGATCAACGAAAAGTTGTGCGCGAGTTCGAGCGCGGCGGCAACCGGGAGCGCGCGCCGCCAATCGCCGCATGCCGCTTCGCAACTGAGCAGGCAGAGGAGTGGGCGCAGGCGTTTGCCCGTGTCGCATTTCACTTGGACAAAGTTCGCGTCCGTCCACCCCAGGTGATAGCGGAAAATTCCATAATACGTCGCGTACGCCGGATCGGGCGCGGCGACGAGCGCGCGCAGTTCATCTTCTAGCGCAGTCAGGTATTCGTCCATCAGCGTTTTCCATAGTCGGCGTAGGACAAATTTGCAAATTTGTCCTACACCTTCTCCAAATGCTTTGTGTTCTTCAGCGCATCCAAATTCTCCGCGCCGATCCCAAACATCGCGGTTCGCATTTGTTCTTCGACCATTTTGATTCCCGCGATCACATCTTCGACGCCGCGATCGGCGAGCCGCAACATCGGCGACGCGTAGCCGACGAGTCCCGCGCCGAGCGCGATACATTGCGCGGCTTGTACGCCGTCGCGAATCCCCCCGCTCGCGATGAGCGGCAGATTCGGCGCGCCACGCCGCGCGCGGATGAGACTCTCCGCAGTGGGAATGCCCCAGTCCCAAAACGCTTCGGCGAGTTCGCGCAAAAACGACGACGGCGCGCGGTACGCTTCAACGGCTGCCCACGAGGTGCCGCCCGCGCCTGCGATGTCGAGCGCGGCGACGCCCGCGCTCGCGAGTTGCCGCGCCGCGTCTTCGGAAATGCCAAAGCCAACTTCTTTGCCGATCACCGGCACGTCGAGCGCGCGGCAGACCTGCTCGATTTTTTGCAGCAGTCCTTTCCAATTTGTGTTGCCGCCGGCTTGCACCGCTTCTTGAATCGCGTTGAGATGCAAGATCAACGCGTCGGCGCGAATCATTTCGACGGCGCGGCGACATTCGTCAATCGTGTACGTGTAGTTGAGTTGAATCGCGCCGAGGTTGGCGAAAAGCAAAATGTCGGGCGCGACGCGGCGGACTTGGTACGTGTACGCCAGCGCGTCGTTTTCAATCGCGGCGCGCTGCGAGCCGAGTCCCATCGCGACGCCGGTCGTTTGCGCGGCGGTCGCGAGCGCGAGGTTGATGCGCTCGGCTTCGTACGCGCCGCCGGTCATCGAAGAAATCAAAATCGGCGCGCGCAATGGCTTGCCGAAAAAAGTGGTTGCGAGTGAAATTTCGTTTTGATTGATTTCGGGCAGGGCTTGGTGGACGAAGCGGTAGCGTTCCAATCCGTTCGACTGGCGGAATTGGACATTCTCCTGCAAATTGATGCGGAGGTGTTCGAGTTTGCGGCTCGCGTGCGTGGTTTCGTCGGGTGACATACGATCCTTTGATGACCGCTGACCGCAGACGACCGACCGTAGTGGGCGCGGTGGTCGGCGGTCTGTCGTCGGCGGTCGTAACTTTTCGCGCGGCGCGGTGTTGTATTTTGCGGAACGCAGGCGGATTATAGCACCAATCCGGGGTTGACGCACAAGCCGATTCCAAGTATACTCTGAGTCAGTTCTGGTCATCCGTCTATCCAAAATTTACCCAAGGGGGAGGCACCAATGGCAGATGAAGTTTTCGATCAGGTCAAAGCGATCATCGTGGACAAACTTGGCGTGGACGAAGGCAAAGTCACGATGGAAGCGCGTTTTCGCGAGGACTTGGAAGCCGATTCGCTCGATCTCGTCGAATTGATTATGGAATTTGAAGAAAAATTCGGCGGCGAGATTTCCGACGAAGAGGCGCAGAAAATCACGACCGTGGGCGAAGCGGTCAATTATCTCAAAGCGCAGATGGCGAAAAAGTAATTGGGCGATGGTGCGCGCTTGAGATGGCAATGGGGACGCGAGTGGGCGTTCCCATTTTGTTTCTGCCGAAGCGAAACATGATGCATTGCAAATCTGCCGCGTTGATTGGACTGATGATCGCGCTCGGCTGGATGTTGTTCTTCGGAGGACGACTGTTGGTTGCCGAAGACGCGATTCACCCTTCGGCGGCGATTGTCGTTATCGGTGGAGATCACAAACCCGCGCGGGCGGCGCGTGTGGCGCAACTTTACCGCGAGGGTTATGCTCCCCACGTCATCATCAGCGCGGGTACGGTAGTGCAAGAAGGCGACGCGCAGATGGCTGAAGCGCAGGTGTTGTTGCGCCAGATCATCGCATTGGGGGTTCCCCGCGAAGCGATTCTTTTAGAACAGGATTCGCAGACGACGGTTCAGAACGCGCGGTTCACCCAGTCACTCTTGTCGCAGCATGACATTCATTCGATTATCTTGGTCACATCACCGTACCAAAGTAGCCGCGCGCGCAGGATCTTCCGTGACTTGTTGGGCGATGCGATTGCCGTTGCGGCGCAGCCAGCGACAGACCCGAATTTCTGTTCCGTGTGTTGGTTGTGGGATTCTGACCAGCGCCCTATCGTTCTTTCGGAATATTGGAAATGGTTGGTTTATCTGACGACGGGACACTGACGCGCGTCAGCGCGCTCGTGTTGGCGGGCGGGCGGAGCCGCCGCATGGGACGCGACAAGGCGCTGCTTGATTTCGACGGCGCGCCGCTCATCGCGCACGTGATCGCGCGGGTGCAACAGGTCTGCGCCGAAGTGATCGTCGTCGCGAATGATGTGGAGACATACGCGCGCTTTGGCGCGCCGGTGATCCGCGATGTCTATCCGGATAGGGGCTCGCTCGGCGGCGTTTTTTCGGGGCTGCGCGCGATACGCTACGATTATGCTTTGGCGGTCGCCTGCGACATGCCGTTCTTGAATCCGACGCTGCTGCGTTACTTGATCGCGCTCGCGCCGACCGCCGATGTGATCATGCCGCGCGCGGCGGATCCGTCGCGGAGTCGTTCGGGGGGCGTCAAGCCCCGGCTCCAATATGATCTGCGCGCCAAGGAGATTGATTTGCATCCGACCCATGCGATTTACTCCCAACGTTGTATCGCGCCGATTGAGGAGCGCGTGCGCTCCGGTGATTTGCGCCTGATCGGTTTCCTCGACGCAGTCAAGGTGCGAATTGTCGAAGCGCGCGAAATAGATCCCTTCGATCCGCAACATCTCTCATTTTTCAATGTGAATACGCCGGAGAACTTGGCGCTGGCGCAGTCGTTCGTAAAGAGAGATCAGAAATTGGAGATTGGAGAATGATTTCAGTCGAAGAAGCGCTTGCTTTTGTCCTCAAACATTTCCAGCCGCTCGAATCTGAGCGCGTGCCGTTGCTCGATTCGCTGGATCGCGTGCTGACCGAAGACATCGTGTCGGACATCAACGTGCCGCCGTTCAACAATTCCGCGATGGACGGCTACGCGGTGATCGCGGACGACATCGCGGGCGCGTCGCGCGAGCGTCCCGTCACGCTGCGCGTCATCGGCGATGTGGCGGCGGGGTACACTGCGACGCGCGCGGTCGAGCGCGGCACCGCGATGCGGATTATGACCGGCGCGCCGCTGCCGCCGGGCGCGGATACCGTCGTGCGATTCGAGGAAACGTCGGAGAACCTTGCGAAGGGTCATCCTGAGCGGAGCGCAGCGGAGTCGAAGGAACCTTCGCAAGGATTGCGCACGGTAGACATTTTGAAAGCGAGCCCGCGCGGCGATAACATCCGTGCGGCGGGCGAAGATATTCGTGTCGGACAAGTGGTGTTTCCGAAAGGGACGACGGTGCGCCCAGCCGAAATCGGCGTGCTCGCGTCGTTGGGGAAAAAGTACGTCGCGGTGCATCGGCGTCCGCGCGTCGCGATTCTCGCGACCGGCGATGAACTCGTCGCGATTGACGCGCCGATTGCGCCGGGCAAAATTCGCAACTCGAATGAGTACTCGAACGCGGCGGCGGTGTTGAAAGCGGGCGGCGTGCCGGTGCAACTCGGCATCGCGCGCGACAATATCGCCGATCTCACTGCGAAAATTCGCGCCGGACTCGACGCGGATGTGGATTTGTTTCTCACGAGCGCGGGCGTGTCGGTCGGCGATTACGACATCGTGAAAGACGTGCTGAACGCGGAAGGCGAAATGCGGTTCTGGCAGGTGAAGATGAAACCCGGCAAGCCGCTCGCGTTCGGCGTGTTGCGCGGGATCAAGCCGGTGCCGCTGCTCGGTCTGCCGGGCAACCCGGTCAGCGCGATGATTTCGTTCGAAGCGTTCGCGCGTCCCGCGATTCTGACGATGCTCGGCAAAACAAGATTCGCGCGACCGACGGTGCGCGCGATTTTGCAGGAAGAGATCAAGAACGATTCACAACGCCGCAACTTTGTTCGCGTCGTCGTCGAAAAACGCGGCGAGGATTTCATCGCGCGGACAACGGGCGAGCAAGGTTCGGGTATTCTCACCTCCGTCGCGCGCGCGAACGGTTTGCTCGTCGTGCCGGAAGATGTGCCGCTGGTGCGCGCGGGTGAGAGCGTCGAAATCCAGTTGCTGAATAGCGAGCAGTGAGTTCAAGTATTCAGTATTCAGTATCCAGTGTTCAGACTGAATACTGAATACTGAATACTGGATACTGATTCACGGCGCGACGTACAAATACATCACGCGTCCCCATTGCTTGAGCGCGAACAAATCCACGAGTTCCTTCGTTCCCCAGTTCGGCGTCACGGACGATCCAAACGCGCTCAGAAAACTTGGCTGATCCCGAAATTCGATGCGGCGCGGCGTGCCGGATATTTTCGCCATCTTCGCCGCCGCATTGACCGCCGCGTCGAGATTCCCCAGTTCGTCCGCGAGTCCCAATTCTTTCGCCTGCTTGCCGGTGTAGATGCGACCGTCGGCGAGTTGTTTGACGCGCTCCACATTGAGTTGACGACCTTTCGCAACAACTTCGACGAAATCGGCGTACGCTTCGTCGACCAACTTTTGCCAAATGTCGCGTTCTTCCGGCGTCAGATCGCGAAAGCCGTAACTCTCGTCTTTGTGCGGACCACTTTTGACGACGACCATCTTCACGCCGATTTTTTCCGTCAGCCCCTCCAGATTCGGAATGACGCTAATGACGCCGATGCTGCCGGTGAGCGTTCCGGGGTGCGCGTAGATTTTATGCGCGGCGGCGGCGATGTAATAGCCGCCCGACGCGGCGACTTCGCCAAACGACGCGACGATGGGCTTGCCGGTAGCGCGCGCCACGATGATCGCGTCGTAAATTTCGCGCGACGCGACGACGCTGCCGCCGGGACTCTCAATGCGCAAGACAATCGCTTTCACGGACGCGTCTTTTTGCGCGTCGCGCAGACGCTTGACGATCTCTTCCGAGTACGCGATGCCACTCGATGAAAAATCGGATTCGGCTTTACCCATCACGATCGGACCTTCGACGTAGACAATCGCGACCGCGTCGCCGAGTCCCGCCGTCGAATCGCTCGTCAAGCGAATCGCGATGACGCCGATACCGACGAGCAGAATGCACGCCATCACGCCGAGCGCGATTAACACGATGATCAGTCCGCGAGATTTCATTTTGACCTCCTGTTGGGCAAATTTGCAAATTTGCCCTACGCGTTCACCAACCGCACAAACTTGCGCCGCCCGACGCGCAGAACGGCTTCGCTTGCGGGAATCAGCGCGTCGATCTTGTCAACCGGCGCGTCATTTAACTTCACGCCACCTTGCAAGACGAGGCGGCGCGCTTCGCTACGCGACGGCGCGAGGTCTGCCGCGATGATCAGATCGATGATCGGCATCGGCTGCTTGAGCGCGAAGGTTGGCATGTCGGTCGGCAGTTCGCGCTGCTGGAACACCTTGACGAATTCCGCTTCGGCTTGGCGCGCCGCGTCCGCGCCGTGGAACTGCGCGACGATCTCGCGCCCGAGTCGCATTTTCAAATCGCGCGGGTTGATGCTTTTCGATTTCAGCGCGCGCGTCATCTCCGCGAGTTCCGCGTCGGACACGTCGGTGACGCAGCGAAAGTACTCGACGATCACGTCGTCGACGAGCGACATCACTTTGCCGTACATATCGTGCGGCGCGGCTTTGAGGTCAATCGTATTGTCGAACGATTTCGACATCTTGCGCCCGTCGGTGCCGACGAGGAGCGGGACGAGGAAAACTTCTTGCGGCGTTTTGCCGAGTCGTTCTTGCAATTGTCGCCCCGCGAGAATGTTGAATTTCTGATCGGTGCCGCCGAATTCCACGTCCGCGTCAATCGCAATCGAATCGTACGCCTGCAACATCGGGTACATCAATTCCATAATCGAAAGCGCTTTGCCTTCCTTGACGCGCTTGTCGAACGTTTCGTGTTCCATCATATCGGCGAAGGTAAAGCGCGACGTGAGGTTGAAGACATCGGCGAGCGTGAACTTGCCGAACCATTCGCTCTGCCAGCGCGTTTCGGTGCGCGCTTTGTCGACAATCGAAAAGAATTGATCCATATACGTCTGCGCGTTGACCTGCACTTGTTCGTGCGTCAACATCGTGCGCGATTCGTCGCGCCCCGACGGATCGCCAATCTGCGCGGTCCAATCGCCGACGATGAGGACGACGGTGTGACCCAGGTCTTGCAGTTGGCGCAGTTTCCGCAGACCGACCGCGTGCCCGACGTGCAAATCGGGCTTGGAGGGATCGAAGCCCATTTTGAGGCGGAGCGATTTGCCCGCGTTCAGTCGTCGGCGAAAACTTTCTTCACTGATGATTTCCGCGACGCCGCGCTTTAAAATAAAATCGAGAGAGAGGTTGGACATTTGGGATAACTCCTGGATGTGAAAAACGGCGGCTTATTCTTTGCCGCCGCTTATCTTGGATGTGTCGTCCGCGTTGTGAACGCGCCTATCAGGCGGCTTGGTGAGCCAACTCTTGTTCCATTTCCATCCATGCTGGTTTGAGCCCATAATAAAGCACATCAGGGTCAATGTCTGCGCCATTATCCCAAACGATTGTTCCCATACGTGGGTCAACCTTCATCGAACGGAAGATCTGTGGGTCGTTGCGAATCGGCTCGAATATTGGTCCGTGCAGATAGACCTCCAAATCGATCTCCTTGTGCGTGCCATCGGTAAATTCGAGACGGACGGTGAAGTCTTCCAGCACTTGAACCGCGCGAATCCGAACAGGTCTTTCTTGGTTCATTGCTTTCTATCCTTTCTTGCCGCTCTGCTCAATCGAGTGGCTCGATGTCAACGACGGATTGCCCTTGTCTTGCGCGAACCCAATTCTCCATCAATTCGGCGCGATGGGAGTCCGCCCATTCGATAACCATGTTGTGAACGCGCCGTGGAACTCGACCGCTATAAACGCGCAAGGTCTCAATTTCGTACAATGCTTCGCTCCCGCCGTACTCGGCGTGAAAGTGCGGCGGCAAATGGTCGTTGAAATACATGTAAATCACAATTCCGAAAAATCGGCTGACATCGGGCATCGGGTCACCTGACGCGCAAGTAAAGATCGTATTCGGCGGGCGAGACGAACGTTTCGAGCGGTTGATCGCGGCGGTCGACGATGTGAAAGTCAATGTCCACGTTAGGATACAAGCGCATAAATTCCCATTGTTGCTGAGCGAGCGTGTCGCGCGCGTCAACATTAGACTGGTGAACGAGCGTCCACACGTCGAGTCCCCAGCCGCGATCACGCGCGAGAATTGCTTCGACGGAGGGAATCGGCGTGACCAGTCGTCGGAACGTCATTAAGGTTAGCCAAGGATCTTGGAGGGCGATTTCGGGAGCAAGCACAGGCACGGTAGGAATCATCGTTTTGCCTCACGCGAATTATACGTCAGATGAAATCGAGTGTCAATTGAATCGCGCGCATTATACCACAACCCCGCATCGCGGGAAAAAACGCGTGTAGACCTTCCAGGTCTCCGAAACCCTGAATTTGACAATCCCCCCCCCGTGTTATAATGTAAGCATAAACTATTCGATGCGCGATCGTGATTCTGACTCGCCGTCAGTTTTTCCGCGACAAGGTAGCACATGAAAGCCAACGCAATGTTGCGCGACACAACCACGGATAATTTTGCGCCGATTATTTTTCGTATTACATTCGCTTGAACGCAGGAATTTGCGTTTGGCGAATGTTTTTTTATTCCAAATTTCTTTGTCCCAAGGAGGAAAAATGCAAGCAAACGTCTCAGTTCGTAAACCAGTCCGTTTTGTTTTGTTGGCGGCTGTGCTAGCAGGAATTCTTTTCCTGGTTGCGAGTCACGGCAATGTAGCAGATGCCAAGCCGTCCGCTGTCGTGTACAACGGTCATTGCTACCGTTACGTCGCGTCCGTTGGAACCTGGGCAGCCGCGAATGCCGCCGCCCCCACGTTGCCTTCACCAGACAGTCTCTGTGCCGGCATGACCGGATATCTGGCGGTAATAAACAGCGCAGCGGAAAACACCTTCGTTTTCGGTCTTGCCACGGGTGATAGGTGGTTAGGTGGCAGTGATGCGGCGGCGGAGGGTACTTGGCGCTGGGTAACAATTTCTGGGCAACCCATCTTTTGCATCGCGGCTGGTGTGGGCAACTGCCCTGCACAACCAGGATACTACACCAACTGGGCTGTGGGTGATCCCAACAACCAGACTGGTGCCGAACACTATCTCGAAATGTATGGCAGCAACGGAACTTGGAACGACGCAACCGGGGTTTGGACCGTAGCCGGCTACGTTGTGGAATACGACCCGGCAGCGGCAGCACCCACCCCGGTACCCGCGAAACCTTCCGAAGTTCCCGAAGCGGACACGCTGCTCTTGCTCGGCGGCGGCATGAGCGGGTTGGGCGTGTGGCTGCGGTGGCAGTGGAGCAAGCGGGGACAACGGACAAAATCGAATTAAACGGACAAGGCAAAGACCTTCGAGGTTTTGTGAATCCTCGAAGGTCTTTTTGTGGGACGCGCGCGCTTTTTTGTATCTCACGCCGACTCAAGTATAATGGGTGCGATGAAACCTCTCAACGCAATTATTTTTCTTGCGACGATTTTGCTTTTTGCGCCAACCTGGCTTTGGCTAGGCGAAGCGTGGCTCGGCGATCCGTACTATTCGCACGGACCGCTCGTGCTGCTCGTCGCGCTCTATTTTGCGTGGACGCGCCGGCAATCCCTGGCGCGCGTTACTCCTGCTCCAAGTAATTGGGGATTGGTAATTGTCATCGCCGCGCTTGCCGCGCATCTCTGGGCGCTGCTGTGGCGCGCGTACTACATCTCCGCGCTGATGATGCCGCTCGCGCTCCTGGGTCTGCTGATCGCGCTCTACGGCTGGCAGACCGCGCGGCGGTTCTGGTTTCCGCTCGCGTTTCTCATTTTCATGATTCCCCTGCCCATCGCCGAACGCGTGGGACCGCCGCTCGAAAGTTTCGCCGCGTCCAGCGCGACGACGCTCGCACAGTGGATTGGCATTGTCGCGCGCAACGATGGCGCGCAAGTGTTTCTGCCGAATTCGACGTTCACCGTTGGGATTCCGTGCGGCGGCTTGCGTTCGATCATCGCCATCGTCACGCTCGTCGCGTTGTTGGCGTACATCGTTCAAGGACAATGGTGGGCGCGCGCGCTGATTCTGCTCGCGGCGATTCCGATCGCGCTGTCCGCGAACACGCTTCGCATCACGCTCTTGTTTGCGATTGCGAGCGCGTGGGGCGAAGGCGCGGGGCTGGAATATTTCCACTCCTGGTCTAGCCCGGTCCTGTTTCTCGGCGCGTTCGCGCTCGTTTTGCTGCTTGCCAAACTCGTCGGCGCGGGACAGGTACGCTGGGATGCCGTGTTACCAACATGAAACAACTCCCCTGCCGACACATTTTTCTGTTGGCGATTTTGATCGCGACTGGGATCGCCGTCGCGTTGATCGCCACGCGCCCAACGCCCGCGCCACCGCGCGCCGCCGATTTTGCGCGACTGAACACGTACCTCGTCGACGTGGCGGGCTGGTACGAAATCACGCCTAACGAAAGCGCGGTCGCGACTCCACTCGATTTGACGATTGACGGATTGAAAGCGCTGCCTGCCGCGCTGGGACAGTGGACGAGTTCGCCGATTCAACTCGGAACCGAAGTGGACCAGTGGTTTGAAAATCCCGACCTCGCGCTCTCGTCCATCTATCGCGACGCGCGCGGACATCAACTCTGGTTCTCCGTGTTCGGCAGTCGCCGCGCCAAGAGTTACGTTTTGTTCGAGCACACGCCGATCACGTCGTACCCCGCGGCGGGCTGGACACTCGTCGAAAGCGGAGTCATTCCGATTCTGATTGGCGACAAGAGCATCCGCGTTCAAAGAGCGATCTTGGCAAAAGACCGAGAACGGCGCGTCGTGTTTTACTGGTATCTCTGGTCCGACTTTAATCGCGATCCAGAGCAGGGCGTGCTGACGATGCGCTTGCACATTCCCGTCATTTCGACCGATCAAGACGCGTCGGACGCGGGCGCGGATTTCTTGCGCGCGCTCTTTTCCCAAGTTGTCGCGTGGAAAAGGTTTTAGGGATCAACACCTCAGACCTTCCAGGTCGCTTGCGCGAAAACCTGGAAGGTCTTTTTGTGTGCGCGCTATTTCGGCTTGGTCGGCGTCGGCGTCGTCAAACTGAACGAGGGCGATTGCAGTGGCGCAGGATCAGCGGGCGGGGTGATTTTGATGCTAGCGCCGAAATCGTACAGATGAATTCACACCTGCATCTGCGTATCTTTTCCGTTCACTGCGCCGTTCATCGAGAACAGAACGAGTTCCTGATTGGGATTAGTCAGTCCCGGCAGATTGCCCAAGTTTCCCTTCGCGCCCATATCGAATTCCATGCGATACGCAGTCGCGGTTTGTGATTTGTCCCACGCCTGGCGAATCGCTCCGGCGAACGCGCTCGTCGGTCCCGGCGTGGGCGTCGGACGCGTAGTTGGAAGTTGAACCACGCGTGTCGCGGTCGGCAGCGGCGATGGCTCAGGCGTCGACGTGGCGGTGGCGCGCGGCGTGGACGTCCCGGTCGGTTGAGCCAGCGCAAGTTCCGCGGCGCGCGCGCGAAAATAGAGCGCGGCGAAAACCATGCCCCTGCACTAAAACGCGATGACGCATATCGCAAGTACGGCAATGATCGTAATCCGAGTCCGCGTCATTTGAAACTCTCTTTCGTGCTATTTCGGTTTCGTCGTGGTGGGCGTTGCCAATCCGAAATCGAAGGACGGCATTTGCAGCGGCGCGGGATTTGCGGGCGGCGTCAGTTTGATGTTCCCGTTGAAATCCCACAAGTGCAATCGAATCTGAAACGAAACTTTTTCCGTCGGCTTGTCTTTGGCGCGTCCCTCGACGTTCATCGTCCACTGGTGCAGATAACCGTCGTCGCAAATCCAGAATCTGATTTCCGCGTTGTCGATTGTGTCGAGCGATTGTTTGCCCGTCGTCTCTTTCGCGTTGACCGATTGGAAGAATTTCAGCGTCGCGTTTTTGTCGCCGCTGTACACGTCGCACCGTTTCCCATCGAACGTTTCGGTGCTCGTCTTTTTGAAACTGTTCCAATCAATCGTCGGATCGCTGGGCAAATCCGTGATCCCTTCGTTCATGGTTGTTTTGAAGGTGCCTTGTCCACTTGAAATGTACCACTTGTCCTCCGGCGCGCCCATCATTGGCATTGGACCGCGAATGTACGTCTTGTCGCCGATGGTGAGAAATTCAACCGACTTTGTCGGATCGCCGGTGAAGAGGATTGCCAGGATTCCCTTGAACGACATTTGCGAATCTTTGCCGTTGACCGCGCCCGCGATCCCGAAGAGCGGCAATCCTTTGCTGGCGTCCCATCCTGGCGGCATATCGCCGAGGTTGCCTTTGACCGTCCAATCGAATTCGATGCGGTACGCGGTGACGTTTTGCGCTTTGCTCCACGCGGTCATAATCGGACCGACGGGTTGAATCGTCGCGCGACGCGTCGCGGTTGCGCCGGGCGTCGCGCCCTGAGCGGCAGTCGAAGGGGGCGCGATGGGCGCGCGCGTGCCGACACCGGTCACGTTTGGCTGCGCCTGTGGCGCGAGAACCCAGGTCGCGGTTGCGCGCGCGGTCGGCGCGGTAGTCGGCGTAAACGCGGCAGGCGCGCTCGTCGTCGGCGCGATGGTCGCGCCTGCGGGCGTTGCTTCGAGCGCGGCGACGATTTGCGTGGCGGATGGCGCGCTGAGCGTTTGCAGGACGGCGATTGCGCCGATGCAGTAGAGACAAATGACGGCGAGCCCGAGCGCGCCGAGAATGATCCAGTGTCGTTTGGTCATCGCCGACTCCTTTCGATTCAGGAAATCTGCGCGCGATCTTAGAACAAAAAAAGGAAAACGTCAACCGCGCGGCGGAGCATGCCGCCGGATGAATTCGGCGTCTAGCGCAGGTGGAAATCCAATAAATCGGATTGGCTAATCGTGCTTAACACGTTTCAACGTGTTTCCACCTTGTTGAGCCGTCGTTTTGAAACGACGGCGGGCAAACCGCGCGGTTGTTTGACATTCGCTAGGTGTTCGACTAAAATGACGCGCGAAAAGAGGTGCACGATGATTCAAAATGTAGATCAAGCCAAGCAAGCCATCGTCAAATCGCTGGACGACTTGCGTCCAGAACAAATTGCTGAAGTACTTGATTTCACTACGTTTCTCCGCGAGCGGAAACAATCGGGCGACATTCCGCAACAATCCAAGCGGATCGAATTGCGCCTTGTCCCCGCGACCAGTTTGTTGGCGTTGACGGGAATAGTGTCGTTGGGTGGTGATGCTCTCGCCGATACGGAGGCGCTCTATGACGGAAATATCAGCAGCCATTGATGCAAACATCGTTGTTGCTCTCGTTGACGACCAAGACAAATGGCACACAACTGCTGTGGAGTTGCGCAATGCTTTGATTCAAGCAGATGCGGAATTGATCTATTTTGACTGTGTAGTGAACGAAGCGATCAGCGTCATCGGTCGTCGCACCGAAGAGCAGAAGCGCGCTGACCAATTCGCTCAACTTTTGGATAAGTTGACTGGTACAGTTCCAATCGAAAGCATTACGTGGATAGCTCAGGAGTCACAGCGATTGTTTTCGCAAATACTTGAACAGTGCCGTCGTACACGAGGCGCCCTCAATTATCACGACGCGTTGATCGCGCTGGTCTGTCAGGAGCAGGACATTCCGTACATCGTCAGTTTCGATCGGGATTTTGATGACGTGCCTTGGCTAGAGCGAATCGGATCCGCCGAGCAGGTCAAACTCTTGGGTGAATCCGTGTCTGAAAATAACGATGATGATCCTGTATCACCTCTCCCTGGGCCGGCCCAGGTAGCCGTGTAATTCTACAATCTTTCCATAGCGCAGCATAGCCGCAACCAAATCTTTTGGACACTGATAAACACTGATGAACACTGATTTTTCTATCTGTGTTTATCTGTGTTCATCTGTGTCCCAAGAATCTTCGCGGTCGTGATAGTTTCTGCGAAGGAATACTATAGAACCTATCAGGATGCACAATGTCACCTACCTCTCACGAAATTCGCAAAACATTTCTCGATTACTTTAAGCGACGCAAGCACGCCGTCGTCGCGAGTTCATCGCTGATTCCCGCGGGCGATCCGACGCTGCTCTTCACGAACGCGGGCATGGTGCAATTCAAAGACGCGTTTCTCGGTCGCGAGAAACGCGAGTACACGCGCGCGACCACGTCGCAAAAGTGTATGCGCGTCTCGGGCAAGCACAACGATCTGGAAAACGTCGGACCGTCGCCGCGCCATCACACGTTCTTCGAGATGCTCGGCAATTTTTCGTTCGGCGATTATTTCAAAAAGGACGCGATTCACTATGCGTGGGATTTGCTCGTCAACCATTACGAAATGGATCCCGCGCGGCTCTGGTTCACCGTCTTTGAAGGCGACACCGAAGTGCCCGCCGACGAAGAAGCGGCGGAGTTGTGGGTCAAGGTTGGCGCGGCGGCTGATCACGTTTTGCGTTTCGGGCGCAAAGACAATTTTTGGCAAATGGGCGAAACGGGTCCGTGCGGTCCCTGCTCCGAAATTCATTACTATCGCGGCGAACGCCCCAAGGACCCGAAATACAATCGGCGCGAGTACGTCAACGGCGAGGGCGGCGAGACGCTCGAAATTTGGAATCTCGTTTTTATGCAGTTCAATCGTTTCGCCGACGGCGACGCGTTCAAACTCGAAGCGCTGCCGCGACCCTCGGTGGATACCGGCGCAGGACTCGAACGCGTCGCGATGGTTTTGCAGAACAAGCCGTCGAATTACGACACCGATTTGTTCAAGCCGATTCTCGAACAGACGCGCAAATTGCTCGGACACGATAAAGCCGCGATGGAAAAACAGATCGCGTCGTACCGCGTTATTGCCGATCATGCGCGCGCGGTCGCGTTTCTCACCGCCGACGGCGTGATTCCTGGAAACGAGGGGCGCAATTACATTTTGCGTTTGATTCTCCGCCGCGCGGCGCGGCACGGTCAAATGCTTGGTTTCACCGAACCGTTCCTGACCCAGGTTCTGCCGACTGTGATCGAAATTATGGGCGAGCAATATCCCGAACTCGTCAAGCGGCGCGACGTGATTTTGAAAACGACGCTGCAAGAGGAACAGCGTTTCCAAGCGACGCTCAAGACCGGCTCCGCACTGCTCGACGAGTTGATCGCGGATTTGAAGGCGAAAGGCAAGACGCAAATCTCCGGCGCGGACGCGTTCAAATTGCACGACACGTACGGATTCGCGCTCGAACTGACGCGCGACATTGCGCGCGAGTACGGAATGTCAGTGGACGAACCGGGCTTCCGCCAGGCGATGGAAGCGCAAGCCGACCGGTCGCGCGCGGCGTCGACGATTGGCGCGGCGGACGCGGACGACGAGACGACGTACCACACGGTCAAGGAACAAATCGCGCCAAGAGGCGTTGAGCACGATCCGTACTCCGCAACCGAAAGCGAAACCCAGGTCGCGGGAATCTTGCGCGACGGCGCGTTGGTTGACGAAGCGCAAGTCGGCGATGCGGTCGAAATCGTTTTGCCGCAAACGTGTTTCTACGTCGAGTCGGGCGGGCAGGTGAGCGATACGGGGCGCATCGTCAAATACGCGGGCGTTGCCGACGGCGCGGAAATCGAAGACGCGAACGTCGTGTGGGCAATCGAAATCACGGACGCGCGCCGACCGATTCCCGGGTTGATCGTCCACGTCGGCAAAGTTATTAAAGGCGCGCCGCGTGTTGGGGATCGCGTAACCGCCGAAGTAGAGCAGTTGCGCCGCTGGGATATTATGCGGAATCACACCGCGACGCATCTGCTGCATCGCGAATTGCGGTACGTTCTCGGCGAACACGTTCAGCAGGGCGGCTCGCTCGTCGCGCCGGAGCGGTTCCGTTTCGATTTTACGCACAACGCGATGCTGACCCAGGATGAATTGGATCGCATCGAAGAATCGGTGAACGACGCGGTGCTCGCCGATTTTCCCGTCGCGCCGTTCGAAATGAATTATCGCGACGCGGTGGCGGGCGGCGCGATGGCGCTCTTCACCGAAAAGTACGGCGAGCGCGTGCGCGTGCTCAAAGTCGGCGATCCGAGCAAGCCGTTCAGCCAGGAATTGTGCGGCGGCACGCACGTCACGCGCACGAGCCAGATCGGATCGTTTCACGTTTTGTCGGAATCGTCCATCGGTTCGGGTTTGCGCCGCATCGAAGCGACGACGGGACGCGGCGTGAGCAAATTGCTGCGCGAAGGTCTCGGTCGCCTGGAGCGCACGGCGGCGTACTTGCGTACGACTTCCGATCAAGTCGACCGCAAAGTCCTCGACTTGATGAGCGAGCGCGACGTACAGCAAAAGGAAATCGAGCGTCTGCGCCGCGATCTCGCGATGCGGAATGTAGACACGTTGTTGCAACGTGCGCAAACGGTCAACGGCGTAATGATTCTCGCGGCGCAGGTTGACGCCGCGAACGCGGATACGCTGCGCGAGATGGGTGATTGGCTCAAAGACAAACTGGGTTCGGGCATCATCGTGCTTGGCGCGGCGATTGACAACCGACCATCGCTCCTCGTGATGGTTACACAAGACTTGGTGGCGCAAGGTTACGACGCGGTGCAGGTCATTCGTCCCATCGCACGAATCGTGGGCGGCGGCGGCGGCGGACGCGCGACGATGGCGCAAGCAGGCGGCAAAGATGTGGAGCGCCTCCCCGAAGCGATCGCGCAAGCGCCGAATTTGATCACGAAAAAGTAGGGACGCAATCGTAGGGACGTTCAACACTTGTCCTGGCGGGGATGCAAGAGCCAGGGTTGAACGTCCCTACTCACGTATCACGCATCACGTATCACGATACATGTACCAAGTCATCCAACTCCAACCCGGCGACGATATTTTGGTGATTCGCGCGCGGATCGAGAATGCGGAATTCGCGCACCTGGTTCTCGTCGTCCCGCGCGCTTGCGCGTTCCTCGAAAGCGCGAGTGGTTTGCAACTGTTGCGTCGCGCCGCCGACGATCTCGGCGCGCAGATCGCGCTCGTGGCGTACAGCGAAAGCGTGCGCGAACGCGCGGCAGAGTACGGTTTTCCCATTTTTAATTCGCTCCGCCAAGTACAGTCCGCGCACTGGAAGATGCAGCCGCCCACACGCGCGACCACGATCCACGCGGCAAATGTGCCGCCGCCCGCGCCGCCCGAACTAGTCGCGGATTCTTTCGTGACCAGGATTCTGCGCGAGTGGCGCGTGACGATTCTCGCGATTGCCGGCGCGCTCGCGTCGCTCGGCGTCGCCGCGCTTATTTTCATCCCGACCGCGCAAGTCTATCTCATCCCCGCGCCGATGGTGTTGACGACGACGACCGACATCATCGTCGATTCGTCGAATCCGACCGTCAGTTCCGCGACGCGTTCAATTCCTGCGCGGCGGATTCTGTTGGAAACGAGCGGCACCGCGTCATTGCGTACGACGACGACGAAAACGATACCGGACGCGCGCTCGACAGGAATGGTCGTGTTCACGAATTTGCGCGCGGAAGAAACCATTGTGCCGCAAGGCGTCGTCGTCGTGACGAGCGCGGGCGTGCCGATCCGTTTTACGACGACGAATACGGTGACCGTGCCGTCGGGCGTTGGCGCGCGCGCCGATGCGCCGATTCAAGCGATTGACCCGGGCCCCGCCGGAAACGTCAAGGAACTTTCGATCAACGCGGTCGAAGGTTCGATGGCATTGTTGGTGCGCGTGATCAACACCAAGCCAACGGCGAGCGGTTCGCTGCGTCCCGTGCGCGTCGTGACCGAAGCGGACAAGAAAAAATTGGAAGAACAGTTGCTCGCGCAATTGAAACAGGGCGCGCCAAAGGTTTTGCAATCCGCGCTCAAGCCCAACGAATTTGTTCCGCCCGATTCCGTGCTGGTCGATCCGACGGATCGCTTGTTCGACCGCGCCGTGGACGAGCCAGCCGATGTATTGAATCTGAAGATGAGCGCGGATGTGTTCGGTTTGGGTGTGGACAAGGACGATTTGAATTTGCTGATGGGGACGATCTTGCAACGGCAGTTGCCGGCGGGCTATCAATTATTGCAGAACGGCGTCAAGGTCGATATGATGGCGGGCGGCAAGTATCAAGGGATTCAACTGCGCCAGCCGATCTACGCGGTCGGCTACGCTGCGCCGCAACTCGATCCGAGCAAGGTCGCGAGCGCGCTGCAAGGCAAATCGGTGGACGACGCGAAGAAATATTTGGCAAGCGCGGCGCAACTCGCGCAACCCGCCGATATTCGCGTCTCGCCGCCGGGCTGGCCCCTGATGCCGGTCCTCGCGTTTCGCATCGCGGTTTTCATCGAGACGCCGACGGTGGGAAAATGAAGTACCTCGGTTTGGACGTTGGCGATAGGCGCGTCGGCGTCGCGTGCGGCGATTCGCAAGTGCGGATCGCGACGCCGCTCGAAGTTATCGCGCGCGCTGCCATCGAGCAGGACGCGCGCGCGTTGGCGAAGATCGTGCGCGACTATGACGCGGAGCAATTGATCGTCGGTCTGCCGCGCAATATGGACGGCACGCAAGGAGCGCAGGCGGATGCCGTGATCGCGTACGCGGAAAAGATTGCGCACGCGCTCAATCTGCCGCTGACGTTGTGGGACGAACGCTTGAGTACCGTCGAAGCGACCAAGCGGACGCACGAAACGGGCGCGCGCGGCAAAAAATCGCGGCGCGGTTTGGACGCGATTGCCGCGGCGGTGATCTTGCAGGATTATTTGGATTCGCAATCAGGATCAGCCACAGAGGGCGCAGGGGACACAGAGAAGGAATAATTGTGAGAATACTCAAACGTCTATTTGGCATCGCGCTTATTTCGCTTTCCTTTCTTTTTGTTTGCGGCGTGTTTGTGTACATCAACAACGTGCTCACGCCGAAAACGGACGGTGGTTTGTTCGTCACGAGCGCGGGCGTACCCACGCCGCGTTCGGTCGAAGATATGGCGTTGTATTTGTACTTGCAGCAACGCAAAGATGAATTGTTGACGCCAGCGGGCACTGATCCCACGCCGATTCGTTTCACGATTTCGCCGGGTGAGTTGCCCGCCGATGTTGCCGCGCGTTTGGAAAAACAAGGACTGGTCAAGAACGCGGAACTGTTTCTCAATCTCGTCAAGTACGAAAAAGTCGGCACCAAGATTCAAGCAGGCGAGTACGTCCTGCGGAAAACGATGACGATGGACGAGATCATCGACGCGGTGCAGCACGGGCTTGCCAAAATGATCACCGTGACGATTCGCCCGGGCTGGCGCGCGGAAGAAATCGCCGATTATCTGACGACGCTCGGCTTGAAGAATTACAATCGCGATCAATTTCTGAAACTGGTGCGCGAAGGCAAATTCGATTACGCGTTTCTGAAGGATCGCCCCAAGACCGCGTCGCCGTCGCTCGAAGGTTTTCTGTTTCCCGAATCGTACAACGTGCCGTACGACATCACGAACGACGCGCTGATCACCTTGATGCTCGACACGTTCGGGCAGCGCGTCACGGAAAAAACGCGTCAGCAGATCGCCGCGCAAAAGATGACGCTGCTGGAAGCGCTGGCGCTCGCGTCCATCGTCGAGCGCGAAGCGGTCGTCGCGAACGAACGTCCGATCATCGCGAGCGTGTTTTTGAATCGCATCAAAAAGAAAATGTTCCTGCAATCCGATTCAACCGCGCAGTACGCGCTCGGTTACCAAGCCGCGACCAAGCAGTGGTGGAAATCGCCGGTGACGATCGAGGAACTCGCGGGCGTCAACTCGCCGTACAACACGTACCGCAACGCGGGCTTGCCGCCCGGACCGATTTGCAGTCCGAGTCTCGCGTCCATCGTCGCGGTCGCCGAACCCGCGCAGACCGAGTATCTGTACTTTTACTCCAAAGGCGATGGCACGCACGCGTTCGGCAAGACGTACGAAGAGCATCAGCAGAATCAGCAAAAGTATCAGAGATGAGATGTGGGGTGGGAGATGTGAATAGCGCGTTGGCGCAATTGTGTGTATAATATCGCGCAGAAGAACGTCGGAGGTGATCCACGATGAGAAAGAACGGAAAGAAAGCATCCCCAAACACTAGGGCGTCATCGCGCAACGCGATCGCATCGCGGCGGCGTGTCGCTGCTTCTCAATCGAAACGATTGATGCTCGGACGCTACATTGTCGCTGATCCTAAAATTTGTCACGGCAAGCCGACTATTCGCGGCACGCGCGTCATGGTTTCCCAGGTGTTAAACCAAGTGGCGCTCGGAATGGATTGGGTCAGCATCAGCGAGCGATGGGGCGGGAGTATCCCGAAAGAAGCCATCGCCGAAGCGGTGCGTCTATCGAGTCAGGCATTTCTTGAACACGCGCCCAAGTACGTCGTCGAGCCACTGCCAGCATGAATATCCTGGATGAGCACATTCCCGAAGAACAGCGCGAACGTTTGAATGGTTGGAATATTCCAATCCACCACATTGGCTACAATGTGAGCCAAAAAGGAATACAGGACGAGGCGATTATCCCCTTGCTCCATCGCTTACGTCATCCAACGTTGTTTACGCTTGACTTTGGCTTTCATCGGCGCGAACTATGCCACGCGCGATATTGTCTGGTCTGCATGGACATCTACGAAGATGAAGTCGCAAGTTTCGTGCGACGATTTCTACGGCATCCGGAGTTCAATACGTATGCCAAGCGAATGGGGACAGTCATTCGTCTCTCACGCAAGGGACTCTGGGTCTGGCGTCCCCGCACAGAAAAACAAATCTCGATAAGTTGGCGCAAACGATAGGCGCGCGTTTCGCAAAGTGAACCAAAACAAAAATCCGACAGGTCTCGAAGACCTGTCGGATTTCATGTACGCGCTTACCGTTTGGTGTATTGCTTCGCCTTGCGGGCTTTCTTCAAACCAGGTTTCTTGCGTTCCTTTTCGCGCGGATCGCGCGTCAGCAAACCGGCTTTGCGCAGCGCGCCCTTGAACGTCGTGTCTGCCGCGAGGAGTGCGCGCGCCAAACCCAGTGACACAGCATCGGCTTGACCGACGGGACCGCCGCCCTTGACCTGCGCGGAAACCGTAAAGCGCGCTTCGTTCTGCGTCGCGCGCAGCGGATTTTGCGCCGCGTTGATGAGCGAGAGCACGCGGAAATAATCGTTCACCGGCTTTTCGTTCACTGTGAACGCGCCGCTCCCCGCGAACAAGCGCACGCGCGCGACCGCCGCTTTCCGTCGTCCAACGCCTTCGTAATATTTTCCGGTTGCCATCGCTAGACCTCCAACTTTTTCGGTTTGTGCGCGCCGTGCGGATGCGTGGGCGTGCCGTACACTTTGAGTTTCTTGAATATCTGCCTGCCCAAGCGTCCCTTCGGCAACATGCCATGCACCGCCGACTTGAGCACGCGGTCGGGATGTTTTTCCAACTGCGTCCGCAGGATGACTTTTTTCTGCCCGCCTGGATAACCCGAGTGTGTAAAGTAAAATTTCACGTCCAACTTTTTGCCGGTCACGCGAATTTTGCCCGCGTTGACGACGACGACGTAATCGCCGCAATCGAGGTGCGGCGTGTAGTACGGCTTGTGCTTGCCTTTGAGCACCCGCGCGATGCCCGATGCGAGCCGCCCCAGGTTCTTGCCGTCGGCATCCACGACGTACCATCCCCGTTTGATATCGGCGGGCTTGGTGTTAAATGTTTTCATCCATCACTCCATATTTTACTTCGATCAAACACAATCCTTGCGGCGGAACCGCTTGCCCGGCGCGCCGCTGTTTCGTGAGCACCTCGCGGAATTGCGCGATGTTCAGCGCGCCTGTGCCGACGAGCAGCAGCGTGCCGACGATCCGGCGCACCATGCGATACAAAAACGCGTTCGCTTGGATCTCGATCAACACACGGTTGCCTTCGCGCGTCACTTGCGCGCGATGTATCTCGCGCACGGTGTTCTCGCCGTGCGGCGGCGTGCCAAACGCGCCGAAATCCTGTGTGCCGATCAAGCACCGCGCCGCCGCGTCCATCGCGTCCGCGTCGAGCAGTTCGGGAACGACGAGCGCGTACCGCGCTGCGAGCGGCGAGCGAATCGCCTGGTTCAAAATCGTGTACCGATACGTGCGGCTTTGCGCGCTGTACCGCGCCGAGAAATCGTCGGCGACTTGAACCAGGGTGCGAATCGCGATATCGTTTGGTAAAACGGCGTTCAATGCGCGCTGCAATTCTTTGACCGAGCGCGCCCACGTCGTATCGAAATGCGCGCCTTGCCCGGTGGCGTGAACGCCGGTATCTGTTCGCCCTGCGCCGATCACGCGAATTTTTTCGCCGGTGATCTTGTCCAGCGCGCGTTCCAGTTCCCCTTGCACGGTGCGCTTGCGCGCTTGAACTTGGAACCCTTCAAAGTCCGTCCCGTCGTATTCTACAATTGCTAGGAGACGGTATTTGTTCATAAGTGCGATGGTTCGATAGTGCGTTAGTGCGGTAGTTAGAATTCGCGCGCCGGTCAACTATCGAACTATTGCACTATCGCACTATTGAACTACGCCTCGCGATCCACCAACTCCATAATCACGACCGGCGCGGCGTCGCCCAAGCGCGGTCCGACTTTGAAAACGCGCGTGTAGCCACCTTTGCGTTCTTTGTAGCGCGGGCCCAGTTTCTCGAACAACTTTTTCGTCACGTCCGGATCCATCAAGGTCTGGGCGGCTTGGCGTCGCGCGTGCAAGTCGCCGCGCTTGCCGAGCGTGATCATTTTTTCCGCGTCGGCGCGGATCGCTTTGGCTTTGGCTTCAGTCGTTTCGATCCGTTCGTGGCGCAGCAGTTCGGTAATCAAACTGCGGAACAGGGCGCGGCGATGATCTTTGTCGCGGCCTAACGAGCGCCCGGCAATACGATGTCGCATAACTTATTCCCCTTCACTCGGCGTTTCAGATTCACTGGCTTCGGCTGGCGCGGTCAAATCGGCGGGCGTCTGGATCGTTTCCAGATAACCCTTGGCTTGCAAGCGCTCCATCAATTCGTCGAGCGATTTCTGTCCGAAATTGCGGATCGCCAAAATTTCGTCCTTGCCTTTTTGCAAGCGTTCCAACACTTCGCCGACTTTGGTGATGCCGGCGCGTTTCAAGCAGTTGTACGCGCGCACCGTCAGTTCGAGTTCTTCGATCGGCGTGTCGTACACGCGGCTCGGAATCTCGGACTCGGGCACGACTTCCGCTTCGGGTTCGCCCGCAAAACCGGAGACGAGACCGAAATGGCGCACGAGAATTTTGGCGGCTTCGGTCAACGCTTCGCGCGGCGTGATCGAACCATCGCTCCAAATTTCCATCACGAGATTGTCGAAATTCGTCATTTGTCCGACGCGCGCCGGTTCGACGCGAAAATTCGCTTTCTTGACCGGGCTAAAGACCGCGTCGATGGGAATTTCGTCAATCGGCAATTTGCCGCGTTCTTCGGCAGGCGAATAGCCCTTGCCGCGCTGCACGGTCAAGTCCATTTCCAAATGCGCGTCGTCGGAATCGAGCGTGATGAGATGTTGATCGGGATTGATCAGTTCGACTTGCGCGGGCAGTTGGATGTCGCCCGCGGTGACCGAGCCGCGACCGCGCGCTTCGAGATGCAGACGCGCCGACGCGTCGGTGTCGTGTAATTTGAAACGCAATTGCTTGACGTTCAAAATCAGTTGCGTCATGTCCTCTTTGGCGTTCGGGATCGGCGTGAACTCGTGATGCACGCCTTCGACTTTGACCGACGAGACTGCCGCGCCCGTGAGCGACGCGAGCAGCACGCGGCGCAAGGCATTGCCGAGCGTCACGCCATAACCGCTTTCCAAAGGACCGATAATAAATTTTCCGTAACTTTTCGATGTTGCTTCCGCTTCGATCTTTGGCAAGACTGCTTCCAAGGCGGAACCTCCTGGCGAATTAGTGCGATAGTTTGATAGTGCGTTAGTTCGATAGTTCTCTTGTCGACGCAACGCGCGTCAACTATCGCACTATTGCACTAACTCTACCGGCTATAGTACTCCACAATCAACTGTTCTTTCAACGGCGTATCGATTTGCTGGCGCGACGGCGGGTTGAGCACGCTGCCAGAGAGACTCGCCGCGTCGAACGAGAGCCACTCCACCGGCTTGCGCCGCGCGAGATCTTTCGTCGCGGCTTGAAAGTACGCGTTCTTGCGACTGTCCTCCGTGACGGCGATTTGCGCGCCGGGCTTGAGGACGAACGAAGGCACAGTTGCCTTTGCGCCGTTCACCATGAAATGTCCGTGCAAGACGAGTTGACGCGCTTGCTTGCGACTGGTCGCAAAGCCGAGCCGGTACACGATATTGTCCAGGCGCAGTTCCAAAAGTTGCAGCAATGCCGCGCCGGTGACCCCGGTGCTTTTCGACGCTTCGGCAAAGTAGCGGCGGAATTGGCGTTCGAGTACGCCGTAAATGCGGCGCGCTTTTTGTTTTTCGCGCAACTGCGTCGCGTAATCGCTCGCTTTGCGGCGGAACGAGCCGCTCTGCCCGTGCGGTCCGGGCGGATAATTGCGTCGTTCGATCGCGCACTTGTTAGTGTAGCAGCGATCGCCTTTCAAATATAGTTTCTCGCCTTCGCGACGGCACAACACACATGCCGATCCAAGATATCGAGCCATCAATCCTCCTGATTAAACGCGCCGTTTCTTCGACGGACGACAACCATTGTGCGGAATCGGCGTCGTGTCCGTAATCGACCGCACGCGCAGTCCGGCTTGTCCGAGCGCGCGAATCGCCGATTCGCGACCGGGTCCGGGTCCCTTGACCAACACATCCACTTCGCGCAAACCCATTTCGAGCGCGCGTTTTGCCGCGTTTTGCGCGGCGATCTGCGCGGCGTACGGCGTGCTCTTGCGCGAGCCCTTGAAACCGCTGGAACCCGCGCTGCCCCACACAATCGCATTGCCTTGCGCATCGGTGAACGTGATGAGCGTATTGTTGAACGACGCCTGAATGTAGACGTGCCCGTACGGTACCGCTTTCTTTTCTTTCTTGCCCCCGCGGCGCACTGGTCGCTTGGGCGCGGCGCCTGGCGCGGCAGTGGTCGTCTTTTGTTCTTCCGCCATTGATCCTCCGAGTTTAGTCGCGTGGTCGGTTAGTCATCTAGTCGGTTAGTCGAGTCGTCAATTAGTCTGAACGAGTTGACCCATTGACTAAACGACCATGCGACCAATTGACTATTTGACCAAGTGACTACGCGACTAATTGACTATTTCTTCGCCTTGCTGCGCTTGCGTCCGGCGACGGTCTTGCGCGAACCGCGTTTGGTGCGCGCGTTGGTGCGCGTGCGCTGACCGCGCACCGGCAAATTGCGGCGGTGCCGCAAGCCGCGATACGCGCCGATTTCCTGCATCCGTTTGATATTCATCGCGACTTCGCGCCGCAGATCGCCTTCCACTTTGTAATCGCGATCCAGAATCGTGCGAATGCGCGCGACTTCGGCTTCCGACAAATCTTTCACGCGGATCGCCGGATTCACTTGCGCTTGATTCAACACTTCGACGGCGCGGAACGGTCCGATGCCGTACAGATAGCGTAATGCAATGTCCACGCGCTTGGCGCGCGGCAAGTCAACACCTGCAATACGAGCCATGATTCCTCCGGGTTGGAAGTTGGAGATTAGAGATTAGAGATTGGCAACCTTTGTAGCGACGTCCAACTTCTAACTTCCAATTTCCAAATTATCCCTGCCTCTGATTATGCTTTGGATTTTCACATACGATTCGCACGATGCCGCGCCGTCGTATGATCTTGCATTTTTCGCAACGTGGTTTCACTGATGGTTTGACTTTCATGGTTTCTCCCAAGTCGGTAGGGCAAGTTTGCAAACTTGCCTTACAACAACGTCAAAATATCCGGTTCCCCGTCCGTAATCGCGACGGTGTGTTCAAAATGCGCCGAGAGTTTGCCGTCTTTCGTGACGACCGTCCACTTGTCGCGCAGCACGCGTGTATCCGCGACGCCCTCATTGATCATCGGTTCGAGCGCGAGCGTCATGCCGGGTTTCAGTTGTGGACCGCGCTTGCCTTGCCGATAATTCGGGATTTGCGGGTCTTCGTGCATCTGCCGCCCGACGCCGTGTCCGACGTACTGCCGCACCACCGAGTAGCCGCGCGATTCGGCGAAATCTTGGATCGTGCTCGAAATGTCTTCCAGGTAGTTTCCGACGCGGCACTGTGCGATGGCTGCCCACAGCGCGGCTTCAGTCGCTTCCATCAGCCGCTTGGCTTTGTCGGATACGTTGCCGACCGGCAGCGTGACCGCGGCATCGCCGACTAAACCTTTGAGCGTCGCGCCGACGTCAATCGCGATAATGTCGCCGGATTGAAGCACGCGCTTTTTGCTCGGAATTCCATGCACGACTTCGGAATTGACGGAGGCGCAGATCGACGCCGGAAATCCGCGATATCCTTTGAACGTCGGCTTGGCGCCGTGTTTGGTAATGATCGCCTGCGCGAGTTGATCGAGATCGTACGTCGTCACGCCGGGCTTGGTGATGGCTTTCAACGCGTCCAGTGTTTCGGCGACGATTTTCCCGGCGGCGCGCATCGTCTCAATTTCGTTCTTCGATTTGATGACAATCACAAATTTTTCTCTGCGCTAAATCGCCAACTACGAACGGGCTACAACGTCTGCGCGATATTGACAACTGCCGCCGTCACCTGCTCGATGGATTGTTCGCCATCCAAGTCGCGCAAGAAACCGCTCCGGCGGTAATACTCGATCAGCGGCGCAGTTTGGCGGCGGAACACGTCGAGCCGCCGACGTACTGTTTCCGGCTTGTCGTCGTCGCGCTGACCCAGTGCGCTGCCATCCTTGTCGCAGTTGCCCGCCACGCGCGGCGGATTGGAAAGCAGATTATACACAGTACTGCACGCCGGGCAAATCCAGCGCGCGGTCAATCGTTCGATCAATACCTGGTCGCGCACCTGAATGGAAATCGCCGCGCCGATCTTTTTGTTTTCTTGCGCGAGCGCGGCATCCAACGCCTGCGCCTGCGCTTCGGTGCGCGGAAAGCCGTCGAAGACGACGCCGCGCGCGCAATCGGGACGCGCGATGCGCTCCATCACCATCTTGATCGTCACGTCGTCCGGCACCAACTCGCCCTTGTCCATGTACGATTTCGCCAAGACGCCGAGCGGCGTTTGCTTGGACACATTCTCGCGAAAGAGATCGCCGCTGGAAATGTGCGCTAGCCCGTAACGCTTGCCCAAAACTTCGGCTTGCGTTCCTTTGCCTGCGCCCGGCGCGCCGAGCAGGATGATGTAGATCGGCGCGTGGTTACTTGATGAATCCTTCATAATGCCGCATCACCAACTGCGCCTGCAACTGCTTCATCGTGTCCAGCACCACGCCGACGACGATCAGCAAGCCGGTGCTCGTAATGATCATCGCGGTCGTTTCCGTCACGTCCTGAACCAGGAAAGGCAGAATCGCGACGATACCCAGGAAGAGCGCGCCGACCAGCGTGATGCGCTGCAACACGCCAGTCAAGTACTCTTCCGTGCGCTTGCCCGGACGAATCCCCGGAATAAAACCGCCTTGCTGCTGCAAAACTTCGGCGAGATTTTGCTGACGGAAGATAACGTCGGTGTAAAAGAACGTAAAGCCAACGACCATCATGAAATACGCGATCCAGTACACCGGGCTGTTCTGATTGAACGCGTTGACGATCCAGTTCGCGATATTCTCCGGCTGACCGGGCGCCGCGGCAAAGTATCCGGCGATCACGCCCGGAAAGATCAAGATCGAGATCGCGAAGATGAGCGGAATCATGCCCGACGAGTTGACGCGCAGCGGAATGTGCGTGCTTTGTCCGCCGTACAACTTGGTGCCGCGCACGCGCTTGCCGTACTGCACCGGCACGCGGCGATGCCCTTCCTGAACGTAAATGATGCCGACAATTGTGATGACGGTGATGAGCAGGAAAAAGAGCAGGGAGGCGGGGTTCGATTGTAACATCTGACCGATGCGCTGCGGCACTCCGGCGACGATGCCGCCGAAGATGATGATCGAAATACCGCTGCCGATCCCCTGTTCCGAAATCAACTCGCCGAGCCAGATCGCGAAAATCGTTCCGGCGGTCAGCGTCGCGATCACCGAAATCGTTTCGAGTGGATTGGTCGCGAGACCAAAATTCGTCAAGACCGGCGGCGTACTCTGCGTCAACATCATCGCTTGCGCGAAGGCTTGCAGCGCGGCGAGCGGGATCGTCGCCAAATGCGTCCACTGATTGATTTTGGCGCGACCGGCGTCGCCGCCTTCCTTCCAGATTTTCTCCAACGCCGGAACGATGCCGACGGCTAACTGCATGATAATTTGCGCGGTGATGTACGGATAGACGCCCATCGCGACGACGGAAAAGTTCGAAAGCGCGCCGCCGGAAAAGAGATCGAGAAATCCGAGCAACTGGTTCGATTGGAACATCGTGTCCAGCGCGGTGCGATCCACTCCCGGTACCGGAATATGCGCCGCCAGACGATAGATGATCAGAATAAACAAGGTAAATAAAATCTTGTTCCGCAAATCCGGCAATCGCATTGCATTTCGAAGCGCGTCAATCATTGTTTCAACTCCACTCAAGTCGACCAGGCGATCAGTCAATCGGACAATCGGTTAATCGGTAACCCGTTGCCTAGTTGCCTGATTGCCTAGTTGCCTGGAATTTCCTCGGCTGTTCCGCCCGCCGCCGCGATCTTTTCCTTCGCGCTGTCCGAGAACGCGTGTGCTTGAACGTTGAGCGATTTGGTCAGCGCGCCATTGCCGAGCACTTTGACGCGATCGGAGTGGCGCACCAAACCGCGCGCGACGAGCGCGTCCGGCGTCACTTGCGCCCCGGCGTCGAACTGATTGAGCGCGTCGAGATTCACGACCTGGTACTCGACGCGGAAAAGATTTTTGAAACCGCGATTGTGCGGCAAACGGCGCACCAGCGGCAATTGCCCACCTTCAAAGTACGGCTTGATGCCGCGTCCCGTGCGCGACCGTTGACCTTTGGTGCCGCGACCGGCGGTCTTGCCCTGCCCGGCAGAAATGCCGCGCCCCACGCGTCGGCGGCGATGTTTCGATCCTTCGGCTGGTTGGAGATCGTGTAGCTTCATTTTTGTCTCTCGTTATGTCGTCGATCGGGCAATCAAGCGATCAGGCAACTGGTTGACTGGTTGACTGATTACTGATCGCCTGATTGACTATTTACTCTCTTCACACTTGACCAAATGGCGCACGGTAAAGACCATGCCGCGCACCTGCGGCGTATCGTCGTGCTCGAT
Source organism: Candidatus Aquidulcis sp. (assembly GCA_020723345.1). Taxonomy (GTDB): domain Bacteria; phylum Chloroflexota; class Anaerolineae; order UBA4142; family UBA4142; genus VGOB01. Next base: position 9,684 of record DYJA01000010.1, on the reverse strand, counting down.
GGTCTGCCCCAGTTTCCGCAAGCCGAGCGCCGCAATCGTCGCCTTTTGATTTTTCTTGTAACCGATGGCGCTCTTGAGCCACGTGATTTTCAATTTACGCTTGCTTGACATCTGGCGTCTTCCTCCACGGCGGCAAGAATTGCTGCACCGGTCTGTTCCGCCGCTTGGCTTCGACGGCGGTATCGCTCATGTTCTTGAGCCCTTCCCACGTCGCGCGCACGACGTTCAACTTGTTCGCGCTGCCGAGCGATTTCGTCAGCACATCGCGCACGCCCGCACATTCCAAAACCGCGCGCACGCCGCCGCCCGCGATGACGCCCGTGCCCGGCGTCGCCGGTTTCAGCATCACTTGCGATGCGCCGTACTTGGAAATCAGCGGATGCGGAATCGTCGTGCCGGCGAGCGGCACTTTGACCATCGTCTTGCGCGCGCGTTCGGTCCCTTTGCGAATCGCTTCGGGCACTTCGCGCGCTTTGCCGACGCCGACGCCGACGCTGCCGTTGTTATCTCCGGCGACTACGACGACGCGGAATCCAAAGTGCCGACCGCCTTTGACGACTTTGGCGGTGCGGTCAATCGCGACGACGCGCTCGTCGAACGAAGGTCCTTCTTCTTGCCGGTCGCGTTCTTGTTGGCGTCCGCGTCCGCGTCCTGGTCCTCTGCTTGTATTCTGAGGCATAACTAAAACTCCAATCCACCGGCGCGCGCGCTATCTGCCAGCGCCTTGACGCGTCCGTGATATTGATAACCGCCGCGATCAAACACGACCTGCTTCAATCCTTTGGCGAGCGCGCGTTGCGCCAGCAATTTGCCGACGGCTTTGGACTCGTCCGCTTTTTTCAGCCTCGCGGCTTGTGCGCGCACTTCTTGATCCAACGTCGACGCCGCGACGAGCGTGTGCCCTTTGGCGTCGTCGATGATTTGCGCGAAAATGTGCCGCGAACTGCGAAACACGTTCAAACGCGGACGATCCGCCGTGCCTTTGACTTTGGCGCGCACGCGGCGTTGTCGCCGCGCCCGGCGCACATGAGTTTCGATTGTCTTCATTGTTCATTCCTTATCGCGCGATTATATCCGCGCGCGTTTGTTCGTAGTGAGCGATTTATCGCGCTCTCTTGCGCTGAAGCGCATACTACAAACCAGGACGCGCTCCTCGCACTGCCGCTTACTTCGCTCCGGCACCGACCTTGCCCGCTTTACCGGCTTTGCGGCGAATCCGTTCGCCCTGATAGCGAATCCCTTTGCCTTTGTACGGTTCGGGCGGACGCATGTTCCGAATCTTCGCCGCCATCTCGCCGACGAGTTGCTTGTCCGTGCCTTCAATCGTGAAGAGGCGTTGCGACTTGTCCACGACGAATGTAATGCCTTGCGGCGGTTCGACGGTAATCTGGTGCGACAAGCCGACGGCAAGCACCAAATTCTTGCCCTGCAATTCCGCGCGATAGCCCACGCCTTCGATCTCCAGACTGCGTTTGTAACCTTCGGTCACGCCCAATACCATGTTGTTGATCAAGGCGCGCGTCAAGCCGTGCAGCGCGTCGTAGCCCGGCGCGTCCGGCGGCGCGACCGTGATTTGTCCGTCCTTCGCTTCGATCTTCAATTGCGAATCGAAGGTTTGTTTCAATTCACCTTTCGGACCCTTGATCGTCACCGTCGACCCTTCGATATTTGCTTTTACGCCCGCCGGAAGTTTGACCGGCATTTTTCCAATTCGCGACATTCAATCCTCCGATTTACCAGACGTAGCACAAGATTTCGCCGCCCAGCCCCATGCGCTTGGCGCGCGTCCCGGTCATCACGCCGCGCGTCGTCGAAACGATCGCGACGCCCAAGCCGTGGCGCACCCAGGGAATGTCGGTCTTGCCGGCGTAGACGCGTCGTCCGGGTTTGGAGACGCGGCGGACGCCGCTCAGGATCGGCTTTTTCTGAGTGTCGTAGCGTAGCCACACGCGCAAGAACGGTTGCGGCTTGTCTTTGGTGACTTCGAGTTTCTCGATGTACCCTTCGTCTTTCAAAATCTTGGCGACAGCCACACGCAATTTCGAGGCAGGCATCAAAACCTGCGGATGTTTGATCTCGGCCGCATTGCGTAATCGGGCGAGCATATCGGCGATGGGATCGTTTACCATTAGTCCCTACTCCTTACCAACCAACTGGAGATTCTTTCGAACCAATTGTCATTTCGAGCGGAGCGAGAAATCGCGGCAACCTTGGATGAGATTTCTCGGCGCGAGACGCGCCTCGAAATGACAGATAGCGCGACTACCAACTCGACTTGGTCACGCCGGGGATGTGTCCCTCCAGCGCTTCACGTCGAAAACAAATTCGGCACAGTTTGAACCGGCGGATGTATCCGCGCGGGCGACCGCACAACGTACAGCGGTTGCGCACGCGATTAGGATACTTGCGATGTAATTCTCGATTGATCATTGACTTTTTTGCCACGCAATCCTCCTCGCTTACGGCGCCCGGAACGGCATGCCCATCATTTGGAGCAAACGCCGACCTTCTTCGTCGTTTTTGGCGGAAGTGACGATGCTCACTTCCATCCCGCGCACTTTATCAATCGTATCGTAATCAATTTCCGGGAAAATCAATTGCTCGCGCAGTCCCAGGGTGTAATTGCCGCGCCCGTCGAACGCGTCGCGCGACACGCCGCGAAAATCGCGCGTGCGCGGCAGTGCGATGTTCATCAAGCGATCCAAAAAGTAGTACATCGTATCGCCGCGCAGAGTCACCATCAAGCCGATGGGCATGCCTTCGCGCAGTTTGAACGTCGCAATCGATTTTTTGGCTTTGCGGACGAACGGCTTTTGCCCGGCAATCGCCGTCAAGTCCTTCACCGCGCCGTCGAGCGTTTTCGCGTTGCCAATCGCTTCACCCACGCCGATATTGACGACGACTTTATTGACGCGCGGCGCTTGCATCACGTTTTGGTACCCGAATTCGCGCATCAACGCCGGCAAGATTTCTTTGCGATAGCGCTCTTTCAAGCGCGGTATCGTGGCGGACTTTGCTCTTTTCCCGGCTGCGCCTTTTTTCTCTTTTTGTTCTGGCGGCGGCGCGCCTTTCGCGCCTTTGGGTTCTTTCTTTTGCTCTGGCTTTGCCGCCTGTTCTGGCTTTGCCATTTCTACCTCGTGTCTGGATGTTGGAGGTTAGATGTTAGAGGTTGGACGCGCTGATCTAATTTCCAACTTCCAATTTCCAGTTTCTAATCAATGAATTGTCCGCACTCGCGACACTTGCGGGTTTTCTTGCCGGCGGCATCGGCAAAGCCGATGCGCGCGGGTTTGCCGCAATTCTTGCACACCAACGCGACGTTGGCGAGCGGCAGCGGTCCTTCGCGTTCGATGATGCCGGCTTGCGTCCGAACGTTGCCGGTGCGCTTTTGATGCTTTTTTACCAAATTGATACCGGCGACGATCACGGTCCCATCTTTCGGCGAGATGCTGTGGACTTCGCCTTTTTTGCCGCGATCATTGCCCGCCATCACTTGGACGGTATCGCCTTTACGAATCTTGTTCATCAAAACTCCGTGTTGGACAATTTTACAAAATTGTCCTACAAAACTTCCGGCGCAAGCGACACGATTTTCATAAAGCCCTTGTCGCGCAGTTCGCGCGCGACGGGACCAAAGATGCGCGTCCCTTTCGGATTGGTCGAATCGGTTTCGAGAATGACCGCTGCGTTGTCGTCAAAGCGAATGTACGATCCATCGCGGCGACCATACTCTTTCGACGTGCGGACGATCACCGCGCGGACGACTTCGCCTTTTTTGACGGTGCTGGTCGGAATCGCGGACTTGACGGCGGCGACGATAATATCGCCCACGCCGCCGGACTTGCGATTGCCGCCGCCCATCACGCGGATACACATCACCTCGCGCGCGCCGGTGTTATCGGCGACGACGAGACGGGTAGATGTCTGAATCATGCCGCCTCACTTTCTGCCGGTTCGGCAGCGGCTTCGGTGGGTTCTTCTTCGCCCGCGAGTTTCGCCAAGCGTTCGGCGGCGCGGCGTTCTTCTTCCGCGCGGCGCGCGGCGCGATCCGCCTCTTCCTTCGCGCGCAGTTCTTCCAATTCCTTCTCGCGAATTTCTTCGACGACGATGCCGCGTTGAACGATCTCGCTCACGCGCCAGCGCTTTTCGTGCGAGTACGGGCGCGCTTCGATGATCTTAACCAAATCGCCTCGTTTGGCGACGACAGGTTCCGCGTTGTGCGCCTTAAAGCGATTGGCGCGGCGCACCACTTTGCCGTACAGCGGATGCGTGTAGGTGGATTCGATTTCGACAATGACGGTCTTGAGCATCTTGTCGCTGACCACGCGACCTTGCATTACTTTGCGCCGTTCTTTCATTTCGCCTGTGCCTCCTGTGCGCCCACCCGTTCGCGCAATATAGTCTTGACGCGCGCGATGTCGCGCTTGACCTGGGTCAGGCGATTAAAGTTGGGCATTTGTCCCGCCGCGCGCTGAAAGCGCAGGTTGAACAATTCATGGTACAGATCGTCCATCTGTTTTTTCAGCGCGGCGTCATCCATCGTCCGAAGTTGCGTGGTCTTCATGCCTGCGCCTCCATCCTCGCGATGAACTGCGTGCGGATCGGCAATTTGTACGCCGCGAGGCGCATCGCTTCGCGCGCGGTGTCTTCTTTCACACCGCCGATTTCAAAAATGACGCGGCCCGGTTTGACGACGGCGACCCAGTGATCGGGCGCGCCCTTGCCGCCACCCATGCGCGTTTCCGCGCCTTTGATCGTGACCGAGTGATCGGGAAAAACGCGAATCCACAACTTGCCGCCGCGTTTGACGAACCGGACGACGGCGCGGCGCGCGGCTTCGATCTGGCGGCTGGTCATCCAGCACGGTTCGAGCGCCTGCAAGCCATAATCGCCGAAATCGAGCGTGACGCCGCGCGTTTCGGTCCCTTTCATGCGTCCGCGATGTTGCTTGCGGTACTTGACACGTTTGGGCATCAACATATTACGACTCTCCCGCCGCGGCTTCGGCTTGGCGCGCCGCCGCTTCGATCTGTTTCAAAATTTCCTGCTTGCGCTGTTCGGGCATCACTTCGCCTTTGTAAATCCAAACCTTGACGCCAATCTTGCCATAGGTCGTCAGCGCCTCGCGACGCGCGTAATCAATATCCGCGCGCAGCGTATTCAGCGGAATGCGACCGTCTTTGACCATTTCGCGGCGCGCCATTTCCGAACCGGCGAGGCGACCGCCCGCAGTGATCTTGATGCCGAGCGCGCCGCCGCGCATCGCGCGCGTCATCGCTTGCTTCATCGCGCGCTTGTGCGAAATGCGCTTTTCCATCTGCTGGCAAATGCTCTCGGCGACGAGGTACGCATCCGATTCCGGTCGGTCGACTTCGATCACTTCTAATTTGATCTTTTGCTTCGTCAATTCTTCCAAATCTTTGCGGAGTTGGTTGACGCTCGCGCCTTTGCGCCCGATGATGATGCCGGGCTTTGCCGTGTGTACGTAAATCGTCACTTGCTTCGGGAATCGTTCGATGCGAATATCCGCGATTCCGGCGTGTCCGACTTTGGCGCGCACCAACTTGCGGATCGCCATATCTTCTTTCAACTGCGCCGCGTAAATCTTTTTATCGGCGTTGTACCACTTGGAACGCCAATCCTTGATAATGCCGAGTCGAAATCCGTACGGATGAATTTTTCGTCCCATTATGACTCCTTCGCCGCGCGTTCCGCGACGCCGACGGTGATGTGCGCCGAACGTTTCAGAATCGGTTTATAACGACCACGCGCGCCGGCTTTCATGCGTTTCAAAGTGGGTCCTTCGTCGGCGTAAATCGTCGTGACGTACAAATCTTCGCGCACCAAGCCATAGTTGTTCGTCGCGTTCGACGCGGCGGCGTTCACCGCTTTTTCGACCGCGCGCGCGGCTTCCTTCGGCGTCATCTTCAAAATGCCGATGGCGTCGTCGACGCGCTTGCCGCGCACCAAATCGGCGACGAGGCGCACTTTGCGCGGCGACATGCGAATATATTTCGCAACGCCGGTGATTTCCTGATACTCCGCCATGCTCAACTCCCTTGACCTTTTGCGAGCGCGGCGGGCGTAGGCGCGGCGGCCGCGGCTTCCGCCGCTTTTTCCTTGGTCGAGTGACCGCGGAAATGGCGCGTCGGCGCGAATTCACCCAGCCGGTGTCCGACCATATTTTCGGTGACGTAGATCGGGACGTGGCGGCGACCATCGTGGACGGCAATCGTATGTCCCACCATTTGCGGGAAGACGACGGACGCGCGCGACCAGGTTTTCAGCACGCGCTTTTCGCCTGCCTTGTTCATCTGCTCGATGCGTTTCAATAATTTCGGTTGTACAAACGGTCCCTTTTTCAGCGAGCGACCCATAAAACCCCCGTAATCAGTCAATCAGTGATCAGGCAACTAGTCAATCGGGAATCAGTGTTCAGTGTTCGAATTCCAAGTTGACTGGTTGACTGATTGCCTAGTTGACCGATTGCCTATTTTTTGCCCCGACCTTTGACGATGAAACGATCCGTGTATTTGCGGCGGCGCGTCTTTTTGCCGAGCGCGGGCTTGCCCCACGGCGTCTTTGGTCCGGGCAACCCGACGCCGACTTTACCTTCACCACCGCCGTGCGGGTGATCGCGCGGGCTCATCACCGCGCCGCGCACCGTCGGACGCCAGCCCATGTGGCGTTTCCGTCCGGCTTTGCCGAGTTTGATCGTGTTCCATTCGGAATTGCCAATCGAACCGATCGTCGCCATACATTCGACGCTGACGTAGCGCACTTCGCCGGAGGGTAAGCGCACTTGCGCGTACTTGCCTTCCTTCGCCATCAACTGCGCGGCAGTCCCCGCCGAACGCGCGAGTTGTCCGCCTTTGCCTTTTTGCAATTCGACGTTGTGGATCATCGTGCCGACCGGAATCGCGGTGATCGGCAAAGTGTTGCCGGGTTTGATTTCGGCGTTCGTGCCGGAGAGAATCGTATCGCCGACGACCAGACCGACAGGCGCGAGAATGTAGCGTTTTTCGCCATCGGCATAGTGCAAGAGCGCAATGCGCGCCGTGCGATTCGGATCGTACTCAATCGCGACAACCTTCGCGGGGACGCCGATTTTCTCGCGGCGGAAATCAACGACGCGATATTTGGGGCGATTGCCGCCGCCGTGATGGCGTACGGTGATGCGACCTTGATTGTTGCGCCCGGCTTGTCGCTTCAACGTGACCAGTAGTGATTTCTCCGGCGTCTTTTTGGTAATTTCTTCGAACGTCGGAGTGGTCATATTGCGGCGGCCCGCCGACGTGGGTTTATAGATTTTGATGCCCATGATTACACACCCTCGAACAGTTCAATGCGTTGATTGCCCGGAATTCTGACAATCGCTTTTTTCCACGTCGGCTTGTACGAGATGCGGCGACCGTAGTGGCGGCGCTTGCGCGACATTCGCATCACGTTCACACTCATGACTTGCACGTTGAACGCTTTTTCGACGGCTTCCTTGACCTGCGGTTTCGTCGCGCGCAGATCAACTTCGAACGCGTATTGCCGCAAATTATCTTTCATGTCAGTCGTCTTTTCGGTTGTCAGTGGTCGTTTCAAAATTTCATAGAGATGCATCGTAACCCCATTCGTCAATCAGGCGACTGGTCAATTAGGCAATCAGGCGATCAGTCAATTGGGAACTGGTTGACTGATTGACCGATTACCGATTGCCCAATTGACTATTGTCCGAGATAGCTCTCAATGACTTTGACCGCACCGAGCGGCAGAACGAGAAAGTCATAGCCGAGCAAATCGCGCACGTTCAAATAATGCGCGTGCAGTGTTTTCACGTCGGGAATATTCGCCGCCGATTTTTGGACGCCCGTGTTCGCTTCCGGCAGAACGATCAGCGCGGACGCTTGAACCTGCAAGCCGCCGAGAACATTTTCCATTTCGCGCGTCTTGGGCGTATCGAATTTCAAATCGTCCACGACGCGAATTTGCCCCTCTGCGGCTTTGGCGGACAAGGCGGAGCGCAGCGCGAGTCGGCGCATCTTGAGCGGCATCTTTTGCTCGTACGAGCGCGGCGTGGGTCCAAAGACGACGCCGCCGTGCCGAAATTGCGGCGAGCGTGTGGAACCTTGGCGCGCGCGCCCGGTGCCTTTTTGGCGCCAGGGTTTCCCGCCGCCGCCCGCCACCTCGGCGCGCGTCTTCGTGTCGGCGTTGCCTTGCCGCGCGTTGGCAAGTTGGCGGACGAGCGCCTGGTGCATCACCGGCTTGTTCGGCTCAATCGCAAAAATATCGTCGCGCAATTCAGTTGTGCCAATCTGTTGACCGGCTTGGTTGTAGAGTGGTACTTGCATCATCAAACTCCGTCGAGTCAATTGGGCAATCGGGCAATCAGGCGATCAGAAACGAGTCCAAATACTGAACACTGATTACTGATTGACCGATTGACTATTTGCCCTTCTTCGCGGTCGGCTGCGCTTTCACTACCTTCTTTTCCTTGCGCGCTTTGCGGACGAACACGACGTTGCCTTTCGCGCCGGGCACGGTGCCTTTGATCGCGAGCAAGTTGCGTTCCTGATCCACTCGCACGACTTCGAGATTCAACACGGTCGCGTTCTTGTTGCCGAGTTGACCCGCGCCGCGCATGCCCTTGAGCACACGCCCGGGCGTGGTGGTCGCGCCGCTCGAACCGGGCGCGCGCATCCGGTCGGACTGCCCATGCGTTTTCTTGCCGCCCTTGAAATGATGGCGCTTGATCACGCCCGCGTGTCCTTTACCTTTCGAAACGCCGGACACGTCCACCAAATCGCCGGCATTGAACAGACCGACGTTCAATTTTTGTCCGAGTTGATAATTCGCGATGTTGCCGGTGCGAACCTCGCGCAAATATTTGAGCGCGGGGGCTTGCTTGAGATGACCGCGCGCGGGCTTGTTGAGATGGCGCGTTTCGCCAAAGCCCATTTGAATCGCGCTATAACCGTCCGTCTCCGGCGATTTGACTTGCGTTACAAAACACGGTCCCACTTCCAATACCGTGACCGGAATGATTTCGCCCTTGTCATTGTAGACGCGAGCCATCCCGACTTTTTTGCCGAGCAGTCCTTCTGCCATAGTAACCTCAGAGGGGATTAGATGGCTGGAGAAGTCATAGAGGGCGAATAGGGCAGAGAGGGCGACCTGTGCCTTCTTCGCCTTATTCTCTTCTTTGCCTTCTAATTTCTTCTGCCTTCTGCCGCCTTATTACAGTTTGATTTCAATATCCACGCCGGCGGGCAAATTCAAACGCATCAGCGTGTCAATCGTCTTTGAGGAGGGCTCGAGTACGTCGATCAAGCGTTTGTGCGTGCGAATTTCGAATTGATCCCGCGAGTCCTTGTCGATGTACGTCGCGCGCTGCACCGTGAACTTTTCGATCTTGGTCGGCAGCGGAATCGGTCCGACGACTGCCGCGCCGGTGCGTTCCGCCGTTTCGACGATCTGTTTCGCCGATTGATCGAGCACGCGATGATCGTACCCCTTGAGTTGAATGCGAATCTTTTGTCGAGCCATAATCTCCCCAATACAGTGAACAGTGCGCAGTGAACAGTCAACAGTGGACTGTTCACTGTTTACTGTTGACTGTTGACTATTCCATGATCTTCGTGATGACGCCCGAACCGACCGTGCGTCCACCTTCGCGAATCGCAAAGCGCTCGCCTT